>CAVTVE010000007.1:0-468686 GCA_963738165.1 uncultured Acidobacteriota bacterium
AGAGCCCATCGCCACCTTCATTGGAGACTGGCCAGTCGCCATATGGTCTCCAGCCAGGAATCGCCTTTCCAAGCCTTTCTCTTACCCACGCAACAATGCCATAGTGGTCGCGGACCCATGTTGCTAAGCGATTCCGATCGTAGAAATCCAGAAGCAGATTGTTGGCGTTGGGAAGATCTGCCACAGCATCGCTCATTGCACGCTTACGCGCGCGCAAAGCCGAATGTGAGACCGACCCTTTGGAACTCACAATGATATAGGCACCCGACAGGTCGGCGAGCTCTTGGATGGAGGCTCTCAGTGAATCGGCAGGTCTCATTTCCGCGAGAATCTCACCACGCGGCATGTCCTCAGCCTTCACCTGATAGCCAACATTGCGACGAACAATTGCACTACCAGGAGGAGGGTCAGCAACCGAGGCGACTCGAACGTCGAGGCCACCATCCGTCGCGTTCTGATTCCCACCCCAGGTCACCGCCAAGGGAGACAGACCGTTTCGGCGTAGTTCAGCTTCACACAGCCGCCCGACTAAGGCCCGAAGATCTTCGTCTGAGAGGAGCGAAATGTCTTGTCCTGTAGTGTCGAACATTGGGGTCCAGAATTGGTAAAGTCTGCGAACCTATGATCATATACCTCTGCTTCTGCTTTGCGGCTTAAGGCGCAAAGCAGCCGACACCACCGTGAGATATAAGTCCTCGTAAACGCTGCAGCATTCGTTATCAGGAGATGGCAATGGAGAGAATCCTTTCACGAAGATTTCCTGCTACTTCAGGCGATCTTCCGCTGACATGCACGGCCTCGACGTATGCCCGAGGCATCGATACCGTGCAAAGATCAAGTTGTCGGGCGCTTCCAAGGTCTGGTTGGGATTGAGAACGCACAGAATTTCGAAACGCAGCATTGCTTCCCTTCCTGACTGCCAAAGCTGCACATTGGAACCCTTCTCAACAAGTTCGCCGTCAAAGCGAGAGTTCTCGTCGATGCAAACTCCGCCCCCGGCATGAAGGTCTTTATCGCGCGCGCTTTTCTTCCCACACTTCTTGCCAAGCCGCAAATTCGGCCGGCCTCAACTGGTACCGCGCGAAATTGCCCTCATGGAGGCCCAGAAGATCAGATTCGGCCATCTCCCGGAAGCGCGCGCGCTCATCCGGCGCGATATTTTCTTCAATCCATTGCGCCAGGAAGGCGGGCGCCTCCTTACGAGTCTGGCGCGCGCGCACAATATCGGCGACAACGTGCCGGAGCGCCGCGCGATGCTTGAACCGGAAGGGATCAGGTTCGCCTAGCGACTGCCGCGCCGCAGCGTATTGTTCTGCTGACCGGATATAGGCCCAGAGGAATACATCCTTGAGGAGAGAAACATCATTCAGTTCGTAAACTCCGAGCATCGCCTCGGTGTAGAGCGATCTCGGTACATCGGTGAACGAAAGCGGCGAAAGATTCCGTTTGATGAAAGGAATGTTGGCCGCGAGCCGTGACACACGTTTATTGACATCATCAAACGGCTGCAGGTACGGCAACTGAACCATGACGAAAAACGACTGCTCGTAGGGATCCTCGATTGCCGCCGCCGTCGCCAGAATTTGGTTGAAATACTCCTCAATCTGCTCGGGAACGGCTAGCGGTTGAAAGGTCGATCGTTCGATGCCGACGGGGATATGCCGCAGCCGACCCGCAGCGCCCTCGTCCGCCAGGAGGTTATTGGCGAGAATTCCATGAAGATTGAGGATCGTGTGGCGGTTGAAGCCAATCTCATCGGCCGCGTTGACGAGAAACTCGATAGCATCCTTGTGGTTTAGGATCATCTGCGCATCAAGACGGTCCCGTCCTTCGGCCTCCTCGCCGAATTCAATGAGGCGCTTGGTGTCGAGCAACGAATAAGTGTTGCCCTCAAGGCGGCTTGAGTTCCACGAGAGATCGATCAGAAGGCGGCTCAGAATCTGCTTGGCGTAGGTTCCCGCAGCTTCCGCCGAAACATGCCGCGTTCCAATCGACGCCAGGCGCGCGCGCTCTTCCGCCGAAAGATAGAACCGCACATTCGGCCGGTAGCCGTCGAGGAATTCGCGATTGTAACCTACAGGCTTTCGCGCCGTGACCGGCTGACTGAGCTGGTGCTGAATCTTGGTACCCGCCGTCGAGATCGGCACCACCGCTGTCGTCTCCGCCCGCCTTCACAGGGGCGGTTCCAGGTGCGGCGTCGGCAGAAGGTACTTCGCCGCCCTGCCTTCACCTTCGGGTACCAGGCGGCCAGCCTGGACCAGACTCCTCAAACGGAATTGCAGCGTGCGCTGAGCCAGCTCTTGAGACAAGCTCTTCGCAATGTCCGCACGTCGTGCGCCTCCGGGATGGCGCGCGACCGCAGCGAGAATCTCTGCAATATCTTCTTCAGCTATTCGCTTGGGTACTGGGTGACCTCTCGTAGTTGCGCGAAAAGCACTATCGCGCAATATATCACCGATATCGCGCAATCACACGAAATTGTACGCAATATAAATTGCGCGTATTTTTCCGCGCAAGACAGATGAGTTTACGCGCAATATTCATGGCGGAGATTACAGGCTATAATCTCCGCATCATATGCGGACTATCCAGTACATCCACGAGCTGACAGACTGGCCCAACTTCCATTGGGATCGGCTGGCCCTGAGCAAAACGTTGGCAGACGTGCGTCACCGGCAGGGCCGGCTGGTTGGCCGCATGGAAGGCCTCGGCTTCAAGCTGCAGCAAGAAGCAGTGCTGGAGACCCTGACCGAAGATGTTCTCAAGAGCAGCGAGATCGAGGGCGAGAAACTGGACATCAACCAGGTTCGTTCTTCGGTTGCGCGACGACTCGGAATGGACATCGGCGGACTGAAGACTGTCGACCGTCACATTGAAGGCGTCGTCGAGATGATGCTCGATGCCACGCGGCGATACCAGGATCCTCTGACCGCTGAGAGGCTATTCAGCTGGCATGCTGCGATGTTCCCCACCGGGCGAAGTGGCATGAGTCGCATCAGGGTGGGCGAGTGGCGTGACGATGCGGCCGGCCCCATGCAGGTCATCTCCGGCCGAATTGGGCACGAGCACGTTCACTACGAAGCACCGGCGGCGCCGCGGCTCAACGACGAGATGTCACGCTTCCTGGAGTGGTTCAACGGAAGGCAAGAGGCCGACTGGGTGGTGAACGCGGCCATCGCTCATCTGTGGTTTGTCACCGTACACCCCTTCGAAGACGGCAACGGTCGCATCGCGCGAGCAATCGCCGACATGGCGCTCGCCCGCTCGGAGCAGAGCTCGCAGCGTTTCTACAGCATGTCAGCGCAGATTCAGCAGGAGCGCGCGGACTACTACGGCATCCTGGAGAAAACGCAGAAGGGGACGATGGATGTCACCCTCTGGATGGATTGGTTCCTCAATTGTCTCGGGCGAGCAATCGACGAAGCACAGAAGACACTCGAATCCGTCCTCATTAAGGCACGTTTCTGGGAGTCAATCGCGAACCTGTCGTTGAACGAGCGCCAGCGCCACGTACTCAATCTCATGCTCGATGACTTCGAAGGGAAGCTCACCACATCCAAGTGGGCGAAGCTTACCAAATCGTCGCAGGACACAGCGGCGCGCGACATCGGCCGCTTGGTCGAGCATGGCATCCTCGTGCGGAATTCCGGGGGCGGACGCAGCACGAGTTACTCGCTAAAATTAGCTGGAAACTCGGAGAATGCCTGAACATGCTCGAGAAACACATGGAGGAGGCCGTAGCGAACTGCCCCGGCCTGTTCATCGAACCGGGTCTAACACTCGTTCGCCGGCAAGTCGTGATCAATGGCCGGCGCCCTGACGTCCTGTTCAGTGACGTGCTCTCGCGCCACCTTCTCGTAGAGATACAGCGCGGGCGGCTCGACGAGAATCATCTCCAGCGCCATTTCTACTACTACTTCGACTACAGAGCGAAGTACCCATCGACGCATCTTCGGCTCATGTTCATCGCAAACCGTCTGGTGCCGCAGCACAAGGACTTCCTCGATGAACACGGGTATGAGTTCCGCGAGATAGGAGAGACCGACTTCGAGCGTCGCGTGTCCGAGTGCAGGTCCCGTACGCACGAACCGCTGGAGGAAGTTGAGGTTGTCACGACTCCCGGCGTGCTTCCGCCAGAGACCTGCCAGCTGCTTTACGAGATCGAGATGCAGCGAATGGTTATGAGCTATAAGATGCTCCTGCTCATCTCAATGGCAGAACTCACTGACGCCGATGGTCGAGTACCGCTCACCATTCTGGCGGAGCGCTTTAGAGATTTCTTCGTGGCAAGATCTGTGCAAAACAAGGTTGAAGAGAATCCCAATATCGTTGAACCGGGTTCGCTATCCGGCAAGACGGTGCGCGCTTGGGAAGCACTCATTCGCAAGCAGCCGGTGCATTACCTTACTGAGTCGTTCGTGATTGACGAAGTCAACTCTGTCCGCTGGGCGCCGAGAATATGGTGCCAATGGAACGCCGACCTCAAACATGAGATCGTTGCGGCGTGCCAAAACCGACTGATCCGATACTTCGAAAGGCACGTTCCGGGCGGATACTGACGGCCGGAGCGCTCGTAATACGGTACTAGTCGTCATATAATAAATATTCTTGCGAGCTGGGAATGCCCGGGCAAGGAAAGCACATTTATGCCACGAATCAAAGATCCCAACGCACCAACGCTCATCAGGGCTTGCCTCTCCCTGGACGACCCGACGCTGACGCTTCTCGAGAAAATCAGGCACAAGTTCCATCTATCTAAGGCAAATGCCTCGAAGATGATTGTGGGCCTCGCCGTTGAGAAGAAGATCAAGCTGACAGAGGTCACGAAGTTTCACCAGGAGGTCTGGAGCAACCTTGCCTACGAGAACGGCGAGCGCTTCTCGCAGCTGATCGTCGACTGGACTCCCGAAGAGAATGCTCTGCTCCTCATCTACGCGAAGCATCTCCTCAGCTCAAACAATAGAAGCGAGGCCCTGCGAATCTTGGTCGCTCACTACGCGGTCCAGAACAAGTTCGCCGCTGTTGCCCAAGTGAAGAAATTCACCATCATCCCAACCTAAGGGCTACCCCAAGGATGTGCACTCCCCCGGGGAGTGTATATCGAGCACGCCTCCTACCAGAAATCAGACATAGTAAATCCTGCCTTCCAGTGCAGGCGCTCTCCCCCTTCGCCGCGCCTAATTGTCCATAGACTACATATCGTAACTATGTATACTATGTTTATGATGGCGCAGCCAACGCATGTCGTGCGGCAGCACGGACGTTCTCGGTAACGCCATCCGTTTGCAAATCGAAGGAGAAAAGTCCATTGAAACAAACTCTATTGCTCGTTGTTTTGCTCTTCACGGCGGCTTCCGCGCCGTGCCAAACCAACACTGGGCCGGTGCCGGGCGACCCAACCTACCAGCAGCAGTTCGATTCCGAGTCCGGCAATCAGCAGCTGCATGACATCCCACCGCAGCAGCCACCGGCTCAGGCCGGCACTGGAAGTTCGAGTGCGTCGGAGCGCTGGAGATACGATCCAGCGGTCAAGCCTGGCTCTACAGCGAAAAGTCCATTCCTGGAGTCGCCCATCGAACGCGCACTGAAGGGAATTAATCCGTGCAACGTCCCCTATGGCCGCCTGCTCGACGAATGGCGCGCCATGCTTGTGCAGGAGACAATTGAGAACGTCCATTTCTGGTTACTGCTCACTCTCATCGCCGGCATGATGTTGTCCTGCTCCTACACTGTCTGGCTTCTGCGTGAGCGCGAGGACCGGCTACAGATTGCCGGGGGCATCGTCGCACAACTCTGGAATGCCCACGTGTTTGCGCGCGGTAAGGCGCTTGAGGCGACCGAGGCACACAAAAGGCTGGTCGAAGTGAACGCTGAAGATCGCGCCGCGAGGGAACGAGCCGCACAACAGCGGGCAAATGCCTCTGATGCGTCGGATCCGCCATCTACAAAGGACGCAACAGAAGGTCGGTTAGAAGAAGCATCCGGACCGGGTGAACAGCGACGAAGAGCAACAATTTCACGGGCTGGTCTTTGAGCGAACGTCAGCGCCTAATTCGGACTGATTCCGTCGATTCCGGCCAAGAAGGCGACGCAGAGTGACGCTATCCCTTTGCCGGTCAAAATCGCCCGATTTGCCAAGGCGGAAGGAGAGGATTCGTCAGGCGAACTCCCCCTGCCCCAACCGCCGGCGGATTCAGGAGTGGCCGTTGAGGCGATCTCCGAACCTCAGAAAGTCCCTGCCGAGAGCGATGCCGAGAACACTGAGTTGAGGAAGCTTGAGCTTCAAAAGGCTAAGGAGACTCTCGCAATTCTGACGGCACAGGTGGCAACGAAAGACGCGCAGTTGCAGGCAAAGGACGACAAGATCGCCAATCAGCGCGAGGTCCTGAACAAACTCCAGAGCAGGATCCCGGACAATCGGGATACGGAAGGTGGTGCCAATTGACCGCCGCGTCCGCATCAATGAATGGCAAATTGACGGTAGGATTGACGCATTCCGTTTCAGCCCACTGGCGATCAAGAACCAGCTCTGCGCTTCCCGCCGGAGCCCGGAAAGGAGATGATATTGCCTTCCTCCGTAACACGGGTGGAAACAAGACGTGTCCGGGACAGACGACAGACGGGAGCCGCCATGGATGGTAAAACCCCGGAAACCCCTCGACGGACCATGCCGCTGCCCCCCGGGCGCAAGAGACATTCACCGCGCATGAGCCGGGTCACATTCGACCCGAATGCAGACGGGTGCCTTCTCGCCTTGATTCGCAACGCCACCTTCATTTCCCATTGGCAGCTGCTTGAGTTGGCGATGCGCGCACATATCAAGGCGACAACCTCGGCCATTCGCCAGCGGATCGGCCGCTTTCTCGAATGCGATCTCATACAGGTCGTACCGGCAAGAACGATCCATACCGGTGCGGTTTATCAGATCACCCGGTGGGGATTGAGTGCGCTGGAGTCCTTCGGCCTTGGCATCCACTCAATCTCTTCGGAGACGGAACGGCTGCCTTCCGTGCTTCAGGCCCCGCACTTCCTGGACTTGAACGCGGTTCGGATTGCCTTCTTAAGGACACAGCTTCTTTCGCGGTGCGAATGGATAACTGATTAAGAGTTAAGGAAGTAGGCTAGGTCCATCCATATCTAAGCTCATGTCAAATCAGTAACTTACGCTAGCCTAAGCCCGCACGGAAGCACTTTTTGTTCGGACTGAAAAGACTCGACTTAGAGCACAAAGGCGCGAAGCGTATGGCATACCTACGGCATACCTCTGATCTACAATTCTGCTCAAATTTCTCTTCCCGTCCAGCCTCATTTGGGCTGGCCAGCCTCTCTTCCCTGTGCGCACAACCCAATCACACCAGTACCCTTGGCGACGCCAATGAGGTGCTGGAATGCCGATGAAACTCGTAGTGGCAAACCAGCGCGGTGGAGTCGGCAAAACAGTCACGTCAATGGTCCTGGGCCACTCGCTATCGCTCAGAGGAAAGAAAACCTTGCTGATCGATGCTGATTCGCAAGGATCCCTGAGCATGATCCTTCGCCTGCGGCCCAAGCATTACCTCGCAGACTTCATCATCCGGCGCTTCGATCTCGAACTCTGCGTCGAAGTCGTCTCGCCCACGCTACACGTCCTGTGCAGCAATCGTCAAACAGCCGATGCGGAGCGGCATATTGGGAACGAACTTGCACGCGAGCGGGTGCTGGAGGATCTGCTCGCTCGCTACGACTCGGCCTATGACGCGATTGTGATCGATGCAGGGCCCTCGATCGGACAGATGCAGACATGCGCGATGGTTTATGCCCAACAGGTGCTGATTCCCTGCAACATGGACTTGGTTTCGGTTTCTGGCGCGGCAGCGTGCATGCAGTTTTGTGAGGTCCTGTCGCGCGCGGTACGTACTCCAATTCGCTCCGTCGCTATACTTCCGACGATGGTGGACCGGCGGATCGGCCTGACGCGCATTTCCCGGAGCTTGCTGGCCGAGTTGGAAGCGCGCTATTCCGTCCCCCTCCTAACCGAGATACGAACCGACGCCTCCGTGGGAAAAGCAACTCAGGCGCGGCAGTTCCTCTCCGATTTTGACCCGCGATGCAAAGCAATGCAGGACTACACCGCCGCATTTGAGCAGTTAATGGAGATCTTGTCCCATGGCGCAAGCAACTCAAAGGCATCATCGGCCGACACATCCGCGTAGGGCCGTTGTATTCGATCCCAAGGCAGAGATTGATGCGCTGATCATTGAGCCGTCACTGGTGCCCGACCTATCGTTCCTGGGGTCGGTGGAGCGGGCATGTTCAGTGGAGTCTCCGGTCGCCGCTGAGGCCGGCATCAATGCGGCCGACAATACTGTGCCCGCGACAGTTGCCCCAGACGTGGACACAGTGCTCACGTCTGCAACGGACAGAGTGCTCAGGTTACCGATGAACAGCGTGATGGTTTCTGACCTGAACACACTGCTCAAGTCTGAAGCGAACACTGTGCTCATGTCTGGGGCGGACACAGTGACCAGGCCTAAAGCAAACACAGTGCTCAGGTCTGAACTGAATACAGTGCCCATGTCTCCGCAGACCCCTGTCACGCCGGAGACACATACAGTGCTCGGGTTACCGTTGAACACTGTGGCCGGACCAGACGAGAACACAGTGCTCAGGTCAGGAACGGACACGGTTGCCACTCCGAGGTTGAGTGCGGTCAGTGCCACCGAATCGACTGACGAAAAATTCAGAGATCTGCATATGTCGACGCAGAGGCCAAGCAAAATCGGACCGGCGCGAGTGGGAGTCTGGGTTACCGAAGCAGGCGAGATGGTCGTCGAGGGTCGGGTGCAGCGAATTGACAATGCCAAGGACATGCTGACGGGGAACGAGGCGCTTGTCTATGAGCTTCTCTGGCAGGAGTCAAAACGAAAAGCCGAGAAGAGGAAATATGAGAAAGGCCCAACGCTTCTTATGGACGGAGAGTTGGAGAAGCTGGTGCAGGCGGGACACAATGACCTGAGGAAGACCGGACTTTCGCAAAGCACCATTAGAAGGGTGCGGCAGAGTCTGCTGGACAAGGACTTCGTCGCGATAGAGCAGGCTCCCGACATCCTGCGGCGAACTGCGACTATCTTCAGGGTTTTCAGCTTTGAAGCCACACTGAAAAGGCAGCAATCAAAAGGCAGATTCTACCAAGCAAAGATTGGGCCCGGTCATTCGTTCGTCTGGCCTCTGCAAGCTTCCCAATGCAAGCTGGCGTCAACGAGCTGGGGAACTGCGGCCAATTCTGACGTGAACACAGTAGCCAATTCTGACGTGCACACTGTGGTCAACCATGACATGGACACTCCTTCCAAGGAGACCATACTCAGCATGGTCAGTTCGGACATGAGCACTGTGTTCGAGGAGAGCACGCGGTTTAAAGACAAAGAACTGTTGTTGGAAAGAACAACAGCAACGGAAACGTTGTTGTTGGATCCGGCTGAAATCCGTCGTGAATTCGCCCGCTACGCATTGGTCCCTGATCAAAGGGCTCTCGCCGCAATGATATCGGCGTGCCAGGTTCTGGTTCCGGATCTGACCACGGAGGAGATCAACTTCTTCCTGCGCGAAAAGGGAAGCATTGTTCGCTCTTCGCGTTCCGTTGAAAATCCAACTGGCTTCCTGCTAAAGGTGGTTCCTCGCTGCTTTGAAGGCGATCTCTTCCACGAGTGGCGGAAGCAACGGCAAATGGTGGAGCGTGCAACCGCCGAGGAGGTTGGCAAACGGGCAGCTGTTTCCATGATCCATGAAGAACTGGATGCCGCTCCAGCCGACAATTTTTGGACGCAGATCAAGAGTTCTCTCCGGGAGACCGTCAATCCACACACATTCGACTGGCTCGTGCCGCTACTCTATCTACGGCTCGAAGGTGGGAAGCTTTTGGTCTGGATGCCGGGCGAAGAGTGGCGGCATCCTGCGCTCAAACTTCTGGAACATATCTTCGCTGCCATTCGCGATCTAGCTCTGCCCGTCACGCAAGTTCAGTTCGTCACTGACGAGCAGCTGCCGGAACTCCGAAAACGCTAAATGAGTGGTGAGAAGCTTGTATCGAGAATGGACGCGGAAGCGAGTATACGAGCAGATTCGACAATCGCAACAGAGCGAGCTAAGAACCTAAGATGCCTCCTAATGCTGAGATTGAAACACTTCCGTGCTCTGGGCCCGCCGTGACCGATGAGACCATCGAGGGGATTTCCGTGTGCGGGTCAGCTAGGCGGCTCGTAGCTCCTCTCCTGACGAACACGCGATTGTCTTGTGCCGCACAGATGCGATCAGTCTTGCTGACCTCCATCACAATTACGGGATGTCCATTTATCTCAGCGACGGTGTAGAGAACACCCGGCACTGGCTTGGTGTTCTCGATCACCAATTTCTTCAGCATCTGCATCTGGTCCTTGACGGGATCGCCAGACTTACGAAAACACCTGTTGGCCGCTGCTTGCCCTTGTGGAGTTCCTTCGTCGTCCACACCAACAAACAGTGTGCCACCTTCAGTATTCGCAAATGCAACCACAGTCTTGACCACGTCGAATTCCTTTTCGTGCTTGGGCGTCATAAAGGGTTTGAACTCTCGCCGCTCGTTCTCGCCGCCTTGTAGCTCTAGGGCGTAGTTCGTTGCTTCAGGTTGGTCGTCCTCCATCATCCCAAATGTACGGTATCGAGCGTGAAGCGTTCGCCTCGCGATTAAGTCGCCGCACCTGTGTACCAGGTACAACTCCAGCGCGGTGGCTTCTTCGGGAAGGTCTAGTTCCAGCGGATCGGCTGTGACGATATGTCGCGAACTGCGAGCACTGCTTCCGAGGCGAATAATCTGAAGTTCAAGCTCGCATGGGTTGACCCCGGTTTCGATGGAAAGCTCAAGCCGTCCGGAACGCCAACGTCCAGATGCGAAGCGTGCTCGCGTGTCTGGAACTATCGTCAAAAAATATTCTTGATTTGGCACACCATTGGACATTTGATCGCAAAAGATCTCACCATATACCCACCTACGTACCGCGTCCGCTGACGTGCGGAATGGCTCTTGTTCTATTTGCACCAGTGGCGATTGGGAGAGATAAAGAGGCTGCTCACCCTGACGGTACTCCTTTGAAGTTGAGTACACCCATGAAGGCCATCCGGAAGTCGAATCTCCAGACAGATCGTGATTGACGAGGGTTTGTTTGAATTCTGGAGAAGGAAGCCCGCCGATTAGCTCGCCGCCCTTCAGAAGTCTGCGCAGAAATGCGAGCGTTTCATCCTGCCCATTAATCCAAAATTCGGATAGATGTAATTCCGGGTAGCAAACCTTTGGCCGAGAAGCGAGTTCTTGTTCGGCAAAGGTCAACGTCCCGGTCAAGAACTTGGGGCCAGTAGCACCGATGCTATGGGCAACGCGCACCTGCGCCCCAGAAAAGCTCCGATGAATTCCCCGCAGCTGCTCTCCGATAGCATCAACGGCGCTCTCAGCACTGGAATAGCTTGTCATTTGATTTCTCCATAGTCGAGTCCCGACCGAACGCTATTGTCCTTGCCCGTAAGCCGATGCGAGATTGTGGCAGTTCATGATCGGGCATGACGGCCATATCACTTTACGCTAGCACGACGGTTTCCGCGGAAAAAGGGCCCGAAGTTGAAATTCTGACCGGCCAGGTTCCCAGTCTTGGCAGGTTCACAGCGCGGTTCGGGTGCGATCAATAGCCCGTGCGAAGTCGTTTGATCCTTTGTTCAGCGTTGATTCCGGAAAATGTTGAGTCAGGCCGGCAATAAGGTTCTCATTAACTGGTGCGCACGTTCGATCTCCTGTGCTACTTGTTGCCGTGCATCTCGCTCAAGGGGGCTGTCTGCCACGAGGAATTCTTCGTACACTAAAATTCCGGGCGAGATGTTCCTTCTGAAATATTCGTCAAGGACGTGCAACACGTGCCGGCCAAGCGGCCGATCAGCCTCGAACTGGCGCTCAAACCCTTCCTTGAAATGTGAGAGATTTGTTTGCGCTGAGACTATGGCCACAATATCAGCCGCATGAGTGCGCGCCTCTTCCCGATCATGCCGGGACTCTGCAGGGCCTCGGATGTTGCGGTATCGGTCATCGAGCGCCAGCAGCTTCAACATGACTAAAGCGTGTGGCCTGGTCACCCGAAGCTGAGCGGTGAAATCTGAGCCGTCTGGCAGTCGGCCTGTGAGTTGATGGATTTCCGACTCGGCCACCGCGATGGTACCGCCGGTGCACGCGCGCGCATGGACACCCTTCTGAATATCCACTCGGAAATCCCGCTCCGCGCGCTTGAATTCCTCTGGTGCCATGAATTCGATTCGCATGGTTTCGCGGCTGTTGGGAATCGGCTTTTCAAACTGAAAGTTGCGGGAGCCGTCGACCACCGCATATCCGAGTCTTTCCAGTTGGGTGCCCAGCAATAGCGGCTCGCTCCGCAGCCTCACTACGTCGAGAACGAAATCAATATCTTTGGTCGCACGCGCACGCTCCATCATGAACTTCATTGCCTGTGCGCCAGCAACCACAAATTCGTCGGCGGTTGTTCCCAAGGCATGCAGGAGTTCCAGAACGTACGTTTTCTGTGGTTCTGGAATCACGCGCTCCTCCACTTCGACTGAATCACATTGCTCAGCAAATACTCAGCTTGCTTCAGATCACGTCCGCCGCGTGCGTATAGATCCAAATAGGCTTGGATTGGCGAGACGACCAGCGCCGTACCGACCGGCTTCGAATACATGAACACACCAGCATCGTAGGGCGTGATGAAGCGAAGCTTAGGTCCAGTGTTCGGCCCCGCTTGGAGATCACGAAGCTCTGCTCCGAGCTGGCCATTTAGGACGAAAATATCAACCAAGTCGATATCGACGAACGGGGCATCGGAAGCTGCCGCAATCGCCCCGCTGAATGCATATGCCCCCTGAGTCATGCGCCCGATCCCATCCGCTATGTCGGCCAATTCACCTCCGAACGGGTTGCCGGTCTGAAAAGAACTCCGCAGGCGCCAGCGGTATCGTTCCTTATACTTCTCTCCCCACTGCTGGAGAAGGCGGACAGGTTCGGCAACGATCACCGCAGTTCCACGCCGACGTACCCCAAGCTGCTCCTCCAGGGCGGCCACCGCTTTAGAGACGGATCCGAGGCTGATCCCGAAATCAATCACTGCGTTCGGGAACCTCTCACTGAATCGTGTGCTCTCGGCCTCCAGTTCGCGAGCAATCTCGGTAACCGTCCAAGGTTTTGGATTTTCTAACAGCACTCGGAGGACTCGCGAAAACCGTCCAGAGAACACATTCGCGCTTCGCTCGTTTTCGGTTGTTGCGCCTGACCGGCTGCTCGCGCGCATTCCACTGCGCTGCAGGGTGAACTTTCCCGGAACATTGATGAACACATTGCCCGCCAAATCCAGGAAATCAATTCCATTCTGAATGCAGAATGCCTGGGCCTGCGGCGACAGCACCGGCGCAAGCACGGCTACTGAGATGTCCGCACGCAACGACTTCAGTCTCCGGATCCAAGGCCCGATCTCTTCTAGAAGCCGGGGAGAGAAAGACGGTTTGATTTCTCCCAAGACCTGCACCTGATTTGGGCCAGAGCGAAGCTCGAAGCTGATGTCAAAGGGCTGCTCAGGCTGCTCACATACGTTTCGAATAGTCACTCCCGGCAGCCCTTTGACGGGTGCCTGACTGCGCAGTGCCTCGCCTACGATACGCTCTGTCGGGCTGAGAATAGAAGCATCCATGGACCTATTTTCTCAAATGGGAATGCATGTGTAAAGGAAATATTTCCTATATAGATACATTCTCAATTGGGAAAGCATTTCCTGCTGAGAGGCATTCGGGTACGCCGCAAGGATCGTAGCGGGAACAGATTCCAGTCAATACGGCAGCCTCGGTGAAGCAACGCCTGCTGAACAGAACCCGGGCCCGTAAGGAGGATTTCAATCCCCTCTTCAAAGAGTACCTATTTACTCAGCATCAAGCATCCTGATGCAACGCTGGCTTCGCAATGCTGAAGCTGGCCACTGCTTCCATAATTTGTAGCTTTACAGGGATCGGGAACATCGCTGCATACTGCAGCAGCCTGCCCCGATCAAGCCTCTGCAGGTCCAACTCATCGGTGTTGATTGTGCTACCTTCTAGGCGACGCAGATAAACCCAATCCAACAGGGCTTTCTCTGGCTCGGCTATGTTGTATTTGCCGTATCGTGTTCTCTGTTCCTGGAATCCCCAGAAGAGATTCTTCGATATCCGGCGGAAGCTTACCGACACAGACTTCGCTCGGAACTCGCCAGGCCGTCCAGGGGTAACGCAGGTTAGAACCGTTGGACTTTGGGTCGAAATGCCTGAGTCCCTCAAGACAGTTTCGAGCGACAGGTATGACTCAGGCCTCAGGGTGTTTATTAGCTCTCGCCCTGAATAATCGGGGACCAGTCGGTTGATGAAAATCTTCTTCCCGAGATGCTCGACAAGACCACGTTCCTCTTGACGGCGGAGCGCGTTCCCAACGGCGACTTCAGAGGTATTTATCTCGCGAGCCAATTCGTCAACCCGGAGGATACCGGAGATTCGTGCCCGATCTGTGATTAACCTGACCCAATCCATCGCTGATTCCTGGCCAATTGCTCGGCAATTTTCATGGCGAAAATATGCCATTATTGGGCAATATATAGATATGTATATTGTGTTTATTACAATAAAAACATTACTTACAATGTATTTTTGTACTGGATGGATTGCCGGAAGTCGTGTTCACCACCCCCGTAACTCGCGTTTCCTATCCACGACCGAAGTCGGCTTATCTTTGACGAATGGATCGTGCCGATCTGCCTCCCTGGTCGCCCACTCGATCCACGCCCTGTGCTTCGGCTGGCTATCGGCCGGCCAAGTTTGTGCCTTTTCGGCATAAGCGGCGATGAACCGCCGGAGTCGTTCCGCCTCTTCCCAGCCTTTAGCCCATTGATCTAATTGCGCCACCTTTGCCTCTTCTGCCTCAATCTGCTTCCGCAGTTCCGCCCGCTCTCGCTCACGCTGTTGCTGCTCCAACTCGCGACGGTTCTTCTCCTCTTCGTCTCGCCGCAACACGATAGCGGCCCGCATCAGGCCAGCGACGAAGTCCGGGATTAGCTTTTCGACACGCTGGATCTTTGCATCGCTCCATTTCTTTCGGAGTGAGTGCGTTGGCCACATCGAAGTGTGAATCATGAGCGCCAGCACTCCGGTCGCTTCGTTGGTGACGGTCTCATCGTAGTCCCACCTGTCCGTCGGGTTGGGCACACGCGGCTTCCTAGTCACGATTCTCCGAACCTCCTCCTCAATGCCAAAAGAGACGCGCCGACCATGGATGAGGGCGGCGGTGCCGCCTTCCTCTGATACCTCAACGCTGAACCCCTGACTTTCCAGCACGGCCAACACTTGCGACATAACCTGCAAGGCACGGTCCAGGCTACCGGCGCTCACTTTGACGTCAAGTCCGCCAGGTTCTCGGGGGATAAGAATACCTTCGTCAGTCTTGCGGCTCTGGCTCCGCAGGCGGCTGGCAGTGCGCCGAATCAGAACGTGTTCCTTGGCTGGGACCGACGCGTCAGTCGGTTGGGGGGCGAGCGTGCCAGACGAAAGCAGCTGGTCAAGTGCGGCGAACTCGGGATCTTTCTTCTGATCGGACGCGCTTGCAGCCTTCTCCTCCGCAACCCTTGAGCGGTATATGACCGGAACCGGATCAAGCTTTGGTAGAGGTAGTTTCCGAGCGCCGGTGTGGCCGTGGGCCAGCTTCGCCCAGTGTCCGCGGCCTGGCACCGGAACAGCCAGCTTGCGGCACACTTTACCGAGAGCTACAGAAGAGACGCCGTACTCCTCGGCCACCTTTAGTATCGGCCGCTCCCATACTTTCTGGTAAAGTTCCTCGCGATCGTATTTCAAAAGCATGTTGGGCCTCCTGACATTGGGTGTTGAACAGTGTAGCGGGCTGTAAGTAATCTTGGCATCCCCCGGGTTTTGGAGCTGGGCACGCACGACCCAATATCTGGGGTTAGAATTCACTGCTTGAGGGAGTGAGAGCGACGTGAACGAAATGGCTGTCGCCAGCGAGGCAAAAGAGCTGCTCACTTTGTGCCGCACCGGGAGACTGTACGACATTGAAAAGTGGATTGCCGATGGCAAACCTCTGGAGATGTTATCGATCATCTGAAAACGTAGTTTTCTGAACATCTGCCGACCCTGTTACGATCTTGCCTCTGGCGACACGCCGCAGTTTGAGACGCAAGTACTCCAGATAGTTTTCGGGTGCAGGATTGGTAAGTAGCTCAGCGATGACGGGCTGGAAGTAGGCCAGCGAACGAATGGGCGATAGCTGCGGTGCGTCTGCTGGCCGGAGTAATCGGCGTAGAGAACCAAGCAGGAAAGCTGACTCGACCACGCCCAAAGACACGCCGCGATCATAGAGTTGGCGAGCGCACCTCTGATCCTGGGCGCTTGTGCGCAAGGGCGTTTCGGGCAGTTCCAAGTACAAAGCTAGGACTGCCGAAACGTAACTGATGCCATCGGAGTGGGTTGCCGAGGCGTTCATTTCTTTCTCCTGCGAGCTGCCGCTTCCTGTTCGCTTTCCCGGACGCGATAGCTGTCGCCCTCGATCACTGTCACGTCGACATGATGAAGGAGTCGGTCCAGCAGAGTGGCAATGCAGGTGGCATTGGGAAAGACCTCGTTCCATTCTTTGAATGGTCTGTTGGTTGTAACAATCACCGACTTGCGTTCGTAGCGACGGTTGATGACTTCGTACAACAGGTCGGCGGCTTTATCATCGAAGGACAGATACCCGACCTCATCGACGCACAGGAGATCAACGTTGGCATAGGTGCGAAGCTTGCGGCGGCGCCCCTCCGGGGTCTGGCGCTGGAGTTCTTCCAGCAGCGCCGGCGCGGAACGAAACAGTACTGAGCTGCCGGCCAACACCGCGGCGTGGCAGACATTCTGGGCGATCATAGTTTTGCCTAACCCGTTGCGACCAACGAGAACAAGGTTGCGCGCCTCGTGCAGGAAGTCCAAGGTGAGCGCGCGTTCGATGATGTCTCGCTCGATCTTGCTCGGCCATGACCATTCATAGTCCGCCATCGGTTTGAAGCTCTTGATGCCGGAGACTCGCAAGCGCCGTTCCAGGCTGCGCCGGGAACGGTCATCGGCTTCGGCCTGCGCCAGTTGCTCCAACAGCATGCTGGGTGACCAGCGTCCCTTGGTGGCGCGCGCAATAAAATCGTCCAGCTCCGTAGGCACCGCCCGCAGGCCGATTTGTTGGAGTTGAGCAGCGAGGTTATTCATGGGGGTCATCGTCGTGGCGAGCGAGTTCATCGTAGGTCTCCAAGTCGTGGGGCTGAACATCGATGGATTGCGCTTCTGGGTGACGGCTGAGGTCGACCTTCGGTGCAGCAGAAGGCATCGTCTGCTCCCACTTACGGAGCAGGAATGCCACCGAAGAGGCGCGGGGGGTGTCACGCTCCAGCGCTTCACAGATGGCACGGCGCAACGCTGGAGCACCGTATATATCCAGCAGCTTGCGCAGTTGGGCAGTCTGCCTGCCCGCTGATTCCCCACGGGCGAAGGCTTGATCCAGCAAGGTTTCGCTTTCCGGTACCACTTGGGCAAGCCAGCCGGTCGGGGTGGAGTGAAACGCTTTGCGTTTTTGTTTTAGCAGCGCTTGTTGATGATCCGGATCCAGTACCGGTTGGTGGCGGTCGTAGCTGCGGTGGTGGCAGGCGATCTCCTGGGTTCCGTCCAGAATACGAACCCAGGTGTCGGAGGCGACCAGGGTGAGTGGACGTCGAACCGCAACTGGCGGGATCGAGTAGTCGTTGAGATCAAAGCGGACATAGATGGTCTTGGCAGAACGAATGGGAACAATCAGATCGGTGTGAAAAGGATGGAGTGGCAACGGCAACAAGCGCGGTTGTTCTTCGGCGAAGGCCTGTGCCACGGTGCGACGATCATCCCCAGGCCAAGGGCGCTGATGCGCGACCTGGTCCCGCCATCGCAGAGCCTGACGGTTGCACTCCTCCAAGGTGGTGAAGTCGCGGCCGGCCCAGAAGGATTCGCGCACGTAACGTATCGCACGTTCGACGCGGCCTTTCTGATTACCAGCTCGCACTTGGCAAGGCCGGGCTACGCAGTGATAGTGAGCGCACAGCTCCAACAAGCGAGGATGAAAGTGGATCTGATTGCCGCGCCGCTCCAACACGGCACTGCGAAGATTGTCATGAAGAATCACACGCGGCTGGCCCGACCAGGCTTGAAAGGCGTGAACGTGGCCGCGCAAGAAGTTCTCCATGCTCTGATCGAAGAAGAACTCCAGATAAAGCGCCCGCGAGTAGGAAAGGGTGATGACAAAGCAGGAAAGACGCCGGCGGGCGCGGCCGACCATGACTTCTCCGAAGTGGGCCCAGTCGACTTGCGCTTGCTCGGCTGGAAACATATGCAGGCGCAAGAACGGTTCTGGCCGACAGGGCCGCAGATTGGCCACAGCACGCCGCAACTGGACGATACTGCCCTGGTAGCCGCGCTCGCAGAGCATCTGGTAGATGCGGGTGGCGCGTAATCGGGGATACTGGTCCAACGTTTGGCGGATGAAGGGTAAGTAGGGATCGGTGATACAGCAGCGCAGGGTTTGCGCCCGGTGAAAGCGGTTGGACTCAATCGCCGAGCGGACAGCATCAGGATGGACGCCAAGCTCCTGGGCAATGGTGCCGATCTTCCAATGTTCGGCGTAGAAACAATGACGGATCTGCATCCGTGTTTCTGAGTTAATCATCGAGGTTCCTAGAATCGCGGGATTTTGGGGAACGGATCGACGAAACGGCCGCGGCATCCACACCAAGCACAGCAAAGAAACGGCGGTTGAGGCTTCTCCGATGGCCTCCGCCACGCCGACAACGCCAGCGGTTGGACAGAAGCGGCGGCGAAGCCAACCTGGCTGACAGTCCGCGCTGATCTCGCATCCCACTCCGGCATCTTGCCCGGCGAGGTGATCGAAGCGGAACCTTGATCCGTCACACATAACTGAACTTGCCGGTGGCGACGCCGGTACTCCCGCTGCCGATCGCGATGGTCATCTCGTCCTTCGGGACTCTGCTGGTGCCGGCGGTTAGCACAACGCCGTTGCTGCCGGCGCGCCTGGATTCGGCACGAGGGGCAGCAATAGCGTTGTCCGCGGTCACAGTGGGGACAGATCCAGAACACCGCGTTACAGCCGCGGCAAACTCGTTGCCGGAGAACAACCTCGCCATGAGTCGTCATCCACGTTGCCAAGTGGGGCTGGACAACGGCAACCGATCATGGCAAGGTAGAAGCCATCTGCTACAGATGGCTACCTGATGAAGGTTGCCCAGCGGGGTCTCGCCGTTGCAAGCGACGAGACCCCGCACCTTTTCCCACCGTCAGAGGATGAACTTACACCTCAACAGACTCCAATGATGATTGACAGATGAGGTGCGCCTGCGGCGCAGATGATGGTGTTCTTTATCTAACAGGGTCGGCAGATGTTCAGAAAACTACGTTTTCAGATGATCGATGACACTGTGTCGATGGCAGGGGATTTACTTTGCGCCCAGCCCCGCGTTCCGGGGCTTTTGCTTGCGTCTTTCACGACGCGGAGGCTCTCCTGTGTCCACTTCGACCGTTCCCTCTCCGACCTTTGGATATCTCTACCCGTCAACGTCGCTCACTGGTGTGGCCTGCGGTTCATCCCGCTGGGAAGTGCTGAAGGCATTTTTGGCCTCATCCGACGGCGCGCTCGTCAGCCGGCTCCGGGAGCTTCCCACGGGCCTGTTATTCATCATATCCATCCCCGGGCGCGCGCATTCGGGAGCGATCTACTTCTACAGTTCGGTTCGGCGGGCGTTTTTCATGCTTGATTGGGCCGGCCGCGATGATGACTTCGAAGCCGAGGAATTCGATGTCCTGGTCGAGGCCTTCTCACTGGACCGCGTACTCGCTCCGGGAGCCTGCCCCGCTACCCGCCACCACTCCCGTCGCCACGGACGAGGCAGACAACATCACCCACGGACCACGGGTGGGCTGCGGCCCAGCCTGCCACTCACAGGTCGAACACAGCGCCAGACAGCATAGATGTATTTCACCGAAAGAAGAACAGCCGATGTCCACGCGCACGACGCTCACATCCGGGTGGGAACCGAGAGCCTCCGCCCCGCGGCTTCTCTCGGTTGCCCCCGGATTGGCAAAGACGTATATGAAGCTCTTCGTGAATCGGCTGTCCTATTGCGAGCAGTCTCCGTACGGGGACCATCGCTACCACCGGCCCAAGCACCCGGAGCTCAAAACTCTCGCCGGCAGGAGAGCTGCAATGGAAATGCCCGGCGAGATGTGGGGCAGCCTGACCCACACTGACCGGACAAACGAGATTTACCTTGAACTCGTAAGGGAACGCAGACTCCTCAGCCCGTACCGTAGTCTGACGGAGAAGACAATCGAGCAGCACCTCGCCGGGCAGGTAACCGTGAATCTGTATGCGATCAATCCAGAAACCCAATGCTGCAAATGGGTGGCGATCGATGCCGACTACGACACCGAGCAAGCGAAAAGAGACTTGGCAAAGCTGCGAAAGGAACTGCTGTTGGAAAACGTCTTCGCCGTGCAGGAATATTCGCGGCGAGGCGGCCATCTGTGGATCTTCTGTGAAGATCCGTTACCGGCCAAGCAGTGCCGTCTTTTCATTTACAACCTCGCACTCCGGCTAGGGGTGCCTATCAAGGCCTCGGGGTTTGCTGATGAGGGGATAGAAATATTTCCGAAACAGGATTCGATTGCACCGGGAGCGCTCGGCAATGGTATTCGTGCGCCGCTTGGCATCCATCGGAAGAACGACAACCGCTACTGGTTTGTGGACATTGGCCAGCTAACACTCCAGGCTCAAATCGATGCGCTCTGTGCGCTTCCCAAACTGACGGCTGAGCAGCTGAATGATCTCACGCACAAGATGGCGCCTCCCCCACAATGGGAGACCGCTGACGATCCTCCGCCTACTTCGAGCGTGCGGCTCTTCAGCGGAAACGGCAGTGGAGCGAAGAAGCCTTTCGATATTTACGAACACGTATCCCTGGCGAACAAGCGTCCAATTGGCGGCACGGACTTTTTTGTGCAGTGTCCGTCGTGTCGGCTAGCTGGTAACGACACAAGCCAAGACAACCTCGGCGTCGGCAAACCACACGGCGCTCGACACGGTTACTACCACTGTCATGCGGGCTGCTCCACAGATGACATTCGAAATGCCTTCGGGCATCCGCGTTCTCCGCACTTCAGGCGACGTTAGTAGATGTCTCAACCATTGTCGCTGAGTTGTAGAACCGGCCCGACAACATCGTCATCCGGTAGTTGCCTTCGTCCTTAGACTTCCCCCGGCCGCGCCTTCAAGGCGTGGCCATTCTTTTCGCCCGAACGCGGCGAGCCACCCACACCACCACCAACCAGCCGCCCAATGGACGGCAACAAAGGACACTCCTCATCATGGCAAAGAGCGTAAACCGCGTGACATTGATAGGCCACCTTGGCCGGGATCCGCAGTTGAAGCATACCGCCGGTGGCACCGCCGTGGCCAACTTCACCCTGGCTACCAACGACCGCTACAAAGACAAGGACGGCAACTGGCAGAAGCGCACCGAGTGGCACAACATCACCTGCTGGGCGCGCCTTGCTGAGATTGCCAGCGAGTACCTCAAGAAAGGCCGCGCCGTCTACGTCGAGGGCAGCCTGCGCACCCATAGCTGGGACGACAAGCAGAGCGGCCAGAAGCGCTACCAGACCTATGTCAGCGCCACCGATCTGGTCCTGCTCGGCGACGACCGGAGCGAAAGTGGCAGCGGCACCTCGTGTGAGAGCGACAACGATCAGAACTTCCCCGGCGACGAGCCCGAGTTTGCCAGCGCCGATGCCGCCGATCCGTTCCCGTTCTAATGCGCGATTGGCCGCAATTTCTGCACGCCCCCGGCACAGCCGCTGCGTCGGGGCTTTGTTTTTGACTTGAAATCTGAAGAAGGAAGAACTGCATGTCTTCTGAAACCGCTCCAAATCACAAGCACACCACCGAGGAAATCAAAACTCTTCTCGAACTCCCTTTCCGTGCCGCTGAGATCTCGTGGCGAGTTCTCGGGGATGGCGAGAAGGCCGATGGCGAAGCCCGCATCATCCCCTACGCCCAACGCTCCGCCTACATGCGGCGCCTCGACACCCTGTTCGGTCCCGGAGGGTGGACCCAATCTTTCTCGATGACGACAGTGAGCAACGTCCAGCGCTCGAAGAAGGTCAACAAGGCCCAGGTGATGATCACCACCGGCAAGATCGTCGTCACTAGCACCATCACCATCGAAGGCTTCGGCACCCGCTCCAGCACCGGCGAGGGCTGGGCCGATGATGAAAACGGCACCACGCGCGCCCAGGCCCAGGCTTTCCGCCGTGCCTGCGCGGAGTTCGGGCTCGGCCGCTACCTTCGCGAGCTGGAAGGCTGGAGCTGCAGGGTTTCGGTGAATGGGAAGGGCTACTTCAAGCGTCCGCTTTTCTCGGTGCTGCCGGATTGCGCCATTCACCCGGCCGAACTCGCCGAAGCACGGGAGGCACGCGCCAGGACGGCGAAGTCATCCCGGAAAACGGCCGATCCCGCGCCGGCGGCTACATCCAGAAATGGTGCTGCGGCGAATGCCAGCACGACTCAATCGGAGGCCATCGAGGCACAGCTCGCACTGCTACGGACTCCCGAAGCGAAGCAACGGCTTGCCGGCTACCTCGGCCAGCTCTCCAAGCCCCTGATCACGTCGGTAGTCACCGGCCTCTCCGAGCTGTATGCGAGCGGGCGCATGGCGGGGAACCTAGTCAACGATGTCTTCTTCAACCTGGACAGGGCCGTGGACCTGATCGACCAGATCAACACCATGGAGCCCATGTTGCCGAGCGACAACACCCTGCCCAGCATCCTGCACTCCCACTCGGCAAAGTCGCTTTCCGATCTCCAGACCTTCGGCGATCTCAAGGCGGTGAGCCGCACAGTCACCACCATCTATCAGGCAGAGCAGGAGCGCCAGCACGGCACAACCGCTGCCTGATTGGTTCCCGAGGAGCATCGTTCCAGCGATGCTCCTGCTTCCATCATCACCCCTGCAGTACACGAAACTACTCGAATCCTGAGGTGCATCTTTATGTGCAAACTGCTGCAATTTCCTTCTCCGGACGATCCGCGCCCGGAGCCACCGGCCTCTGCGCTGAGCGTTCCACGGCCGGGTGAACACTCCGTGACCAGGGCAGTCTCCGTCCACGCTCTCTCGGCGCCGCCGAAGAGTGCTAGCGCGCCCTGCATCCTTGCTGCAACGGCGGCCGTGGCTGTGTAGCGGTGACTCAACATGCCGCCCATTCTGATTACGGCCTCTGTCACGAGCTCTCGGGCGAGCCCCGAGCAGGGCGTCCGGCAGCGCTCGGGGCTACTCCTGAACCCTCACTACGCAACGCCCCCGGCCTTGAGGGCAGTTGCAACCAACACGATGTTCCGCGTGGTCTCCTGCGCTGGGCCTGATGGAAAGCAGCGCGTGCACGCGGAGCCGCTCATTCCCGCGCCACGCAACAGCTCATGGAAGCCGGGAGGCAATCAACTGCACTCCGACGATCCAGCGTTTGCGGAGTTCACGGGCGGCACCGAACCCATCCCTTTGTACGACGTGCAGGCCGCATAGCGCGGTCTGCACACACAACGCCGCCGGACATTGAGTCCCCCTCACGCGAATGCGGTTCCGGTTTATATCGCCAGTAGTCGCTTGGCTCATGCCCCATCCCCCCATTGGTTCGCTGAGGTGTGGATTTCGGGGACGTAGCCAGCACGAATCGTCGCCACAGTCGATTTCGGCGTCAGGACGATGACCTCGGCATTGTGCGGACGGTCCATGCGTTTCGTATAGCCTCCCGCCGACCAGGCCAGTAACCAGTCGTTGTAGACCAGATAAGGTTCTTCCTCCAATTTGACGAAGACGCCATTCGGTAAATCAGCCAGGTTTGCCACAGGGAGATTCTTTGGAGCCACCCGCTCTGCATTCAGGCAGTTGTCGATGTCAGAAGCCGAGGGCTGCGAGCCAGCGTTCTGAGGATGAGCCTGCTGCCAGGCACGGCTAAAGGACTTGAACCGTTCCCGCCGACATTCGGCGCAGGGACGGTGCCCGGCTGCCAGAGCGGTTGCTTCGTCTAGGAAGAAGAGTTCCGTGTAACGACTTGGCGTCATCACCTTCCGCTTGCGGCTACGAAACTCCAGCACGCACACGATCCATCGCTTCCCTTGCCACTTCCGCCTGATGCGGCCTTCATCGTCATGGAGAACGCCACGATTGCCCATGAATGTTCCCCGCTCAGACGTGGCAATGATCTCACCAAATGGATTCACACGATTCTGTCTGGGCATCGGCACACCTGCTTAAAAACTCAGTGACATTTTATGCTTCAAGTTACACACAACAACACTCACGACAGTTGGAGGAAATCCATGCGTCTGGCTGGCAGAATGAAGCTCGGCTACTACCCGCTTCCGCCCGCCGAGGGCGACAAGATTCGCACCCTTCTCCAGTTCGGCACCGAGCCAGCGAGCGTGATTGATCCTTGCGTTGGCACCGGCGCCGCATTGCAACAGATCACCAGGGGCGGCAACTGCCGTCTCTATGGCATCGAGCTTGATGCTGCGCGCGCCGCTGCGGCTGCGGCCGCAGGCATCACCACCGTTCATGGCAGCACCTTCGATACGCACAGCAAGGTCGAGCGATTCTCGCTGCTCTATCTCAATCCGCCGTACGACTCAGAGATTGGCAGTCTCTCCAACCGGCGAATGGAAGAGCTCTTCCTTGGCCACACTTTTCGCTGGCTGCGAATCGGCGGCGTGCTCGTACTGGTCATTCCGTTTGAGCGCCTCATCACGTGTGTCGATGTGTTGTCAGCGCACTTCACGGACGTCAGACCGTATCTGCTCGCTAATCCTGAGTCGCAGCGCTTCGGGCAGATTGTGGTCTTCGCCATCCGAAAGCGCGTGACCGGTTCGACGGTCCGTGACTCCAGGCAGGTGCTTCTCAACTACTGCAAGGGCTACCTCGACATGCCCACGCTGGTGGGAGACGAACGTCCTTACGCGGTGCCGTCCTCGCCGGGAACGACTCTGACCTATACCGGATTGCCGCTGGACAAGATCGAGGACATGCTGCCGCGCTCCTACGCCTATCAACAGGCCGTGCAGCAGTTCTTCCTCCCGGCTCCAACTGTAAGCCGGGGACGCCCGTTGACGCCTCTTCACGCCGGACACGTCGGCCTCTTGTGCACGGCGGGCCTCCTGAATGGGGTGTTTGGCGAGGGGCCTGATCGTCATCTGGTGCGCTGGCGCTCCACCAAGAACGTCACCACCACCGAGGAGATCGAGACGAATGAGGAGACCGGCGAAAACGTCTTCGTGAAACGGCACACAGAACGCTTCAGCAATGACGTGACCCTGCTGTTCGAGGACGGCCGCACGCTGGTTCTCGGAGAAAAACCACCATTAACCGACGCCGGCGCCGCGGACGGGCGAGCTGCATAGCATCTCCCGTGCGGCGCCACCCAGGAGACATCCCTTGGAAAACGCACACCTTCGTCTTGGGCAGCTTGAGTTTCGGCAGTCCACAGACAAGATCAGCACCACGCTCCGCGTACACTGCGACTGCTATATGGGGGAGGAGGAGCAAGGCCTTCTCCTTTCCGTGTTTGGCGGGGACACAGAGACTGCGGCCATCTCGGCCGCCGTCGCGGCCAATTCGGCCTTCTCGCTGAAATTCCCCGGCGAGGATGGCGAGATCAGCCGTTGCGTGCGAATGGGCGAGAACGCGGCGAACCTGCGCGGCACGATCCTCATTCCCGGAATGAGCCATCCCGTCCGGCACCTAGTCGTTGTTTCCCAGACCCTTCGCCAGAACGGAATAGACGGGAGCACGTATCTGCTGAACTACTCTCCAGACGTGGCATGGGCCTTGATGGCCTCAGTAATGGGGTTGCCGGCGCGACCGGAGTGGGGCTCCTGGGTTATCGACCAACTGGACTTGCAGCATCGGATCTCTCCGCTGACCGGCTTCGGTTGCAATCCGTATAGTATTCGCGCGACACGCGACGAGCTGCTCAACATTCTCAGCCAAGGCGTCCGGAGCATGGACCTTCGTTTCCCCGATGCGAATGGCCCAGTGCCATGGCCGAATTTCAGCGTTTGCGACTATTTCAAGGCCGCGTTCTCTGTGGCCTAACTTCCCTTGCGGTGATAGTAGCCGTAGAATATGCACTCCGGGTCAGTACAAAGATATCCTGCTCCTGAGTGCATCGTGGCCCTGCTGCTCCCATCGAAAGCCGCGTCGCGCGTCGGACTGATTACCACATAGCTACGGAGGCTCTCGATGGTCTACTACGCGCGCTTCGAACAACAGGGACCAAACGACTTTCGATTCGATACCCGGATATATCTTCGGAATGAACAACCCGACTTGTCGAACGGCATCTGTATCGGCGCGATTATCGGCAAGAATCCTGGATCAGCTGTCCCCGGCGCATACGGCGTCTTGGCTCCGATTCCGCTGAACGGTGACAAGATGCTGCCGAGTGTCCGGAACCGCTTTGTTAGCGCTTTCAGAATGGCAAAAAAGCCCATCCCCCATAACGCCTACGTACAAGTGTGGAACCTGTTTTATCTACGCGACCCAGATTTGCACCATGCGTGCTCGGTTTTGGAGAACCTGCCAGAGCCGCCCCGATGCGCGACCGAAGGGCAGAAAGCCACGATTGTCTGGATTGCGTGGGGCGGCGACGATGGCAGACTGAATCGCCTCAAGGCTCGCTTCAAACTCTGCGGGCAGTCAGCTTTCTATTACTGCCATCACCAGGGGCTCATTGTGCCTCGCATGCCGTCCAGTTCTGAATTTGCGAAGCACCCGCAAGGAATGCCAGCAGATCCAGTCGTCGCACATCTTGCGGCTCTCGTCTAGATGCCTTGAGACGACCGGACACTTGTTGTCGCTAGGCGTGTGCGGATCGTGCGCGTCCCTTCGAAAGAGGACGAGTGCGCTCTTCGGACAAACGTTCGTAGCACTGCTCCATGATCGTCTTGAGTCCCACCACATCTGCCCTGTTGTAGTCGATCAAGCGCTCCAGCGCATTGACATTGCCGGCGCGATGCTGCTCCCAGAGAACAACCGCGTCAAAGCCGTCCATTCCAGACAGTCGTTTAGGCCGATGAACTCCGAACTTGGGTTCGATCTCTTTCAGGCCACCGTGATAGCCGAGCTTGTAGGAAGCCCAACGCAAGTCGATATGGATCTCTGGCAACGCTGCTGCGAATTTCGGCCGTAAGAAGGGAAGATCAAATCCACTGCCGTTGAACGTGACAACAACTGCATGCTTTCGCAGCTCTTTGCTGAGTTCGCTTAGATTGCGGCCCTTTACGAAGCTCTTGTAGCTCTTTCCATCGTAAGTTCCGACTACAGTGACCTCGTCGTAGCTCGGCGTGAGGCCAGTTGTTTCGATATCGAGAAAGACACATCGATTCCGGAACTGACCGTAGCACCGCCACGTCTCTCCGAACCGCGCCAGCCGCGAGAAGAACGCGGCATCGCCCTGTTCCAGCGCTTTTATCGACCCAGGCAGGTGAAGACTAAGCTTGGCGCGAACTGGAATGGTCCGGGCTGAAGAACTACCCAGCATGTTCTTCGCATCTTCCCAGGTGCGAATGCCACTGGCCCATATCTTCCGCTCTGTAGCGGAGCCGACACCAGGAATGTGGATGAATGTGCTTCTCAGCATAAAATCTCCTCTGAATTGGTTCGACTCTCCGCAGGCCGCCTGTAGCTGTACTAGGTTCTGGCACCGGCAGGTTTCGAGCGACAAATCCCCGCCATATCGCACTTCACGCACTGCCCGGTCCACTTTTCTCGCCGGGCAAGAGCCCCATCCCGAATACGTCTGCCAGCTTCGACGACGCGTTTGAGCGTCTGCTTAATTGACGACTCATTCACTTCTTCCCGGTGTACGTGGCCAACCTCGAGGTTATGTATCTCGATAAGATCCGCGGCCCTGCCGGTCGCCTTTTTAAACCCGGCAGCATAGACGTGAAGTTGGAGAATCGTCATCTCCTTCGGCTGCGTGTCGTCTCCGGACTTGAAATCAACGATCGAAATCTCGTTGGTGTCAGTTCTCCGGATCAAGTCAATCCGTCCTTTGACCACGATGCCATCGGCTAGCTTCAGCTCAATGAGCTTCTCGGCATGTTCGAGCCGCGTAAGATGCTCCCCATGTTTATCGAGATATTGCTCCAGAGCATTCTCAGCGCTCCGGACCGCATTCTCTCGGATTTCATCGTTTGCAAAAGGTAGGTGCAGGTGATCCTTTACAAGCCGGGGCACATCGCCAACGGAAGGGACTTCACCGAGGATCGATTTCGCGTGTATTTCGCAGAGGGCGTCGTGCAGAGATTTGCCAAATCCCAGCGCGCGAATGAGCGGCGAATCAAAGCCGTACAGGAATCTGAGCTTGAATTCGTACGGGCACTGAAAATAATAGCGAAGTTCACTGAATGTCAGAGGGATTGGGTTCTCTTCGGTTCGTGCCCGCGGCGTGAGGCGGCGTGGCTTCTTGCGGGTATCGGCCCCAAGAACCCACTCGCTCTCAGTAAACTCGGTAAAGAACGCGCTGGCTCGTTGCTGCTGGCGGTTAGCCGGCGCCCACGAACAAAACAGGTACCTTTCGGCACGGGTAAGCGCGACATAAAAGAGTCGCCTTTCGTCCTCAACGGTCCCCTTGTAGCGCTCAGCATTGGGAACCGTCTTCTCCTGGATCACGTGCCATATGGACCGGCCGCCTTGCCTTCTTGACGGAAACCGATTTGCGCGCAAGCACGGCACGAAAACCACAGGCCACTGCATCCCTTTTGCCTGATGGACTGTCATAATCCGTACAGCGTCTGGCTTGGCATGAGCAGTTTCTTCTGTTTCTTCCGGGTAATATTCAGCGGCTTGGTGCTCCAAGAATCCGGCAAAACCCTGGTACAGCGACACTGGACTACTGTGGAAGTGAATGTGCTCGTAATCAGAGATCAGCTGGCTGAACTTCCCGAGATTGAAGAAGATCACTTCGCCAGAGCGAGCAGCATTTCCAATGCGCTCCTCCCGGACAGCCATCACTTCAAGGGCATCCAAGTAGACTCGTTGCAGGAAGAGCTGATTGTCACTGCCTAGCGGGATGCGCAGTTTGATTCCTTGGAGGTACTCGAGGCCTGCTGTGATGTTCTTCTTCGTCAGGCCAGGCAGCCCATTTCGCAAGGAGCTTCGAAGGGCAGCATCAGTCGGAAGTGCAGAATCACCGACGGGATGATCAGCTAGATAATAGAAGATGTCCCGTACCGCTTGTGCCTCTGGCGTATCCAGGAGCGAGTTCATTCCGCCACCCAGGTATGGCACCCCGGCCTTTCGCAATGCCTCTGCTATTGGAGGAACGTCTTTCCAAGCTCGCACTAGTACAGCCATGTCGGAATAGGTCAATCCGCGACTAGGTTTCGTTGGCCGATCCTTGTACTCGGAACCCCTGAGATGCTGGACCTTTATCGCTATCCAATCGGCTTCAGCTTCAACGTCGCCAAACTGAAGTGCCAGAAGATCGCCGCGCTCGAAGGGCTGGGCGTCAGTGCTTTCCATCTTTTTGGGAAGGCGCTCTGGGTTCTGCTCGATGATCCGTCGAGCTGTAAGGACAATCGCGCGGCTACTTCTAAAGTTTTCGTTTAGATGCTCTGTCTTTACACCTGGGTAGCGCTTTGCAAAGGTGATGATATTGTCAACGTCGCTGCCCCTCCACTGATAGATAGTCTGATCGTCGTCGCCGACGACGCAGACATTCGCCCCGAGCGTTGAATGTTGCCGTATTAGCTTCTCTTGCAGCGGGTTAATATCCTGGTATTCGTCAACAATCAAATAGCGGATTGTCTTCTTGATCGAAGACCGCAGGGCGCGGTTCGAGGAGAGCTCATCAACCGCGCGCCGGAGCATTCCGGAATAGTCCAGGTACTTTAACTCATCGAGCAAGGCGTGATATTTTCCTGTTGCATCAGCAATCTCGGCAGGAATGTCCCCAGGTCGGCCCCCTCCCTCTTCGAGCACGCCAAGCAGAGTTTGATAGAGCCTGGAATCCACCCAGCGCGTGAGGTACCTCCCATCTTGGAGGGGGACCTCAGTCAATCCGCTCCTCCTGCTGTAGCGGTCGATCAGCAGCCTCTGTTGGACTTCGGTCAGCACAGAGAATTTAAGAAAGCTATAAACCGGCGGCTGCTGAAGGAGATTCAGGCAGTACGCGTGGATCGTCCCAACGTACATTTCGGACAGTCCGTCGTCGGTTCCTAAGTGCTCGACGCAGAGCCGTTGAATTCGATCCTTCAGCTCTGCCGCAGCTTTTTCGGTGAAGGTGAACGCGACGATGTTGGCCGGGGTTATACCATCCTTCTTCTTCGCATCGAGGATCTTCACGATGCGGTGTGAAATGACTTGTGTCTTTCCGGAGCCAGCACAAGCGATTATCTGCAAGTTGTGATTTATCGAGTTTATGGCTCTCTTCTGAGAGGGAGTGTAGTCCACTGTCGCCTCCGGTCCGTCGGCAGCAATCCAAGACATTGAATGCAAGCACATTAATCCATTTTGGCGTCTGATGGAAGAGCCGCACCGTTTTTGCCAACAGGCGCGCTGTGCTCTGGTGCGAGCACCGAGTGGAACATAGTGCCGGCTTGCGACCGACGCTGGCGGACCGGGGCCCGGTTGGGCATCGGATCGCAGAGTGCACCGCCTTTCCGGCGGAGAGGTTTTATTTTGAAAACGAATTGATTTGGCTCTGAGCATTCCGCTGTTGGCGCCAGCATTTCAATCCAGTTAGACCATAACCCCACAAAACGACGACCAAGACAATGTACGACAGGGTGGGAAGCAAACTATCCCACCACTGTCACCACAGAACGAGACCTGCCATGGAAATGCAAACACTCTACGACTATTTGAGAATCTACGGCCCCCGCGAACTCGGGCGCCGGATCGTCGAAACCTATCCCCCACTGCATGCGCTCAACGATCCTCCTGCTCCTGAGCTTTCGCGTCTAATGCGTAAGCCACTGCCCGCCCAGGAGCTCGCCATCATGGGGTGCGTGAAGTACCTCGCTGATCACGATGCGGTGAAGATCGTGGGCGAATGCGGGACAGGGAAGACTTTCATGGCCGGAGCAGGCGTCGCGTACGTGGCCGCCCACTCCAAGCCTTTTTCCACGATTGTTATGTGCCCGCCGCACCTCACTGAGAAGTGGGCGCGCGAAATCCTGATCACGGTCCCCCACGCAAGAACCTACATCATCGAGGACTTGCGCAACGGCGGCGACCCAAAGAAGCCTCACGGCGTGGTGGAGATTCAGTACGCCAATGGCATCATGCGGCGCCGTGGCCTTGCCACAACTCTTCCACAGTTGCGCGCCATGGGCCGGCGCACGTGGCTCCAGCAGCATCCTTATCCGACCTACTTCATCGTGGGAAAAGAGAAAGGCAAGCTCAGCTACTACTGGAAACACGTTTACGGTAAGGCTGCGCGAAGCAGCCGGGACCATGCAGGCAGTGTCGTCAACATCGACACGTACCAGCCTGTAGCAAAGACCTCCAATGGCGTTCTCGTTGAAGACGATTTCGATGAGCGCCGGAAGCATTCTGAAACGGTAGAGCGTAGCAAAGGCGGCACGAAGCTGTATTCGCCTCTCTGGTCCGCCGATCGCTCACGAATCCAGCGCATGGCTCCCATGGATTACATGGGCCGGTACATGCTCGACTTCTTCGACTTCTCCATCGCCGACGAGGTTCATCAGCTCGCGGGCGATACCGCCCAGGGCAACGGTTTGGCAGTGCTGGCAAGGGTCGCGAAGAAGGTCATTACGTTAACCGGAACGATGATGGGCGGCTACGCTGATGACCTCTATAACGTGCTATACCGCATCGATGCCCCGCAGATGGTTCGCGAGGGCTTCGAGTGGGGTGGTGCAGGACGTGAGATGTTTCAGCGGAAGTATGGCGTAATCGAGACCGTGGAAAGAATCACGGAGAGCGTCAACGCGTGCTCTCGCAATCCCAAGAAGTCGATTCAGATCCTGCGCCGCCCAGGCTGCTCGCCTATGCTGTTTGGCAATCACCTGATGGACTCCACGGCCTTTGTTTCCCTGGAAGATATCGCAGATGCGCTCCCGTCTTACGCCGAGACCGTTATCGAGGTGCATGCCGGCAGCACATTGCGGGACGCCTATGACGATCTCGCTGAGCAGATCAAGAAGACCATCAACCAATACCCGAAGGACAAAGGCCTGCGGAGCATCATGCTCAACACGCTGCTCTGCTACCCCGACCATCCCTTTGGCTTCGAGACGATCTACCGGAAGATGTGGGATCGAAAGACCCGCGAGTACACGATCATCAAGGTTGCGGAACCCGCGATTCTCGACCATGAGGTCATCTATCCGAAAGAACGTGAACTGATTGATGACATTCGTGCCGAGCTGGCTCAGGGTCGTAAATGCCAGGTCTTTGCCACCTACACCGGAAAGCACGATGTGGTGGGACGGCTCGACACGGTACTGCGCAGTGCCGGTTTTCGTGTTGCCGTGCTCCGCCCGTCGGTTGCCACAGACAAGCGGGAGGCGTGGTATGAACGCCAGTTGTCGCTGGGCGTGGATGTTGTCATTTGTCATCCACGGCTTGTGGAGACTGGTCTCGATCTCCTGTCCTTCCCCACCATCTACTTCTACGAAACGGGCTATTCCACTTACACGTTGCGTCAGGCCAGCCGCCGTTCCTGGCGAATCGGCCAGCGGCGCGATGTGCGAGTGAAATTCTTCTCCTATGCAAACACGATGCAGAGCAACTGCATTCGCCTCATGGGCCGGAAGGTTCTCGTTTCAATGATGATGGAGGGCAAGTTCAGCGGCGAAGGCTTGGCTGGTATTGAAGAGGATACCGACATGATGAGTGCCATGGCACGCGAGTTGGTCGAACAGGGAGGCGTTGGCGAGACTGCCGACGACGTTTGGCGGCAGGTCAACCAGCAGCGCCAGGCGCAATTTGGCTCTGCCCAGCCCGCTCCTGCTTTACCCGCTGAAGTCGGGGAAATGCCCGCCGAAGAAGAGCCGCTCCTGGTCGCTGCTATGGCAGCGTCAGAAGTTCCTTCCGTGGTGGCCGCTTCCACAGCCAACACACAGCCGTCATTCATCGGCTTTGCCATGACCGCCGTTTCCAAACGGAGGAAGAAGTCGTCCGAGCCAGTTGACAGCGGGCAACTCCTGCTCTTCGCGGCATAGCTGGTCGTTGCAACTGCCGTGCATTGTCAGAAAACCTGCTGACCGTGCACGCGTGTTTTACCCCTTTGAGGTTGTTCCTGTCGGCTCAACCTCATGGCAACGGGTGTGGTTTCGTGGTCTCTCCCGCCCGAAAACGCCCCGTTGCTTTCGCTTCCCACTCACTCCGTCTTTTCAGGAATCCATTCTTATGGCTCGTAAAGTTCTCACGTTTCATCCCACTTCCGGCCGCATGATGATTGATACAGGCTGCCCAGTCTTTGACAGTCAGTGCTCGCATCTCACCAGCGGAAATCATTGGGGCAACTGCCAATTCAGCACCTTCGTCCGTCCGGTTTCCGAGAACGAGTGTAACGGCCGCAAGGTTCCAGCCGGCGAGCTGTTCGACTTCGATATGAAAGCCTTCACGATGATGCCCCCATATGTTCTGGCGGCGATTCGCACCATGAACCGCAACGTCGTCGTCTCCGAGATCCGGCACCATATTGACTCTCACAAGCTGGGACGCAAGATCGTTCATGGCTACATCGTGACCGACGCCGCGGAACGGCTGATCTGGGTATTTCAGACCAACGATGGGCCAAACTCGCAGCGCATTCTCTCCACGGTTCTCCCGTACGTTGCAGATCTCGATGCGGCACAGCAGGCCGCGTAGGCGCACAGGTAGATCTCAGAGACTGTCTCAAAAGGCTGTTCAGCATGTCCTGTCGTAAGCTACTGAAAATAGAAAGTCAGATCAGCGAACTTTGCCCTGTCTCAAAAGGTGTGGGTTTAGCTAATGCTGTCTAGGTTCACGAATCGCGGCCTGCGGTCTCTCCTCTTCAACACAGCCTGCCGGCACTTCATCCTCAACTGTCTTCTTCCATTCGGGAAGATCGTTGAACTGGCGATTCACCTCTTCAACTACATTCCGCAACCAGTCCGCCATATGTGGCCTCTCTTTATCTCTACGGTTGGATGATGCCCTTCGCCGACATTATGTCGATCAGATTCTTGAACTTTTTCACTTCCGTTTCAAGATAAATCGGATGCTCTTCATAATAACGGAGTTGTGCGTTCTCCGACGAAAACACTGCTGCCAAGCCGTCATCCGTTTTTCGCTTTCCTTTGGTGAACAGGTCAATATACTTTCTTGGCGCGATTCCGACAAAGGGAAGAAACGGCACTTGGCCTTTCTGTCGCAGCCCCCCATCGACCGCGATCGAATCCGGATACAACTCCGCTGTCAAACTTTTAGCATAGGGCTCAACGTAGAATACCCGCCGGATACCAGCGGCCACGATGTGGCGTGCACATAGGTGGCAAGGGAAGGTGGTGACGTACATAGAACATCGTGCGACGGATACACCACGGCGCGCAGCATCGCTTATAGCAGCCATCTCTCCGTGAACGGCCCGGCCGTACTCAATGATGTTGCGGATCTTGGAGTCCTTCGGGATTACTGGGTTGACAGGGTGAAGAGCGGCACCCACTAGCTCTTCGATGTTCATGCTTGAGTGTGCTGGCCCAAGCCAACCGGCATCTTTCAGTATCTTGAGCGTCTCAGCCACCAACTCTCGCTTCTGTTGATCACCTGAGTCGGCCCGCAACCGGAATTCGCGGCGGTCGGGTTTATCTCCACACCAGTACAGACCACCACCAGCTTTCGGCACCTCGTTGCAACCGACAGCAATAATGTCACCATCTCGATTGGCGACCGAACACCCAACTTGACGGCCCAATTCGGCGGACCGAAGCGCAGCAGCATGAGCGTGGAACATCCCAGACTCCTCGCGTGTCGGAGTATGAAAGGTGTTTCCGAAGATGAGCTCCAAGAAACGTTGGAGTGATTGTCTGAGAGTCTCGTCATCACTCATATCTACAAACAGATCTGCGCGATGGAAGCAGTCACGTGTTTGCTGGCCGTGTTTTGTCCCAACTTCCTCCTGGTCTCGTAAGATAAGTCGGTCGGCAGTCGGATAGTGCCGGTCGTATGGATACTCGTTTCGACTATGCGCGATTCGCTTCGCCAGATACGTTCGGCGGTCGTTTGCCGGAGAATAAGCTGCGATCAGGTAGAATGACGAACCGTAGATGTCGCGTAAGGAATGGACCTCTTCTGGGTTCTTCAATGAACGAAGAATATATGCGCGTCGTGGGATTATCTCGCCAATGTTCTTCCCGGCCTCGGAGCGTGTATCTTTGATCCGCCCCACTCCAAGGAGAGCCACCGCGTCGTTCCGGCCAGTGAGTTTACGAAACTCGTCGCCGGCCGTCATATGCGCGTCGATGTATTCGTCAGCGTAATCTTTCTCGGTCGGCATTCCTGCGTTTTTAGGCAGGGCACGCAGTAGCGACGATAACCTAATGGGGGACGAACTGTAGCCCACAGATGCAAGTAACTGTGTCAACAGCGTCGTCAGCCTATCAAGTTCTGTGCCGACGGCACCCACAAGACCAATAAACAATTCTTGCTGCGCCGCGTCCTTCAGGATCCGGGTGGACATTTGCTGAGCAATATACCATCTACACTACTGAACAGCCATTGTCGTGACTGATTCCCGTATAGGCTCTAAACCCACTGTTTTGGAGACAGCCCTCAGGCCGCCGATTCTGGCGGCCTAAGTTCTTTGCTGTCAACACCGGCGAAAGCCGCCGGAATGCACCCCTTGGAGACAGCCTGCTGCGCATCCTTTATTACACGGCAGACGCTGGCTTTGGAGATCCGGTAGGTCCTCGCCAGATCGTTGAGGCTGGTTCCGGTTTGCCGATCGCGGAGCAGTGCAACGCGATCAACCTGCAGTGGGGTGCGTCCGATCTGGCGACCTTCGAGGCGTGCGCGCCGCATGCCGGCGCGCACTCGTTCGACAATGAGGTTGCGTTCGAGTTCGGCAATGGCGCCGATGATGACCACGATGGCTCGACCGAGCGGTCCGCCAGTGTCGATGTTTTCTCGGAAGCTGACGAACTCGATGCCGAGGTGGTTCAGCTCGTCGAGCACTTCCAGGAAGTGTCTGGTGGAGCGGGCGATTCGATCAAACGCCCAGACCAGGACTACGTCGAACTTGCCGCGGCGGGCGTCAGCCAGGAGTTGATCGAGGCCGGGTCGCTTCGCTTTCGCCCCGCTGATTTTGTCGGTGTACTCGTGGATGATCTCGAATCCACGCTGCCCGGCCAGGCCGCGCAGATCGTAAAGCTGAGTCTCCGGGTGCTGATCCACCGTGGAGACCCTCAGGTATAAAGCACAGCGCTTCATCAGCGCCGGCCCTTCTTCTTCGGCAACAGGCCATTCTTGCCAACGTAGTCTTGGATGAACTGCAGTAGTATGTCCGTCATATTTTCGCCCTTGGCGGCAGTCGCCGCCTTGAAGGCATCGTGGAGGCTGACTTCGACGTTAATATTCATACGCTTCACCTTCTGCTCTGCCATTTCTGTCACCTCCAGTCCGGGCCAGCCGGGCCCTGGAGGTGAGCATATACGTTCATGAGTAAGCCGCCAAGCAAACAGATCGAAGGCGGCGGAATAGGTCTAAACAGGGGTGGACTGGTTGTAATCGCTGACCTCGGCCAAAAACGCCAGTTGGAGATAGCCCAGATCGAGTGTGTCGGCCACGGCGCGCAAAACCCCCAGAGTGTCCGGCACCCAGCCGGCCTCAAGGGCACACCACTCGGATACCTTCATATCGGCCAGGTCGGCGGCGCGCTCAATGGACATCCCCAGGTTCTCCCGGCGGCGCTGAACCGTGTTGGCCAGGGCGAGGGCGTTGCGGATGCGGTCGGACTTCGTTCGCTTATTCGTCGATTTATACATGCTCATATACTCATTACTCCTAAAAGGGATCCTCCGTCAAGAGGAAACCATGGGATTTGTTCGTCTTTAATGAGTATGTACTCCTTACTGCCGGAGCCAAAGGCCCAGATCCCCCAAGAACAAGAACGTACTAGCCGTCGAACCCGGTAATAACGAAACCGACGTCATCCTCGGAACCCCGATCTTCGTGACCTTCGATCAGGAGATCGACGCCACGACGATCACCGATGCCACGTTCTGTCTGACCGGCCCCGGCACCAGCGAGGTGGTCACCGCTCAGAACATGCCGACGTTGAGTCCCCTTTCCCCGACGGGCCGAGAGTACATCACCGGCACCTTCGGCTTCGTGCTGAACAGCAACAATCAGACGGTTGTCACGTTTACCCCGGGCCGCATCCTGCGCAAGAACACGACCTACGACGTTCTGATCCTGGGATCAAGCGGCTCCATCATCTCCAACGGCGTGAAGAACCCGGCCGGCGAGCAGATGGTCGACTCCTACGAGTGGACATTCACCGCCGGGACCGTCGATCTGACCGTCCCGCCGCCGAGCAGCCCGCTGCCTTCGCTGGTCATGCCGATCGATCCCGACTCGATCACGATCAGCACCGAGTCCGTGGGCAACGACCTGTCGCAGGTCATCACCATCACCTTCCCTGATCCCATCGATCCGGCAACCGACCTGAGCCAGATCAAGTGCAGCCTGCAGCCGATCCTGGGAGATCCCACGGTGCACGTTCCCACCGGGATCACGACCTCTGTAGTCATCGACGGCAACCAGCTCAAGATCGCCATGAGCGGTTGGCCAGCTTCAACACCACCATCCCACTTTCCCTTCGGATAGGACCTGGTCTCTCCATCCTGTGCACAACCAAGCCCCTCGCGCGCGCTCGCCGCAGCGAAAAACGCGAGGTTTCGCAACGCTCCACTGGGCTGATCGGGCTGCGCCGGGATCTGCGGCCGCCACCTCTGTTCTCGGGGCTTGTGTTCTCGGGGCTTGGTCTTCCTGGGAAAGGAACTTCTGGATCTGGCGGAACCTGCTACGGCTCTTTCCGGGGCGGCATGGTGATGGGTACCTGTGGCTCTTGCTCTCTCTGATCTTCTGGTTCGCGCTGGCATCGTCTGCAGCCTTACTCTTTATGACTGCTGGCTGGATAACTGGATAAGTTGGCTGGGTAAGGTGGCTATGAGGTGGTAGCCATGAGGTCTTCCTGGTCCGCGGGCCGCCGGAAAGCTTCACTCGCAGCGAGTTAATCCCGTCCGGGTTAGGCACCGTTCTTCTTCTCGCGCGCCGGTTCTCCCGCGCCGGCGCTCCGGTATTGTCGAGTACTCTCAGGCCCAATCACCGGCCCGGCATTGACCACCAAGTTGAATCCCGTGTCCCCGGTGTACCCCGGATCATCCCACAATCGAGTAGGTGTGGGAATCTGCACACGGAGAGCGGGGGAACCGCATTCCCCCGACAACGCACCATAACTTTTCGACCACCGCGGCGGGACACAGGGGACAAAAGCCCCTATAGTAACTTCCGCCGAAAACATCGAATTTGACATGAAAGTATTTTCGCCGTCCCCGGCAGGACCTACTGAAGGGCGGGTGGGCTGGCCAGCACTTACCCATTCGTCGCGGCAGCACATCGATGCGCACATCTTGCAGACATCGGCTACCTCAAACATTCACAGGTTAGGAAGGGTTAGATAACCTTTGTGTCTCATTCAGCATCACCCTTAACAACCCGCCAAAGCGCACCATCAGCGCTTAAGGATGCGAGAACCAGAGACCAGAGAGGCAGATTCGTACAGAGTTGGGGCTTCACACGCACTCGACGGTTGGAGAGCAAAGCAGAGTCTGAAAGGCTGGGGTGCGCTTTCTGCCAGTTGTGTAGTGCCATCGAGGACGGATTGCATGATCGGTCAGATATTTGCCGGAGTTGGTTTGGGTTTACTGGTCGGCGTATTAGTGGGGCTTTCTTCTTCTCCTGTCGTGTCTGTTGTGGTCGGCGCGCTGGCAACTGGGCTAACCGCGTTGCTCGGCTTCGCGCGCTCTGCGAAAGACACAGAACCGGCTCACGCCGTCGGCTCGATGGTTCGCTTGGGCAGTTTCGGCTTCTCTTGCACGGCAGCCGTCCTCTTGGGGTTGTTGATTCGAACGCACAACTGGGCTTCACCGTCGATAGCCGATCAGGTCACAGAAGTCCGGAAGGCCGGTTACAGCGAGGAGGTGGCACGAAGCTGGGTCGCATACAGGAACATCGGAGCGACAAGTTTCCAGTTCAACTCACCAGGGAACATCGTCGCTTCGAATGGAGATCACGAGAAGCCTGATGGCGGCTCGGCACAGACTGCGGGAAGCGTATTATTCAACAGCTCTGGCTCGGATGAATGTCAGTCCTTCGATACGAGACGATACAAGGACACTACCGAGCATCTCAATGCTCTTCAACTGCTGGGGGGGAAGCATGCAGAGTACGCTAAGAAGATTTCCTCATTGGATGCTCAACATCAAAAGATGGTACTCGATTCCCTTCGACTTCTGTTCTGTCCGCAATAGAGCATTGCGGTTTCTGCGACATCCCGTGGTGAGCATGGCTCTGCTGATTCTTGCCGTGACCCAAGGGTCTAAGGCATTCCAATTCCCCGCATCTGTTTACGATAGCATCAAGCCGTCCGTGCTGAGGGTTAAGTGCGGGACTTCTGGGACCGCGACCGGCTTCCTCTGGTCAAGTCATGACAAGGCTGTTACGGCACTTCACGTCGTTGCAGGATGCGCAAATATCATTGTCGATTACGAAAAGCTTGGAATCTCAAGATCAGCTACTGTTGCGAAGGTACTTCGAGATGCCGACCTCGCGTTGCTCACTATCACGAACGCTCCGGATGCGCAGGTTCTATCGGCCGACTCAATTACTCCATCTCTGAGCGAGCAGCTTTCAACGCTCGGGTATCCTCTGCAGATACCGAGCATGACCCCCACCGCTCTTCGGCTCCGGTACGGAGGGAAGAAGTTGCGCGACATCGTGCCAAACTCGGTCGCACAAGCACTTTCTGGCGGCCCGCCAAGTTTGGATCAAGAGATCGATCCAATCGAGGGGCATCTACTTCCTGGAGACTCGGGCGCACCGGTATTCAATGTGCAGCGGAAAATTGTAGCGATCGCAGATGGCGGACTTGATAATGGCGCGGTCGCCGTCAGTTGGGCGATCCCCGCCAAATTTCTGAATCAACTTGCCATCTCCAATGAGAATGTGCGGGGTGCTCCGACAAGAATTAGCAGTGCTGTCTTGTTCTCAGCCGAATCTGATATGAAAAACATGGGAGAGACAGCTTGTTCGGGGCTGACATTGACCAAGCTGCGCACTATGACATTCGCTCAAGTGTCACAGTCGGCCGATGATCCCAATGGACTGAACCAACTCGTCCAGTTTTTCAATGTCGATCCCAGCAGCTTCACATTCGACGTATATCAGCACCTTTCGTCCGGCGCAACGCTCGTGCTTCCCTCCGGAGCACACCTGCACCAGGCCCCGAATGGGGACTGCATTGCCACTCCTTCGTCAAGTAACATCGAAATTCGACTGCAACTCGGCGTTTTGTCTTCCCCAGCGGCGGCTCAGTCCAAGTCCCTCTCGTTTGAACAGATATTGGCTGGAGGTCGCCCTCAAGAATGGGTTGCAGATCCACAGTGGACCTATGCGATGCCCGTACCGCGTTTTGACAATATGATTATTCGGCGCCGGGCGTACGGACATTTCGTAATGGTTCCAACTATGTTCCTGGACAAGTACCTTTTTGAGGCTCTGGCTGTTCGTAACAACATCTTTATGGGTTCTGCTGCGATGTATTCACTGTCTCCAGAACTCGCGCAACGGATGGTCGTCTGCCGGGTCTCGCCTGCCGCGAACAATTGCGACGATGTACGCAGGTTCTTTGTCGACTGGGTTAAGTCCGCGTTGGCTGTTCAATTGTCGACGTTCCCGATAGGGTGACTCAACTGTATGAACTGCCGGCCCGTGACTGGCATCACGAAACTCTGAGAGCGCGGGCGGTGCGGACGGAATGGGCACAGGCACTCCATAAGCGAGAACCGCGGCAACCGGTTCTTAGGTCATCTTTAACATTCGGTAGGCGTCCTGAGCCTCCAACAACACCGCAACCAGCAACGTGGGCGCTTGAAAATCGAATCTGGAGATCTGCATGACTTCCGAAATCAATCCTGTGCTGGGCATACGAGATGCCCGGGAAATTCTTGAGCCCGCTTATGACCGAAAAATCGGCAACCTCCCAGGGGGCGGTCAGTTGGTGGCCGTTATCGTGAATCATGGCATGGGCCAGCAGGTGCCGTACGAAACTATCGAGGGCGTTGCTAAGGCCATTTGGCGCGGCATCTCGCAGAAGAAAAGCGGGGCAACTGTTTCTCATAGCCTAATCCGCAGAGTGCGCCTCGGAACGGAGGGTAACGATGAAGCTGAGACAGAACTGGTCTGCGCTGAAATTGAAATTCAGCAAGACGAACAGAAGTACATCGTTCACATTTACGAATCGTACTGGGCGCCGCTAACCGAGGGTAAGGTCACGCTGAAAGATGTTATGGCGTTTCTCTTTGACGCAGGTGTGAACGGGTTTTTGAATACAAAGTCGACGTTTGGATATAAGCGGTGGATGTTTGGTTCGGAGCAACAATTCAAGCTACCGAAATTGAGACTAATGACAATCTTGATTGCCCTTATGTTGCTGTTGCTAGCGCTGGTGATGATGAATTCTGTGCTTGTGGCGGCAGCAGCGTCGCACGCGATCGGTGCCGGACGCCAGTTCCCAGGCCAGCTGACGGCGCCACTTACGTCCGACTTCATAGTGGCGGACACCGCGGCACTGCTGATCGCTCTCGGAACTCTGGGGCTGTGGGCTTACAGAAAAGTGAGAAAGGTAGCGAGTACGCCGCGATGGTTGTCTTGGCTCGGATGGTTCTTGATGATTTCAGGCGCAGTGTTGTTTCTTCTGGCGGCCTTCGCCATGCTCTCACAATTGGCAAGCCTGCACCCTGAATACGTCCTTTGGCCCAGTGTATCCGCGTGGTCGGCTCGGATAGCCCTGGGACAGGGTGCAGGAATCTTCTTATTGTGGTTTATCTGGGCTTTCGAGATAGGCGCGGCTTACGTAGTGCGTTGGTTCCTCGTTGAATACGTGGGCGATGTCGCGGCGTATATTGCAGCACACATGGTCAGCAAGTTCTATGAACTGCGCCAGCGGATATGGAAGACCGCGATGAAGGTTTCGCGAGCGGTGTATCGCGCTCAGGCAGACAATAAACTGGATTCAGATAATCCAGGATTTCTGTACCGGAAAATCATTGTTGTGGGGCACTCCCTTGGCTCCGTGATCGGCTACGATGTGCTGAACGGACTTCTTCTGGAGGATGAATTTTCCAAACAACCTTTGGATGTAGTTCAGCGCACGAGGATGTTTCTCACGTTCGGGTCACCGCTGGACAAAACTGCTTTTCTTTTCAGCACCCAAAAGGATATGAATTCCCCAGTTCGGGAAGTCGCAGCCGCAGCCGGGCAGCCGATGATCCAGGATTATAAATACCGACCTAAAGAATGGGTCAATCTGTATTCGAAATCCGACGTCATAAGTGGCGCGCTGGATTTCTACGATCCAGATGTAAAGCACAATGCGAAAGAAAACATGCAGTTTGAGAGTCCAGTCTCCGCCCCGGACAATAAACGCGTGAACAACCTGCCAGATCCCGACGCGAGTACTCCGCTTGCGGCGCACGTCGAATATTGGGAAGGAAAGCTTTTTGCAGACGAGCTTGTTCGCGGAATCACGACCTGAATTCCAAACGGTTAAGCGCTTGCCGACGCATGCAGCACATCACATATCACCCGGCGAGCCGTCGCCTCATGTCCGCCTTCCGAAGTAGTATGTTTTTGGGTTTCCAGGCCCACGGAATAGGAGCTATGGCGCGGGACTACCGTCGGGAGGGGACCACCGCAATACCGACGACGGACCTGTGTAGTTACGGGAATCGGTGGGGACGGTTGTTAACTGCTCTTTGATCTTGTGGGATTCTCTGTCGCGCGCGCCCGCCGGCTCCGGCCGCTGTTGATTGCACCGGAACTCTGTCCCCGTTATCCCCTCCAGTCCCCCGACATTGTGTGAGTGTGGGTTTTCACACCCGGAGAGCGGGGGTTCCCAGGGATCCCCGAAAACGCACCGATAGTTTTCGACCACCACCGCGGTACACCGGGGACAAAGGCCCTAATAGTAATTCCAGAGGAAAACCTCGAATTTAACATGCAGGAATTTTCCCCGTCCCCACAAGACCCCGGAGGGCCGGGCGCCGTTGGCGAGACTAATCGGGATGAATTCGACCACGTCGGCGGCCTGGCGGCGCTAGGCTCGAACGTGCGGCGAGCTTTTGCAACTTCCTGCCTCCTTCGCGCAACAAAGGTCTAAGTGACGTTCACTGGTGCACCTCTCGCCTTCCGAAAACCATCTTTGTGACCAAGGTAGAGGCGCCACCAGACACTCAGTCTCCTTTCCACTTTGACGAAGGGAACACATGAAAGCTATTCAAGCTAAGCGTTCTTTACCACAGACCCGCGTCTTACTAATCTTCGGCATGGTGGTACTTATTGTTGCCACAATCACCCTTTCGGGCTGCGCGGTAAGGCTCATAGGGGACTATGACGACACGATTGATAAAACTGTGACCGATATCCAGCAGAAAGCTGAGCTTTATTTTTCCAAGCTTCAGTCAACTCCTAACACCCCTTTTGATCAAGGATTTTACGACGACCTCAACTCGCGTCTCGCTGTATTGAAAAGCCGGGCTGCATCGTTGCCGAAGTATAACGTCATTCTTGAGCAGGTTACGAATCTGAAAGCGCAATTCGACACCTTCCAAAAACTGGACAAATCCTCTCCACGCCCATTTCCAAGTGTTGCCGTGACCGATGCTGAGTCGGCGATTTCGGTTTCGGTAGAAAGCATTTTGAAGCTTGAGCTCGCTTTGAAGCGAGGAGCCCAAAGTCCGCCCACCCTCACAACACCCAGCAAATAGCGTCTTTGATTGTTAAAGGAGATGCGTTATGGCACTCGATATACAAACGCTCGCGACACAAATGCTCGCCGCGGCCCTGCCAATATTGAAAAAGGACGCTCAGAACGCGGAATCGTTTGCGAAAACTGAGTTCACTAAGATTGCACAAACGATTGTCTCAATCGGGGAGCAGGTAGCCGTTGGGCAGATTAACCAGGAGCAAGCTGGGCTCCTGCTTGAAATGCAAACGAGCGCGTCCCGGAATGTTCTGCTTACGCTGCAGGGCCTTGGTCTCCTTGCCGTCGAAGCAGCCATTAATGCTGCGCTCGATGTTGTAAAAGGAGCGGTCAACGGTGCGCTTAAGTTCCCATTAATCGCTTAAGAAGTGGCCAGATCAACACCTCAAACAATAGAGGCTAGCAATGTCGAAGAATATTGTCTATGGCGCAGACGGCACTTGGGATTGTAGTGCTAACGGAACGAACGTATACAAGTTGTTTAAGGCCTGCCTGACGACCGCAAGTCAAGTTCCTTATTACGACGACGGCGTTGGAGCAGATGGAATGCCTCTTGAAAAGCTGCTCGGCGGAGCATTCGGCACCGGTCTCTTCCAGAAGATCAAAGATGGCTATACAAAAATCGCTCAGGTTTACGAGGCGGGAGACAAGATATTTCTATTTGGATTTAGCCGCGGAGCCTACACCGCTCGTAGCCTTGCGGGCATGATTGCTGTCTCCGGTCTGCCCACGAAGAATTTCGACGACGCTATGGTCGAAGCAGCCTTTCAGGCGTATCGCAATAAAGATCGACGTGACCAGATATTGGCTGCGCTTCAGGTTCCCTACGCCATGGATAACGCAAAACTCACGATGGTGGGCGTGTGGGATACGGTCGGCTCTCTGGGGATACCTGCCGTATTCGGCGGTATATCACCATTGATCTACGGCTTCTTGGATACCACGCTTCACGAAGATGTGCTCTATGCATATCAGGCACTGGCGATCGATGAACGTCGCTCGGAGTTTCCCGCCACTCTCTGGACATCCGAACCAAAGCCAAACCAGACGCTTGAGCAGATATGGTTCACCGGCGTTCACTGCGACGTGGGCGGCGGCTATCCCGAGCACGGATTATCTGATATTACATTTGCATGGATGCTGGCAAAGGCCCTGGCGCTGGGTCTGCAAGTGGACCCCGGTATCGTCGCGCAGTATGCCATTCCGGATGGCAAGCATTCTCTGGATCAGCTTCACGACTCGTGGGCACTCTATTGGGGGTTTCCTCGTTCACGACAGATGACGGCCGACGCGTCTCTGGCGAACAGTGTACAGATCCGTTGTACGTACAACGCTGGATACCAGCCTCGAAATCTCAGTCTTTCCGGAGCGCAGCTAGCGAGTACATACCAAATCGTAACCGTCGTCTCTAATCCATAATCAATCCGGTCCTCATGCGGGCAACCCGCCAGAGCCTTGGACGATCCCATGCAGGTGGTCGCGAACTGTGGAGGCAAAATGAAAATCGCCCGACAACTGGCGCTCTGCTTTGCATTTGTCACCGCACCATCAACAGCTCGGGACACTCACCATCGCGAGCGGCTGGACGGATCCTGAAAGTTCTTATATTCTCGCGCCTTTTCAAGTAGAGTGCGCCCGTTGTTCCAAAGTTTCATACCTCGCACGGTGGCCACATGTCCCTCGTTGTCGGTTTCTTCACGCTGGGATTACTAGTCGGAGCTCTCACTGGCATGACCGCTGAGAGCGTCGTATCTCAGGACATCGGGCTGCTGTTCGCCGTAATCGGCGGCTCCATCCTGATCACTCTTAAGAAGCTTTCGCCGGACGAGCGCCGACTAGCGGGTGGTTTGCTGACAGCATTATGTTTAGGCACGCTGATAGGAACTACCTCTGGAATTTTGGCCGTCCAGTACCGGTGGCTCAGCCCTAAGGTTGTTTTCACTTCAAAGGCGAACACCAACGAGAACAAAACCAAGCCTCCTCCGGACGTGACCGCTCCCGCTGCCAGCACTAATAGCACCATATCTCCCGAAGTTGCCCCGCCCGTGCCGACTAACAAGCCAGTCGGTCAAGGTGCAACTCAGTCGCCTTCTGTCATGGCGGCCCAGGCTACGCCGTGTAACGAACCAAGCCCCTATTTGCGACGCAAACTTTTGTCAGCGGCAACAGCTATCGACGTGAAGCGCTCCGCCAATCTGATCTCTGATGCAGACGCCTACAAACAGCTTCGCGCTCATCTGGAAACGGAACTCAAATGAGAAAGTTGCGATGGTTAGGCTCTCTCTTCGCTCTTGCGGCGCTAGCGATCACGCCGGCTCATTCTCAAACACCTGTAACATCCCTGGTCGCGATCTTCTCGACTCTTCCTGATACGCGTATCGGCGTTGGAACCGGCTCCTTCATCAGCAGCGACGGCAAAGTTCTCACTGCATTTCACGTGGTGGACAACGCCAAATCTCTCGAGATCACGTATGCGGACAAACCGTATACCTCCATCACTGTCTTGGCTGTGGATCCGGACCATGATCTCGCCCTTCTGAAGATCAACGATTCCGACCTGCATCCCACTTACATTGATCTCGCTACCAGCGCTCCGGGTTTTGTTGGTGGAGAAGCTGTAACCATCTACGGCCACTCAGCCCAGGTCTTCAATCAAACAATTCCCGGGACTATCTCTCGCAATTTAGTCCTATCGCAGGAGATAAGAGATCCCAAGAGCAACCAGCACATCTTCGCTCTCGAAAATATCCCTCTGCTTCCGCTCAATACCGTCATATTCGGTGGCCTCAGCGGAGGCCCGGTCATACGCGACGGAAAGCTCATCGGCATCGTCTCCGGCAGCCTGACCGAAGGAGGCTCCATCGCTTGGGCCATGCCTGTCACACAAAGCTCGATAGATGCGATGAAGCAAGTCGGTCGTCCTGCCGGCGCTTTCGATTGGCCTGCCTTTCGTCTAATGGCCAGCAATGTGCGCACCCTCAGAGCAGAGATTACCCTGAGCGGCAGCCTTGCGAGGGCTTTAGATCAATACATCGCTATAACAACAGTTCTCTCCACTCAAGAGGCGGAAATGAGACGAGTCTGCAGGCTGGCTCGCCTTGGTGTCGAGAACTCTCTTGCAAAAACAGAAGACTTGTTGAAGAAAAGCCCAGGCATACTTATCGGCAATATATCGAATGACGTTCAGGTCGACTTCATCATGCCATTCGCCTCCACCATTCCGGCATGCTCGACAGCCATCAATAGCCTCCCCCCGCTTCTGGTCACTGCAAATCAAGCCCTGGAAGGAGTCGGAGACCCGTTCGGGGATTTCATCGCAAAACTGCCGCGCACCAAACGCAATGAAGAACTTATGAACAAGGTCAGGTCAGACCTTACTCGCGATTTAGCTGAAGCTTTGCGCGCAGCCGCTCATTTCAAGATGAAATTGCTGCCCATGCCTCGATACGCCGATGATGCTCCCTTGTCCGGCATCCGTGACTATTTTCAGCAAGAAACAAAGAATCTCCAGATATTCTCCGCAGACACCGGCGCCAGCGGAATGACAGTAGCCGTGGCAAAGTATGTTGATTTCGATCGAATCATTGAATCTATCTTCCAGGCCGACTTGCCAGACGCTAAGTAAGGTGGCCCTACATGTGCGGGTATTACTTCAATAAAACAATTGGTCAGTGGGCACACAGGAGGCTCCGCTTTGCAGCAGTCACGACCCTGCTTCTTATCTGCAACATCGGCAGCCTGGCTCAAGATCAAAAGCCGCTCGATGCGCTCGTGGTGATCTTCTGCACAGTCACGGAAAACCGGATTGGTATGGGAAGCGGTTCCTTCATAGACGATCACGGCACCATCCTCACCGCCTACCATGTCGTTGCTAACGCACGGACCATTGAAGTCCACTACGGCAAGCAGACATACACCGACATCACCGTCTTAGCCGTTGATCCGAAACGCGATCTTGCCACCATCAGGGTCAACGGCCCGGCCCAGAACCTGCAGCACTTACAGGTCGCATCCGCCACACCAGCTTTCACCGGCGGCGAGCCTGTCACCCTCTACGGCCACTCTGCGCAACTTTTCAATCAGACGATCACAGCAACCGTTTCACGGCCACCTCTTAAATCACAGGATCTAAGAGACCCGGCAACCAGCGCACCAATCTTTGCCATAACTGAAGTCACACTCCTCCCCATCACCACAACTATCTTCAATGGGCTCAGCGGTGGACCGATGACATGGAACTCCCAATTGGTGGGTGTCGTCTCAGGAAGCCTCACAGAAGGTGGCTCCATAGCGTGGGCGATCCCAATAACAGCAGATTCGCTATCCACTATGGAACCCATCAACGCACGGCCCGGGAAATTCACATGGCCTCCCTTTGAGCTAATGGCAGGGCGATGGAACAACCTGCGCGCAGAGATTACGGTCAGCGGAAAACTCGTCCGGGCCATTGAGCGGTTTAACGAGCTGATGACCGAAACCATGTCAAACGAGCGTGCGGTCAAAGAGTCCTGTATCCCAGTGCGGGAATCGATGGACCTTTCTATTTCAACACTGAAAACTTTAGTCAATGACAAACCGGAGGTCGTCCTCAAAGACCTGCACGGCCCAATCATACAAACCATCCTTACTCCTCTTGGAAATCAGGACTCCTCTTGCATTGCAGCGTTCACAAAGTTTGGCAATTCCGCCAAGCCCTTGGGGGCCGCCTTTCAGGAAGAGTTCGGCAGTGCCATGGAATTCGTCCGTTTGCTCACTCCCAGCACGACCAACTACAAGGTCATGAAGGCAATGCTGGACAAAAGCGTAGCGCAGCAGAAAGAATTCGCCAGCTATTTGCCCGTTTTCCCTGATCGCCTGACGCAGACCTATCCAAATCTTCAACTCAACGGAGACTTGAAAGCAGCTGCGCTCCTCGATCTCTACCAGAAACTGTTGCCCGTCATTGATTACCTTACATCGCCAGAGGGCACACGACATGTCGAGGGCGCTCTATCCTTCCTCCTTCATTACGGAGACACGCTCGAAATACTCCTTCAGGCAGAGCAACCTGCCGATGTTGTCAACATTTCGAGGGAAGAGCTCCTCGCCGCATTACGAAAGAAAACAGAGTTGATCGCCGACAGTTCCGAGCGGGTAACCACAGCACACTGCGTCGACGAACTTGAGAAGACACACGGCTCTGACTCTTTCTTCGCCGCATATCAAGCCTTTGTACTAGCAGCCTCCAAGAACATCACTTTGTTCGCCCCCTTCTTCCCAGCATTGAATCAAATGCTCATGGGACGGCTATGAGCCTGGCGATAAGCCTGCAACAACGGCTTTCGAGCTCGTTGTTGCTGCTGCTCGCGCTCCCCCTAAATGTCATTTAAATCGGTGCCGCAGTCATTGTGGCCAGCGCCAATGCACATCCATTCCTAGGCTGCCTAAGATGACAGCCGGGATTCTGGGCTTGTGTAGTGAGTTCTCGGCAGAGCTTCGGTGCCTTCATCGCAATCCGAGGTGATCGCCCCGCCATGCAGCCTTGCGCTTTTCTCGACACGTGAGCATGACGCTGGAGAGGGCTGAGTTTTTCAATGCGTTCGGGGAGATGGCAGAGACTGAAATACTAAGCCTTTACGAAGGTAACTTCGCCCGCTGCCAAATCATGCCAGGCGAATTTACGGCGTGGCAGCAGGTCTGGAGCGAAGGCAGTCAGGCATGCGTGCATGAGTGAACGTGGGCGCAATCCTGAAACGAACTTCCTTCAGGTAAAGCGTCAGAGCCCGTAAGTTTCGAACGGCCGACGACACATCCGGCCGCTCGCCCGACGCCTCCAGGCTCAGAACTCCCGCCTGTTTTATGCCTCCCGATATGCGATAAATCGACTAAATTGACGGTAGGCGGAAAACCGACTAGATTAGATTTAGGCGGAATAGCGCCTAAGGCACAATTCGCTCTCGTTCAGGTGGAAGCACATGGACACAATCGCCCGTACACCACTACAGCTCGGTAATCAGATTCGACAGCGGCGGCGTCAATTGGGTTTAACGCAACAACAACTGGCCGCGAAGATTGGAGTGCGTCAGCATACCATCTCCGACCTTGAGACCACGGCGGCAGCCCGAACCGCGACACTGTTGACCGCGCTGGCGGCGCTCGACCTGGAACTGGTCATTCGCCCGCGCACCAAGGGCTCAGAAAATGACATTGAGGCGCTGTTCTAATGCCGCGCCGCACTCGTTATGAACCACTCAACGTTTTTCTGAATAGCCGCCTCGTTGGTCAACTTCGGCGGGAGACTTCGGGAGCGATTTCATTCCAGTATGACGAATCCTGGATTCAGTGGCCGTCCGCATTTCCCGTGTCCCTCTCTCTGCCGGTTCGCGAGCAGACCTATGTTGGCGCTCCCGTCTTAGCGGTTTTCGAAAATCTCTTGCCGGACAATGAGACCCTGCGGCGTCAAGTCGCTGCTCGCACGCGCGCGGAAGGAACGGATGCATACAGCCTGCTGGGGGCGATCGGTCACGATTGTGTTGGCGCCCTGCAGTTCCTCCCCAGGGATTCACAACCGGGGCCCGCTGGTGCCGTTGATGCGGCTCGCATTAGCGACCGCGAAATTGCCGACATCTTGGACAACCTAGCCACAGCGCCACTTGGTGTCACAGAGGATGAAAGCTTTCGCATCTCGATTGCCGGCGCACAGGAGAAGACGGCCCTTCTACGCTGGAACGGCAGATGGTGCAAACCACGCGGCACTACGGCTACAACCCACATTTTCAAACCGTCTATCGGGAAGCTTCCCAACGGCATGGACCTCACGTCCAGCGTAGAGAATGAGTATCTGTGTCTGAAGATCTTGCAAGCCTTGGGCCTTCCGTCCGCGAAAGCAGAAATGCAGACGTTCGGGGACAGGCGTGTGCTTATCGTGGAACGCTTTGACAGACTGTGGACAGCCGACAAGAGACTTCTTCGGCTTCCGCAAGAGGACTGCTGCCAAGCACTCTCAGTGTCTCCGAATCTCAAATACCAGAGCGATGGCGGCCCCGGCATCGAGCAGATACTCCAACTGCTACGAGGCAGCGACGAACCGCTGGCCGATCAGCGCTTTTTCTTGAAGGCGAATATTGCCTTCTGGCTGCTCGGAGCCACGGACGGACATGCGAAGAACTTCAGTGTGTTTCTGTCGCCGGGCGGACGATTCCATACGACACCGCTCTACGATGTCATTTCCGCTCAGCCGAGCGTCGATTCGAAGCAGATACTGTGGAAGCAGTTCCGTCTGGCGATGGCTGTGGGTGCGAAGCCCCATTACCAGATGAGGCAGATCGCTTTACGCCACTTTGTCGAAACAGCGGAAAGAGCTGGAGTAGGACGACAGGTGGTCCAGTCCATCGTCGAAGAGTTGCGAGACGGCGGATCAGCAGCACTGGACCTCGCGATATCAAAGCTGCCGCCGAACTTCCCCGAACAAATCGCCTCATCCATCGCGGCCGGCGTAAAACGACGACTTCGGCTCCTGCAAGATTCCGGGGCAGAAGGGCACGACCTCCACGCAGATGACCATTGAAGATCTCGTCGTTAGTCAGTCGCCCGCGCTCGACGCAGCAGCAGCGTCACTACAGGCCACGCCCATGCAGGTTGCGAGGGCTCTCTCAATTTGCTCACTTTGCACAATAAGTGTTTAGGAGTCCCCGGTTGGCAGGACTTCTTCAATCACCTACCAGGGCCCACCTTGAACCACGAGATACTTCAGGTAAAGTTCGGCTGCTGGGCGATCTGTGGATGCGAGGAGGGTTCGAGCAGCATCCTGGACGCGCTCTTTCGGCAGGGAGGCGAGGTCAAAGCTCTCCTCGATCATTCCATCGGAATGCGGAATCCCCAACAAATCAAGATAGCTCACAATCGTTGCGCGATGCTCGTGGAGCAGATAGTCCTGCAGCAGACTATTCACTATCTGATCAGGAAGAGACAGAGTTGCTGCCGTCCAGTTGATCAGGCGCGCTGGCGGGGCTCGGCGGACACTAATCTCACGAACGTTGGTTGCTTTTGCGAGGGCGGCAACTAGGAGCTGCTTCTGTTCTTTGGTTGGCTCCGTCCAGAACAATTTGCTGGCGGAGACTCTAATCTCATTAGGCAATTGTCGCCAAATACGGCTTGCAGAAAGTGGCATGAGCGGGCCTCACTTACAGTCAATCTCAAGTTCCACCTACGATCATAAACGGCTGCGGGAAACCAATGTCCTGGTCCCGATATACTCCGGAGACCCGGTTGCCCCTTATTGTTCGGTCCTGATTGGAATCCGCCATCGGCGACGCCGTACCACTGAAAGAAGTCGGGGCAAGGATATCAAGGCTCCTTGTGGCTGACCTTCTTTGCCCAGTAGCCGCGTCCGGGGAGCTTGATGCCCATTTTCTTGCAGCGTTTGTGAATGGCGACATCAGACACGCCATACTTCTTTGCCAACTGCCTGATTGGTTCTGACCAGACCTGCTTTTCCAGCAGGTCGCGATCCCAGATGCGCGAGGGCTTCGGGGTGTCGTCTGCTCCCTCGTTCGTCTGTTCGACAGGTGCGGGCCGCCTTCGCGTATTCTCCGCTGGCTTACAAAGCAGACGCAGAATAGAAGCCTGGCACGGCTCGCTAACACTGCTGGGTTTTCTGAGTGATGCCAAGCCGGATGCACAGATGGCACCAGCGATGCCTGGAGTGGCTGGGGGAGTGGCGGGAAGGATTCCCGAGTCCAGCCCCAGACAAACGCTCATTTGTTGGGCCCCTTCGAAGGGTTCGAAGAACCCTGCTCTGGCGTCCCAAGCCCCCCTCTTTCCGGCAGTATCGTTCCGCTTGGAATTAGATCATTCGGCGGATAGCGTACGGGAGACGTAAGCTCCGAGCGTTTAGCTTCGTCGTCGGTAATGGTTAATGGGTACACCGACTTCCCGCTCGATGAGATCACCTTTTCCTTCACTGACAACACCATTCTTGCTTCCGTCCGAATACTGACCTCTGAGCCCGCGCCGGCAGCATCGGCGCGGGTTTTCCTGATCCACATATCTCCGGCCTTCCACACCCCGCACTGAACCGGTTTGAGGCGCGGCTCGCGCCGCGGTCGGGAGATCCAGGTCTACCTGCGATAAAATGCACTTCATGCCGGATTGTTCGGTACAGTGGCCATTTATGAACAAGTCTCAGCCGAGTTGCCGACCAATCGATCAGCACGCAATACGCATCCCGATGAATTCCGGTCTGCCGCCTTGCTTGTACATACCAATCGCGGCACGAGACACCAACGCCATCGAGACCTATGTCGGCAGAATTGTAATGGAACTTGCGCCGAACTCTCAGGCTCTGCTTGTTGAAGCTCACAGACCAGAGAAAGCCGATGACCGTCTAGCCATTTGGGACGTGCCTGAAGCAGTAGTCCTGCACTATCCAAAGCAGGTATGGGTACATGTGGACCATCGTGCCTACCGTCGGGCATATATGCAGGCTTTTCCGTACTTCCCCTTAACTGGTCTCGTACTGGATCACATCATGAATCGGCGAGTCGCACGGCTTAAAGGCTTTGCGTATCTCCGAATTGTCCCGATCTCCCGAGGAGCGAATTCAAGTCACGGAGCCCTAAGTGAGGACTGGGGTGTCGAATATCATAGCTCCCCGGAAACGAGAGAGAAGAACAGACTATCGCAGGCAGTCGTACAGTACGCCGATCTGGCTGACATAACGAAAATGCTAAATATGAAGGGCGGCGGTTCGTTCATGGACAATGTGAACGAAGCGCAGAAGTTAGTAGACTTGCCGGATGCGGATCCACGTTGAAAATGTCAGATTGTTGATTAGGATTTGCAATCCACTGAGGCGATATGGGAATTGCGTATCATCGGAGGTTGTGGGTCTGGCGGGTTTTAGCCGGTCTTCCAGCTCTGCTGGCCGTGGATGCGCTAATGGGCCTCGCGTACCGAACAAATACGAGTGCCGACGTGAAAATCTATTGCTCCGCGCTCGGGTACGACGCACCGCGCCATCGTGGTTTTCCCAGGCTACATCATGCCCGGTGGCACTCTGGGCAAAGCTTTCGCACCATACGTAGCGGACGACGATGCAATGGTCGTTGTCAACTATGCTGAACGAGGGGTGAACGTATCGCAGATCTACGACAAGGTTATGGCAGCTCTCCAAACACTGAAGCCAGTTGAGCTTCGTGTCTATGGCGCGTCGATGGGCGGCATGCTCAGCAAACTTTTTCTCGATCGTTATCGCCAAGCCGGTGCGCCTTATGGAAAGGTCACTCTGATTCTCGATTCGGCACCTGCGGAGTCGAAACAATATCAAGCGGCCTTCCTTCTTACTTGACGTGAGTTGTTGGTATCGCGGCGGCCCGTTGTCGAGCGCGGTATGGGCTGCAGCTAGTGAATTCGGGACTAAGCCTCCAACCGAAGATGACGCTCCCCTGGACATCGTCCGCGACGCCCGCCGCGCTGGAGCGTGGGTCGGGATGCCCGCCGCGACAAGCCAGGCTTGCTTCATCGCGAAGTTTGGTCCACTGAAGGAGGGTGAACTGCTTGATGTCGCTCAGCAAGTGGTTTATTTGCAAGGTAATTCGCCAGACGATGATCCCCTAGTGCGGATATCGGACGCAGTCGCCGGTTGGCGCGTAGCTTTCCCCAACCTTATGGTCATCACACTTCAAGGCCGAAACGGGCGATGGCACTTGCCCCTTCGTGGAGTATCCTCGCGAGACTGTCCGAGCCATGATTGCGACACGTTTTTAGTCGCGAGCGCGTGGTACGTAGGCTCGCGGTATAAGTAGCAGTCGCTGGACTCGAATCGAGCGAAAGCACGGTTTGACAGGCGAACGTCGAGGCTAAGCTTTCGAGAGAGGACGCCAAGATGTCGCGGACCCACACGCACGGAGCTGGGAGACCACGCAGGCGATGCCGAAACCAGACACCGAAACCGTCACGGCACTGGCAGCTCTCTATCAGGGCGAGAAGACAGACGCCTCGTACGTGTTCAATACGGCAATGGCAATGATGGCGATTGCAGTGGCGTACCTAGTTGGCGCCATACCGTTCGTGGGCAGTCTTAGCCGCGGACCGATTACTTGGCTCTTTCTAATCTCTGCTCCCGTTTCCGCTCTGGCTAATTGCTGCGTTCCACTCTCTCATGACTCTCACCGCAATGAGCCACGGGATATCGGTCCGAATCATCGAAGATGCGTTGTTCAAAGCGTCCGGACTGCGAGTTGATAAGAGATCTGGTTGGCTCAGCTGCGGGCGACAAAATCATGGACATCACTCAAGCGAAGGTTCCACACAGGACTCAAACCGTGTCGTCTACGGCGGAGTTGCTTTGCTTGTGATCGGATTTACCGCTTACGTTCTCCTTTCCGCGAATTGGGTTGTCAAGAATGATGTCGTCTGGGTTCACTGGCTAGTCTTCGGAATAGCGGGAATTGCCTATGTGCGTTTTTTGATCATGGTGGCGCGATCATGGATCGTGGGACTGCGGATAATCAGCGATGGTCGCGCCCGAATCCCCACGATGTGAAGAGTTCAGGCGCAAATCTGGATGATCGCGGGGTGAGGTCCTTGATCCATTCCACCTTTGAAGGAGCGTCCCCCACTACACTTCTACGATCTGGTTAAGGAAGAGTTGCCGAGAAACCCCGGCTCGGACTGTGCCCGTTACGCGAAGTAGTAATGAATGCGAACCAATTCTCAATTTCCACCAGCCCCCATCGCTTTTCGCTCCGAGTCAATAAGGCCGGCAGTCGTAGATCATCACATTGTATAATCGGCTCTCGGGCACTCACGCCTCCACCAATGACCCGCCGCCACACCTCCGTGGTTCCCATCGCTGTCGCTGTAGTGCTCGCAGCGGCACTCGCGATTCTGCAAAGCCTGCTTGCGAATCACCCGGCAGTAACGGCCCGGCTCAAGGATCTGCCTTTATACTCCATCGCATTGGCATTGGCGGGCCTTGTTGTTGCCAGCATCGCGGCATCGCTTTGGCGACATCAGAGAACTACGCTAGATCCTTCAGCACCGCTCGACCCTGGCCTGCGTCTCAAATTGCTCGACAAGGTCCAAAGGAAGCGGATTGATCCTCGTCTTCGCCAAGGTTTGCGAGAGGCGATTCGGGTCGACCTCGGGCTGACCGAAATCCCCGGCGCCGTCCGATCGAAGCTGCGAATTTACGCTGCGCTGGAGTCCGGCACGGATATTGAGCGCCCGATCGACGGGGCAATCAAAGACATCTTTGAACAGGCGGCCGGAGGCCAGTTGCTCATCCTGGGCGAACCCGGAACGGGCAAGACAAACCTATTGCTGGAGCTTGCCGCCAGCCTGATCGAGGACGCGAAGCGAGACGAGACTCTCCCCATCCCGGTGGTATTCGATCTGCCGCGCTGGACGCTCGGCAAGCGCGATTGCACGCTGGCAGAGTGGCTGAAGCACGATCTTGCTACCGTATACGGCGTCTACACAGCGGCAGATGCATTGGTCAGCCAAAACCGCATTTTGCCGCTGCTGGACGGACTCGATGAGGTTTCCGAGGACCGCCGCGCTGCCTGTGTCACTGCCATCAATATGTTCCAGTGGAGCCGCGATCTAGGCAGGCTGGCGGTGTGCTGCCGGACGGCGGAGTATGAGGGCCTTCAGGAACTCGAACTGGGGACTGCGGTGCGGGTGGAAAAACTGGCCCACACGGACATTGAACGCGAGATTGAGAAACCAGGTCTGGAACGTGTGAAGCGGGCGCTGGCGTGTGACCCGGAGCTTCGGGAAATCATCGATACACCCCTTAGGCTTCACGTTCTCTATGGCGCCGCGCAGGTCGAGCCGTCAAGCAGCGACAAGAGCGCGAACCCGCTCGACCGGTTGTATGCGCGCTATGTAGACTATGCCATCGACAGGGATACAGACGATTCACCACGCAAGAAGACCACGCGAGAATTGATGCTCCGTTGGCTCGGCTGGCTGGCGGCGGAGATGCGGTGTCGCAGTCAATCGCAGTTTGCCTTCGAAGACTTGAATTCATCCTGGCTTCCTTCAAGCAGTGCACAGAGCGCCGCGGGGTGGTTTGAACTTTTCGTCATCGCTCTGGTCGGCGGGCTAGTCGGCGGGCTGGTCAGCGCGCTGTTGTTCGGGCTGGTCGTCGGGCTGGTCGGCGGGCTCGTCGTCGGGCTGGTCGGCGGGCTCGTCGTCGGGCTATGTGGCTGGCTGCTTGGCGAGTTGGTCGTTGGGCTGGGTGGCTGGCTGGCGCGGCTGGGCGGCTGGCTGGGCATCGGCCTGGTCGTCGGGCTGGGTGGCGGGCTCGTCGTCGTGCTCGTCGGTTGGTTGGGTGTCGGGGTGGTCATCGGGGTGGTCGGCGGGCTGGTCGTCGGGCTAGTTAGTAGGAGCCGGGGTCCCCGCAACAGGGCGCACAACGAGTTGCGCCGCAAGCTGATCGGCGGGCTGGTCGTCGTGCTTGGCGTAGCGCTGGGTATCAGACTAGTCGTCGCGCTGGAATTAGGGCGGGGCGTCGTAAGCTTCGTGATGGGGGGCGTGCTCGGACTCGCATTGACCGCCTTGCTGGGCAACTGGTTTTTCGCCCTGCTAATTGCCGGGCTGGGCGTCGGGCTGGTCAGCAGCTGGCTGGACGCCGGGCTGTTCGTTGTGCTGGGTAGCTGGCTGGGCGTCGGGCTCTTCGTCGTGCTGGGTAGCTGGCTTGTCGTCGCGCTAGCCAGGAGCCTGGGTCCCCCCGGCAAGGCAAACAACAAGTGGATCGGCACGATGCTCAGCGTGCTGGTCGGCGTGCTAGACGTTGCGCTGGGTGTCAGACTAGTCGTCGTGCTGGGCCTCAGTCAGGGCGTCGTGCTGGGCGTTGTGCTGGGCGTTGTGCTGGGCGTTGTGCTGGGAGGCTTGCTCGGGATCGGGTCGACCGCCGAGCTGGACGGCTGCCTGGGGGTTAGGCTAGTTGCCGGGCTGGGCGTCGGCATGGTCATCAGCTGGCCGTTCGTTGGGCTGGGCGTCGGGCTGTTCGTTGGGCTTGGCGCGTTGCTGAGTGTTGGGATGATTCTTGATGGGATACCACCGCGGTTGGCGGGTGAATATTGCGCCCCGAACCGCGCAACCCAACGCTCTTTGGTTTACTCTCTTGTAGTCGCATTATCGAGCATGGCTCTCGTGGTTTCAGGATTTGGAGTTCTGCGGCTTTGTGTCCACGACGCAAGCTTTCCGCCACTACTTTTGGTCATGGCCATCCAGATTGGCGTACTGCTGGCCTTCGCGAAAGGCGGCTCGCTTGCCTCGCGGCACTACAGCACCCATCTTTTCCTTTGGCAGCTCCGGCTTGTGCCTCTCCGGTATGTGCGCTTTCTCGACGAGGCCACAGAACGACTTTTCCTTATCCGGCACGGCGGCAGTTACGAATTTTTCCACATCACGTTTCGGGACTACATGGCCGACACTCACGGCCCCATAAGGCGTCTCATACGGGCGGAAGACCAGAACGCGGCGTCTTATGCAGATCAGTCTGTCTAGTATTGTTAGACGGCGATTAGCGTAAGCAATTGACCTGACCATAAGCAGGTATGCGCGACTTGAGCGAACAGCACCTGAAGGCGCTTCTTGATGAATAAATAGCGCTCTCCTCCTCTTTCGACAGACATGCGATCGGCGTCTATTCTGTAGTGCTGAATGTCGTTGGCGCTCTCCCTGTACCTCGTAGAGAGACGGTAATCGGAAAAGGACCGCGCTGATCGACAGGGCCGCGCGCGCCGTGTCTTACCGTTGATCTTCATTCTTTCGGCGACCGCTAAAAGGCGGCGATTTACTCTCTTCAATCGACCGCGGCTGCGGCCACTACGATGAAGGTGTTCGAGGTAATGCTCGCGCTCTTGTGCAAGCGGAGCTTTTCTATAACGCTCAGCAACGTGAACGGTCTTGATGAATCTTTCAAACATGGCTGATTCCTCCGGAAGAAGCTAACCAGCCTAAATATCGAGGAAAGTTTATGTGGCGATCAAATCAGCGGCAACGTGCCCCCAGGCGAAGTTCATGACCAGTGACCACATAACGTACATCGCCACATATACTCGCGCCCAGGCAATCGAACATGGCGTACTCGTCAGCCTCAACGATCCGTCCTTCACCTTCCGGCCCGGCCTCAACATCTGCGCCGAAGCTGGGATCAAGTTTCCGGTCGCCATGACCATCGCGGCGTTTGCTAAGACGGTCTCGGAATTGGAAACGCCGCTGCCGCCATGCCAGGACATCTCGGGCAGACTGTGGGACGTGCTCTCGATGTTCCGGTTGGCGGCTAAGCGGGGAGGTTCGGAGATTCGCTTTCCCGTGACCGTGATCAATTGGGTGTGTGTGGGCGGTAAACGGATCAACCGGACGAAGCGGGAAACGGTGATTCTGAAAGCACTCTGCGGGCCGGGCGATAATGGCGAGCCGGTCATCACCATCCTTCTTCAAGACCCGTCGCCAGCAGCCAGCGCCTGAGTTCGGCGAGCTTAAAGAAAATCTGAAAACATGGAAAGCCTACCCGCCAGCCAGCCAACGGCTCTCCGATTTCGAGGCGCAACAAAGAACGACTATTCAGTGAGGAGATCCGATGGGGAAAAACAAGAAAGAAACGAACAGATTCCAGCCAGAGCCTCACGGTGGGTGCGAGGCCCTGCTCTATGAATTCCGCGAACCGCCGCTCCAATCCGATGACGAAGATGACCTTCCACCTGCCGGCGGCCAGCCGCATCCACGGACTGTTCTCATCGCGGCCAAGACCTTCGATGAATCGTTGCAGTACCTACGCGTCCACGTTCAGGGGTTCAACGTCCACACTGTCAAATGTATCGGTGTCATCCTCATGGTCTCCGAATCGCCGGCCGACTGATAGGGAATCGTCCAATCACTCTTCCAAACCAGCGATTATCGTGCTCATTCCGCACTTAACGAGGCTTCATTTCTCCAGCCACGTCAGAATTTGAGCCGAGGCCATTCTCCACGTTCTCCCGGAGGTACGGCAGGATGGGAGACCAAATCGTGGCCGCTCCTCGGACCTGCTCCTGCACACCTGAAAGGTATAGGAGCGCTTCACTCCACGTAAGCGCGGAAGCCACTAGTCCCATTGATGGTGCCGACGCTTGCGTGCTCTCGTAGGTCAAGAGGCCGCAACCACCGTTCGTGTTCTGCAGGCGCTTCAAGAACGGGGTTCCAGGCTTGGGGTTTGAGGCTACAGGAGCTTCATCGTCGGGGAATATCCGCCGCGCAAGCTGGTTGTTCGCAGCGAAGGAATGGTATGAGATTCTGGGGCGCAAGAACGAGTCTCCAAGGCCCGCATCAATCACCCACGAATAGCCTGCCGCGATTGCCATTCGCCGCGGCTCGAATCGATCTAACCCCAAGATTACGACTCTAGATTCAGCGCGCTGCGGCCGCCATCCCCAGTTGATCTCTTTTACTTCTGATTCTGCCTCAAGTCCCCATGATCGCGCACGTTGCTTGAGATACTCAGCTTTCTCCGCACCGATCCAAAGATCTTCTTTGTCGATGAGAATCTGAGTTGCCCAGTTTGGGTCCTCGAAGCTCCCCTTGTCGATTAGCTGAATCCGTGGACCGTGTGAAAGGTGAGGCAAGAGAAAGAATAGAAGGGCCATGTAGGCCTGTCCCAAATGCCCTAGGCCAACGAAGTCGAAGCTCTGCGAAGGGAGCTCCGATATCCGGGTTTGTTGAAATGGCAAGGATATCTGCTGCACTGCGAATTGCTCACGATATCCCGGTATCCGTGCAGCTGATGCCAGCGCAGCGAATCCCAGATAGCCTGCAAGCGCAAAGCAAGAAAGCGGATTTGCAGAACCAGATGATTCCAGTACAGTACCGAAGCTAATGGAGGCTCCCCGCGCATCGCCACAAAGAGCGTCAGACTCCTGTTCACCTCCTAGACAGAGCATGATAGAGCCGCGCTCCGCCGGGGCAGCTCCAAAGCGGCATCGAGATCCTAACCGAGATGGTTGGCGCAGTGGACCTGTAAGCCCAGCGCGGATGTATACCATTCCTGAAAATTGGCGCTCCAAGACCGTAGCTAAGGCCCAGATTGCCGGCCACAAATCTTCATCCGTCGCGCGGTCAGGTCTAACAATGATCTCAACGTCTCGTGCCAACACGCTCGCTGCCTGCTCCGGCACCTCGACGACTCCAGCCTTCAACAATCCATTTACTACTCTGTGCTCATATGATTCCAAGGCATCCCTCTATGTATACGTTTGACCTAATCTGATCGACGGTTAGCCGCTTCCATCCGTCAGCCGTGAGAATGTGCACGCCCATGTTGCTAAGCTCCCACGGATGGCGCCCGTACCAGGGAGCCACAATTGACCAGAACCCCATCCGCGAGCAAATCTGATTCCTCTGGTCAATCTTGCTCAACTCCACCCAGTCATGAGGATGTGTATGGACCGCGGCAACTAACCGAAGACCAAGGCGGCTAAGCTCTTCGTAAAGCGCGAACTTTGCGTCCTCGGTCAGGCTCATTGAGAGCGCGCGTCCTCGGTCGTTGCAGAGAAAATGATGGAATCGCACTTGTTCCGCAATCCAGTCTGTCTTGACTACACGGCCACATAGAAGCGCAGCACTCTCCCTCCGTCCCGCGCTTCGCAATTCCAGTTCGGCCAGCGTTTCGGCGAGCAAGCTGCTGGGAATTACTAATCTTGTGTTGACCGAGGTTGGCGCTGATAGCCTTTGCTCGGGAGATTCAGCATCTCCCTCAAGAAATTCAGGTAAGCAACCATTGGGTTCTTTGTCTTGAGCCATGCTTTTAGCGGCCTCCAATTCTCATGATGGCTGATTCCACTCGCATCTTGATCCCAACAGATAAAGAGATGTGGGGACTTAAACTTTATCCACTGCTCGAACGTGGCATTGCCTCTCGGCCATGCAGATTCGACACACGCACGGGACTGCTCATCAACAAACTTGCAATCCAGAGGCTGCTCCCCGTACTTTTCGCATGTGAAGCGAGCCAGGTAGTTCCGCTGGTCCGGCGCAAAGAGTCGGATAAAGACAGCGGCGTCTGAGTGGTCGACCAGCTCCCAGAAGAGCTGGTCGACCCCGTGTTGAAACTCCGGCGACGACAGATGTTCGCTGAGCTTATCGCACATCGCCGAAGGGTTCCGGTCCAGGTTTAACCAGCCACACGGTCATGCAGCCCTTGTGATGCCCGATCTGGACACGATCATTCAGGGCCGGGCCGGTTGTTGAACCCTCGCGCAGCTCGAGATTTGCGCGCAGGTCGCGAGGAACCTCGAACTTCTGGCATCCCCACTCATGTACGAGTTCCCAAGTGCCGCGTGCCGGGAAGTGGTGTTTTGCACTTTCAGACTCGAAATGCAGATCGACGCACACCCTGCGATGACGCCAGCGGTGCCCGTGCCGCAGGCACTCACCCAGCTTTGCATTGGGATGGAAATGAACCTCGCCAACGCCCAAGTCCAGGATGAGTTCTTCGGCCGGAAGCCCGACTGCTGCTGACACTGACCGCAAGAACGCCAACAGCTCCGTCTCTTCGGTCGCAACCTCGACTTCGATAAGCCGAAGCTCCTTCTGATCCTCTTCGATTTCAATGACTACCATTTGTCACCTCTGCTCGGGCGGAATATTTCGATCAACGGCTGCATTCTTGGCTAGAATGCTGGCTGATGGCGATCCAGCTGCCCGGCGGGGCCGAAACTCCATCATTCGTAGGGGTATGCTGTATTGCTGGATAGATCGGACAAGAATATTTTTGTCCGAGCACACCTTCCTGGCGGCATAGGAAACTGAAAGGTGCGGAACGGAGCTGGCAGTGGATCCAGAAAAGCCGCTTTCAAAGTCGGAAAAGGTCGCGACGACCGAGGAGGTCGCGCAGGAGATTGAAAAGCTCACAAACGCGGAGTGGGCGAAGCTGTACGCGTATGCGCGGAATCGTGCCCGGGCGATGGCCTTGCGCGGCAGCACTTTCAGTGAGCAGGACCTTGTCCAAGCGGCAGTTACCGCGCTCTTGGAGGAACGACGGCACTGGAGGCCCGGCAAGGTCGACTTCGTCGGTGTTCTGATCGGAGCCATCCGCAGCATCGCCTCGGGCTACACGGCGCGTGCTGAGAGAAAGGGTTATGCCCTCCCGGCGAGTCAGTTCGCTGCGCCCGAAGGCGAGGATGAGTCAGAGAGCCCGACGGATATTCATCGTGACGGTCGCCTCAATCCTGAGCAGGTAGTGATTGTCTCGGATCTGCTTTCGGAAGTGTACGATCTGTTCCGAGATGATCCCGAAGCGCTGGTCATCATGGACGGATGGAGAGATGAAATGTCGGGCATCGAAATCATTGAGGCGCTGGAAATCGACAGAAAGGCCTACGAAACCATCGCCCGGCGAATCCGCCGGAAGGTCTCTGCACGCTGGCCGAAGGGAAGCCACCATGTCCGCTAGAAAACCATGGAAGTCTGAGCAGGCAGAACACGCATTGGATCAGATTGCCGAATCGATCGAAGCCGCAAAGCCTAGCGAAATTGAAGAGGATATCCTCCTTGCGGGTGAAGACCTAGACTCAATCGCCGCAGCGATGAAACGCGCAGCGCTAGCTGGAATCAAGGACTTCAAGCAACAAAGGCTTCATCGAGCACGACAACGCTATGAAGAGAGTTCAAGCAAGATCGAACGACGGCCCCGTAGGGTTGCTTCTAACCCTGAGCTTCGCCGATCTCAGTTCTTTTCAGCCATAAGGGCAAACCCGGATGTTCAATCTGCGCTTACTCTGCAACATCGTGACTTGGACGAGCTTACAGACGCAGATATCGAAACCGCACTTGATGAGCTAGATGCACTGGGGGCGCTTGAGGATCTAGGAGAGTGAAACATGAGCACAATCCCCGAGTGGTATAGAGCGCCCTCGCAAATACTCTCTGATCTAGGAATCCAAGAGCCGGTCGATATAGATATCGAGGCGATCGCAGAGGATTGCGGTGCGACTATTCGCTATCAATCACTGACCGGGTGTGCGGCCCGAATCATGGGGTACAAGAACCGAGCTATCATTACTGTTGATAATAGTAGCCCGCGACCACGCCAAAGATTCTCGGCCGGACACGAACTGGGGCATTGGATGAAGGATCGAGGGCAGGTATCGTTTCAATGCGCTGAGAAGAAACTCGTCAAGGAGTGGTCCCAAGAAAATCCGGAGCATCGTGCTAATCGCTTTGCAACCGACATTTTGCTGCCTCCCGGGATGTTTCGGAAACACTGCAATACGTTGCCCCCAACATTCGCAAGCGTTGAGCAACTCGCCACTGTCTTCAACACAAGCTTAACGGCAACGGCCATACGTCTTGTCGAGTACGGCGACTATTCCGCGATGCTGATATGCACCAACCGTCAGAAGAGAGAGTGGTTTGTCCCGGGTGGCGAAGTCAAAGGAAAGCTCTGGCCAAAGGACTTTCCTGGTAGTGGGAGTATCGCACGGGAATTGATGCGTTGCGGAGTCAGGACCGTCTCCCCCCGAGATGTCGGTGCTGATGAGTGGATTTCGCATCCAAACTCCTCCCGGTACTGGCTTCACGAGGAGTCCCGTCTTTTCGCAAATGACTTTGTCTTGACATTACTGTGGTGGCGTGACGAGAAACAAATCATCGATCTAGACGAAGCAGAAGAATTACGTTCCGCAAAGCGCAGCGATTGGCGTGATGAGTAGAAATTAGCCTCCTCAGTTCAAAGGGCTGTGGCAGCATAACCGATCAGGCACCTGCGCGAGCCTTGGCTCAATGCACACCGAATGACGTCTCACAGTTGTGTCGGCCGCACAACTTGCGACCTCGTTTCATCCAATCCCCAACGCATTATTTGAACTGCAGCGCTCCCCAGTTAATTGTTCTGCCGTTGCTGAGGCCCACCTCTGCTCGTCCGAAGGAGTATCACCCTATGTTCGTTGAATTGCTACCGCTGTTACGAAATCGCACCGTCTCTCTGAGCGTTGCCGTGCCTGCCAACGGTGACTCCATCGTTCTAACCATCATGCCGAAAGTCACCGACGAGAAAGCCGAAGAGTTTGGCTCCATCAAGGAAGCGGCGGTCAAGGCCCTCTCTGGCGCGCTGACGCTCACGGCACAGTCTGCGGAAGAGCTGGACTCAGGACTGCACCAGGCACTTTTGCAGTATGTCGGTAGCCAGCTCACGATCGAGGGTTCGATCAATGAGATGGTGAAGACAGTGAAGGCTGCGGAAGAAGAGGCCAAGGAAGCTGCCAAAGCCGCAGTCGCAGCAGCCAAGAAGAAGTCCAGCCAGGCCACGACTGGCAGCAAGCCATCTACGCATACCACAGCGCCGGCAGAGGAAAAAAAGCCCGAGCCCCCTGCGCCGCCCAGTCTCTTTGACGCTGCTCCTGCAGAGGAGAACCAAGCTGAGACAGAACTTGATGATTCGATTGGCGGGTCCGTCTCAGCGCCTGCGGCGCCATCGCTCGAGGTGAGTGCAGCCTCATAGTTAGGCGTCCACGTCTCCTTCCTGGACAAACAGCCATTAAACATTCCACCTTCCTGCGACCCTATTCAGTGAGGAAGCAGCTCAGGAGAGATCTATTTCTATGCCCATCGAAGTTGCTCAAATGGAAAGACAGTTCGCCTTTGGCGGCCGGATCATCCCCGATCCCAACCCGGAGCTCACGCCGGAAGCCGTCCGCGAGTTCTTGACCTTCCAGTATCCGGAGATGTCGACGGCCACCATCGTTGGACCGGAGACGACCGGGCGCTATCTCCGCTACACCATTCAGCGATCAATCGGAAGCAAAGGCTAAGCCAATGCCCCGCCGGTTAGCGCCCAGAAGTGACCGTCTGCGCAGCCGTCAGCCGCTCTGTGATGCGTTACACGCAAAACAGAGCGGCCTCAACGAGAGCGCGGAGAGTCATGCTTACGCGAGGTCCTGCAAATGCGCAACAAGTCAGCGACTGTCCAAGGGAGTCGAGGCAGCAGTCAGTCAAAACCGGCGGCAGACGTCCCGGATGTTGTCGCCACCGCCACAATTTCTCCTGCCACTCGCGTAGGGCTGCTCGCTCCGGGCGGCCCTGCCGTTCTTCCTCCGTTGGACGAGGTTCGAAGCCGATACAACTTCTACACCGGGAAGAAGGCTCTCTTTAAGCTCTGTCAAAACCTTGTTGAGGAAGGTCTTGCCACCACCCGAAGTTGGGAAAAGAGCAAAGCCGATCCTCTTGCCTTCATCGACGAGTCCCTGCGGCGCTGGTGCTTTCTGCACGGCCTCTCGCGCATCGAAGCCGAATTCAGCGAGTTTTCATTCGCGATCCGTGATGCAGACGATCATCAACTGCGCATTTCTGTGCAGCACTGGCACCTAGGCCACTTTGTTTGCAGGGTTCCTCTGACGGCGCTCGAAGAGCATGTGTCGGGCCTCGGCGCGGCATTTTACCAGCTCCTTGCTTATACGCTGGTTCGTTCACTTGGATCATGGGATCTCGACGATGCGGCGGCCAGCGTGGAGCAGATGAGGGAGTGGGCCAGTGAGTCTCGTGAAGAGGAGGGCGGGGCAGGGGATGAGTTCGAAATCCCTGATCTCGATGGCTGCACCCCGACATTCATCGCAGAAGCGCGCAAGAAGCACATTTCGATCCGGCACAGCCTGCGCATTCTACGTGCGCACTCCAAAGGTCGGTTTGGAGTGTGGATCAAGTCCCTTCTCCGCATGTATGCGCTGAGTTGCATTCCAATCGATAAACGCCTGAAGCAAGATCCGGAGGAAGAGGGCTACGACTATCTGCGACCTGTTCCGGCCGCAGTTCTGTCGTTTGACGAACAGGACGCAGTTGTCGCGACGGTGGACGAAGAGCTTGAGAACTGGAGCCAGTGTTCATCGCCGCCACTGTTGAACCTGAAATTTGATCCTTTTCAACCCCAGGAAATGCGTGAGGTGTGGAGGATTCTCAGGATCAACTTTGAGATCGCGTTGGAAACGGCCAGCCTCGCGGAGAAATGGAGGCTGTGGACCGAAGCCGAGGAGAAGAAGAATGAACACCGACATCGAAATAGGGGGCAACTCAGCGGTCGAACTGCGTAAGGCAGTGATGATCTACACGGGAACCCAGGCGTACGTCACCGTGCACGATGTATTGCGCGACGAACAGGGCAGGCCGCACTATGGTCCACCGGAAGCTCTAAGCGCAGATTTCTTGAAAAGCCTGTGTGAACTCTTGAAACAGAAGGCTGCGCGCGAGATCGAGATTCTTCCGAACAATATTCTCTGCCTTACGGATGAACTGATTGCCTGGTGGTGTCCGGCTGCCATGCGCCCTATGTTCTTCCAGTCGGCTACAGATCAAGAAGCAAATGCGCTGTCGGGCAGGATGTTTCCGCATCCGGCACTGATATTCGTTGCTACCGAGACACACGTTTCGGTTCGGGCATTGCCCAATAATGAAAGGCCCAATGGCGACACTCAGTTGTTGAGCGCACCGTACTGGAACACCTACGAGGATGGCTCAATTTGCGCGGGCAGCATGCGTGTGCCCACATCTGAGGTGTCCTCTTCGGTCACAGCGGAATGGGAGCGGGGATTCTTTGAAAGCGCGTTTACCCATCCCTCTGGAGCCGTGCGGCTGACCTCATATAAGGGCGGCATCATCCCGATGTGGACGAGCGTCCTTGGCGACGACGCTTTTCCGAGCCGGTATCTAGTTACCGCACACGAGACCACCCTGCAGTTCATACACCGTTGTCAGAAATAACGGTAGGAGTAGAAAATCGTGGAATCAGTTCATCACCTACATCCTCGCCTGATGGGCAGCACTCGCCCCCTACGCGTCCTGCTCGTCGGCGCGGGCGGGAGCGGGAGCGCGGTTTTGCTCCAACTCCCCTTCCTGGAACAGGCCCTGCGCGCCTGGGGGCAACCGGGCCTCGCCGTCACCGTCATGGACCCAGATATTGTGTCCGAGGTGAATGTCGTGCGTCAGCCTTTCTCCCGTGTTGATATTGGGTCGAACAAGGCCATGTGCCTGGTGGCTCGCATCAACATGTTCTGGGGCTTCGCCTGGAAGGCCATTCCTCGCTACTTCGGGGACAGTCCGGCTGTTGCGCCGGAGTGCGATCTACTGATCAGCTGCGTCGATACCAGGAAGGCCCGCCATCTCATTTCTCAGTCGTTCAAGAAGTCCCGCACCCCGGCATATCATCTCGATCTTGGCAACAATGCTTCCAGCGGCCAGTATGTTCTTGGCCAGCCCCGTGATGTGACGGTCTCCGCGCGCGCTCAGGAGATTCGCCTTCCAACCGTCTTCGATCTCTATCCAGAGATTGCCGACATCACGGTCGGGGAAAGTGCGCTTCCAAGTTGCTCGGCCGTTGAGGCGCTGGACCGGCAGGAGCCATTCATCAATCAGACCCTGGCTGTCAGTTCGCTCGCCATGCTTGCTCGATTGCTGCGCTACGGGCAAATCTCATATCACGGCGGCTTTTATAACGCCGAGACTGGGCGCATGGCGCCGATCCTAGTTGATCCAAACCAGTTCGCCAAGATGCGGAGGGCTGCAAAGAAGCCGGCATCCAAGGGCGCGTCGCGCGGTAGACGCGCTGCCGCGTAATCCACTTGGCCAGATCTCACCGAAGAACTCGATAAGCGCCCAAAGCGGCATTTATAGCGTCACCACCTGTCATGGCTGCGGCCCTGGGTAATGTATTTGGGGGATTGATAACGCTATCGGTGGGGAAATCGAGAATTGGTCCTAAAAAACTATAGAGGCCGTCTCCGTGCTGCTACGGCCTCTCCACTTCTAATCAATATACTTTTACATCCGTCGGGTATGGGTTTCGTCGGGTATCGATCTCGTCGGGTTTGGATTCCGTCTGAGTTATGCCCGCTGGTGGAATCGTTGTTTTGACTCCAACAGCAACTGCATTATGGCAAACCCTGTTTTGTTGCGCAAGTTGTTCGCCTGAACATTTTCATCCTTGGCGTCCACAAGCCGTGAACAACTCATCACGCTTCCGTCCCAACCGCCTTCAGTGGCCGTTTTTCTTTTCAAAGGACAATACTCATGAAACCATCTCACCTCGTTGAGGCGCTGATTACTGCCGTTCCTCAAAATGTCGCTCTCCATATCTGGGGAGCCTGTGGCGTCGGAAAATCCCAACTTGTTAAACAGGTCGCGCAAAAGTTGAAGCGCGACTTTATTGACGTACGCGCCGTCCAGCTCGATCCCGTCGACTTCCGTGGTCTTCCACGCATAAAGGATGACCGCACGGAATGGATCACTCCGAATTTCCTCCCCACAAGCGGCGAAGGCATTCTCTTTCTCGACGAATTGACCTCCGCACCCCCGATGACGCAGGCCGCGTGCTATCAGCTTGTTCTCGATCGCGCGCTTGGCGATTATCATCTGCCTGATGGATGGTCGGTGCTTGCCGCCGGCAATCCCGCTTCCGAGCGTGGCGTCAGCTATTCCATGCCTCGCCCTTTACTCAACCGCTTCCTGCACCTCACGCTAGAACCGGACCTTGGCGAGTGGTGCATCTGGGCGGGCAAGGCGGGCATCCGACCGGAAATCATTGCATTCCTTCGCTTCCGGACGGAGTTGTTGCACGACTCGAACGTGCGGTCAGGTGTCAACGCCTGGCCGACGCCGCGCTCCTGGGAAATGGTTTCCAGGTCGATGGACGGAATCGACTCGCGGAAGGCCGCCATCACTGCCGACGTCTACGAAATGCTGCTCATGCACCTGATTCAAGGCGCCGTGGGCGACGGTGTAGCCGCGGAGTTCATCGGCTTCCTCAACCTTTTTCACTCCCTGCCTTCCATTGACGAGATTCTCCTCAACCCCACCGGCGCGCCCCTGCCCAGTGATCCATCGGCCCAGATTGCAATTGCCACAGCACTCGGCCGCCGCATCACCGATAGCTCAATCGCGAAGGCGACGCTCTACCTTGAGCGTCTTCCTGATGAGTTGCAGGTTCTGTCCATGCGCGATGCTCTGCTCCGTGACCGGGCCATCGCGACCACCCCCGAATTCACCAAATTCGCCATCACTCACAGCGATTTACTCGCGTAACCCTGGACCGATCCGGGGTTACGCCAGGAGGTTTTAAATCAGAATGATTTCCGACAAAGCGATGTTGATCTGTCTCCATATCACGATGTGGACTGCACGCAAGCACGACAAGCGTGTGTCCGAGGAAGTAGCGCAGTCCCACGAAGCAAACACGAATGCCGGCCGCTACAACAAGCACCTGCTCGATCAGGCCGAAAAGCTGGAGGAACTGCGCGCCCTTGCCGGGCAGATCCGCCAGTACTTCTACAAGGTGACCCTGCCCTGGTCGGACGAGGGCTACCGCTTGCTCCCCTCCCACCTCTATTTCGAGTTCACCAACGCAGATGAGCGAATTCAAGACGGCGTACGAACAGCTGGTGCGGGAGTTTCTCGACGCGTATCCAACCTATCGCGAACAGGCCCGCAGCAGCCTCGGCCTTCTGTACCGCGATAGCGATTACCCGGACTGGTCGAAGCTCACTGAGAAGTTCGATCTGACGACCGACATTCTCCCCATACCCTGTGGCGAGGATTTCCGCGTCACGCTTGGCGCGGAGGAGAAAGCTCGCGTCGCCCGCGAGATCGACCAGCAAGTGAAGCAGTCCCTGACGCGCGCCACGTCCGAGCTGTGGTCGCGTCTCATGCAGTCGGTTGCCCACCTCGCTGCACAATTGGAGCGGCCGAAGGCCCGTTTGCATACGTCTACTCTCCGCAACGTGACTGAGATCGCCGATCTCGTCCCGCGATTGAACGTAACCAACGACGAAGAACTCACGGCGCTCGCGCAGGAGACAAACTCCCGGCTCGCCAGCTTTACCCGCCAGGACCTCGCTCAGCACCCCGCGGCGCGCGCTCGGGCGGCGGGAATCGCAAACGAACTCGCAGCCAAGATCAAGCACGCGATGAAAGATCGCGGCTATGACACCTCGGATGACTCTGCCGCCATCGGCCATGTTTCCGGAACAGCGGAAGCAGCGGCCGCCGTGGTGGTCCAGATGCCCGATCCGAAACCAACCGATCCGGCACCCCAACCCGCGCCAGCACCCGAAGCTGATCAAATCGTTGCGCGCATGCAGGACTATATGGAGCTAATGGCATCATGACAAATCTTTCCCCAGCCGTGCGGCTCAAGCAAGGCAGGACAAAACTGCTGCTCGATTTCCCATTCTTCGGGGTTCTGATCCTGCGGCTCAAGGACGTGGAGACACCATCGATCGACACCATGGCGACCGATGGCGTCTCCCTGTTCTATAACCCTGAATTTGTTGCGAAGCTGACGCCGCCTGAACTGCTTGGATGCCTGGCGCACGAAGTCATGCATCCGGCACTGCAACACCACACCCGGCGGGGAACGCGTTCAGCAAAACGCTGGAACGTCGCGTGCGACTTCGCCATCAACCCGCTCATTCGGGATGCAAACCTCGCTCTCCCTGCCGGGGCACTCTATGATCCAGCATTTCGGAACCTGAGCGCGGAGCGGATCTACAACCTGATTGCCGAGGACAAAGACGGCGACTCTGCCGGCGGCGATGGCAACGGCTCCACGAATTCCGGGTCCGGAGATCCTTCCGCCCAGGGAGACGAGAAGGGAACTGCAGCGCCCAAGGTTCCAGTGACAGACGGAGGTTTTGGCCAGGTCATCGATGCGCCCAACCCCGACAAGGAAGGCGCGCCGGCGACCAGTGACCAGATCGAGAAGCAGCAGATGAGCTGGACTGGAGCTGTTGAACAGGCCGAAGTTGTCGCTCGCATGGCTGGCAAAGCTCCGGGCGGCGTGCGCCGCGCCATGGAAGCGGCGGATCGGGCAACCGTGGACTGGCGGGCCGCACTCCGGAATTCATTCGCCGCTGCGTTTCCCGAGGACTACTCCTGGTCGTCTCCCAACCGGCGCCACATCGACTCAGGCCTATACCTGCCAAGCATTCGCAAGGATGGCGTGGGTGAAATTGTGGTCGGCGTGGACTGCTCCGGCTCGATCAACCGCCGCCAGCTTGGGCTTTTCCAGGATGAACTGAACTCCATCATCTCGGAGCGGAGGCCTCAGCGGGTGCATGTGCTCTATTTCGACACCCGGGTCCATAACGCCGCCGTCTTTGAACAGGGCGAGCCGATTACGCTCGAACCAGTGGGCGGCGGCGGAACCAGCTTCTGTCCCTGCTTCGAATACATCGAAGAGCAGTGCATCCAGCCGCAGGCGCTCGTGGTCTTCACCGACCTTGAGGGCTCCTTCCCAGACGCCGCACCAAACCATCCAGTCCTATGGGCGGCCACCAAGGATCACTCGGCACCGTTCGGTGAGGTGATTCCCATGGCTGCCGCATAGAATTACGCGGTTCGGCGCTCGCCCGGTCGGGCGCGCGCCGCTTTTTGCCTAGCCGCCTGAAGTTGCTGCGTTTCCGCTACCAGGTTCATTCCCGTGATGTTCTACTCCTCGCTACTGGATGGAATGCGGCCCCTCAACTGCTGGAGGTTGTAATTTCGGCGACCTTGCGGCGCCAGGGTCGCCGAATAACTTCAGCTTCGGTCATCGGTGACGGATTTTCGCGCCACTCAGAGCGCAACTCTTCCGCACGACGAATCACCCGCTCAGTGACTAGATCAGAGGCCAAACTCACATCTTGAGGCTCAGAATTGAGTTCTGGGACGATTCCTAGCTCAGCGAGACGCTTAAAGACTGGCTGCATTGCTCGATCTTCATCCCGGAAGAAAACGCTCCCACGAATGCGCACGAACTGCCACCCAAGTCTTTCAAGAATGGCCTGGCGCTCCAGATCCTCTTGCAGCTTCTCTGGTCCGTGAAAACGCTCCCCATCGCACTCCACTGCCAATCGCTTTCCGCCTCCTTCAACGACCAAATCTATCCAATAGCTACCAACCTTGTACTGTGGCACGACACGGAAGTGATTGCTCATCAGGTGACGCAATACGCCCCCTTCGAATACCTTGGAACGGGGATCGACTCTGGCCAACTGTTTTTCCAGCCCTCGATCCCAAGCTTCGGGATCGAGGGCATGTTCAATCAGTCTCCTTCGGTAATCACCTGGCTTGAGGTCGAGTTCATAATTGAGACTGTGGACCACCCACATTTGGTCTCGCGCGCGGCTGGCTGCTACGTTGAATCTCTTCTTGAATATCCTCTTTGGTCCCTCTTGGCGCATTGGCAAAGGCGGTTCAGGCGGTGGCGGATCTACCACAGACAGAAACATTACTTCTCGTTCGTCTCCCTGAAATTGTGCCGCCTGGCCGCATAGTATTCGGCGGTTCTTGTATTCAGCAGATTCGAGACGATGCCGAAGCAGAGCGTCCACTCTCATTGCCTGTTGATCGCCAACAAGCGAAACAACGCCAAATGACATCGGCTTGCCGTCCGCATTCTTCGCGTATTCTGGCTGTTCGATAGCGGCACAGATCAGTGATGCGATCGCTTCAGCTTCTGGCTCATTCACTTCATCGCTTCTTCCGCGACCGTCCTCGACTCTGTATGGCACGACATGCCGAGAAAGGCTGATGGATGACGCCTCGCGAAGTGGTCTAATCTCGCCGCCGTACGAAAGGGCATTGCTGAATGCGATGATATTGGGGGCGCAACGGAAATGTTCGACTAAGCGAATAACTCCGCCAAACGCAATCTGGGCGAACTCATAGATGGATGTTTGGCCGTCGTAGAGTGCCTTGGCAGGGATATTCTGGAGATGTACCTCTCTCAACTGCTGAACCTGCTCCATCTCGACTCCAACAGCTACCGGGGTAACCTGCTCGTCGTCGCCCACAATGACGGCCTGGCGTCCAAGGTAGAGAGCAAACATCGCAGTTGGCTCGCACTGGCTAGCTTCATCAATAATGACCACGTCAAATCGGGTCTGGCTAGGATCAAAACTCACTGCAACTTCGCTCAGCGGCATGATCCAGACAGGAACTGCACCCTTGGCCACCGCCATCGCACGGCGTGCTGCTGTTCGCAATTCGGCGTCCTGAACGCCCTTCCCCGTCTTGGTCTGCTTCTTGCGCGCTGCAGCGTACTCTCCGAGCGCATACTTCTGTCCCGGCACACCATTGACTTTCCGGATCAGCTTGACCCAGGTCAACTTCTCTACGAGCTGAGATGTCACATCCAGTAATTCACGGCTGAGATGTTCGATTCGCTGCTGAATTTCTTCGAGGGAAACATTCGCCCGACGTTCCAACTCGTCGTGCATTTGTCTCCATTCCCAAGCGGACATCGATTCGCCCGGGGGCTCCGGTGATGAATGGCTAGTGTGTCGATTTCGAATTGCGCTTGCCCATGCTGGAGCGGACTGTTCTAGGCGTTCGAGCAGGTTCCGCCGCAACGTCAAATCCGGCTCAAGGGCTTTCAATCGAATTAATTCTTCATAACTTTCTTGGTAGGTAGTTGATGCGGCTTGGTGTAGCGCCTGGCGCAGCCGACGAGTAACAGCAGCGTCGGCCTGATCCGCTTCCGGGATGAGTGCGCGCCATTTAATCCATACCTGCTCAAGATATTGCAGTCGCAACCACCCGGCACGCGCGTTAAGAATGCGCTCCAAATCACCCAGAACGGCATCGCGAAGGCGGTTGAGTTCAGCATTATTGCCCGTTTGCGGCGGAGTCAACTGAAGGTAAGCCGACCAGCCAAAACCCAATTGTCGAAACTCCCCCTCCAATGAGAGCCACGTCGAACGGTGCCACTCGAGGCAAGCTTGCATCTGAGAAACAAACTGCCTACACACCAGCTCCGGCCGTTCACCTAGCTCTGCTGCTGCTGGCCCGCCACGCGTGGCGATTTGGCGTTCCCACCGTTCGACGAGCTCCTGCCTTACGAGTTTCGTTCGTAGCAGCGCCCGTACGGCACGGAAGTGCGACGGTTCATCGAGGACGGGACTGCGGTTGCCAATGCGTGTGACGCTGATAAGTTGCACCCAAGCCGGATTCGTCAACTTAGTTAAGAAGCCAAATGACTTTCCAGCTTCAATGTGCTGAATGACATCGTCGACGATGGGCAACAATTCGTGAGGCGGACGCGGATCCTCGAGACGCGGGCCGTGTGCCATGAGAAGCACCTGCGAATCTTGCACCTCCTGCCAAGTGGACTCAATCAGTTGAATCAACGAATCCCAGACCCGCTTAGCTTCATCTCCGTCGCGCCCTGCCTGGATTGCGTCCAATTCCCAAGGTGTTCGATCACGCAAGAATTCGATCGCCCTGATCGCCAGAGCCAGCATGCTGTCGAATTGGCATGATTGCCGTGCTTCACCTGACTCGGTCCAAAGATCTACCCGATAAAGAAGGTCTTGGGATTTCAGGAACGCCATCTCGTCAAGTAATTCGCCGAATTGTTTAGGCGTAGGTAGCGCGGACACGTCAGGCCGAACCGCATTGAGTTCTCGCTCATCTCCACGAGTTACATGGGCATTCGTTTGATATAGGGCGACGACCTCCGCATGAGAAAGCGGTGCAACTGCTCCCAACTTTACCGGACTCGGGATCCAATCCAACGAGCCGACGCCAACCTTCACTCGCTTGGCAGCATCAATCGGACGGATTTCATTCCCGCCAAAAACGATTTCGCGGGTTTCATCTTGTATTGCATCCAATAGCAGTGCTCGATTATCTCGAAGATGACCGAGGACTCGGGCCCGTGACTGCTTCAGCTTTTCAGCCTCGCGTTCCAGCAATTGATCGCTCTGAGAAAGTCCAGAATGAATCAATCTGACTGACTGTTGCAGTTCGTCCTGGCTCTGTTTGTCATTTTGCAGAACGCTAAGACATAAAGGTTGAAGCGATTCAACCACTTTTTCTCGCAGTACACGAAGGGCTTTTGGAGTGTGTGCGGTCACGAGTACGCTTTTTCCCTGCGCAAGCAAATGACCAAGCAGATTCGCGATCGTGTGGGTCTTTCCTGTTCCCGGAGGGCCCTGAACGAGAACGCAGTCACGCCGAGCTAACTGCCTAGCAATCTCTAGCTGTTCCTTGTTGGCAGGTTTACTGAGCAGGACGTCCTCATCTTCATTGCCGATGCGAAACGAAGAGGAGTCCTCCTCGTGATTTTCTGGCGCTGCGTGCACCAGTCCAACAATTTGGAGCAATGCGGCCGGGAAATCTGTACGGGTGGCGATGTCCTTCAGGATCGAATCCAAGACCTGACTCATTCCGGACTGCCGTCGACGCATGAAGATGATGGGATCGCGTTTTATGGTCGGTCCCACTAAATTGCGAAGCTTCGGCTCCCATCCATGTTCCCGGAGGCGCCGAATAGAAGATTCTAGATTGGAGGCTGTAATCGGCCCAGTCACCTTGGATGCTTCGGGGTCGCTCAACTCATAGCGATCGGCCTTTAGTGTAATAATCACCGGCCCATAGCGCTTCCCAGCGCTAACTTCAGGCCCTTTCCCAGCATCCCCCAAGGGGTTTGTTCCTGGAAAGGATTCAGTAGCGATTAGCTGACCGCTAGGAGGAAATACGCCTTGAATCAGTCGCTGAAGAAAACCGTCGGTGTCTTTGCCACCAAATGGAGATACCTCAATCGTCTTAAGCTCATCCGCACACTGGGCAATCTGTCGAAGATCCGCTCCAGGTAAAGCACGTAGAAACTCCAAGTAGAGTTCTGGCGGCTGTTCCCGCATTCGGAAGACAAATTGAGAGGTCCGTTTTGCAGGGTAAAACTCCAATTCAAGCCTTTGGAGAAGAACGGGATGGTTGAACTCGCCCTGATCATCAGCGCAATTCAACAGGCCATCGGCTGCCAGAATTTCGATCTGCTCAGGATCCCTCTCGTGAATCCCTAACCATTCGTAAACAGATTGAAAAATGGCCATTGATTGTCGCGCCGGACGTTCGGCAACCTGCCATGCATCGCGATCTCGCCGCCATTGCCCGGCAACTGAGACGCGTTCTGGAACGTCTTCGAACCGTTCAAGTCGCGAGAGGCCACTTCGGTCCAAGACGTTGCGTGAGGCGTGGAACTCTCCACCGCTATCAACATTGTCCCAGCCCGGCTTCACCCAGCCTGCAATGGCTTTGGGCGGTGGTGGACAGTCATGTAACTCAGGTCGAGTGATTCGAAGCACGATATCCGCATTCTCTGAGTCCTGGTCCAACTCGACATCGCCACGAATCACCTCCACAGAGGGATGCTCAGGGATATCCCTAAGCCAAAGGAGCTTCAATTCCTGCTCGATATCTCGAACTGGGGGATTCCGCAATTCTACGTAGGCTTTGAGAAACTCAAAAACCTTGCTCAATCGCTCTCGATTAGTTTGAGTCTCTTCTTGCCTGATCATTATGTGCGCATTCTAGTTCCGGCCTGCCCGAGAGTCACGGGATATCTTGCTGTATCGAAAGGATGAGTACCGGGGAGGCAAGCAAAGGAGAGTTTTATCTCAGCTACAATCGAGAATACTCAACTCGGGTGCTGAATTGGAGACCGTATGACCGAACCGACCTACGAGGAACTGAAGGCACGACTGGCCGAACTGGAAGCCAAACAGAAGGCCGCCCCAGGGGTCACGTTTAAGGTTAGCGACAAGGGCGGCATGAGTGTCTACGGCCTTGGCCGTTTCCCTGTCACCCTGTATTACGAACAGTGGATCAAACTTCTGGAGAAGTCACAGGAACTGCGTGATTTTCTCGAAGAGAACAAAAGCAAGCTGAAGCTTAAGGAATAACGGGAAATCAACAGGGGCGGAATCCGTCCAACTTACCGTATCTAAGCTTTCGTCACCTGGAACTGTGGCGCCTTTTGGCGGTCATCTATGCGCGATCAATATGCCGGCGATGTGTCCGACCTGCTGAAGTTTGCGTTCTTGCGAACACTTGCGGCAGACGATAAAACGATTGGTCTGGGATGGTATTACAACCCCGAACATGACGGACGAGTTCAAGATGGCTGTCATCGCGAGTATTGTGACGAGCCGAAGTGGAAAGCAGTGGACTCGGACTTGTTCAAAGCGTTGAGAGCGCTATGCGAACGATCTGTTAGGGCCCTGGAGGAGTTGCCGATCTGGCCGCCGGGAACTCTGTTTCATCGGGTTCCAGTGCCATCAAGGAACCGTCAGGCTTGGGCCGTTGATATGAAAAGTGCCTTGCAGGGAGCCAGCATTATCTTTCTCGATCCGGATAACGGCGTTGGCAGCGCATCCGAGCGGCACACGACGATTACGGAGGTCGCGGCAATGAGGCATCCGGGAAAATCGGTAGTGTTGATCAAGTTTCCGGGGCGCCAGAACCATGACAGGCAGATCGAGGCGTATCACGGATTGCTGCAGACTCAGGCTGGGATTGTATCAATGGTCACCGTACGCACGTGCGTTTCTGTAGCGGTTGTGAACAAGAGAGGGATGCAGCAAAGCCTTCCGCGAATTCGATGGTTTACGATTATCGATGCTGACGCTGTTTTGATTGCGCGAGCGGAACAATTTGCATGCACACTTAACGGGATTGACAAGTGCAAGGCCGATGTCGTTTTTCCCGCGCGCCGGTAATCGGAGCCCACGGGAAATGCCATCTCTTTCACTGTGTTGATGGCCAGAATATCTGAAGGGCCACGCCTTTACGGACTAGCGTCCAGAAGACCTTTTTACCTGCTTCTTCAAGGGTTACACCCGCATCGCCATAGAGGTCGAGTCCGAAGGCTATGGCTTCATTTAGCAGGGCAGCGTCTTGGGCGTCACAGTCGGCAGGATGTACAAATCGCAAGCAGGGCGACCAGTTGTCGTCAACGCCAGGATCGCCTTCGAATATCATGGTCTCCCATCGACCGTTGTCTGGGGATGTGCTGACAAAACAATTGAAGGTAGGCGTGTGAATGGCGCAAGCAACGTCTCCATCGGGAGGATCTGGAGGCAGTCTAGAGACGATCATCGGAGCACATTCCTTTGGTCATCGGCTGGGCGATGTGACCGGATGACCGCGCTGGAGTCATCCCAGCATGTCGAATGCAAGGTCATTGAGTTCCTGTCCTTCAGATGTCGCCATCAAAGCATCCCGAATATGTCTTCGAGTGGCCGCGAAGTGCACGGATTCGTCGATCTCGAAGGCAGCAGCGACCTGTTCCAATGCCGCTCCGAGTTGGGCTATGCGTTTATGCACGCTATTGTTCGGGTCGAATTGTTGTATCGACAGTTCCCACACATGTTTGTGGATGTGGCGCTCATCCTTACCATACGCCATGAACGGTCTTGTCAATTCGGTTGTCGCGGGTGCATTTAGAATGGCGCAAAGATAATCTGCTTCTTGTTCAGACTGTACAGGCGCCCAATAGAGGCCGCTCGTAACTATGGCCTTGCGGTCCCTAAGTTTGGCTCCGCAGATATGCATGCCCGACGTGTTGTACACGACCCGAAGCTGCGGTATCGGCAGTTGTTTTGAAAGCGTGGACTGATAATTGAGTCGATCGAACAGGGAGAGTCTTTCGCTTGACCGGTTGTCTTCCCATATTTCCGTCGCTTTAAGCCACCATTGCTGCAGTCCGGGATAGAGGTCGATTGTATCCTGCGTCAGCATGGATGTTTTGTCACATGGAATAACTGCCAATTGAGGTTTCCCGACACGGAACGGGTAAACGCTTTCACCCGCAAATGATGGGTGTGGGAATTGGGACTCAACAACTCCTGCCAGTGAAGGCAAGTTCTTCCATGGCTTCTTTTCGTTGACACTGCGCGCAGATTGAACTGCTACGTGACCTTTAGCCAACCCCAGTGGGGAAGCTTCCTGTTTTGTCACAACAAAAACAAGATGAGGGGAAAGGGTTGCTCCCTGCGTGAAGTTTGGCGCGTATGGGGAGTCTAAGCCTTCTCCGGTTCGACGAACCTTTCCGGGCGTTCGTGTTAGCCAATGAGAGGCATCGCTCCATCGTGCATTTACACATTGCAGTCTGCCTGTCCAGATTTCAGCCTCTTCGGGCATTTCAACCCACCGCTGTTCAGGGGCATTGCTGCCTGGTTCATTACCGGCATCGGTCCGCGTGCCAAAAACAACGCATGCGGCCCTCGGGAAAAAGTGTGGACGTATGCGCCGCAAATCCCACGACGGACTGAACGCAAAGGTAGTCATTCCTAAGGAATTGCTGTACTTTCCACCTCGCAATCCAGCATAGTGCTCGCGGTCCAGCGCTGCATTAGGAAGAACAAGACCGAATCGGCCGCCTTTCCGTAAATACAATTCACACGCTCTAACAAGGAACAGTGCCGAGAGGTCCTGGTGCGGAGCAAGCTGCGCACCGGCCCAAAGCTCTCGCCGCTCGCTCATGGAGCGAAAGGTAAACTGCATTTCAGGGGTCATGTGGCTGTAGGCAAGCCATGGTGGATTTCCGACGATGACGTCGACCTGATTGCCAGGCTTCGAGAGCCACAGCGGACGCGCTAGGTTGCGGACGTAATAACCCCAGATATGATCTCGGCCCTCGTCGTGAAGCAGGCACATCGTACGGAAAGTTCCCTGGACGACTTCCTGAAATTCCGAGGGAATCTCCATTCTTGCGAACAAAGCCTTCAACGAAGGCACTGGCGAGTGCGGTTTCCTCTTGGACGCTCGATCGGCCAGTTCATTAACGAGTTGATCAAACTTGGCGGCGTCTTCGAGAAGCGCATCGGGGAACGATAGATCAGACTCGAACGCTTCCTTGCTGTCTGTCGTATGGACGATCAAATTTCCCGAGGACCAAAGATCTAGCCCCTGTTCGCGCCACTGGATCGAATCGCCCAGATAAACGGGAATTTGAATGCTTTTTCGATTTTGGTCAGTGAGTTTTGTACGACCAATCGCCAGTAGATATGTCACGCGAGCAAGAGTTACAGCGACCGGATGGAGATCCATTCCGATTACGTGGCGAGTAACGTTGGCAAGGATGTCGTCAACAGCGTGGCCTTGTGCCTCAGCCGCGCAGATGTATTGGCGAACTGCGTAAAACAGGAATGTCCCGGATTCCGCATGCGGGTCCAGGACCCTCGTATTCATTGGGTCAGGCACCAACTGTGCGACGACCTGTTCAGCGAGCCAGTCGGGGGTATAGTACTCGCCAAGGCGCTTTCTTGTTTCCGTTCCAATTACGCTCTCGTAGAGGATTTTCAGGACGTCCTGGTCGACATCGCTCCACACAAAGCGCATCAGGCGCTTGGCAAGGGTTCTAACAAAGGCCTCGCCGCCCTCTATTTCAATAATCCATGAAAAGAAGTCGGACTCTACGACACCATACACACCTGCTTCCGCGAATTTATCGCCGGACAGCAATGCTTGAGGTGTGAGGGAGATGACTGGAAGACCGAGGACGGCATGGGCAATGATCTCTGAGGTATTAACAAGAAGCGTGTGATCTATAAAGAGTTCGTCGTCATCTGTGAATTGGGTACCGAGTGCGGACACAAGAAGTTTAGTCCAGAGATTTCGTTTAACGACAACGGTCGGGTTATCACGATTTTGCGCGTACAGAGCCGCCAACGTCGCGCGATCTAAGTTGTAAGCGCTGCTTTGAGATCCTAGCCGCTGTTCAATGTTTTGAGCTGTTGGCGCGATATCGTGAGTCGTGGCAAGCACGCCTTCGAGCCACACCACTAAATGATCAAGGCCGCCCGGCGTATCTTCTATGGTGATTTCAGAAACCTGCCGCAACCGTCCATCAACCAGGTCATAACACCTCCACTCAGTACCGTCGGTCAGAACTCCGACGTACCGGAGGCCGGTTTCGTTCACGCGGAACTCGACGTAACCTGCCAGTTGATCTTCAGCTTCCCGCCGGAGCCGCTCACGGCGCAGGTCACGTTTTACTTCTATGACGGTAGAGCCGGCCTCAACATCTATGCGGCGCCGATCCCCGACCGGAGACTCAAGAGAGACATCGGCTAGATCTCCCGGCTCGAGCTCAAACGGTGCCGACAAGATGAACTGGCGAACATCGGCCTGTATTTCCGCCTCGGTTCGCCGGGAATTGCGCAGCACGAGTCTCGTAAACGTTTCCGTCAAACTCATCGTTGTGCCTGGGGCCTCTCTGTTAGCTATTTTGTGTGCCACTGTACTGCACTCAGCAGTACAGTGGCACCACAGTATTGTTCTAATTGCTCAACCGCAAAAACCGATCAGGCGATGCCGGCGGTTCGAGCTCTTGATGTTGCTATCGGATTAAACGGTGTCGGGCTGGGGAGTCGCTAGACCAGCTTTAGTTTGCCTCCCGGTCCAACCGGGGTAGTGCGAGGATTGCGCCCACCGTCAACCCCAGTCATCACAAGCCCGAACATCATTGCCTCCAAGTCGTCTCGCCCTATTCGTAACTCGGCAGCGATCTGCGACCGCGAGACTCCTTCATCGGAGAGTGCCTTAAGCATTTTTTGTAAGACCTGAGATCCTTCCCTCTTCATTCCGCGATCTTCTCGGGTCCGCAAACCGAGTTTTGAGATTTCAACGCAAAGATTGTAATAGTGCCAGTCGGTAGTCATCCCAACGGTATGCAGACGGAAGTTTAAAGCTGCGACAGAAACACCCCAAATCCTCTTTAATTTCTCAAGCTGGGGAACCGTAGCGAAACGTGGAGCGTGCGCGATCACACTCGCTTTAGGCATTAGAAACGCCGAGGCGAACGCATTGGCTTCCCTTTCCGGTTCCTTTCCGCCGGGAGACCCATGCCGATGTAACACCAGGTGTCCCAGCTCATGGGCAGCGTCAAACCTCCCGTGTTCGGCAGTCTTCTGTAAATTCAGAAACACAAACGGTGTGCCTTCCTTCCAAGTAGATAAGGCGTCTACATCATGCGAGTTAACATTTAGCGAGTAAATTCGCACGCCCTTCGACTCGAGCAAATGATTGAGATTGCCAATGGGCATATTTCCAAGAGCCCATTCTCGCCGTAGATACTCGGCAGACGCTTCCGGTGTCCCTATGTGGCTAAGGTCCGGGATCTGAACCTTGGGCATCTCAAACTTTGATTCAAAATAGCAATGCAACATTATGCATAGACCACTCTGAATAAGCGCCATATCACGGTGTCCTGCAGTCATTTTGGACAACGCCCTAAAACTAACTGCATCCTCCCTAGGAATATCGAGAGAGGCAGGGGAAAAGAAGAACGGCACCGGAAACCCCAAGATCTCAGCAATTGCCTCTAAGATTGCAGGTTTGGGCTTCTTGTCTTTTTCGTATGACGTAACAGAGCGGACATCAATGCCCGCTCTGTGCGCTAGTTCTATCTTTGTGAAGCCTTTCTTCCGTCTCGCGATCCTTAAGCGATCGGGATTATAGGAATCTTTAAGCTCTTCGTTTGACCTCAATGTCATCACTCACTCCGGTATTAGGCCCGTCGCCCTGATCAAAGTCAGACACCGTTGGCTCACTATCGAACGGAATCTCTCCTAGGATGATTCGCTCATCCCACCCTGCGAGCTTGCCATCAATTCCCATGAAAACGGGGGCAGACAGCTCAGTCCGGAGAGTCAACGTGTTCCGGTCGATATGAATCAGCAGCCAATAAGTCATCCGGCTTCTAACCAACGTAATCTGTTCGGGGGTCTTTAGTGCTTCTTGGTCTTCGAACAGGTGGAGTTGAAAAGCATTCTCCTCTACTACGTGTTTCGTCATCGTGCCTTTGCTTGACTTAGTACAAGGGCAGCCTTCTGGATCGCCGGTGTCCTCGTCACCAGTAGCCACCGCAACAGCGATCTTCCCGTCTGGGCTTACCACTAGGGATAACAGACCAGCATCATCACGAGTCCAGCCCAGCGGAATCAAAACGTCCCGCAACCCTCGTACTGTCTCCGACCATCCATAGAATCCGGGAGCCATCGGGGGATGGTGAGGAGTGCAGCTAAAGCGGGACGCTAATCCGCGCGTAGCTGCGTCCAGAAGTTGGGATTCGGCGAGACCTAGTTGATTAAGACGATTCGCCACCTCGTACGACTTTATAAGAACGCTGCCAGCAACTATCAACGGCAATCTCCTTCTTTTGTCTTTCCTGTTTTTATACCACAATTCAGGGAGTAAAACAGGAAATAATACTAAGAGACGGTTTTTCGATTGGGCTTTGCAACGAGAATATCAACCTCATGATCGCGATCCTGTCCCGCCGACGCCGCTTCCCGTAAGTCCGGGCGCTGGCAGCACATCACGCGCGATAAGGGCATTTAGCAGGAATGAACCCGACAGAACGAGTGATCGGCATTGATCGTCAGGCAGATCGAGTCCATCGTACCTACCAGCCAGGATAATATTGGCCGCGGTTGTAAATGGGGTGAAGCTCACGGAAGCAAGCACAAAACGTGTCCACATTTGTGTCCAACCGCATCGCCCTGTCTTTCCAATCACCGGCAGGTCGGGTGCCAAACTTTCAGATTAATCGTCAACCCACATTGCAGCCCTCTCTTGCGACCTGTCGGCGCCGCGACTAAATAATACTATACATAGTAATACTATGTCTGATATGGTTCTCTGCGAGCCGAGAGGAGCGACGTGTTCAAAATTGCATTTCGGGTTGTTTATCGCGTCAAGGGTCGATGATCCCGGCATCCCGCATACAACCCCGTGAAGGACGGCAGTGGAGATTCCGTCTGAAGGCCATCAACAAAAGAGTGTCCTCAAACCAAGCGACCTCAGCCGAGATCGCCAGTCCGAAATTGAACAGCAAAGACCGCGCGCAGCGCCTGGAGGGTCTATGACCGCAAACCGATCGCAATATCAATTAGTTAGCACCAAGGAGGCTTCCGAGATCCTGGGCCGTTCGCCGGCAACGCTGAAGCGCTGGCGCTATGAAGGGGATGGGCCGAAGTATGTAGAAATCCGGCGCCGAATCCGCTACGATGTCTCCGTTCTTCAGGAGTACATCCGGACGAACACACGAGTGCCTTCCGTGCGGGCTGCATTGGAGGAGATTCGTGGAGGTCTTTAAACAAAAGAAATCGAAGTTTTGGTGGTATGACTTCGCCGTCCGCGGCAAAAGATTTCGAAGGTCCACGGGCGAGACGAACAGAAATAGGGCAGAGAAAATCGCGTCCTTGAAGTTCGCCGAGGTTTGCGAGCAGGGAGATCCGCTTCCAAGGAAGTCTCCCACCGTGCTCGAGGTGTCGAAGCGTTTTTTGGATTCGGTGGACGCCGCCCGGCTGGCTGAGAAGTCGAAGGCGTATTACCACGATGGATGGCGTCTTCTGTCAGCTACGCCCGTCACCAGACTGCGTCTGGACTTGGTGACGAACGAGGTTGCCGGAACTCTCCGGTTTGCGGGATCGGCGGCAAACACCAACTGCGCGTTGCGTACACTCCGGAGGCTGCTGCACCGGGCCGAGGAGTGGAAGTTGATTCGCAGGGCGCCGAAGATCAAGCTCGTCCATGAGCAGGCGCGTAGCTTGCGCTTAGACGAGGCGGCCGAGGCGAAACTGCTGGAAGGTGCGGCTCTTTGCAAGTGGAGGAGCAAGCGCACCCTGGAAAGGTTCACTCAAATCTTGATCTTGGCGCGCGATACCGGGATGCGCAATGAGAAAGAGCTCTACCGGATGCGCGTTGAAGACCTTTACTGGGAGCAGCGGCTCATCCATGTGGTGGACAGCAAGACCGAGAACGGCATCCGGTACGTACCGATGAGCGACCGGGTTTTTACCGTGTTGAAGACGCTTTGCGGGACCAGGAAAAAGGGCTGGGTGTTCGCGTCCAAGCGATCTGAGTCCGGACATCTGACCACGATGGCCGCGAAGTTTCGCCAGGCACGAGAGAAGGCCGGACTACCCAAAAAGCTGGTGCTGTATTGCGGACGGCATGACTTCGGAACACGAGTTCTGAAGAATACCGGGAATTTGAAGCTGGTCATGAGTGCGATGGGGCACGTGGACGTCAAGACCGCGATGAAGTATCAGCATCCCGAACTTGGCATCGTGCGCTCGGCGCTCAACGCCAGTAATCATGCGGTATTGCCGCCAAGTGCGTAGCCAGAATCGGCTACGTCATACTTTACGTCATACCGTTAAATCTCAATTCTGTAAGTTATTGAAAAGATGGTGAGCGCGGTAGGAATCGAACCTACAACCTACTGATTAAGAGTCAGTTGCTCTGCCAATTGAGCTACGCGCCCTACTTGAATTTATTTTACAGCGGACCAGAGGCGGAGGATTGCGTTGGGCCGTTCACACTGCGGAACTGATTGGCTCAGAACCTTACTGATAGTAGCAAACGTGTTTGGATCGTGCAACGTTCACTCGGGATTCACGTGAATCAGATTCACTTTTCGACCAGAATTCAACTGGCTAGCCATTACGCTTAGAACGCCGCCGCGTTAGTCGCTCTGTATCTGGATCAGTTCGCCAACCTCGGTCGAGCGTGGCTGCGGCTGCAGCGTCTGCGGCAAGCGCCAGAAATCGATATAGCTGATCTGGTGAGCGCAACTCACTGTGCAGTGCGGCGAACATCCTTTGGCGGTCAGGAACTCGCGGCGCACATCGGACTTCGTGTATTGCAGCAGAGGAACGCCCGGGTACCCGCGCTGCTGTGAGCAATAATGCACCAATCCGTCTTCGCAGACGTAGAGATAGCGCGCGCCGGCCCGGCACCGCCAATCATTCGGCTTGCCGTTGGCGATGTTGGTCTGGAAGCCGTTGAAGCGCGAGTAGCTCTTGCGCTCCATATTGTGCATTTTGAAAAATACTTCGCGCTCGTCACCATTCAATGGACGCAGTTGACCATCACCGTCATGGATGATTCCTACCGTCGACGTAAAGCCCAACTGACGGGCACGGCGTCCCACTACCAGCGCATCATGCGGAGTGTGAATCCCGCCGCCGACCACGCTATTGATGTTCACGTGGAAATCGGCGTGTTCGCTGAGCAACTGCAATTTCTTATCCAGCACCTTCAGGCTTTTCTTCGAGACCTCGTCCGGGGTTACATTGTCGATCGAGATCTGCATGTGATCGAGTCCGGCGCAGTTGAGCCGTTCAATGCGTTCGGCCGTCAGCAGATATCCATTGGTGATTAGCCCGGCGAGCATGCCGTTGCTGCGGATGCGGCGAATAATGTCGTCGAGTTCAGGATGGAGGATTGGCTCGCCGCCGCTGATCGTTACAATCGATGTCCCCAGGCGCGCAAGATGATCCAGGCGCTGGAACAAGGTCTGCAACGGAACCGGACTGCTGCTGGTGTCGAACTCATTGCAATAGGCGCAAGCCAGATTGCATCGCCGCATCGGAATGATGTGCGCCATCACCACGTGATTGGTGTCCACCAATGCATGTGCGATCATCCCCAACTCTCGCAGGCGCCGTTTGGCGCCGATCCACTTGCGACGAACTCCCGGATTCTTCTGAGACATAAGGGCCTAGCCTCCATTAGACCATGCACTCTAAGGAACGGGTAAAGGGCACACAGGCGAAAGGGGCATTTCAAGCTTCAAAGCGGCAATTTTTTCATTGGGCGGGGATTTTGGCCCTGCGTCACAGGATTCGGCCAATCCGCGGCGCTGGTTTATAATCGCTACTTCGCCCCTAATTTTTTCGGAGCCAGTGGAAGATGATTCGATTCCTGCAAACCAAAGGCCGCGTTCAACGAGTGCTTCTCGTCGGCTTCCTTTCCATCGTATGCATCATGATGGTTGTCACGCTTGTTCCCGGTGGAGTTCTCAATGACCTTGGTGGCAGCAAAGTCGGCGAAAATTCCCTTGCCAAGGTCGATGGCAAGGATGTCACGATTCAAGAAGTAGATCAGGTGACGCGCAGCATCATGCAGCGGCAGCACCTTCCCGAGCAACTCAAGTCCTTCGTCCTGCCCCAGGCCGTCAACTCTGTGATCATGCAGAAGGTCTATCTGCTGGAAGCCAAGCGCCTTGGGCTGCAAGCCACCGACGATGATCTGCGTTACGAGATGCAGCACGGCGGCCTTGCGCAAGCGCTCTATCCCAATGGGACCTTCATCGGTGCCGACCGGTACCGCGAACTCATCGCCACCCAGTTCAACCTCAGCGTGCCGCAATTTGAGGAGGAACTGCGCGACGAATTGACCATGCGCAAGCTGCGGACGGTCATCGGCGCCGGAGTCTCTGTCTCAGACGCCGATGTACACAATACGTTCTTGAAGGTCAAGACAAGGGTCAAGTTCGACTATGCGGTGCTGACCGATGCCGACCTCGAAAAAACAGTCTCGGTCGATGATTCGGAACTGCGCGCCTATTACGAAAAGAATCAGCAGCGCTTTGCCAACACCATCCCGGAAGAGCGCAAGATCAAGTATGTGGCGATCGATCCCGCCCACCTTCCGAATCCCGCCAAGGTCTCCAACGACGACCTGCAGAGCTACTACCGGCAACATGCCGCCGAGTTCCGCGTTCCTGAGTCGGTGAAGGTTCGCCACATTCTGATCAAGCTTCCGCTGCCCGGTCCCGATGGCAAGGTGGATGCCAAGCAGGCTGCGGTTGCCAAGGCAAAGGCGGAAGACGTGCTGAGCCAGCTTCACAAGGGCGGAGATTTCGCTGCCCTCGCCAAGAAGTACTCCGACGATACCGCGACCGCCAAAAACGGTGGCTCGGTGGGAGAGCTCGTCCAGGGCTCCGGCTCCGCTCCTGAGATCGAGAAGGTCGCCTTCGGCTTGGCCAAGGGGCAGACTTCGGATCTGATTCCCACCAGCTACGGCTTCGAAATTATTCGAGTGGACGACAAGGTTTCCGCGCATAATCGCTCGTTGGACGAAGTCCGCTCCGAAATTGAACCGATTGTTGCGGCGCAGCAAAATCAAAAGAGCGCCGAGCAACTCGCCCACGCCGTCGAGAGCCAGGCCAAGTCCGGCAGCCTTGAAAAGGCGGCTGCAAGCAATGGCCTTCAGGTGCAGGAGAGCGGATTCTTTTCGCGTACCCAGCCGCTGCCAGCTCTTGGTCCCTCGGTCGACGCCGTATTCGGCATGAAGCCCAATGCCGCACCGGAATCGATTCCGTTCGGGCACGGCTTCGCCATCGCCCAAGTAACTGAGGTGAAACCGGCCGCAACGCCTACCTTCGATCAGATAAAGGATCGTCTCGCAACCGAGCTGAAGAAACAGAAGGCGCAGGCCGAGCTGGGGCAAAAGCTGAAGGAACTCAGCGACAAGGCTCATGCTTCGCACAACCTGCGCGAGGCTGCAAAAGCCGTGGGTGCCACCGTGAAAACCAGCGAGTTGGTCGCTCCCGACGGACAGGTGCCGGACATCGGACAGGTCTCATCGGTTCCCCAGGTCTTCGACATGAAGCCCGGCGAGATCAGTCAACCCGTCGACCTTGGACAGAAGGGCGTAGTCGTCGCGCTGCTTGAAAAAGTAGAGCCGACCGATGCTGAGTTCGCCATCGTCAAGGACCAGATCAAGGCATCCCTGCTGGAGCGCAAGCGTTCTGAGGCGGAGGAGGTTTTCATTCTTTCTCTGCGCGACCGCCTCGAAAAGCAAGGCCGCATCGTCGTGGACAAAAAGAAAATGGAAGCGCTGTCCACCCGCACGGACTAGAGGCAACGAACTACAATCGCGGGGAGGGATAGCCCTCCCCGTTTTTTGTCGCCAATGCGCATTTTTGCAGTGCATCCAACAAACGAAACTGGTATTCATGCAATCAGCAATATCCTGATCCCATGCTTAATAAGCGAAGCGCTGGAATTCTACTCCATCCCACCTCCCTCCCTGCCCATGGCGGAATCGGCGACCTTGGGCCCGCCGCCTATGAGTTCGTAGATTTTCTTGCCGCTGCCCGCCAGGGGCTATGGCAGATTCTGCCGCTGAATCCCGCCGGAATTGGAAATTCTCCCTACTCTTCGACCTCGGCGTTTGCAGGAAATGTTCTGCTCATCAGCCTGGAGCGGCTTGCCGAGCGCGGCATGATCTCGCCCCAGCGGTTTGCTTCGCTCGATGCGCGCGAAGGCCGGGTCGATTACGCACGCGTGGTACGCGAGAAGCTGCCGATTCTGCAGGAGGCCGCAACTTCATTTCTGCGTAGCGCCGGCGGCGAAGATCGCGCACGTTTCGATCGGTTCGTCGCCGACAACTCCTGGTGGCTGGAGGATTACGTTCTCTTCGAGGCCCTGCGGCTCCGGCATGAACAGCGGAGTTGGAACACCTGGCCGCGCGAGCTTGTCCATCGCGAGCCGCGAGCAATGGCCGCAATGCGTGAAGAGCTGCGCGATGAACTTGCCCGCGCACGCTTTCTGCAGTTCGCCTTCTTTGAGCAGTGGCGCGCGCTGCACTGCTACAGCCGGAGTAAAGGCATAAAAATCATCGGCGATGTCGCCATCTTCGTCAGCTACGACTCTGCCGATGTCTGGACCCATCCCGACAACTTCTGTCTCGAACCGGATACTCTCGAGCCCGAGTTCGTCGCCGGCGTTCCGCCCGATGCATTCTCTGAGACTGGTCAGCGCTGGGGAAATCCGATCTACCGCTGGCCGGAGCTGAAGCAGAGGGGCTACGATTGGTGGGTCAAGCGAATGAGCTGGGCGCTCCAGAGCTGCGACATCATCCGCCTCGATCACTTCCGCGGCTTCCAGCAATACTGGCGGATTCCGGCTAGCGAGCCCACCGCCGTCCACGGCCGCTGGGTCGATGGACCTGGCGAAGACCTCTTCCTCGTGCTGCGTGAAAAGCTCGGCGACCTCCCATTTATTGCCGAGGACCTCGGCGTCATCACCCCCGATGTCTATGCCCTTCGTGACCGTATGCAGATGCCTGGCATGAGAGTCCTGCAATTCGGCTTCGGCGACCCCGGCGCACACATCTACCTGCCGCATCGTTATGAGGCGAACACCGTGGTCTACACCGGCACGCACGACAATGACACCACGCTCGGATGGTGGAAGAACTGCTCGGAAAATGAACGGAAATTTGCAGGATCGTTGGTGGGAGATGCAGCCGACGGCATGAACTGGTCCATGGTTCGCCTCGCCCAGAGCTCCATCGCAAACCTCTGCGTGGTCCCGCTGCAGGATGTGCTGAGCCTTGGCTCTGAGGCGCGCATGAACGTGCCCAGCTTTGGCGACGGCAACTGGACCTGGCGCTACAACCCCGGAGCCCTGAAGCCGGAGCTGGCGCAGAAGTTGGCAACCCTTGCCGAAGTCACCGACCGTCAGCCCTTATGCGATGAGCAGGGCCACCGGGAAGCTTGCGAAAAGTTCTCTGCATAACAGCTCGCCGTTCGTTGGAAACGTGACGCTCTCGCCTGTGAGCGCGTTCTGAAATTGCCGGCCGGAAAATCCCTGCGGTATCCGCAGCCGCGTATCGCCCCAATCCTCCGCCCGCGCTGGCCGAGGCTCTCCATTTACCAGCGTGAAGTGCAGGCGCGGCGCCGCCACCAGCGCCGCGGATCCTTGATTGGGTCGCTCATAGTGTTGCTGATTGGGTTGCTCATAACGCCGCGCGAAAGCCACCACGTGCTCCCTGCGCTCGCCCTCCACTCCAACTGCCGCGTAATCTCCATAGCGAAACAATTCGCGCGCCCCGCCTCTCACGTGTAACGCCCGATGCGTGATCCACAGCTTCAGCCTTCCATCGGTCCATTGCTCCAGTAATTCGCGGCATAGCTCTGGGCTGGCGTTGCGACGCTCCAACTCCTCCAGATATCTTTCAGCAATCGCAAAATTCACCGGGCGCCGGTTGTCGGGATCAACCAAACTGAAATCGAAAAGCTCCTGTCCCTGGTAAACGTCGGGCACTCCCGGCGCGGTCAACTTGAGCAGGGTTTGCGACAGCGAGTTCATTACCCCAAACCATGCCAGGCGCGGTATAAACTCATGCATCAGACGCAAGAAGTTGTTCGGCTTGGCAGGTGTGCCGGGCGACAGAATGCGGGCCACGAACCTGCGTAGCGCCTCGCTGTACTCCTGGTGGGGATTGATCCAGCTCAGGTTGATCTTACCCTCATGCACCGCCTTCTGCATGTACTCCTGGATTCGCGCTATATAGGCGAGCCGCTCCTCACGTCCGAGCGCCCAATCATTCGCTGCAAACGATGAGTTGCCGGGCATGGGCCATGTACCCGCCAACGTCTGATACAGGAAGTACTCCTCATTGTTATCAGGCACAATGCGCCCATCGTCGATAGTCTTGCGTTTGGCGCGGTTGATGCGACGCCAGCGCATGACCTGCGCAGCCCAGGGACGCGGTGTCTCGCTCAATACGTCGAGCCGCATCCGCACATCTTCGCTGCGCTTGGTATCATGCGTCGAAGTAGTGAGCAGCGAGGTCGGCCACAACTCCGCCCGCTTCCGGTTTCCCTGGTGAAAGTCCTCCACGCTCATACCGAAGCTCGCTGGACTGCCGCCAACCTCGTTCACCGAGATAAAACGGTTGTACACATAGCAGACCGTGTCTTCCACGCCCTTGGCCATCACCGGGCCGGTGAGCTGCTGAAATTTCAACGCAAAATATAGTTGCTTGCGATAGCCGTGAATCGGCGCACTGCCCCCATTGTCCTCGCGCAACAGCAGAATATCCTGGAGGAAGTCGTAAACCTGGGGCGGCATGGAACCGTTGATCCGCTTGGCCGCAGCAATCGCCCGAGCAATGAACGCACGGTCGCGCTCGCTGATGTTGCCTCGCTCATCGATGTAAGTCCGGTACACCGGGAAGCAGGCAATAGTCTCGCGAATCGCGTCGCGCAACACGATGCGGGTAAAGTCGCGCGCGCGCCGGTTGGCCGAGCTGATCTCGTCCAGCATGTGGCTGAGCACGTTGACTTCACTCGAAAGCGCGCTCAGCATCACCAGCTTCTTCGCCTGGTAGATCAGCCGCTCCACATTCAGCGACTCTCCAATCAGCCGGTGATACAGGTTCGTAAAGCTCTTCTGATTGCGAGCATCAATAAAAATCCCGTTCACCGCGTTGGCAAACTCGTATCCAACGGTTCCGCTCACCGGCCATTCGCGCGGCAGCGCCTCACCCCTCTCAAGAATCTTCTCCACCACAACGTAGAATGGCTCCTGCCCGGGCTGCAGCGAGTGCTGTGCAAACGAGCTTTGTACGCTCATCTCAATTCCGTTTTCGGCGAGTTCACCCACCGGAGTGGGACCATAAAGCTTTGCCGCCGCAAACAGCATCTGCAACCGGGTGAAGTACTGCGGCGGATTGAACATTCCATCCGGATGGTCGATGCGCAATCCGATCAGCGCATCATCGGCCAGCAATCGCCGAATCAGCTTTTGCGTTGCGGCAAAAACCTGCGGATCTTCCATCCGCAGCCCGATCAGATCATTCACGTCAAAGAAGCGGCGATAGTTGATCTCTTCGGCAGAGACGCGCCAGTGTGCCAGCCGGTACACCTGTGCCTCAAGCAACTCATGCAGCGCATCAAAGCTGTGCGAATCCCCCGCCGTGCCATTCAGCCGCGCCACTGCCGCCTGCACGTACTCCCGTGCCTCGCCTGAGCGCTCCACCAACTCCGTGAAGCGGCGGAGCAGAAACGGGATTTCGTGCTGCCGCCTCACGCTGCGCTCCGGCTCGGCAGAGGTGTGCGGCGGCAACTCCGACAGCGCCGCCAGAAGAGAGAGCAGCTCGCGAGCCGTGTCCCCCGGTTGCCGCAGCCCGTCCGCGAAGCGGAAGATCAGTGGAATGGTCTGCGGATCGACCGGAAGGCACTTATCGAAGTATTCGATCCGGAAGCCCTGCTCGCCATAAACCAGCACGATATGTCCGGCCTCCAGCTCCTCGCCGTACTGATCCCCCAGAATCGGCAGCAACACCTTGTCGCGCAACTCAGGCTTGAGAGGATTCCAGTCGATATCGAAGAAATTTGCGTATGCGGAGGCGCGTCCATTTTCCAGCACGTCCTGCCACCACGGGTTGGTGCCGTACCCCACGCCCATGTGATTCGGAACCACATCCAGCAGCAGGCCCATGCCCTTGCGCCGCAGCACGTCAAGCAACTCCTGTAACTCTTCTTCGCTTCCAATCTCGGGATTGATGCGGTTGTGGTCGGTAATGTCATATCCGTGCATGCTGCCGGATCGCGCGGCAAGAATCGGTGAAGCGTAGAGCGTCGTAATTCCGAGCCGTTGCAGATAAGGAATCAGCCGGATGCCATCCACGAATCGGAAGCTGTGGTTGAACTGCAGACGATATGCCGATCCCGGCCGCACCTGGCGCTGGCTCTCCGCAAGCCGCCGCAGCAACTCAGAAGCTTCATCTCCTATGTCCACAAGGGGATTTGTCTGTGCACGCATTCTGCACCAGTCCGAGGACTGAATTTCCTGCATCCGAATCCCTTAGATGCGGCGAATCGTGGGTATGTAGAGAGTCGGCGCCTGCGGCCGGAAGCAAAACGCCATCCGAAGTTCCCGGCCCGGGCGCCTGCTGCCGGAAGCGAAGCGTTTACAGTTCCCACACCCGCTTCGGCTGCGCCTTTGACGAACCCGCCCCGAACGCAGACAATACTGTTTTGCGGTTTCTTCGCAATCGAAGCACACCAGAGCATTCCAGGAGGCATCATGGCTTCAAGCGGTGAACTGATTCGTATGATGAATTACGTCGATGACATTGCCACCACGCTGCGCCGTATCGTCGTCGGCAGCGGTTTTATCACCCCGGAAGAGCGCAAGAAACTTGCCGAATACATGCGCAATTCAGACCCGAATTTTACCAAGATGGTCGAAGCGTTGGAGAAGTAGCCATGCCGGCTCCCGACACTGAAATCATCGCAGTCATCGGCGCTGGCAAAATCGGCAGGGAACTCGCTCGCCGGGCCGCCGTGGCTGGCTTTCGCGTGGTCCTTGAAGATCTCATGCCGATATCGCTGGCCTCGGCGCGCCAGGAGATCCGGCAGACCCTCAATGATGCTGTCACATCCGGCGCATTGGATCAGGCGCGAGCCGACGAGGCCTTCGCACGCATCGATTGTGCCACCAGCATCGAAGATGCTGCGCGACGGGCTCACATCGTCATGGAGACCGGCCCGGATGAGCCGGAATCCAAGCTTGAGATGTTCTGCCTGCTCGACCGCATCTGCCTGCCCAATACCGTGATCGTGAGCAACTGCCACGCCCTCGATCTCTCCGACACAGCCACCAAGGCCGACTCCATCATCGGCATGTATTTTTCCGGTGACTGCGCTGAGATCCAGTGCTCCGCCTTCACCAGCGAGCGCGCCTTGGCCGTCGCGGTGCATCTGGCCGAACGCATGGCAACCAGCTACAGCATCACTCGCGATGGGCGCTCGGCCGCCAAAGCCTGAGCCCACACGCAAACAAGGGGCCGCGCCCTCGCAGGCTCGGCCCTTGCTTATTACCTTTACGAATCCGTGGGTGCCCCACCTTCGCCGCCGCTTTTGCGGCTAAGGTGGGAAGCGAAACGTGTCGCCCTTCTGGGAATGGGCGTGGCCCTTGCTCTCCCAACCCTCTACGAATCCGCTCTTGCAAATGGCGTAGCCATGTATTTGCGCGCCTCGTCCAGGGCCCCTTGCGTGTTGTCATTGGTCTGCATCGCCTGCCGGTACTCGCTCATTGCGCGCTCGCGCTGTCCCGTTATGTCGAAGATTTTGCCAAGTTGAATATGGCTCCAGACTTCGGTCCACCTGGGCTCGCCATCGCCATTGAGAGAATCGCGATAGGCATTGGCCGCGGCCTGATAATTCTTCTGCAGATAGAAGACTTCGGCGATGCGGTAGTGCGCCAACGAACTGTTCTTGTTCTGATCAATCGCCTTCTGAAACTCCTTCAGCGACTCGGCCAGGTTTCCCTGCTGCACCAGCTGTTGTCCGCGCAGGATAGCCGTGCGCAGCCTCAACTCTCCGGAGTTCTTCAGCACCCAGTTGTTGGGGTCCAGAGTGATGCGACGCGGCTTGCCGAAGGTCTCGACCGTATAGCTGGAATCTGTTCCCACCACTTCAACGGTCTTCTCCTCCGTCTTGCCGTCCGTATCGATCTTCAACTGCACCGGCATCCGGAACAGATCCAGGTCCTGCTGTATCTGCCCTACCACGCGGAAGCCCTTCGCAACCCGGAAAACTGTGTACTTGTCCTTGAACTCCGGAGCGCCCGTCGAGTCCAGCCACTGCGAGTAGAACCACGTCAACTGCTCGCCTTCAATGTCCTCGGTCGTCTTCTTCAGCTCTTTCAGCCCCACCGGCTTGCCCGAATAGTTCTGGAAGAGCGCGCGCATCGCCGTATCGAACTTCTGGTCCCCCATCACCCAACGAAGCATGTGGTAAACCATCCCGCCTTTGTCGTTCGCCATCGATTGAAAGACCGGGTCAAAAGGGTCCAGAGTTCCGATCTGTCCAAGTGGCACGCTGTCGTAGGCCAGCGCGCCCACGGCCATATCCTTAACCGCCTCCTGCCCTCCTGCCTTGCCCGCCGCGTATTCAATGTAGCGGCTCTCGCTGTAGCGCGCGCCGCCGTCCTGGATCCACCAGTCATTGCGCGTCGCCGGACTCACGATCGTGCCGAACCACTGGTGCGCAACTGCATTTGCCAGCAGCCGGTAGTTGACCTTCGCATTGATGTTGCGCGCCGCGATGCCCGCCATCTCGGGAGCCCACGTCGTGGGCACCGAATCATCCGGTAACTCCACCAGCTTCAGCTCCGGGCTGATAGGAACACCATAGACCGTAATGAAGAAACCGAGCTCCTTGGCGGCCGTCTCGCCATACTGCTGCGCAAACTGGGCCTTGTCCTTCAAAAAGTAAACATGCACCGTCATTCCCGCTTCGCTCACCGGAGTGTCCACAAACTTTCCAATCACCACCGTCCCCGGAAAGCTCGGTTTGTCCCAGGAGAAGGCGACGGTTCTCATCCCCGGATCGGCACCAACTGCGGGCGCTTTGCTCGGAGCTGTTGCTTCCTTAGCTGTCACTTCATTAGCCTTTTTCTTTCCCCGCCGCTCGTCCTGCCGATCGCGCCTCGTTAGCTTTGGAGTCTCGCTCTCGTCGCTTTTGGCTGCCTCCTGCACCGGCTCCCCGTTTACGACGGCGCCTCCGCTTGCAACCACCGTGTACTCCTGCGGAGCCGTGATCTTCAGCCGTGCGGTAAAGCGGTCGATGCCATAGTTGGTCACCGGAAACCAGCACCCGGAATACAACAGAAAGGTGATCGGATCGCCCACATAGGCCAGCCGCAGTCCCGGAACCGGGCTGTCATCCGCCGACACTACATTGCCCTCGTACTCAAACGTCAGAGTCGATTCCTGCCCCTTGGTCATGCCGTTGGGCAGTGCTACGCGCACCGTCGAGTCCTGCGAAACTCGCTCAGCCGGAAGCACCGCGCCCTGCTCGTTCGTCACCTGAGTTACACGCAGCGAATTGTGCAGCTCGAATGTCGCAATGCTGATGTCGTCAAGCGCCACAAACTTCACCACCGCCCGCGCGGTCAGTTTGTGCGATTGCGGAGAAACCCTGGCCTCTATGCTGTAGTCCTCCGCCTGGATGCGCGGCTTCTCGATAGCCTTCAGCGTCGCCATCGGGAGCAGGCCTGTGATCGTAGTCAGGGCTAGGAGAACGGTTCGCGTCAGAGTCCGTCCTGCAAATCGCATTGGCATTTCGCTCCCGCTGAGTACACGATAATAAGGATGTCTGAAATGGTATAGAAGATGCTGGGCGGCTTCACCCGGCATGCGTCTCATCATTCTTCGGCATGGCGTTTTTCGCAACACGCAATACAGCCCGCGCCGCCCGCTCCGCGGTGCTCTCGCCCTCCACGGGTGGCCCGCATCCGCCTGAATTTGGCAAATGTGGGATCTCGGCCAGCTCTCCGCGGAGTTTCCCTCGCACCTCAGCCAGGCCTTCGGCCATGGCTTGCCTCGTCCCGCCGTCCTCCAGCAGCGCCCGCACCCCACGCTCCACGCGCGCCGGCGTAAACCCGCTCTGTACCAGCTCCGGTACCACCTCGCGTCCCGCTACCAGATTCACCATGCAGTAGTACGGCAGCTTCACCAGATGCCGTCCCAGCGTCCAGGTCAGCCCCGCCACGCGATACACCATCACAAACGGCGTGCCGATCAGCGCTGCCTCCACCGTCGCCGTGCCACTGGCCACCACCCCCGCCCGAGCATGCAGCAGGCTAGCTCTCGCATCATCGGTCAATGTCACTTTTACTTGCGATGGTTGCAGTGAATACGACGGGTGCCCCACATCTGCCGTAGTTAGCAGATGTGGGTCTTTAGTCTCGCGAATCGAAGATCGTGGGTGCCCCACCTTCGACGCCTCTTTTGCGGCTAAGGTGGGAAACCGCAAAGCAGAGCACAACGCAATCTGCTCCCTTACCCACTCCTGTTCCAGTGTGCTGGCCACCGGCATCAGGAACTCGAACTCAGCTCCCAGCCGCTCCGCCGCCTCGAGCATCGCAGGCAGATTCAGCCGAAGCTCTTTCCGGCGGCTTCCCGGCAACAGTGCAATCCACCTCCGCGACGCATCCAAACCCCAGCGCGCCGCAAAATCCTCCCGGCTCACCTTTGGCAACTCCAACTCGCTCAGTGGATGCCCGACAAACTCAACCTGCACCCCATTCCTTGCATAGAACTCGCGCTCAAACGGAATGATCACCAGCATCTCGGAGACATCCCGCTGCACCAGCTTCAGCCGTCCCTTGCGCCACGCCCAGAGCTGCGGACTGACGTAATACACCACCGGAATCCCACGCCTGCGCAACTGCTTTGCCAGCCGGAAATTCCAATCCGGAAAGTCGATCAGCACCGCCACATCCGGCCGCCGCCGATCTACCTCCGCCAGCAGTTTGTGAAATTCCCGGTAAATCTTCGGCAGATGGCTCAGCACCTCAAACAGCCCAACCACCGCCACATCGCGGGCATGAACAATCAGCTCGCAGCCCGCCTCGCTCATCCGCTCCCCGCCCATGCCGAAGAACTCTGCGCCCGCGGCCGGCAGCGCAGCGTTACCCGTCTCCGCAGCCAGCTTGCGCAGCGCAGTTATCAACTCCGCGCCATACATCTCGCCGGAAGCCTCTCCGGCGGAGATCATCACACGCAGCGGACGCGATTGAAAATCGATAGCCATTAGCAGGAGGTCAGAATACAGGATGGGCGGAAAGTGGGGTAGTCGATGTCACTCTTGCTTATTGGCGTTGCTTTTGTTTTGACGTTGCTCTTGTCTTTTGAGGGGGCATCTTGAGCGCAGCGAAAGACCCCAGCACAGTTGAATCCGTCGCGCCGCTTCAAGCTTCTCAACCAGCCAACCTCGGGTGGCCCACATCCGCCTTCTTCTGGCGAATGTGGGGAGCAGCGCCTAATCGCCCCGCGCCTCTGCCGCAGGCTGTGCCTGCGCGCTCGCCGCTGCGGGAATTGTGCCGGCGGGCAGCTCCTGGTCCTTGTACTGCAACTGATACAGCTTCCAGTACACGCCCCGCGCGTTCAGCAGTTGCTGATGCGTACCCATCTCACGCACCTTGCCCTTGTGCATCACGATAATCTTGTCCGCCCGCTGAATCGTCGAGAGCCGATGCGCCACAATCAGCGAGGTGCGTCCTTCCACCAACCGCGTCAGTGCCTCGCGTACCCGGAACTCCGTATCCGTGTCCACGCTCGAGGTCGCCTCATCCAGGATCAAAATTCGCGGATTGTGCGCCAGCGCCCGCGCGAATGACACCAGTTGCTTCTGCCCCGTCGAGAGCGTATTGCCCCGCTCCTGCAACATCGAGTCGAAACCATTCGGCAGCGAGAGAATAAAATCAGAGACGTTCACCTCTTCGGCCGCGCACTCCACCGCCTCACGCGTCACGTGCGCCGAGCCTAGCCGTATGTTGTCCGCAATCGTGCCGCTGAACAGAAACGGGTCCTGCAGCACCACTCCGCAGCGCCGCCGCAACTTCTGCAGGTTCATCTCCCGCACGTCCACCCCGTCGATCCGCACCGCGCCCTTCTGCACGTCGTAGAAGCGCAGCAGCAGCGAAATCAGCGTGGTCTTGCCCGCGCCGGTGTGGCCCACAATGGCCACCGTCTCGCCCGGTTCAATCGTGAATGAGACGCCGCGCAGAACCCAGTCCCACTCCCGCTTGCCGCCGGGTGGCCCATTCAAGCCCTCTTTTCGCTTGAGTGGGGTAGTCGTTGGGACGCTTCGATCTGCTACCGCCTCGCCATCCACAGGCAAATGCCGATAGGCAAACCAGACATTATCGAACTCGATCCGCCCCGGCCCACTCGGTTCTTTCTCCACCGCAGGCGATTGAATTTTGGGTTCGGTATCCAGCGTCTTGAAAATACGCTCGGCTGCCGCCATCGCCGATTGCAGAATGTTGAACTTCTCGCTCAGGTCCTGAATCGGGCGGAAAAATCTCTGCGAATACTGAATGAACATCACCAGCACGCCGATCTTGGTGATCCCCGCCAGCACCTCATGTCCGCCGTACCACAGCACGCACGCAATGGCGATCGACGACGAGGTTTCAACCACCGGGTAATACAGCGCGTAGGCCAGAATGGCGTCCTTGAACGCCTCCATGTGCTGCGCGTTTACCGCCTCGAACTCCTCATACGACTTCCGCTCGCGGTTGAACAACTGCAGCGGAACGATGCCGCTAACGTGCTCCTGCAAAAACGAATTGATGCGCGCAATCGCCACCCGAATCCGCCGATAGCTGTCGCGCACCGCCTTGCGGAAGACCTGCGTGGCGAGAATGATGATCGGAAGCACCATGAACGCGATCAGCGACAGCCGCCAGTTCTCCTTCAGCATGATTCCCAGGATGGCCGCCAGCACAAATACGTCTTCGACAATCGACACCACGCCCGAGGTGAACATGTCGTTCAGCGCGTCCACGTCGGTGGTCACGCGGGTCACCAGCCGCCCCACGGGGTTCCTGTCGAAGTACGAGATATCCATCCGCTGCAGATGCCGGTAGATTTGGCTGCGCAGATCGAACATCACCTTCTGTCCGGTCCACTGCATCATGTAGGTCTGGGTGAATTCAAAGAGGAAGCCCAGCAGCAGCACGCTCAGGTACAGGCCGCTGATCTGCGCAATTCCAACCATCGGCTGCGGACTCAGGAAGCGGTCCAGAAAAGAGTGCCCGCCCGGGTGCGCCGACAGATACTTATCGATGGCCGTCATCGTCAGGTAGGGCCCCAGCACATCGGCGACTGCCTTCAGCACAATCGCCACGAGCGCCAGCGTCACCTGCAGCGTGTAGGGCTTCAGGTACTTCATCAACCGGCGAATGATCCGGCTGTCGTACGCTTTTCCTAGTACTTCTTCCTCTGCGGCCATGTTTTCCTAGAACGTCGTTCTTATTTTAGATGGAAGCCGACCCTCCCGCGCTTCACCTTTGGAATTCAGCGGTACACTTGACTCGCAGGCCTCTTCCTTTGATCTCCGGCGTTCATTCCGCGCTTTATCTTTCGGTCCCGTTCTGCCGGACCAAATGTTCCTTCTGCAATTTTGCCTCCGGCGTCTTCTCCCGCGACCTCTTTGACCGCTACGTGGCGCACCTGGAGCGCTCGATTGCCGCTGCCCCCGACCTTGCCCGCCAATTCGGCGCGGCCTTCGACCCGCAGCTCGACTCGGTTTACCTCGGCGGCGGCACGCCGAGCGTTCTGGCCCCCGATCAACTCGACCGCCTCTTCGCCGCAATCACGCATTCCTTCCAACTGTTGCCCTCCGCCGAATGTACCGTCGAAGTCGCCCCCGGCACGCTCTCCAATGAAGTCCTGGCCGCGTTGCTGCGCGCCGGAGTCAATCGCGTTTCGCTCGGCGTGCAGTCTTTCGTCGATCAGGAATCGCGCTCGGTAGGCCGCCTGCACAGCCGGGACATTACTCTCGCCGACATCGCACGCCTGCGTCAGGCGGGCATCACCGAAATCAGCATCGACCTCATCGCCGGACTTCCTCATCAGACCCTCGAAACTTGGGAGCGCTCGCTCGACGAACTCCTCGCCCTCGCCGTCCCTCACGCCAGCGTCTACATGCTGGAGGTGGACAGCGACTCCCGACTTGGCCGCGAACTCATCGCCGGAGGCACGCGCTACCATGCCCACCACGTCCCCGACGAGGCAGAGACCGTCGCCCTCTACGAGCGCGCCTGCGTGCGCCTCAACGCCGCGGGCCTCGCGCAGTATGAGATCTCCAACTTCGCGCGCCCCGGTCATCAATCCCGTCACAACCTGCGCTATTGGCAGCGCCTCCCCTACTTTGGCTTCGGCGTCGATGCCCACTCCATGCTCCCCGCGCCCATACCCTCCGACCCCCATCGCGCCATTCGCCTCGCGACTCCGGATTCGCTCGATGTTCTGCTCGCGACGGGGACGCCGACGGGTGCCCCACCTTCGCCGCCGCCTTTGCGGCTAAGGTGGGAAAGCGCGGCCTATGACTCAATTCCGAAGTCAGCAGATTTCGACGGTGCCCCACATCTGCCGCATTTAGCAGATGTGGGTTTTGAGCGCACCATCGTCACCCGCCAGCAGGCCATCGAAGAAACCTACTTCCTCGGCCTGCGCCTCAATCGAGGCGTCTGCTTACAAGCCATCCAGGATGAGTTCGGCCCCGCTGCCGTGGACGATTATCGCAATGTGATCTCAACCCTGACCGCCCGCGAACTGCTGCTGCTTGAGGACGGCCATCTGCGCCTCACCCCGCAAGGCCGCCTGCTCTCCAACGAAGTCTTCGCCGCCTTTCTCCGCGACTGAAATGTGGCGGGTGGCCCACATGCGCCTTCCTTTGGCGAATGTGGGGTGTCAGCGAGCTTGCACACCGCAGGTGGGGTATGCGCTTCCGCTTCTTTGACGGCTCGTGGTACAACCATCGGTTTTCTATTCTGGCCTGAGTCTCTGGGGCCACGACCGGCATCTCACAATTCGAACGAACGGAGGCAGCGTGGACTTCCAACTCACCGATGAGCAACTCCAACTCCAGAGCATGGTGCGAGACTTTGCCGCACGCGAGATCGCGCCCCACGTGCACGAGTGGGACGAGGCTTCGCGCTTCCCGCTTGAAACCATCAAGCAGCTCGGCAAGCTCGGCCTCATGGGCTGCATCTTTCCCGACGAGTACGGCGGCTCCGGTTACGGCTACATCGAGTACGTGCTCGCCATCGAGGAGCTTTCGCGAGTCGATGGCTCGGTCGGTATCATCGTCGCCGCCCACACCTCTCTCTGCTCCAACCACATCTTTATGGCCGGTAACGACGAGCAGAGGCGCCGTTATATTCCGCGCCTTGCCACCGCCGAGCACATCGGAGCCTGGGCGCTCACCGAACCAAACAGCGGCTCGGACGCAGGCAGCGCCCGATGCGCAGCCACCCTTAAGGGCGACCGCTGGGTGCTCAACGGCACCAAGACCTTCATCACAAATGGCTCCTACGCAGACGTCTGCGTCGTCGTCGCCGTTACTGATAAAACCATCGGAACCCACGGACTCTCCGCCTTCATCGTCGAGCGCGGCACCCCAGGCTTCCGCGCCGGAAAGAAGGAGAACAAACTCGGACTGCGCGCCTCGGACACCTCCGAGCTGATCTTTGAAGACTGTGAGATTCCCGCCGAAAATCTTCTTGGCATCGAGGGCGATGGCTTCGTCGATGCCATGCGCGTCCTCGACGGCGGACGCATTTCCATCGCCGCCCTCGGCCTCGGCATGGCCGCCGGAGCCTACGACTGCGCCCTCCAGTACAGCCGCCAGCGAAAGCAGTTCAATCGCCCCATCAGCGAATTTCAGGCCATCCAGTGGAAGCTCGCCGACATGGCCACCGAGATCGATGCCGCCCGCCTGCTCACCATGCGCGCCGCCTGGCTCAAGGACCATCACCACAAGACAACCCTTGAGTCCTCGATGGCCAAGCTCTACTCCTCCGAGGTCGCCGTCAAGGTCGCCAACGAGGCGGTCCAGATCCACGGCGGCTACGGCTTCATCAAGGATTACCCGGCAGAAAAGTTCTATCGCGACGTCAAGCTCTGCACCATCGGCGAAGGCACCAGCGAGATCCAGCGCATGGTCATCGCCCGTCACCTCCTGGCGGAGTAGCGCAGAGGCACCTCAGCCAGTTACTGCTCCGGTGGCCCACCTTCGCGCCGTGACCTTCGGCGCTAAGGTGGGAGTCAGCGCGGGCTTTGGTGACGATTGCTGCTAGTCAATCCTCCCGATACTTGGTGGTACTTTTACCAGTTCCCGACACCCGAAACATCTCATAGGATCTACGTTGTTTTAGGGGGCAGCCGCTTTTTCATCTTGGCTCACGCACTCTTACCACGCTCGGACAAGGAGGCACACACGCTCGCATGTAACGTTTGAGACTAACAAGGAGCTTGCTTTATGCACACAAACAAGATGATCCCAAAGCTGCGCGGCCGATTAACACTTAGCCTAACGATCGCTATGCTGATGCTCGCAGCACTTCCATGTACCGCGAAGGATAAGTCCCCTGACGAGGTGCGCGCGAACATTCGCAAAATGGAGAAGGAAACACTTACGAATCTCTACAAGACAAAGCCCAGCGCCCGACAGGCCATAGCCTCCGCCGCGGGCTACGCCGTCTTCGACAACATGGGGGTCCACTTATTGCTCCTGAGCACTGCACACGGGCATGGTGTCGCCGTCAACCAGAAGACGAAGCAGGAAACATTCATGAAGATGTTGTCCGGAGGCGCCGGGTTAGGAGTTGGAGTTAAGGATTACCGCGCCATCTTCGTCTTTGAGACCCTGGATGCGTTAAACGGATTCCTCAACTCCGGATGGGAAGCCGGAACACAGGCCGATGCAGCAGCTAAGACCGCCAGCGACGGAGGCGCGTACTCGGGTGCAATTGCACTCTCTCCGGGCGTTTGGGTTTATCAACTCACGGAAAAAGGACTGGCCCTGCAGTTCACACTTCAGGGTACAAAATACTACAAGAATGACGCACTGAACGGAGTTTGAGGCCTGAGAGCCCGGGTGCCCCACCTTCGCGCCGTGACTTTCGGCGCTAAGGTGGGAGTCAGCGCGGATGGCCCAAGCTTGTACTTGGCGGGGCGGTCCCGAGAGCTGCGCCCGAATAGACTATGCAGCCTTCGGGGCAGTCGATGCATATCCCTCACCTGCTGGTTTGGATACACCGGCATTCTTTCCTTCCAGCCTTTGCGCAATAACCAGGCGTTCGCGGGATACGATGTTGCCCAACCGACAATCATGGCAATCTGCATCATCAACCAGAACACAGCCATGTTTGGGTATATGCGGGTGGGCTCGGGAAGATCCGCAGCGGCAAGCGGGTGGCCCATCCAAGCCTGAGTGGGGCAGTTCCGACACGCCGCGGGAGTTCTGAAAGAACCATTAGCAGGAAAGCCAATCTTTTTTGGGAGCCAAATCGTGACTGGTTGGGCAATGCTTCGAGGCGATGTACTACCCGGTGACGGGGCGGGGTCTCAACGATTGATCAAGTAGCCAATCGCTACCGGAAACCGCGGCCCATCCCCCGTTTGCTAAACTACCTCTGGCGAGAACCTGACCGTGACTTCTTCTATCTCAACCTGGGTCGAACAGATCCGCAGTGGCAATCTGCGCGCGTTATCGCGAGCCATTACCGCCGTTGAAAACCGCACGCCGGAGTCGCACGAGCTGCTGCGAACTCTCTTCGCTCACTCCGGCCGCGCCCGCGTCGTCGGCCTTACCGGTGCGCCCGGAGCAGGGAAGAGCACCCTCGTCGATGCCCTTGCCGCACAATATCGCAAGCGCAACCAGACCGTCGGAATCATCGCCATCGATCCCACCTCGCCCTTCACCGGAGGCGCAATCCTCGGCGATCGCATCCGCATGCAGTCGCACAACGGAGACAGCGGCACCTTCATCCGCAGCATGGCCACTCGCGGCTCGCTCGGTGGCCTCTCCAGCACCACCGCCGATGTCGCCACCGTGCTCGACGCCAGCGGACGCGACCTCGTGCTCATCGAAACCGTTGGCGTCGGCCAGGATGAGGTGGACATCGTCCGCCTCGCAGACATCACCATCGTGATCCTGGTTCCCGGCATGGGCGATGACGTGCAGTCGCTCAAGGCCGGCATCATGGAGATCGCCGATATTTTCGTCATCAACAAAGCCGACCGCGACGGCGCCGAGCGTGTCGAGCGCGAGATCAAGGCGATGCAGTCGCTCTCTATGCGCGATGACGACTGGGTGCCCCGCGTAGTCAAAACCGTCGCCACCTCCGCCACCGGAGTGCCTGAGCTCGCCTCGGCCATCGACGACTACGAGGCCTTTCTGTCGGTCAGCGAGCGTGGCCGCCAGCGCCGCATCGCCAACTGGCGCAGCCGCCTGCGCGAGATGCTGCGCGACGAGGTCCTGCGGCGCATCGTGCAGCGGGCCTTTTCCGAAGACGCGGTGGACCAGTACGCCACCCAGGTCGCCGGCCACGAACGCGACCCCTACTCACTGATCCATGAGATCGTCGGCAAACTCGCCCGCTAGGAGCTTTCTTCTGTGCTCATCCTCGGTATTGACACCTCCGGACGCCAGGGCAGCGTGGCGCTGCTGCAAGCGCAAGGCGAGCAACTCACTCAGCTCGGCCTGTCACACCTCTCCGGTGGCCAATACTCCGAACTGCTGCTCTCCTCCATCGCCGCTTTGCTCGCGCACCACGGACTTCAGAAAAGCTCCATTGGCCTGATCGGCGTCGCCAGCGGTCCCGGCTCGTTCACCGGACTGCGAGTCTCCATCGCAACCGTAAAAGGAATAGCCGAGGCCTTCGCTATGCCCGTCGTGCCTGTCTCCGTGCTGGAGGCGATCGCCGACGCATCGGGAGCCGCGGGCCGCGTCATCGCCGCCATGGACGCGCAGCGCTCCGAGATCTTTTGGGGAGAGTACAACCTCGAATCCGCAGCGCAGCTCCCAAGCTTCGTAAGCGAGGCCGTCGCCCGCCTTGCCGATTTCACCTCACGACTCACCTCTGAGTCCGTCGCTCCGAAGGTCTTTACCGCCGACGAGGCCCTCGCCGCTCGCCTCCGCCAAGCCAGCGTCGATGCGGTGGTGCTCGCCAGCCCCTCAGCCGAAGATTTCGCCCGGATCGCATACCGCAAATTTCTCGCCGGTGTTCGTGCTGATGTCGCCACGCTCGATGCCAATTACCTGCGGCGCTCGGACGCAGAAATCTTCTCCAAACCCGGGCCGCAATGATTATGGCCAGCATCAACATCCGTACCGCCCAAGAATCCGACCTCGGGCAACTCATGGCCCTGAGTGAGGCCGCCGATGAAGCCGCTCATTGGACCCGGCAGCAATGGCTCGATATCTTTCGTTCGCAAAATCCCGCCCGCCTCGCCTGGATCGCCGAAGCCGCACCTGCCGAAGTAGACGCCACCAACGTTGAAGCCACCGAACTGCATACCGTCGAAGCCCTCGAACCTGAAGCCCTTGTCGTCGGATTTCTCGTCGCCCAAAGTGGCGGCCCAGACTGGGAGTTGGAAAACATCGCCGTGCTGCCCGAGTTTCGCCGCCAAGGTGTCGCTGGCGGGCTCTTGTCGGCCCTGCTGGCCCAGGCCCGCTCGCTGCTGGCCGAACGTATCCTGCTCGAGGTTCGTGCCTCCAACAAACCGGCGATTCGCTTGTACCAAGCCAGCGGCTTCCAATTGCTGGCCCGCCGCCGCGACTATTACCGGAACCCTGCGGAAGATGCAATTATTTTGGTGTACGCATTCCGGGACTAAGTTTAGATTTCGCTTGCCCAGCGCATTGTCGCGGTGCTAGTTTTTACAGCACCTGATTTCAGGCACGGAGGTGCTGAAATGAATGTGCCCGTACGCGAACAGCTCCTGGCCAGCAGCGAAGAATACCGCAAGCTGGCCAATGAACACAGCAATTACTCGCAGCGTCTCGAATCCCTCGCCAATAAGAAATACCCCTCCGAAGAAGATAAAATCGAAGAAGTCCGCCTTAAGAAACTGAAACTCCGCCTCAAAGATGAAATGGAGTCGTTTCAGGCCCGCGCCACCCAGCAAGCTTCCTAAGTGCAACTGCGCCGAGTGATCGCGCGCGACCAATCCACGGCTCTTCGTCAAAAGGATAGCCAGCCCCTCTTATATGCTGGCTTCTGGCTATTCTTTTGACGCGCACCTCTGGCAGCACCGCCAATGAACTGAAAGAGGCTTCCGCCAAACTGCTCGACAAGCAGTAGCGTTATCGACCATCTTCTGCCTTTCCGAACCATTCGGGCTTCCCGCTTCGTTATAATCGAGAGGTTCTCATGGTACGCGACGGAATCTATTACGCGCTGGCTCTGGTTGTGGCGGCGGTCCTCATTGGTATGTGGGCCGCAAAGCCGCTTGCTCTGGTGCCGCTGTTGCTGGCGGCCTTCTTCCTCTGGTTCTTTCGCGACCCGGAGCGCGTCATTCCGTCCATCCCCGGCGCCGTCGTCTCTCCCGCCGACGGCAAGGTCACTGCCGTCTCCACAATTCAGATGGAAGGCCTGCCGCGCATCAGCATCAGCATCTTTCTCAACGTCTTCAATGTGCACGTCAACCGCTCGCCTGCCGCCGGTGTTATCACCTCCGTCGACTATCATCGCGGCAAGTATCTGAATGCCATGAATCCGGCCTCCGCCGACCTCAACGAGCAGAATGTCTGCACTCTTGTTACCGACGACGGTGATTGCGTCATCTTCAAGCAGATTGCCGGACTGCTGGCGCGCCGCATCGTCTTCTCGCGCCGCGCCGGAGATCGAGTTGCCCGCGGCGAGCGCATCGGATTGATTAAGTTCGGCTCGCGTTGCGATGTGATCCTGCCCGCCTCCGCCAACGTGCTCGTACAGGTCGGCAACCACGTAAAATGCGGCTCTTCTACGCTTGCCATTCTGCCGCCTCGGCAAGGAGAACTTTGATGGCATTCCCGGAACGTCGCATCGGGGACGCGCGATCGCGCCGTCTGCGCAAGGGCATGTACATCCTGCCGTCGCTGTTTACCACAGCCAATCTTGCCGCGGGCTTCTATGCAATCACCCAGGCGGCGCTCGGAGCCGCCCACGCCGTGGGCATGATCGCCGTGTCCGGTGCTGATCCTCTGCGTACTGCGGCCATCTATTTCAATCACGCCGCCATCGCCATCGGCTTCGCCGTCTTCTTTGACGGCATGGACGGCGCTATCGCGCGCCTGACCCACACCACCAGCGACTTCGGCAAGGAGCTGGATTCGCTTGCCGATGTAGTGACATTCGGCGTCGCACCCGGAATTCTCGCCTGGATGTGGGGCTTTCTCTGCCTCCCGCCCACGCTCGACCCCGACTTGCGCGACAAACTGATTCAGTTCGGCGCAATCGTAGCCTTTGCCTTTCTCACGGCCGGAGCCTGCCGCCTGGCGCGCTTCAACATTCAGCTCAATCCGCAGCCCAAGAATCCCGGACTTCCCGGACGCAAATATTTCGTGGGCATGCCCATACCAGGCGGCGCCGGTTGTCTTGCCGCCGTCGTCCACCTGCGCCTGGGCTATCCAGTACAGGCCTGGTGGAGCTCCATTATCTGGATGATCTATATCTTCCTCTGCGCCTTCCTCATGGTCAGCACCTGGCGCTTCTGGAGTGCCAAGAGCATCGATATCCGCAACCGTCAGGCGTCGCGCTTCTTTGTGATCATTGCGATAATCCTGGCCGCGATCTGGTATTTTCATCGCTACGTTCTCTTTATCCTCGCTGTCACCTATATGCTGTCGGGTGTATTCTTCAGGCTCACCTACGCCTTCCGGCGAAGCAATGCCGCACCCCAACCGGCGGTGAGAGAGTCATGACACCTTCAAGAAAGTCCAACCTTTTCACCGTCGCGCTCGTCGGAGCTTCCTCCCTGAAGGGCAAGGAGGTCCGTGATGTGCTCAGCGAGCGCAACTTTCCCTCAGTCGACATCAAGCTTCTGGACGAGGATGACGCGCTCGGTCAGCTCGAACAGGTCAACGACGAGCCTGCAATCATTCAGAATGTATCGCAGGAGCAGTTGGAAGGCGTGGATTTCGCCTTCCTCTCCGCCGACGAGTCCTATATAGAAAAAACCTGGGCAATCGTTCGCGATTCCGGCTCTGAGATTATCGACCTCAGCTACGCCCTGGAGAACAACACCGACGTCGTTCTCCGTGCTCCCTGGCTGGAGCGCGAACTGGGCCGCAACCACGAGGTTGGCTTGCGCTCTGTGCCCGTCGTCATCGCTCATCCGGCAGCCGTCGTTGTGGCGTTGTTGCTGGCCCGCCTGCGGAAGTCCGCCCCGGTTCAGCTTGCCTCCGCCGTCATCGCCCAGCCCGCCTCTGAGTACGGACGCCGCGGCATGGATGAACTCCACGATCAGACCGTAAATCTGCTCAGCTTTCAGCAGATGCCCAGCAGCACCTTTGGAACCCAGGTGGCCTTCAACATTTTTGCGCAGCCGGTCGAAGGGGCGCAACCAAACCTGCAGCAGATCGAATCGCGCATCGTGCGTCATTTCCAGGCCATCGCCCAGCAGGAGCTTTCTGCTCCGGCCATGCTTCTCGTTCAGGCTCCTGTTTTTCACGGCTACAGCATCGCCATCTTCGTGCAGATGGGCACTGAGGTCACGGCCGCGGCGCTGGAAGCCGCGTTGGAAGGTCCGCACGTCAAGATCGCGAACAGCCAGGATGAATTCCCCAGCAATGTGAACATTGCGGGCTTGTCGGAAATTCTCGCCAGCGTTCGCCCCGAGGCCGGTGGCAAGGGCTTTTGGCTCTTTGCCGCCTGCGACAATCTTCGGGTCTCCGCGATCCAGGCCGTCGAATGCGCCGAAGAGATGGTGCGTACCCGTCCCAGAGGCAAGCTGCAATGACCTCTCGCTGCGCCGTTGCCGCCCACCGGCTCTCCCGCACTGCCCTCGTCGGCGTTTTGGTGCTGCTCGTCTCCTGCGGATACCACCCGGTTGGCGCCAAGTCGCAACTGCTGCCCGACATTAAGAATCTCGCGATTCCGTCATTTCAGAATCAGACGCACAGCTATCACGTCGAGACCGATCTCACCAGTGCGGTCATTCGTGAATTCAACACCCGCACGCGTTACCACGTTATCCAATCTCAGGACGATGCCGACGCCACACTGCAAGGCACCGTCGTCTCCGCCCAGGTGGCTCCCGTCGCGTATGACTCTGTGACCGGGCGTGCATCCACCGGACTGGTTACCCTCATCGTCAAGGTGACGCTCACGGCGCGTGACGGCCGCGTTCTGTACAGCAATCCCAACTACATCTTCCGCGACCAGTACCAGATCTCCAACGAACTCGCCAGCTTCTTCGAGGAGCAGGGACCGGCAATCGATCGTATCTCGCGCGATTTCTCGCGCACCCTGGTCAGTAATATTCTGGAGGCCTTCTAGTCTTGAGAGCCTTTGCCCCCGTCGAGCGCTTTGTCCAGGACATCAGCTTGCGCAAACTCAAGCCCGGCTATCTTTTTGTCGGTGATGAAGCTTTCTTCCGCCGAACCTGCCGCGATGCCATTCTCAAGCACCTGGTTCCGGAGGGCATGCGCGAGTTCAGCCTGTACGAGTTCGATCTTGAATCGACGTCGATCGCCGAAATTCTCGACCGCGCCCGCACCTCTTCGCTGATGGCGAACTTCCAGGTCTTCTTCGTGCGCGGAGTCAAAGCCCTATACGGACGCGGCAAGCACGATGCCGAGTTCGCTGCTATCGCCGCCTACATCGACAACCCCAATCCCGACGCGCTTCTCATCCTGATTGCCGATCACATCAGCATCCCCGCCGACCTGCGCCGCATGGAGATGACCGACAAGGAGCGTTATGAGCGCATCCGCGAAACCCTCGGCGATTCGTTCACCATCATCGAATTCGCCCGCGTCGAGGAGGGCGAGGCCATCAAGTGGCTCAATGAAAGCGCCGCACTGCACTCCACGAAAATCGAGCCCGACGCTGCGCGCGAACTGGTTGACTCGCTCGGCGGCGACATGATGATGATCTCGAATGAGTTAGAGAAGCTCCTGCTCTACGTGGGCGATAAAAAGCGCATTACGCTCGGCGATGTGGAGACCATGGTGCTCGCCGCCAAACAGCGCACACTTTACGAACTCACCGACGCGCTCTCCTCCCACAATCGCCCGCGCGCCCTGGAAATTCTCGACGCCATGCTCTCGACGGGAGATGGCGACGAGGCCGCCATCGGCCACCTTTACATGCTCGCCCGCACCTTCCGCCAAATGCTGGTCATCCTCGAGCGCAACGTGCGTGACACCCGCGCCCTCTACCAGGTTCTGTGGCAGGGCTTCCGCATTCCGCCCTTTGCCGCCGAAGACGTCATCCGCCAGGCGCGCCGCTACAAGTCGCGCCGCGAACTCACCCGTGCCATCCGTCTGATCTCCCGCGCCGATGCCGCACTTCGCTCCAATCCTCCCAGCAAGCGCCTCATCCTTGAGAACCTCATCCTCGACCTTGCCGCCGAAGCCAAACAACTCGCCCCCGCTTGGCGGCAGGAAGCATTGCTCGACTGAACGAATCCCGCGTGAACCAGTGCAATTAGAACGCGGTCCTGATATTCATAATCCCCGCACTTTCGTTCGAGCCCCCCGGCTCAGAGAAGTGGCATGAGCGGCAGAACTGGGTCGCCGAACTGGCCTTGGTTCCGTCATTGACCACCGACAAGGATCCCGGATTGTAAGGAGCAACGAGGAAGAAGTAGGTCGGGTACGTGCCGCTGACGCTGCCCCAGGTACCCGTCGACGTGTACATGTTGTGCGGCGTGTGGCAGGTGATGCATAGCACAAAAGAAGTGGCAACCGTCGGCGTGGGCTGGTAACCCAACGTGGCGACGCCCTGGAATAAGTTGCCATAATTGGACACGAACTGGTCATAGTTCGTGTTCACGCCGAGCGTGTAGGAGATGGCCCCGCCGACGATTGTGAAAGCATTCGAATTGGTGCCGAGGACGGCGCCGATGGTGGCGTTGATGCCTACCGGGTGATCGTTGTTGTAGTTGGCGACGGTGGTGCCGTCGTTGCCGAGCAGGGTCGGGATCGTGTTCGGACCGTACACGTTGACGGGCAGTTTGCCGATCTTCTGCTCATAAAGCTGGTTCGTCATCATGCCGCCCTTGGCGATGTTGCCGTCATGGCAGGAGAGGCAGAACATAATGCCGGTGACTTCACCGGTGGTGTTCGCGACTTCGCTGGAAGGCAGAACTTCAACCGTGCCGCCGCCGGTCGTGATGGTGTAGCCGATCAGCGGAGTGGTGTCCTGGCCCCACAGAATGACATTTCCCGAGTTGACATCGGCGAAAGCTTTCGCGCCTGACGCCGTGTTGCCACCGCCGCCTTGACCGCCGCTGTGCGGAGCATGGCAGCCCGCGCAGCCACGACCGCCGTTCTGGTGAGCGCCCAGCTTATCCATACCGGTAATGCCGGTTGCGCCGCCGGTATAGGTCGGGTTCTGCGCTACCGCAATGGCAGAGAAGAACGTAATGCAGAATACGAGAGTAAGAAGCTGCTTCATTTAGAGCCTCCCGAAACCGACATTGACGAATTAAATCCTGATGTATGAGCGCCCAACTGAGGACATTAGGCACGTACGGCTGCCAAGGCTTCAGCCGCTAAGCGTGCTCGCACTCATTCTGAGCCGAGCTGGTGAAAGAATTGGATGGCGACCATACGGAAAAAGGTTTTCCGGAGTAGCGGGCCCTCACTGGTCAGATCCGCACTTTTGGCGAATACGGGTTCATTTCACCCAAACAAAAACGGCAGGCCGAAGCCTGCCGTCTCTAAAAAACAAAAAGTTTACTTGGTTGCGGTTGCAGCCTTCACGCGAGCCGAAAGGCGGCTCTTGTAGCGTGATGCCGTGTTCTTGTGCAGAATGCCCTTCTGCACGCTCTTATCCAGAGCGGAAACCGTCTCACGGAACGTCGTATCCAGCGTAGTCTTATCGCCGGAGGTCAGTGCGGTGCGCAGGGAGCGCAGCGCCGAACGCATACGCGACTTGTTGGCGCGGTTGGTCGCCGTCTTGGATTCCGTCTGTCGTGCGCGCTTCAGCGCCGAAACATGATTCGCCATACTTACCTATATCCTTATAGTCAAACTGAAACTTCGTCGTGAACAATTCATTTTACGGCAAATTCGAGCTTTGCCGCAACCGCCGCACCGGCAGCGTCTCTATTTCGCCCAAGGGAATCTCCGCAATATGAGATGATTGCATCACACCACGAACGCAAGATGGTCGCAGAAAGCGGTACAGAATGTCTGGAAAAATCGGTGACAAGGCAAGATTCAATCGGCTTCGCAAACAGAAGCTTCTGAAACGCCGCAAAAAGGTCGAGGCGACTGCCGCCAGGGCCGCAGCGGCCCCAGCCGGAGAAACCAAAACAGCCTAGCCCAGCAACGAAGCCGGCAACAGTTCGACCAGTTCGTTCAATAAGATCGTCCGACAACGCCCTGCACGAATTCACCACGCGGGGCTTTGTTTTTCCACTTCGTGTTCGTTTCGTCTTTGTGCTTCGTTTGCGAGGCCACCCACTCAGCCGCGCAGCATTTATACTCAATCCTTATGTTAAGAGTACGATTCGCGCCCTCTCCCACCGGCTTCCTCCACGTGGGCTCTGCGCGCACCTTCATCTTCAACTGGCTGTATGCCCGCCACAACGGCGGAACCATGGTGCTCCGGCTTGACGATACCGATGTCGAGCGCAACTCGGACGCCAGCGTCAACTCCATCTTCGACGGCCTGCGCTGGCTCGGTCTCTCCTGGGACGAGGAATACAAGCAGTCCGAGCGCCACGCCCTGCACCGCGAACTCGCCGACGCAATCTTCGCCAAGGGCCTTGCTTATCGCGACTTCACTCCCGCCCATGCTGGCGAGAGTGATCCATCCGGCCCGCAAGGCGCGTGGCTCTTCAATCCGGGGATGCGCGATCTACCGCGCTCCGAGAGCGACCGCCGCGCCGCTGCTGGTGAACCCTTCGCCCTCCGCTACCGCGTGCCGCGCGGTCACGATCGCGTCTTGCGCTTCACCGATTCTGTTTATGGCGAGCAAAGCAAGCTCGCGGATGAGGTCGAGGATTTCGCCCTGCTGCGCAGCTTTGGATCGGGAGAAACAGGGGGCATGCCGACCTACCATCTTGCCTCCTGCGCCGATGACGCCGACCTGCGCATCAGCCACATCATTCGCGGTCAGGATCATCTCTCGAACACCTACAAACATCTGCTTATCTTTGAGGCATTGGCCCAAGCCACCGGAGCCGCAACTCCGCAGTTTGCGCACCTTCCGCTGCTGGTCGCTCCTGACGGCGCCAAACTCTCCAAGCGCCGCCACGGCCCGGTCGTCAGCGTCACCACCTACCGCGATGCCGGCTTTCTGCCCGAGGCGTTCGTCAACTTCCTGTGCCTGCTGGGCTGGTCGCCCAAGGACGATCGCGAGTTCCTCACCATTCCGGAGCTGACCTCGGCGTTCACTCTCGAGGGCGTCAATCGCGCCAATGCCGTCATCAATTTCAAGGAAGATGACCCATTCGATCCCAAGGCCGTATGGCTCAATGCAGAGCACATTCGCGCTCTGCCCGTTGAGCAGCTCTCCGCCCGGCTGCTGCCGTTTCTGCAGGCAGAGTTTGGGTACCCCACATCTGTCTCCGGGTGCCCCACATCTGCCGCAGTTAGCAGATATGGGAATGTCACCCCAGAGAAGCTGCTCCAGGTCACGCCGCTGATTCGCGAGCGCATCAAATTCCTTCGCGACGTCACCACCGCAGCCGACTTCTTTTTTGTCGACCAGCTTCCGCCGTATGATTGCCTTGAGCTGATTCCGCCGAAGGGCGATGCAGCGCTGGCCCGCCGCATTCTTACCGAGGCGCGCGAGCTGCTGGCCGCCACGCCCTTTGATCACGCAGCTCTCGAAGCCGCCTTGCGTGCGACTGCCGAGCGGCTTGGTCTGAAGGCCGGACCCATGTTTCAGCCCATCCGTGTCGCAGTCTGCGGACGCAAGAATGCGCCGCCGCTCTTTGAGACCATGGAAGTCCTGGGCCGTGAAGTTTGCCTGGAGCGCATCACTCAGGCCCTTGGCAAGTTGTAACGCCAAACTTTGATGGCCATTTTCAGGAGCAACCTCGATCGTTGCTCGTTTCCTACAAAGGAATGTAAGTGATGAATCCTTCGAATCCGGAAAGTAAAGCTGTTGCAGCAAATCTCCCGGCTGAGCCAGCCGCCCGTCCCTCCAACTTCATCCGCGAGATCTTCATCGAGGATCTGAAGACCAGGAAGTTCGGCGACGCCGTCATTCAGACGCGCTTTCCTCCGGAGCCAAACGGATACCTGCACCTCGGCCATGCCAAAGCCATCTGCCTCGACTTCGGTCTGGCCGACGAGTTCGGCGGCCTCACCAACCTGCGCTTTGATGACACCAACCCCGAGAAAGAAGAGCAGGAGTACGTTGACTCCATTCAAGCCGATGTGCGCTGGCTCGGCTTCGAGTGGGATCGCCTCTGCTACGCCTCCGACTACTTCGATCAGCTCTATGCCTGGGCCATGCAACTGATCAAGGCCGGCAAAGCATACGTCGATGACCTCACCGCCGAGGAGATTCGCCAGCATCGCGGCACTCTCACCGAGCCCGGCAAAGACAGCCCCTACCGCGACCGCAGCGTCGAGGAGAACCTCGACCTCTTTGAGCGCATGAGAAAAGGCGAGTTCCCCGACGGCACCCGCGTCCTGCGCGCCAAAATCGACATGGCCTCGCCCAACCTCAACATGCGCGACCCGGTCATGTACCGCATCCTCCACGCCGAGCATCACCGCACCGGAGACACGTGGTGCATCTATCCCATGTACGACTTCGCCCATGGCCAGTCGGATTCGCTGGAAAAAGTCACGCACTCCATGTGTACCCTGGAGTTCACCGACCATCAGCCGCTCTACAAGTGGTACATCGAGCAGCTTGGAATCTTCCCCTCGCAGCAGATCGAGTTTGACCGCCTCAGCCTGACCTACACATTGCTGAGCAAGCGCAAGCTCCTGCAACTCGTGCAGGAGAAGCGCGTCAACGGCTGGGACGATCCGCGCATGCCAACCCTCTCCGGCATCCGCCGTCGCGGCTTCACCCCGGAGGCGATCCGCAACTTCTGCGCCGCCATCGGAGCCTCGCGCACCAACGGCTCTACGGACATCGAAATGCTCGAGCACTTCCAGCGCGACGACCTGAATAAACGTGTCCCGCGCGCTATGGCCGTTCTGCGCCCCTTGAAGGTCGTGATCGAGAACTATCCCGAGGGAAAGGAAGAACTCGTCGAAGTGGCGAACAATCCCGAAAACCCCGCCGCCGGACTCCGCCAGGTGCCGTTCTCGCGCGAGATCTACATCGAGCAGGACGACTTCCGCGAAGTTCCTCCGCCCAAGTATTACCGCCTCTCGCCGGGCAAGGAAGTGCGCTTGCGGAATGCGTATTTCATCACTGCAAAAAGCGTGGTGAAAAATGCGGAGGGAAATATCGTCGAGGTGCGCTGCACTTACGATCTCGCCAGCCGCGGTGGGAACTCACCCGATGGGCGAAAGGTGAAAGCGACGATCCACTGGGTATCGGCGAGCCACGCAATTCAAGCCGAAATTCGGCTCTACGACAAGCTCTTCACCAAGGCCGATCCCGGAGATTTCGAAGAGGGTGAAACCTTCCTCGACAACCTCAATCCAAACTCGCTGGAGACGCTGCTCGACGCCAAACTTGAACCCTCGCTCGCCAGCGCAAAGGCCGGGGACCGCTATCAGTTCGAGCGCATCGGCTACTTCTGCGTCGATCCCGATTCCAAGCCCGGCCATCTCGTCTTCAACCGAACCCTTCCGCTGAAAGACACCTGGGCGAAGATCGAAAAGAAAGCGGGAGCGTAACTCACACGCCGGTGGCCCATTCAAGCCTTCTGTTGGCTTGAGTGGGCACTCAAGCGCCGTGGCCTGCCGCGGTTAACCCTCAACTGCGTTGTCTTCTTGCCGTCTTCTCCAAAGCAATCTGTCCAGTGAGAAGAAATCATCGGCAACATTCGCAAGCAGCAGATAATAGGTGATCGCGTAGATCATCTGGATGCCCACCGTATTCCAATCGCTGCGGAGAGCGGTGCCGAAGACCAGCGCGGCAATCAACAACCCGCCCAGCGTCAACGCCCATCTCGTCAGCAGCCCCAAGGTAATCAGTGCTCCAAGAATGGCTTCCGCCCAAGGCAAAACCATCAGGAAGAGATGAACAAGTCCGTATGGCAAAGCCGTTCCAATGAATTCGCTTGCCGTCTTTGTGGCAAACGCGCCGGTGCCCGGACCGAAGATCCGTCCCGCTCCGTGGATCAGTATGTTGATCCCCAGAGTAATGCGGAATACTCCGTATGCGAGCTTGCGATCCAGCAATGGGGCCGTTGCGCTCATCATCCTTTTGATACTCCAGCCCGCAACAAGATGTATCCTCCATGAACCTGTGCTGCCATAGCCGGTTCCACAAGCGGACGGCCCTCCCGCGCTTCTGCAGCAACTCTTGTTACAATCGCCTCGTGGCTACCTCTGGCGAGCAACTCCCGGGTCAACCCGCGCCGCGCCCCTGGCCGCTTGCTCCTGAGCCCGAGCCGGTCTTTGGTTTGCTTGAAGTTTTCTTTGCCTTCCTCACCATGCTGCTGGCAGTTCTTTTTTGCGGCAGCGTCGCGCTCGTCGTCGCGCACCACATCCCTTCACTCAGCCGCATACGCCCCGTCGACCTCGCCACCGACCCGCGCGTGCTCGTGCCCGCGCAATTTGCCGCATACTTGTTGCTCTTCGCTGCCCTCTGGCGATTATTTCGCCACCACTACGGCATAGGATTCTTTCGCGCTCTCTCCTGGCACTGGCCGCGGCGCTGGCCCATGTTTCTGGTGGGCGGACTCTTGCTCGCCCTGGCGGTTCAGTTCGTCGCTAATTATCTGCCCGCTCCGCCCGAACTGCCTATCGACAAAATGCTGCGCACTCCTGTTGACGCGTGGCTGATGAGCGCCTTCGGCATCTTCATCGCGCCCTTTGCGGAGGAGGTCTTGTTCCGCGGACTGCTTTTTCCGGCGCTCGCCCGCCGTGCCGGAGCGCTCTTTTCGCTCCTTGTGACCTCCGCCTTCTTCGGCGCCATGCATGCCCAGCAACTCGGGGAAGCCTGGATACAGGTCGCCTGCATTGTGGGCGTAGGCGCCGTGTTGACCCTGGTCCGTTGGCGCTTCCACTCGCTCGCATCCTCCACACTCGTCCACGTCGGCTACAACGGCGCGCTCTTTGTCGCGCTTTTCGTCCAAACACGCGGATTCACAAATCTCTCCGGCCGGTAAGCCGGAGTTGCCCCCGCTCTTCTCTCTTGTTATGGTGAATTTCATGTCCGATGCGCGCCAGAAACTTCTCACACTTCTCTCGCAGCAGTCCTTTCGCCTTGGCCAGTTCACGCTCTCCAGCGGCGGCACCAGCGACTATTACATCGACTGCCGCACCACCACGTTGCATGCCGAGGGCGCGCGTCTTACCGGCCGTGTCTTTCTCGATGAAATCTCCCGCCGCAACTGGCGTCCGCAAGCGATCGGCGGACTCACCATGGGGGCCGACCCCATCGTCGTCTCCGTCGCCATGCTCAGCGCTCAGCAGGCTCATATCGCCGTTGACCCAGCCGCGCATCACTTGGTTCACGGATTCCTGGTGCGCAAGTCCGGCAAGACGCACGGCACCGGACAGCGCATCGAAGGCTTTCGCGAAAAAGGCGCGCGCGTCGTCATCGTGGACGACGTCTGCACCACCGGAGCCTCCACCGTGCAGGCCATCGAGGCCGCTACTGAATTCGGCTTTGAGATCGTAGGCGTCATGTGTCTGGTCGAGCGCGAGGACTCGCAGGGCCGCCCAGCCGTGGAAAGCGCCGCCGCCGGAGTGCCTTTCGTCTCCATCTTCACCGCCTCAGATGTCCGGGCGGAGCATCTTCGCCAACTCGTTTAGCTGGCGCGAGGTCCGGTTGCATTTCAGTAAGTAGGGCCTACTTGGGATTGCCATCCACCGCGCGCCAGATTACGATGTTCACCGGCCACCAACTTTGGCCCGTTGGGAGTCCCTAACAATGATGTTCGGCAAACTCGGTCTCGTCATGGTCGTTGTGCGCGACATGGAGCGCAGCGTCATATTTTATCGCGATGTACTCGGCCTCAAACTTCTCATCCATCAGGACAACTGGAGCCAGTTTGATGCCGGCAACATCATCATCGGGCTTCATCCGGAGGGCGATGAGGTCAAGGTAAGTCCCACCACTGGCATGAGCATTGGCATTTACGTCGACGACATGGACCACGCCGTCACCGAAATTCGCCGCCGCCTGGCCAAAATCGCTATCGGCCCGCGTGAGGAGCCGTTCGGCCGCTGGGCTCTGCTCTTCGATCCGGATGGATACAGCATCCAGATCATCGAAATGGCGCGCGCCCTTCGCGCCCAGCACAAACTGCCGCCGGAGCCGAAAGAGTTCTAGTTCGCGCAAACAAACAAAAAAATCCCTCCGCCGCGGCGGAGGGATTTTCTAATCTGTTAGTTCTTACTTTGCGCGATGTGCGTGATGGTGATGATGATGTCTGTGGTGTGTCTTGGCGAACGCCGGCATCGCTGCGCTCAGCAGCAATACACCGGCCAATACGGCGATCAACGATTTCTTCAACGCTAGGCCTCCAGCAAACGCCCTTTTGGGAGCGTCTACTCTGTTTCTCTTTCATCAACTCTGCTCGCATTCGTTCGACCGGTCAAGTATTTTTCTTACCTAATCGAACCACCCCGGAAAACCTTACTTTGCTCGCCTTTCACTCCACAACTCCGGCGCAAACATTTACACTTACTTCAACTCAATCGACTGGAAAACCCCGTGCTCGAAACCCTCAAGTGGACTGATTCTGGCGTTTTATTCATCGATCAAACCAAGCTGCCGACCGAGGAGATCTGGGTCAACTGCGCAAACTATGAAGCCGTAGCCGATGCCATACGCACCATGATCGTCCGTGGCGCTCCCGCCATTGGGGTCGCAGCCGCGATGGGCATTGCGCTTGGAGCACGCGACCTGCCCGCCACCAGCATCGACGAATTCCGCAATGGTCTCGCCGAGGTCTGCCGTATCATCGGCGAAACCCGTCCAACCGCGGTCAATCTCTTCTGGGCCATTCGCCGCATGCAGCGCCGCTTTGAAGAACTCAGCGCCCGATCCATCCCCTCCATCAAACAGGCGCTCATTGATGAAGCGCTTGCGATCTACGCCGAAGACATTGCCACCAATCGTGCCATGGGAGCCAACGGTGCCGCGCTCTTGCCCCACGCCGGAGGAGTTCTCACCCACTGCAACGCCGGAGCCCTGGCCACGGCAGGTTATGGCACCGCTCTCGGAGTCATTCGCGCCGCCGTTGAGGCTGGCAAAAATATTCATGTCTTCGCCGACGAAACCCGGCCCTTTCTGCAGGGCTCGCGCCTCACCGCCTGGGAACTGATGAAGGACAACATTCCCGTGACCCTTATCTCGGATAACATGGCGGGCGCGATCATGGCTCAGGGAAAAATTCAGGCTGTCATCGTCGGCGCTGATCGCATCGCTGCCAACGGCGACACCGCCAATAAAATCGGCACTTACTCGGTCGCAATCCTGGCCAAGGAGCACGGCATTCCGATGTACATTGCCGCGCCATTCTCCACCATTGATCTGGAAACCCCGGATGGCTCTGGAATCCCTATCGAGCAGCGCGCCTCCACCGAGGTCACGCACCTCGGCGGCAAGCAGATCGCTCCCACCGGAGTTCAGGTCGAGAATCCTGCCTTCGACGTGACTCCCGCGCGCTATATTCGCGCGATCATCACCGAGCGCGGCGTGGCCACCGCGCCCTTCAATGAATCTTTACTGAGGTTAAGAGATTCAAAGGCAGCCGTCGTCTAAACGAGGTCCCTGGGCAGCAGTGCGCTCTTGTGGGTTGGGGTGAGTTCGGTCGTCGCGCCAAGTAGCACTACGCCGGATTGGCCTTCATGAACGCTTCGATCTTCGCCGCTTCCTGCTCGCTCAAACGGAACGTTGCCGCCGGAATGATCCCATCGATCTGGCCGGGTCTGCGCGCCCCCACAATGGCTCCGGTCACTGCCGGATTGCGCAGTGTCCAGGCGATTGCCACAACCCCTGGCTGCACCCGGTGTACGTTGCCGATCTCGCGCAGCAACTCCACAAGCTTCAAGTTGCGCGAGAGCTTCGGCTCGTTAAACTGCGGAGCGCGCCGGCGCCAGTCGTCCTCCGGCATTTTGGCAATGCGCTCCGCCGTCATCTTTCCGGAGAGCAGGCCGCTGGCCATCGGCGAATAGCCAATCACGCCGATGTTGTGGGCCTTGCAGAAGGGCAGGATTTCCTCGTCCACTGCCGTATCCAGCAAAGAATAGGGCGGCTGTAACGAGGTGATCGGGGCAATCTTCATCGCCCGCCCCATCTGTTCCACATTGAAGTTGGAGACTCCGATGTAGCGCACCTTCCCCTCGTCCTTTATCCGCGCCAGCGTCTCCCACCCCTCTTCAATCTCCGCCTCCGGATCAGGCCAGTGAATCTGGTACAGATCGATCACGTCGAGCTTCAAGCGCCGCAGCGAATTCTCGACCTCCTCGCGCAGCGAGTCCCTTTTCAAGCTCCTGTAGATCCGGCGGTCCTTCTCCTCCCAGCGCATCGAGCACTTGGTAAAGACGTAGGGACTGGTCGTGCTGTGGGCAAGGGCTTTGGCAACAATTTCCTCGGAATGCCCGAGGCCGTAAATGGCTGCGGTGTCGATCCAGTTGATGCCGCAATCTAATGCGCGATGAATGGTCTCGACGGATTCGCGGTCGTCCTGTGGCCCCCAGCCAAAGTCCCAATCGCCACCGCCAATCGCCCAAGCTCCAAAGCCGATTGGAGTGATCTTCAAATCTGAGTTTCCAAGCTGGCGCGTTTCGCGTGAGGTGCGATTTCTCTCAACCGTAGTAGGCATATCCTTTCGATGCGCGGGGCATCGCCTCGGTCACATGATCTATGCCGCGCTAATCCTCTCGTGCTCGCCTCGCCCTCTGCTTCGTGCTCGCAAGTAGTCCTGCGCGTTGTGATAGCCCTCAATCGTGCCAACGTCCATGTAGTGCTCACCGTTCGCGGTGGCGTGAACCGGGTTCCCGGCTTCGATGTAGGCGTTCAGCAAATGGCCCAGGTATTCGTCCTCGCGGTGGCGCGACTCCCAGAGCATACGGAGATCGTGGAAGGCTCGGCCTGAGGCGGTTACCGCGCCCCAGATCCAGTTCGAACCAGGGTTCGGCTGCTTCACTATAACCCGCTCCACACGCCTGCTCTCATCGCAGAGCACGGCATCGAAGACGCTCGGGTTGGCCACCGGAAACAGCACCAGGTTCACCCCCGGCCCTTGCTCCACCGAAGCATGAAAGGCGTTCTCGGGATACCAGATAGTGTCGGGAAGTCCGATCAGCACTGGCTCATCGTGGCGCACAAAACTCTCGGCGCGGAAAATAGCGTCGCACAAACCGCGCGGGCGCCGCTGCACCGCATAGAAGATCTCCGCGCCATAATCGCGCTCGGCGTAGTAGCGTACGATGTCACTCTTTTCGGCTGAAATCACCATGCAGATCTGGCTGGCTCCGGCGGCAATCATACGCTCCACAAGGTACTCTGAAACAGCCTTGGGCCGCTCAATCCCTTCCACCTCACGGGAGCCAACGGGAAGAAGCTCTTTGCTGCATCCAAGCGGCTGAATGCGCAGGCCGGCACCAGCCGCAGGAATGATTCCGATCATGCAACCTCCATCTGAGCTTTGCGAGGGTTCGACGAGCGGGCCGCGTCAAAAGCAGCCAGCATGGTGAGTGCGCGCTGGCGCCCGGTGTGCTCATCCAGGGTGCGCTGACGGGCGCGACGGGCGATTCGCTGCAGTTCTGCATCGGAAGCGTCGAGCAGGTGCAGCACGTCCCCGGTGTCGCTGGCGACCAGCACCTCCTCGCCGGGCTTAAAGAACAAGTCGAGCCCACGGAACCAATCGGTAATAATCGGCGCGCCACAGGCCGCAGCTTCAAAGAACCGCCCCGAGGGACAGTACCCGGACGCCGCCATCTCCGCTCTCGTCAGGTTGAGCGTGAGTCGCGACGAGCAGTAAAGCGCGGGATGATCGCTGGGACCAACATGCTCAAAGCGCTGCACATTCGTCGGCCAACTCCAATCCGATGGATAGAGCGAACCGGCCAGCGTGAACCGTGAAGAGGGACGCCGCCGTGCCGCTTCCAGGAACATGGCTTCCAGTTTGGCTTGCCTGTCCGGAGCATAAGTGCCCATGTAGCTGAGTGCACAGCGCAGCTCAGGGCAGGGTTGCACCGGGCGATAGACATCCGGGTCCACGCAGCCGAAGAGGGGGCACGCCAGTCTCACCCCGAACTCCCGCTCCAGCGCTACCAGCGCGCCGCCCCCTGTCCAGGAGAGTACAAGGTCGAAGGAAGGCAACTGGCTTGCGCGCAGATAGTCCAGATCGCCCTCCCCGAGGCGGTTCAGTGTGATCGGCGTATCCAGGTCGTAGAAGACGTGCAGAGGTGCGTCGAGTGAGAGCAGCGCGTCGGTAATGCGCGCCCCCTCCGGAACATAGCTGGCGGTGATGACCACATCGGACTCGGCAGCTTCGGCCAGCGCCCGGTTGCGAATGGCCTCCCACGACGAGTACAGCTTGAGCTCGCAATAGCTGCACTCGTGAAAATCACGATGCTTCGCGTAGTACGGCACATCGCGCTCGTAAAAGCTGACGCGGTGCCCAAGCTGATGAAGCGCACGCAGAATTGCCCGATACGGCGTGGCATGACCATTGCCCCAGGACGATGACAGAGTCAGGCCGAAAAGTGTGATCTTCAAAGCGCACCATCCGGTTCCGCAGCCCAAGCCTTTAAATTTCGGGCAACAATTTCTACTCAGCTTTGGATGAAGAGTACGCCCGAGATGTTTGCTCGAATTTGCGCTGAGGCAACGGATGGCTTGCCAATTAAGGATCGCGGAGACGGAGAAGGAAGTGCGAAGGAGGCGGCGATGCCATTGTTGCAACGGAAAAGCAGTGCTCAGTGGGAGACGGCCTGAGCCGTCTCCCGGCAGAAACTGAGGCTTAGACCAGCTTTGCGTCCAGAGTGATTTCCGCGTTGAGCACGCGCGAGACCGGGCATCCGGCCTTGGCGTCGGCGGCGGCTTTCTGGAACTTGGCATCGTCGGAGTTGGGAACTTTCGCGCGACACTCCAGGTGAATTTTGGTGATGGTGAAACCTGCGTCGGTTTTCTCAAAGGTGAGCGCAGCTTTGGTATCGATCGCGTCTGCCTTCAGGCCAGCGCCCTCCAACTGCACGGAAAGCGCCATGGAGAAGCAGCCCGCGTGTGCTGCGGCGATCAGTTCCTCGGGGTTGGTGCCCACGCCGTTCTCAAAGCGCGTGAGAAATGAATACTGCGTCTGCGACAGGACTCCACTTGCCGTGGAGACAGTCCCTCGCCCGTCCTTCAATCCGCCCTCCCAGTGGGCGCTTGCCGTTCTTTGCATTGCGATGGCTCCTAACGTGCGCGCTGATATGCGCCATCGACATGCTACACCCGAACTCCACCCCACGATTTGGCATGGGTGCGACGGGAGGTCAAGTATTGTGCGATCAGTGAATGGTTTCCGAGCTCAAGTTGACCGATGAGTACATCGTTTGCCGAGTTTGCAAGAAGATTTAAGTTTTGGTAACTGGCTGGCGCTCGGAGGATTAGCGAAAGGTTAATGGCTGCGGAAATACTGCGTCTGGAACGAGAGTTCAGGGGCGGTAGGCGGGCTAAAAGAAAGGCCGGGCTCGCAACTCTGGCGCGGTGAATTTATACTTTCCGGAACCTATGACGAATCGAAAGCGGCTGCTCTTCTCTGCCTTGATGATAGTTCTGCTTCTTGCGGCCTCATGCCAACGCTCCGGCGATAAGAAACTCAAGCCGAGCGAACTGGCCTCTGGGCTATACAGCGGACAGAGTATGGAAGCGGTTGAGCGCAAACTGAATGGCGGCAGTTTTGAAATCATCGAAGATCGCACACCGCTGCCCAGTGACACGCGCCCGCCCTATCGTCTGCTGGTAATCTCAAAGAAGAACGAGCGGGTCAACGGGCAGGCCGGCGAGCTGGTGCTCACGTTTTTCAATGACCGACTGATGACCTCGCAGTTTTATCCTGCTGACGTGGCTGCCGCGCGCGCCGCGGTGGAGGCCGGTGAGCGGCTTTCGCTGGCTGGCGGCGATGCCCACATCCAGCCCTCCACGCGAGTCTGGGTGGGGAAAGACGAAAATGGCCGCAGCTACATTGGGTGGATAGACAAGGCTCTGCAGGGCGAGCAGGATGCCTGGTTGAAACAGTACGGACAGTAAAAGAACGCAGGAGCGAAATGACCTCGATTGATCTGAACCAATTGCGCACCCAGATCGACTCTATCGATGCAAAGCTGGTGGAACTGCTCAATGAGCGGGCCCATTGCGTGCTGGAAATTGGCCGCTACAAGCAGCGAAACCAACGCGCGGTATATGACACGCAGCGCGAGGAGGCGGTGATGACCAACGTGGCGCAGAGCAATAAAGGGCCGCTGCCGGAGGAAGAGCTGACGACGATTTACATGGCGATCCTCGCGGCGATGCGCCGGTTGCAATCGCCGGATCTGCTGGAGCGCTCGTGAGCCTGAAGCGCGTTACAGTGATCGGCCTCGGGTTGATGGGCGGCTCGCTGGCGCTGGCGTTGCGCCGCGCCGGATTGGCGGAACACATTGTGGGCTGCGGTCGCGCGGAGCTGATTCGGCGGGCACAGGAGATGTCTGCCATCGACTCGGGCTGCACGGATGCGGCGGAGTCGGTTGCCGACAGCGACTTCGTCTTTCTCTGCACTCCGGTGGAGACCAGCATTGCGCTGCTCAAGCAGATTGCGCCGCGGCTCGCTCCGGGAGCGCTTGTCACCGACGTGGGCAGCACGAAGGTTGCGTTCGCCGCGGCGGCTCGCGAGATTGTTGGCGCCTCGGCAAACGAGCGCGTGCTTCCCGGACACCCGCTGGCGGGTCGCGAGGTTTCCGGCCTGGAGCACGCCGAGGCCGATCTCTACGCGGGCTGCGTGTGGGTGCTGACTCCGCTCGCAGATGAGGCCGCGGTTGCGGGACAAGCGGTGGTTGCAGGGGAAGGCGTGAACGCTGCGACTGCTTCACACCGCGCTTTACAAGTCGCTTCGCACCGCACTTTGCAAGCGGCGCTGGAGGCGATTGGCGCGCGCGTGGTCTTCACCACTCCCGAGGAGCATGACCGCACGCTGGCCTATACCAGCCATCTGCCGCAGATGCTCTCAACTGCGCTGGCACTGACTCTGGAGGACGCATTCGGCAGCAAAGGCAATCCGGCTTTGCAGATTCATGCGGGAGGCTTGCGCTCCATGCTGCGCCTGGCCGGGAGCGAACCCGCGATGTGGGAGCAGATCGCCGCCAGCAACCGAGTCAACATTGCCGAGGCCCTGGAGCGCATGGAAGCCGAGCTGCGAAAATTGCGCGAGCGTTTGGGCAGTCCGGAGTTCCGCAAGAAGTTTGAAGAGGCGCGCGAGTTTGCAAGGTTTGTGAAGGGCTGAAACTCGGTCAGTTTTGAGGTTCGTACAATATCCGGCTCAGTTCAGAAGGACCGGCGATCGCCCTTGCGTCATGACCCCCACGTTCGCGATCCCCACATTCGCCAAAAGAGGGCGGATGTGGGCCACCCTAGAGTTTCCTATCCGAGTATCTGGCTGAGAAGAGCGCGGACGATGAGGTAGCCTGCTCCGATGAGGCACAGGGTCACGGCGAGCAGGAGCGCGGCGTAGCGGCCCTCCTTGCCGGGCGCGGGCGGAGTGACGCCGAGGTAGAGCGCGAAGAAATTATGAACCGCGCTCTGGAGGAAGGTGCGCTTGGGTTCGGTGGTGGTCATGGTTTCGCGCTCGCGCATACTGCTCACATCATAGCCGCGCCGGGGGTGGCGATGGCAAAGATTTCCGTCCGAAGCTGAAGCACGCGAGATTATTTACAATCGGTGCTGATGAATGTTCTCAAGGAATTATTCGAGCAGCACTTTCACTCCGAGCCCTCGCTGGTGCGTCCGGTGCAGGGGGAGCTTGGCGGGTCGGGACGCACCATCGTGCGCCTTGCCAATGAAAGCTTCAGCGCCATCGGCGTGCAGCACGATGTGAGGGAAGAGAACGTTGCGTTCCTCGAATTCTCAAGGCACTTTCGCCGCCACGGTCTTGCGGTGCCGGAGATTTACGCCGAGGACCTCAGCCGAGGCGCATATCTTGAGGAAGACCTTGGCGACACCACGCTGTTTGAGTTTCTCTCGCAACACCGCGCGGGCCAGGAGATTGCTCCCGTGGTGGTGGAGGCCTATTGCAAGGTGGTGGAGGAGTTGCCGCGCTTCCAGGTAGAGGCGGGGCGGGATTTGAATTACAAGGTTTGCTATCCGCGCGCCAGCTTCGACCGGCAATCGATTGCGTGGGATTTGAATTATTTCAAATACTACTTCCTTCGGCTCGCCGCGATCCCTTTCAATGAACAGGCGCTGGAGGAGGACTTCAAGCGCTTGACGAAGTTTCTGTTGAGCGCCGAGCGCAGTTATTTTCTGTATCGCGATTTCCAGTCGCGCAACATCATGCTGCGCGAGGGACGTCCATATTTCCTCGATTACCAGGGCGGCCGCAGAGGCGCGCTGCAATATGACATTGCATCTCTACTGTTTGATGGCAAGGCCGATTTGCCGCCGGAGTTGCGGGAGCATCTGCTGAATCATTATCTCGAATCGCTGGGTCGATATGTCGATGTGAAGCGGGAAGTGTTTTTGCAGCACTATTACGCTTATGTGTACGTTCGCATGATGCAGGCGCTGGGCGCTTACGGATTCCGTGGATTCTACGAACGCAAGCCGCACTTTCTGCAGAGTGTTCCGTATGCGCTGAAGAACCTGCGCTGGCTGCTGCACAACGTTACTCTGCCAGTGGAACTGCCTGCGTTGATGGACGCGTTCACGGGTATGGTTGGCTCGGAAAAACTGCATAGCATTGCGGCGCAGACGGAAGGACTCACGGTGGTGGTTTCGAGTTTTTCTTTTCACCGCGGGCCACTGCAGGACGAGAGCGGGAATGGTGGAGGATTTGTCTTCGATGCGCGCAGCCTGCCGAATCCGGGGCGCGAGGAGCGATTCAAAACCCTGACGGGCCGGGACGCGGCGGTGATGGAATATCTCGGCGCGCAGCAGAGCGTGCATCAGTTCCTGGCGAGTGTGATGTCGCTGGTGGATGCCAGCGTGAATGATTATGTGCGGCGCGGATTCAAGAACCTGATGGTTTCGTTCGGCTGCACCGGCGGCCAGCATCGCTCGGTGTATCTGGCAGAGCAGGTGGCAAAACGTCTTGGCGGAAGAAGCGGAGTCAGGGTGGTGGTACAGCATCGCGAGCAGGAGAAGTGGGTCCGATGAAGGCGATGATTCTGGCTGCGGGACTTGGCACGCGGCTGCGGCCGCTTACCAACGACCGGCCCAAGGCGCTGGTGGAGGTCGGAGGGCGCACGCTGCTGGAGGTTACGCTGCGCCGCCTGCAAAGATTCGGCATCAGTGCGGTGATCATCAACGTGCATCACTTCGCCGATCTGGTTATGGAGTATCTGAAGGCGAACGATGACTTCGGGATGAAGATTGAAATTTCGCGCGAGGACGATCTGCTCGACACCGGCGGCGGGCTGAGGAAGGCGGCAGATTTTTTTCTCCGCGATGTTGGTAAGCAGAGGGAATCGGCGCAAGACGTTTCTGGGCAAGGCGAGCCGTTTCTTCTGCACAATGTCGATGTGCTCAGCTCCATCGACCTTGGGGCGATGGTGAAATTTCATCGCGAGCAGAATGCGCTGGCGACACTAGCGATGCGGCCGCGGGAGAGCTCGCGGCAACTGCTGTTTGATGAGCGGCTTCAACTCTGCGGGCGGCACGTGGCCGAAAGCGTGGAACTCGAGATGGTTCGTCCGGCGCGGCAGCCGCAGGCGCTGGCATTTTCCGGGATTCACGTTCTCTCGCCGCGTATTTTTTCCTTGATGGATGATGCGTTGAGGAAGGAATCGAACGGGGCCGGGATGCGCGAGGAGTGCGTTTTTCCGATCATTCCGATGTATCTGCGCCTGGCCGGCGAGGGAGAAAAGATACTCGCCTTCCGGACCGACGGCGCGTACTGGCGTGACCTTGGAACGCTGGCGAGTTTGCAGCAGGCGGCGGCGGATATCGAGCAGAAGGTGCTTGAGACTTAGCCGGAAGATGTGAGTGGGAATTCTCACTGCGGGTCGAAGCGCGTAGACTGAATGACATGTCACAGCAAAGAGAAGAACGCGCCCGCCAGAAGTTCGCCGACAAGATGCGCCAGAAGAGCCTGACCGCCAGGAATTCGAAGCTGGCGGAGGAGAAGACACCTGAGAGCAAGGCTGCGTCAACCAAGGCTGGGTCGAGCAATGTGGAGAGCGGCAAGAAAGACTAATCGTTTCCCGTTACGGATCATGGCCTGAGTACATACAGAGAGGCTTACGTTGGGCGAGAGCTGGATTCGGTAAAGACCGGTCGTTTGCGGTGAGCAGCTCTCGGTTTTTGTCTCATTTCTGGCGGGGGCGCTGTACAATCTCCGGGTGCGAGCCGCGGCCATAGCGCATTCGTATGTGAAACAGAACGTCGTAGAACCCTTCTGCGACGATGCACGAGTCAGCGTGTTTCGCGGCAACATGCTGGAGGCCAACGATCTACCCGATGTGGCGATTGTATTTGGCGGCGATGGTTCGGTTCATCGCGTACTTAGTTCGCTGGCCTACAGCGAGACGCCTCTGCTGGTGGTTCCCACCGGCAGCGCCAATGATTTCGCGCGTTGCATCGGCATACCGAACCGGAGCGAGGCATTGCGGGCATGGCACCGCTACCTCGATCGCGGCGACAACGTACGTACCATCGATCTAGGTACGGTCCGCCCGATGGGCGATCCCGAGTTGAGCGAAGCCGATCTTTTTGATTCCGCGCCCTTCGCCGATGCCGAAGGGCGCATCGCCCATCCGGAGAGTCCGCCGGGTTCGGCCATTGCACGCCAACAGCTCCATCGCGCCGAGGAGAGCGCCGAAGATTCACGCGTGGTTTACTTCAGCGGCATCGCCGGATTCGGCCTGGATGCCGAGATCAACCGGCGCGCGAATGTGATGCCAGGCTGGTTGCGTCGCCATGGCGGCTATATTCTTGCGGCACTTGGAGCGCTAGGAGATTATGTTCCGCAGACTGTGCGCCTACACAGCTATGACGCCTGCGGGCAGGAGACCTGTCTGTATGGCCCGGTGCTGTTCACCGCGGTTGGCAACGCTCCGGAGTATGGAAGCGGCATGAGGATGCTGCCGCAGGCTCAACTGGATGATGGCCAGCTCGACCTCTGTTTTGTGCCGGCCATGCCCAGAGGTTTTGTGCTGCGCCACTTTCATCGCATCTATTCCGGAACTCACCTGCTGGTGCCCAAGGTACGGTATTTCCGTACCCGGCAGGTATTCGTGGAGAGCGATGAACCGATTGCGATCTATGCCGATGGCGAATACCTGTGCCAGACGCCGGCGGAAATCTCTGCCTGTTCGAAGGCTTTGCGCGTCATCGTTCCATAAATTTTCCGGTTCCATAAAATCTGAAGTGGAATTGTCTGGCAGCACCTGACGGATATGGATCATAACTGCCCCACAGGCGGGCCAGCACGTGTCAATTCCAGATTGCCTAATTTCGGGATTGGGAGCCTGCTGCCGATCAAAGCTCCCTTCCAGCTCTGCTTTTCCGGCGATTTCCCGCTCTGCCGGTTTATACTTGAGTTACTCATGTCTAGCCCTGTCATCAATCATCCGCAGTCCCGAGCACCCCAGGACGAGCAGAAGCATGAAGTGTTGCCGACGCTGTTTGGGGATGGTTATGGGCTTTACGAAGTCCGCAAGGGTTCGTTTGTCTTCTCGTTCTTCCTAAATTCCGCGCTGATTGCCCTGCTGGTGGGGGTTACGAGTTGGACCGCGACACACGCCCCGCAGATCAAGAAAGTGGTCAGCATGTCGGTGGAGATCAGCCCTTACGTGCTGCCACAGTCCAAGGACGTTTCCGGCGGTGGCGGTGGTGGCGGCTCGCACGATGTTCATCCCGCCTCCAAGGGCGCGTTGCCCAAGTTTGCCAAGACGCAGATCGCCCCTCCCACGGTGCTTCCCATGGAGCAGCCTAAATTGGCGGTTGCGCCCACCGTGGTAGTTCCTCCGGAGATCAAGATGCCCCAGGTCGGGCCCATCGGGGATCCGCTGGCAAAGCTAGCGGCGCCTGTCTCAAATGGCACCGGTACCGGCGGCGGCATCGGCAGCGGAACGGGGGGCGGAGTGGGTACGGGACGCGGCCCGGGCGTAGGCCCAGGATGGGGCGGCGGCATAGGTGGCGGCGCCTACCGCGTGGGTGGAGGCGTGCGCGCTCCGAAGCCGATCTTTAGCCCGGAGCCTGAGTTCAGCGAAGAGGCCCGCAAGAACAAGTGGCAGGGAAATGTGCTCCTTCGCGTGATCGTTGGAAGCGACGGCAAGACTCACGAAGTTGCAGTGCTGCGTTCATTGGGAATGGGACTGGACGAGAAAGCGATGGAGGCTGTACGTACGTGGCGCTTTGAGCCGGGAACCAAGGATGGAGCACCCGTTCCGGTGGAGATCAACGTGGAAGTGAACTTCCACCTGTACTAGACGGCATCTTTACGGGCAGATCGATTGCTACGGGCAAATCGATTGCTGGTTGAAAAGCCTGGGACGGCGCGAGAGATTTGAGCAACACTGGGGTCCTTTGCTGCGCTCAGGATCACCCCTCACAGAATAAAGCTAAAACAAAAACTTACTACACGGCTTGGAGCGGGAGGCGCAAGTCGGGCTTGCGCCTCCACGTCCTTGCATGGTGTGCTTACCTAAAAACTAACCTTGCGGAAGGCTCGGGTTACGGGCTCGGCTTTGCGCCGCGCAGCCTCGGCAAACTCATCGCGGCGATCCCAGATGTCGTTGGCGCGATCCGTGATGTTTTCCATGGCATCACGGGCGTCTTCATACTTACGGCGCACATCCTTGCGAAGCTGTCTGCCGGTTTTTGGGGTGAAGAACATAGCGGCAAGGGCGCCCAAACCCATGCCAATCGCCAGACAGCTTAACGCTGTCGTGAAAGTCCGCTGCCGACGCGAAAACTCGTAGTTACCTAAACGAAATTCTGCCATATAGAAGGGGTCCTCTCGAAGACATCTATCCGTTTAGTTAGAGGGAAGATTTGCGCGCGCTGTTGCCCGCTTCGATCAGAACCCGGCGGCCTTCGACACGAAGATTTCCGCGGGTCACCAGCGCAATGGCTTCGCTGTACGCGAGGTGTTCCTCGGCCAGAATGCGCTCTGCCAGCGTGTGCTCATCGTCGCAGGGCAGTATTGGCACCACCTTCTGCAGGATAATCGCTCCGTGATCCAGGTGCTCATCCACGAAATGCACCGTGCAGCCGCTGAAGTGGACACCGTATTCGAGCGCCTGCTTCTGCGCCTCAAGCCCCGGGAACGATGGCAGCAGGGAAGGATGGATGTTCAGGATCTTTCCCGCGAACTGCTGCACGAACCACGGCGAGAGCAGGCGCATGTACCCGGCAAGCACCACCAACTCTACTCCGGCATCACGAAGAGCGGCAACGACGGCGCGGTCGTGCTCCTCTCGCTTGAAGCCTTTGCTGGGCAGCACCACGGCCTTAAGTCCGCGCGCCTGGGCTTCGGCAATGCCTGCGGCTTCGGAGCGGTTGCTGATGACGACGGCTATCTCGGCGTCGAGCTTGCCGCTGGCGATATTGTTGGCAATGGCGACGAAGTTGGAGCCGCGTCCGGAGAGAAGTATGCCGAGTCGGGTCATTGAATTTTAAGAATATAGCGCGGGACAGGTCGCGCTCAAGAACAGAAATAGAAAAGAGAAAACTTTGAACCCGGCATTCGCCAACGACGCCACCCGCCGACCCCACATTCGCCAAAAGAAGGCGGATGTGGGCCACCCGCCCGTCCACCGGGCATCGCGGGGCGGTGCGGATCAATCTAGCCAGCGGGAGGCTTCGGAATGACCAGCAATGGAATGACCAGCAATCTTGAAAACGTGGTTCGTCAGGAGCTGATTGCGGCGCTTAAGGGCGGCAATGCCCACGCTCGCTTTGAAGATGTAGTGGCGGATTTTCCTGCGCGGCTTCGGGGTGAAAAGCCAAAAGCTGAAAAAGGCGGCTTGCCCTACTCGGCCTGGCAGTTGCTGGAGCACATTCGCCTGGCGCAGAACGATATTCTGCGTTTCTGCAATAACCAGGATGGCAGCTACCGGGAGATGAATTTTCCTGACGATTACTGGCCCAAGGCCGCCGCGCCGCCCAGCGCCCAGGCGTGGGATCAATCTGTGGCAGCGGTGCTGTCGGACCGCGAGGCGATGATTGAGCTAGTGGGCGATGCGCGTCGCGAACTCGCCTCACCGTTTGCCTGGGGAGATGGACAGAATCTTCTGCGCGAGGCGATGCTGGTCATCGACCACACTGCGTATCACGTCGGAGAGTTGGTGGCGCTTCGGCGTCTGCTCGGGATATGGCCCGCGTAGTAATCCGCTGAACCTACATTCGTGCCAAATACGGGCTGTACTCCGACCCCACATTCGCCAAAAGAGGGCGGATGTGGGCCACCCGGTTTTCTCCACCCGGTTTTCTATAGTGCAAGAAGAACTAGCTGTACTGCACCTTGCGTTCGCCTTTGACGATGCGGCCGATTGTGTATCCCTTTTCGCCGGCGCGGTCGAGGATTGTCTGCGCTTTTTTGAACTTCTTTGCCGGAACCACGAGGATCATGCCAATGCCCATGTTGAAGGTTCGCATCATCTCGGCGTGCTCGATGTTTCCGATCTTCTGCATGTGCTCGAAGATGGGCAGTACGGGCCAGCTTCCCATCTCGACGAGCGCGCCGACGCCCTTGGGCAGCACGCGCGGGAGGTTTTCCGTGATGCCGCCGCCGGTGATGTGCGCCATGGCAGAGACGACGTCTCCGTCCACCATGCGGCGCACGATAGGCCAGTAGCTCTTGTGCTGCTTCATCAGCTCGGAGCCGACCTTGCCCTTCATTTCGTTGACATAGGTGTCCGGGGTGTAGCCGGCTACGGAGAACATCAGCTTACGGGCGAGCGAATAGCCGTTGGTGTGCAGGCCGGTGGACGGCAGTCCGAGCAGAACATCGCCCACCTGCACGTCTTTGCCGGTGATAATTTTTTCACGGTCCACGGCGCCCACGATGAAGCCGGCGAGGTCGTACTCGCCGTCGGGGTAGAAGCCGGGCATCTCGGCGGTTTCGCCGCCGATGAGCGCGCAGCCATTGTGTTTGCAGGCCTCGGCGAGTCCACTGATGACTTTTTCGGCGATCTCCAACTCCAGCTTGCCCACCGCGAGATAGTCCATGAAGAACAGCGGGGTGGCGCCCTGCACGGCAATGTCGTTGACGCAGTGGTTTACCAGGTCTCCGCCGACGGTGTGATGCACGCCCATTTCAAAGGCGAGCTTCAGCTTGGTGCCCACGCCATCCACACTGCTGACCAGGACGGGATCGGCGAATTTCTTCTTATCCACCTGAAAAAGGCCGCCAAAGCCACCAATTTCGCTAAGGACACACTTGTTGAAGGTGCGGTGCGCCAGGTACTTGATGCGCTGCTTCGTGCGATTCGCCTGTTCGATGTCGACGCCTGCATCGGCGTAGGTCAGGCTCTTTTGTTCGGTCTGGTCAACCAAGATAGTCCGTCCGTGGAGCAAATTTTCGAGGGGTTCCGTAATTGAAGATTGTAGCATTTGCAGGCCTGAAGATGCAGGGATGCCGCATCCATTTGCGCCCTTTCGCCGCCCAGTGCAGAGGTATTCACGCTTTCCCCCGATTATCAACTACCGATTATCAATAGGATACCCAGGGTTTGCTCCGGCACAGATGTAAAGCCCATAATTGAACACAGATTGATTCCGGATGGTTCGCTTTGGATTGGATGTTTGTTGTCTTCGGCACAATGATAGCGCTGACGGGAGGCTGGATTCAGCTCCACCCGGAGCGCGTCGTACCCGGTCAAAGCGGGCCTGGTCACGCGACGGAGTGTGGGGCAGACCAGCTCGCGGCTTGCCGGATTGATCCGGCGCAGATCGACCCGGCCGCGCGTGTACAGATCCGCGTGCTCGGGGCCTGCTTCCTCTTCATGGGATTTTTTTTCGCACTTCAGATGACCGTCGACCTTATGGGGCGGCCATGGTGGATCGGAACGCTGAGCGGGCTGGTCACATCGATTGCCGCCGTTACGCTGGTTCACGCCCGAGTCCGGCGTCAGCAGCAGCGGGGGCGGCGCATCATTATTCAGCAATCGCCGCTGCCCGGAAAGGTGCTCGAACTCCGCTAAGTGCGAACCGTACTCACCTTACGTAGTAGGTAATGGCCGGCAGCATCGCTTCTTTTTTGCGGCAAATCCAATCTCGATTCATTTTCCGATTTCCGTTCACCCAAAGTTCGGCCCGGTGTAGGATTTCTGGGCATAGATACGATGGATGGAAAGGTGCGCTCATGAGTTCGACCAGCAATGCTTCTGCTTCAAACGTCTCTCCCCTGGCCGATGAGTTGCGAGCGGATCGTCACCCACTCGATCCAATTTTTACGCCATCCAGCGTAGCTTTGGTGGGAGCGAGCGAGCGCGCCGGTTCGGTGGGCCGCACGGTGCTGTGGAATCTGATCAGCAATCCGTTTGGCGGGACGATTTATCCGGTCAATCCGAAGCGCGCTCACGTCCTCGGCATTCGGGCTTATGCTTCGCTGCAGGCGCTGCCCGAGGTTCCCGACCTAGTCATCGTCTGTATTCCGGCCGAAGGCGTTCCGGCGCTGCTGCGGGAGTGTGTTGAACTTGGGGTTCCGAGCGCGATTGTCATCTCTGCCGGATTTAAGGAGACCGGCGAGCACGGCAAACAGCTTGAAGCCGAGATCCTTCAGACGGTGCAGGGGCGGATGCGCATCATCGGCCCCAACTGTCTCGGCGTGATGAATCCGGTTGTCGGCCTGAATGCAACGTTTTCCAATGCGATGGCGCGCCCCGGCAACGTAGCTTTTATCAGCCAGAGCGGCGCTCTGTGTACGGCGATTCTGGACTGGGCCAAGGGTGAAAACGTGGGCTTCAGCGGCTTCGTTTCGATTGGCTCGATGCTGGATGTGAACTGGGGCGACCTGATCGACTATTTCGGCAACGATCCGCGGACCCACTCGATCGTCATCTACATGGAATCCATCGGCGACGCGAGTTCGTTTCTTTCCGCCGCCCGCGAAGTCTCGCTCTCCAAACCGATCATCGTGATCAAGGCTGGACGCACCGCCGCCGCCGCCAAGGCCGCGGCCTCGCACACCGGCTCGCTGACTGGCTCCGACGCAGTTCTGGACGCGGCTTTCCGCCGTGTCGGCGTGTTGCGCGTGAACTCGATTGCGGAAATCTTTTTTATGACCGAGGTGCTCGCAAAGCAACCGCGTCCCAGGGGCAACCGGCTGTGCATCGTCACCAACGCTGGAGGCCCGGGCGTGCTGGCCACCGACGCGCTGATCAACGGCGGCGGCGAACTCGCGGAACTATCGCCGGAGACACTTGCCGCCTATAACGCCATTCTTCCTCACGCATGGAGCCACAACAATCCGGTGGACATCCTCGGCGACGCCGATCCCAATCGTTACGCCAAGTCGGTGGAAATCGCCGCAAAAGATATCAATATTGATGGATTGCTGGTCATCATGACACCGCAGGGAATGACCGCGCCGACCGCGATCGCCGAGCAGCTGAAGCCTTATGCTCGCGGACTTGGAAAGCCGGTGCTGGCCAGTTGGATGGGAGGGGAAGCGGCCGCCGCGGGCGAGGAGATTCTCAATCGCGCGGGAGTTCCAAGTTTCAAATACCCCGATACTGCGGTGCGCGCCTTCAACTACATGTGGCGCTACTCCTACAACCTGCGCGGGCTTTATGAGACCCCTTCGCCGGAGGCTGCGGCGTTCCAGCCCAATCGCGCCCAGGCGGCAGAGATTCTCTCGACGGTGCGCAACAGCGGCCGCACCGTGATGACCGAGTACGAATCGAAGAAGCTGCTTGCGTGCTACGGCATTCCGAGCGTGACGACCGAAATCGCCGAAAGCGAAGAAGCCGCGGTCGAAGTTGCAGCCAAGATCGGATACCCTGTCGTCCTCAAGCTCCACTCCTTTACTCTCACGCATAAAAGCGACGTTGGCGGAGTCATTCTCAACCTTGCCGATCCCGGCAGCGTGCGCAGGGCATTCAAAAAGATACGCGACTCGGTGGAAGCCAAAGCCGGACTCGGGCATTTTCAGGGAGTGACGGTTCAGCCCTACGTAATGGAGGAGGGCTACGAACTTATCATTGGATCTTCGGTTGATGCGCAGTTCGGCCCCGTACTGCTGTTCGGCACAGGAGGCCGGCTGGTACAGGTGTTCGAGGATCGCGCGCTGGCGTTGCCGCCGCTGAATACTACCCTGGCCCGCCGCATGATGGAGCAGACCCGTATTTACAAGGCGCTGAAAGGGGAGCGCGGGCATAGGTGCGTTGACCTGCCTGCGCTGGAAGAACTCATGGTCCGCTTCAGCGATCTTGTGATTGAAAATCCGGTGATCAAGGAAATCGACATCAACCCCGTGCTTGCCTGTGCCGAGCGGCCAGTCTCGCTCGATGCCCGAGTGGTGGTTCACGACCAGAGTGTGACGGATGATCAGCTGCCGCGCTCTGCCATTCGGCCGTATCCGTCGCGTTATGCCTCTGAGTGGACGATGAAGGACGGCAACCCGATCATGATTCGTCCGATCCGCCCCGAGGACGAGCCGATGATCATCGAGTTCCACAAGCCGCTCAGCGAGCGCAGCGTGTACCTGCGCTACTTCCAGTTTCTGAAGCTGACACAGCGCACCGCGCACGAGCGCCTCACCCGCATCTGCTTTATCGACTACGATCGTGAAATGGCACTGGTGGCGGAGCACAAGAAAGCGGATGGCACATGCGAAATCGTCGCGGTCGGCAGACTGAGCAAAATCCACGGTCGCCCGCACGCCGAACTGGCGGCGATTGTGCAAGACCAGTTCCAGGGCAAGGGGCTGGGAGTGGAACTGTATCGGCGGCTCATTCAGGTTGCGCGCGATCAGCACCTGACCGAGGTGCACTCCACCATACTGGGCGAAAACCGAGAGATGCAGAACCTGTGCAAGAAGTTGGGATTTCGTCTGAGCCCGCCCGACCTCGAGGACAATATCGTGGTCGCCAGACTGGCGCTGTAGTGGTGATGTAGGAAGGCGTTTGAGAGAGGTTGGTTGAAACACAGTGCGCGCTGACGCCCGCCCTGGGCTAGATCCGCCCCTTGCGAACTTGCCACCACGCGTAGGTAAAAAAGAGCGCGAGCACCCAGGAGATTACAACGAACAGCAAGCGCACCCATCCAGCCGAAAGCCCCTGCATCAGGCCCACGGTTCCGGAGATGGCGGCGATCCACCACAGCATCGACACGAATCCAAAACGGCGCCGCGCCGCCGAAGCCGATTTTGGGTCCAGGCTATTTTCGTCTTGCGTCATGCATCACCTCTGGGGATCTCGGATGCGTATGCAAACTAAGCCGCGAGGCAATTCTCTCATGCAATCGGGGGAATGGGCGGTCGCTGGCGAAAGTTCAAATTTCTGATTTAGGAAACGCTTGCCGCCAGGGAAGTGCTCATCATTAAGGAAACGCTGAGAAACCAAGATGGCTGGTTGAGAAGCTTGGGTCGGCACAGGAAAGATGGACAGTGCTGGGGTCCTTCGGCTACGCCTCAGGATGACCCTTAAAGATAAGAGCAACAGCAACAGCAAGAGCAACAGCAAGATCAAGAGCAACAAGGCGGATGTAGGCGACCCGCGAGGGATATGGATACCTCAATGCAGGCTCTCGCGGATGGCGAATAAGTTGGGGAGCAGCTCGCCGGCCTTGCCCAAGAAGGCGTGGGTGAACGCCGTGGTGTTGGCCGGATGCTCCGGACCGATGTAATACGTACGCACCGCGTTGTCGCCGCGGGTATAACGCTCCTTAGCCATGTGCACAAAACTTGCCGCGGGCTGCACCACGCCTGAGGTGCCGATGACCAGCATCACGGTGCAGCGCTGCAGCTCATCGAAGATGCGTTCGAGGTGAAATGGCATCTCGCCGAACCAGACGATATTTGGCCGGATGCATCCGCCACACTCGCAGCGGCGGTGCTCTGCTTTGCTCTGATACAGGCTGGCGTCTCGAAAGGGGGCGCGTGTGCAGCGGTCGCATCGCGATTCGAAGAGTTCTCCGTGCATGTGCACCAGGTTGCGTGAGCCGGCGCGCTCATGCAGATTATCCACGTTCTGGGTGCAGAGGAAGAAGCGCTGATTCAGCTTACGTTCCAGTTCAGCGAGTGCGAAATGTGCGGGGTTCGGCTCGACCGAGGCAGCCTTCTTCCGGCGCATCGAGTAAAAGCGCCAGACGCGCTCGGAGTTGCGCGCCCATCCCTCGGGCGACGCGACATCCTCAAAGCGCTCGCCCTCCCAGAGACCATCTGAACCGCGAAAGGTTGCCAGCCCGCTCTCGGCGCTCACGCCGGCGCCGGTGAGCACGAAGACGTGGTCGTGGCCGCCGATGACGATTTGATTGGAATGCTCCATGTGGATGCCTACTTTGACAATTCTTCTCTGCTGAGTCTTGTTTAGGGGCGTGCTGCTTTCGCATTCTGCGTAGCGACGTTCTGCGTAGCCACCTTCTCAGTAAGACCGAGACCTTTCGACTGTGATTCCAGCAAGGCCGCGAAATGCTCCAGCGCGTAGGACCAATCGTGGCCGCCGGGATAGATGTGTGCCTCGTGCGGAACGCCGCGTTCGGTGAGCAGTTCGTCCAAGGCCACGGTACCTTTGTTGAAGCCGTAGCGATCCTGTGCGCCGCAATCGAAATAGATCGTCATGTGCTGGAGCGCGGGGCGGGAGGCGGCGCGTGCCAGATGAAACGCGGAGTTCTTTTCATAGAACGCCAGATCGGGTGGATCGCCGAAGATTGCGCCCATCAACCGTCGCTGCCATTCCTGAGAGAACTCGCGGGGCATATGCTCAATCAGAGCAGGCATACAGGCGCTGACGGCGGAGAACATCTCCGGATATTTGAAGGCGTAGTGCAGAGCGCCGAAGCCGCCCATCGAAATTCCCATGATTCCGCGTTTAATTCCAGGTTGCGAGCGGGTTGTGCCGATGCGGTATTTCTTCTCCATCGCGGGCAGAAACTCGTGCATGAAAAAATCTTCGTAGCGGAACTGCCCATCCCTGGAATTGACGTAGAACGATTGAAAGCCCGCCGGAGCCACGAGCGCGAATTCGCCGATCTTCTTTTCACGTATCAGGCGGTCATAGACAGGCCATCCGCCGAGGTTTACGAGCGACTGCTCGTTGTCTCCAAGGCCATGGAGGTAATAGACCACCGGAAAACGGCGGGCGGTCTCCTGCGCGTAGCTGGGAGGCAGCATCACGCAGTAGGGAACATCGCGATCGAGAATCCGGCTCTTGAGGGTGGAACATTCCACTTTGGAGTGAGGGGCGGAGGATTGAGCCGTGGCAGGCGAATCCGTTGCAGGCTGAGCGAGACTCAGCGAATGCAAAACAATTAGACACGCCAGTACCGTAATCCAGCGGCTTGCAGAGTTCATTTCACCCCGTTGCGGTCGATTGACATATATCGATACATGAAACGTTGCTCTCGAATCATTCGTAACGCAGCGCCTGCACCGGGTCAAGCCGGGCGGCGCGCGCTGCCGGATAGATGCCGGCGACCACGCTGACCAGCACGGCGAAGCCAATCGCTCCGGCGACGAGCCAGAGCGGAATTGTCCATAGATTTTCGGCAGGCATCTTCATGATTTTGTGCAGGTAAAGATTGCTGCCGAAGTTGATGGCGCGCCCGATGATCCATCCGAGGGCCACGCCCAGAGCGCCGCCAGTTAATCCCATCGTTGCGGCTTCGGCAAAGAAAAGCTTCTTCACATCGGCATCACTTGCGCCGAGGGCTTTCATGATTCCTATTTCGCGCCTTCGCTCCAGCACGGCCATCACGAGCGTATTCACGATGGCCAGAAAAGCTACGGCGAGGGCAAGCGAGCCGAAGATTCCGAGGAACATATCCAGCACGGCAAAGAAGCGGCGGATGCTCTTGGTCGCGTCGAGGTAGGAGTAGGCGGAGTAATTCATCTGCTTCACCGACTCTTCTACCTTTTCTGCGTAGGAAGCGGATTTCATGCGCACGGTGAGGGTCGAATAGGTGCGCCCGGCCGCCGGCGGGTACGGGCCAACGGACGGCCCTCCGGTCGCTGACGCCGGGGTGCGAACCAGTTGCTGAGTATCGGCGGGCTGCATCAGGTTCATGGCTTCAGCGGTCTGAGTGGGCAAAAAGACACGGGCGCGGCTGATCATGCGCATGCCGCCGAATGGCTCGGCATCCAGTAGGCCTACGATGCGGAACTGCTTTTCTTTGCGCTCGATGCTGAAGCTGGTGCCGTCGCCACTCTGGCGCTCGGCGTAGCGCACGGTCAGAATTTTTCCCAGCACGGCTTCGGGATCTTTTTCCAGCTTCTTTGCGAAGTCACGTTGGAGTAGAACTTCATCGGCGAGGGCGGAGCTGAAGAATCTTCCTTTCACGCTCTCCATCGCGTCCTCGTCGCGGGCGGACTGGGGAAGTCCGGCAAGCATGGTGAAATTGGTTGTGTCGCCGTAGATCACCTCGGCCCCGGCGCGCACCTCGGGAACGACTTCCTCGACTCCGGGCAGCGCCGCGATTTTCTTGCGCGCATCATCATCGAGCGCGGGAGCGTCGTCGGGCTTGGTGTCCCCGGGCTTGGCGTCGGCGTTGTCCTCGGCACTTTCCTGGCGATTGTGGATGTCCTGCTTGCTGGTGACGAAGACGGTCTGGAAGATTCCAGATTTCATGAGCTGGTGATTGGCGAATCCTTGCAGTCCGATACCAAGCGAGAGCATCGCCACGAGTGAGGCCACGCCGACAGCGATTCCCATGGTGGTGAGGGCGTTGCGCAGGCGTGCATTGCGCATGTTGCGAGCTGCAAGTTCGAAGAGGTCCTGGCGGTTCATCGCAGCGCCTCGACGTCGATTGCCGGAGAGGCGACCAGCTTTCCATCCGCCATGTGCAGAGACTTGCGCGCATAGCGCGCGGCCAGTGCCGGATCATGCGTGACCATCAGCACGGTCACGTTCATCTTTTCATTCAGCTCGCGAATGAGGGTCATGACCTCGTGACCGTTGCGGCTGTCGAGGTTTCCGGTCGGTTCGTCGGCCAGCAACAGTCCGGGACGATTGGCCAGGGCGCGAGCGATTGCGGCGCGCTGCTGCTCGCCGCCGCTGAGCTCGGTGGGTTTGTGGCTGGCGCGATGGACAAGGCCGACGCTGGTGAGGAGCTCCAGCACGCGCTCGCGGCGCTGACTGCGAGGGGTTTCGGCAAAGCGCAGGGGCAGTTCGATGTTGTCGGCCAGGGTCATGGTGGGCACGAGGTTGAAGGATTGAAAGATCATGCCGACGGCGAGCCGGCGGTAGCGGGCCAAGGCCTCGGAGTCCATCGTGCTCAGGTCTCGTCCGGCGACCACGATGCTGCCCGCGCTGAGATGGTCGAGTCCGGCGAGAAGATTCAGCAGCGTGGATTTGCCCGAACCCGAGGGCCCGAGCAGGGCGGCAAATTCCCCGCGCTCGATGGTGAAGCTGGCGTCGTCGACGGCGCGAACAGTGGTATCGCCCATCGTGTAGTAACGGCTGGCGCCTCGGGCTTCAACGGCCGCGCCCGTCTCCAAGATCTCTGTTTCTTCAGTCATCCCCGCCCGGTTCCTTGAATCATCCAATTTGGATTGAACGTAAATTCATTGGACGCAACCTAAGAGGATAGGGTGCAACGATGCTTCCGGTTCTGCTATTTCGCGATTGCTGGTTTTTGCCGTTGACCTGGGCTGCCCTCTCTGGTTAGGATAATTGCATCATGACATCTCTGCTACATCACCGCCATCATCATCACCATACGGCGATTGTGTCGGCGGAGGCGCATGGAACCCTGTAAAAGGTAATCATCCAAGCACTGGCCCGCTGGCGCGATCGAAGCCAGCGGGTTTTTTATTGTGACCGTTGCGCCCGATCACTCCAGGAAAGCCAGTCCGAAGAGAAGAGGAAGAAGACAATGCTGATCGATTTCGAAAAAATGGGAGGGCTTGCCCCGGCGATCGTACAGGATGCCGACAATGGCGAGGTTCTCATGGTGGGCTTCATGAACCAGGAGGCGTTTGAGAAGACGCTTCAGACCGGGTACGTAACCTTCTACAGCCGCACCCGCAACAAGCTTTGGACCAAGGGCGAAACCAGCGGCAATCGTCTGCGCCTCACCTATGCGGCCACCGACTGCGATAACGATACGGTTCTCTGCAAGGTTCGGGTGGAAGGCGACGGCCTGGTCTGCCATGAAGGCACACGCTCCTGCTTCACCAAGCCGATGAGCTTCACTGCCGCCCCTGAAAGTAAGGGATCGGAGGTCTCCAATGGCTAAGATTCGACTTGGCATTCCGAAGGGTTCGCTGCAGGATGCGACGATTGCATTGTTTGCTGCCGCTGGCTTCAAGATTTACGCCAACGGCCGTTCCTACTTTCCCTCTACCGACGATCCCGAGCTGGAATGCATGTTGATTCGCGCACAGGAGATGGCGCGCTACGTCGAGCACGGCGTGCTGGACGCGGGGCTCACGGGCCTCGACTGGGTGATCGAGAGCGGACGCACGGTTCATGCTGTGTGCGACCTGATCTACTCCAAGCAGAGCCGTGGCGGGGTGAAATGGGTGCTGGCGGTGCCGGAAGATTCACCCGTGAAGCGCGCCGAGGATCTGGCAGGCGCAACGATTGCGACCGAACTGGTCGAGGTCACGAAGAATTACTTCGCAGCGAAGAAGGTTCCGGTGCAGGTTGATTTTAGCTGGGGCGCGACTGAGGTGAAGCCGCCGATGCTGGCCGACGCCATCGTCGAGGTCACCGAGACCGGAAGTTCGCTGCGCGCCAACCGTCTGCGCATTGTGGAAACCGTGCTGGAATCCAACACGCAGGTAATCGCCAATACAAAGGCCTATGCCGACCCATGCAAGCGGCAGAAGATCGACAACATTGCATTGATGTTGCAGGGTGCCATCGCCGCGCAGGGACGGGTTGGACTGATGCTAAACGTGCAGCAGAAGAATCTGCAGGCTGTGCTTGCTGTGCTGCCCGCGCTGAACTCTCCCACGATCTCCGCGCTCAGCGACTCCGAGTGGGTCGCGCTCAACACCATCCTCGAAGAGACGGTTGTGCGTGATGTGATTCCGCGCCTGAAGGCCGCGGGAGGCACCGGCATTGTCGAGTATCCGCTGAACAAGGTGGTGATGTAATGAAGCTGCTCAGCGGCGAGGAGGCGGCGCAAGCGGTCGCCTCCCTCGCTCATCGCTACGCCTCGTTTGATCCCAAGGTGGAGAAGGCCGTCGCCGGAATCGTGAGCCGGGTGCGTTCCGGCGGCGATGCGGCGCTGCTGGAGTACGCGCATAAATTCGACAGCCTCGCCAAGGGGACGCCGATGCGCGTCCCGGCGGAGGAGTTGCGGGCTGCGGTCGGCAAGGTGAGTCCGGAGTTCATTCGCGCCATTGAGAGCGCTGCGAAAAATATTCGCAATTTTGCCGAGTGGCAACTGCCCCGTCCGTGGATTCGGACGATTCAACCGGGGCTGCGGGTAGGCCAGGCGGTTCGCCCTCTCGAGTCGGTGGGCTGCTACGCCCCTGGTGGCCGATACCCGCTGCCCTCGACGGTGCTGATGACGGCGATCCCTGCGCAGGTCGCGGGAGTCAAGCGCATTGCAGTCGCCTCGCCAAATCCCGCGCCGGAGACGTTGGCGGCGGCGGCGATTATCGGGGTCCAAGAGTTCTACCGCATTGGCGGCGCGCAGGCGATTGCGGCCTTTGCTTATGGAACGCAAAGCATTCCTGCGGTGAATAAGATCGTAGGCCCCGGCAACATCTATGTGACCTTGGCGAAGAAGCTGGTGGCTTTTGATTGCGGTATCGACTTTCTGGCTGGGCCGACGGAAATTGTCTATTGCGCAAGCGAGGGCAATCCGGAGTTTATCGCCAGCGACCTGGTGGCACAGGCCGAGCACGATCCCGATGCGCTCGCTATCTTCATCACCGCCAGCAGTCGGCTTGCAAAGGCCGTGATCAAGCACGCCACCGCAATGGCCGAAGACAACGCCATTGCAAAACAGTCACTGGTGTCGCGCGGTGTGGTGCTGGTCGCCAAGAACCGCAAGCAGGCGATGGAGTGGACCAACGAACTCGGCGGGGAGCACGTCACAGTGCCGTCAGAAGATGTTCAAGAGGTCACGTGCGCGGGGTCGATCTTTCTTGGCGACCATACGCCGCAGTCGCTGGGAGATTATGCCAGCGGCCCGAACCACACTTTGCCCACGGGCAACGTGGCACGCTATCGCGGCGGGCTGAACGTCATCGATTTTGTTCGCATTATCACTACGCAGGAGGCAAGCCCGAAGGGGCTGGCCCAGATTGCGCCCACGGTCACGTTGCTGGCGGAGGCCGAGGGATTGAAGGGCCATGCCGCGAGCGTGCGTGTGAGGTTGAAGAAATGAGTAGCCGCCTGCGCGCCCGCCGCACCGTCGAAACCTTGAAGGAGTATCACCCGCCTTTGGGCGGCCGCGACGGACTACGTCTCGACTTCAACGAGAATGTGGATGGCTGCTCGCCGCGGGTGCTACAGACGCTGCACTCGATCACCGCGGAGTTGCTGAATAAGTATCCTGAGCGCGAGCCGGGAGAACGGGCGGTTGCGCGCCATCTCGGAATTGCATCCGAGCAGGTGCTGCTGACCAATGGCGTGGACGAGGCGATCCACCTGCTGGCCGAAACCTACCTGGAACCGGGTGATGAGACGCTGATTGCCGTGCCTACCTTCAGCATGTATGAGATCTACGCGTTGGCCACAGGTGCGGTGGTTCGCAGCGTGCAATCGGGCGAGGGGCTGGAATTTCCCGCCGATGCGTTGCTCGGTGCGATCACCCCGCAGACGCGTCTCATCTGCGTTGCCAATCCCAACAATCCTACGGGCGCCATCGCCACACGCGAGCAACTGCTGGCGATCTTGCGTGCCGCGCCGCAGGCAGCGGTGTTGATCGACGAAGCCTACATTCATTTTGGCGGCGAGAGCCTGCTCGATCAGCTTGGCCGCATCGATAATCTCTTCATCAGCCGGACGTTTTCCAAGGCGTACGGACTGGCTGGATTCCGGCTCGGCGCGCTGCTCGGCTCGGCCACGCAGTTGAAGATGCTTCGCCGCGTTGCTTCGCCTTACAATGTAAACGGCATCGCGCTTACTTGCCTGAGCGCCGCGCTCGACGATCGCGATTACATCGCCAGCTATGTTGCACAGGTGCTTGAGGGACGGGAACTGCTGGAGAGCTTCTATCGTGAGCGCAAGATTCTTTACTGGCCCTCGCAGGCAAATTTCGTGCTCGCTTACTTCGCTGAATATCGCAAGGCTTTTGTGGAACAGATGCGCAAGCGCGGCATTCTGGTGCGCGACCGTAACAGCGATCCGGGCTGTGCGGGTTGCGTACGCATTACGCTCGGGAATCGTGAGCAGACCGAGCGGCTGCTGAAAGAACTTCCCGAGGCGCTAGCCAGCATTGGCTTCACGCCGCAACCGCGTCCCACGCTCGCCGCCAAGGAGGCGCAATGACCAGAGCCGCGAAAACCGCACCGCAGACGAAGTCGCGTGGCACCGAGTTGGAACGTATTACAACGGAGACTCAGATCGCACTCGCGCTCAATATTGACGGCACGGGAACCTACAAGGTGGACACCGGAATCCGCTTCCTCGATCACATGCTGGAGCTGTTTACGCGTCACGGCGGATTCGATCTGGCGTTGGCCTGCCGCGGCGATCTCGACGTCGATCAGCATCACACGGTCGAAGATGTCGGAATCGCGCTGGGCGAAGCATTCGACCGCTCGCTGGGCGACAAGAAGGGAATTCTGCGGGCGGGATACTTCCTGATGCCGATGGATGAGACGCTGGGCATTGCCGCTGTGGACCTGAGCGGACGCGCCGCCTGTGTGGTGGACACCAAGGTGCGCGTGCGGTTGGTGGGCGATCTGCAGAGTGAATTGGTCTTCGATTTCTTTGAGGGATTCGCGCGCGGAGCGCGGGCCAACGTTCACCTGAAGACAATGTACGGACGCTCCAACCATCACAAGATCGAGGCGCTCTTCAAGGCCTTTGCCCGCGCTCTTCGCGCTGCTTGCAGCAAGGACCAGCGACTGGCCGAGATGTTGCCGTCCACCAAAGGACTTTTGTAGATGATTACCTTTGTCGATTACAAAGCCGGCAACCTGACCAGCGTACGCAAGGCCTTTACCTATCTTGGACAGGAGTCGGTGGTCACCGACGATCCGGCAGTGGTGCGGCAGGCGCAGGCGATCGTGCTTCCCGGCGTCGGACACTTCTGCACCACTGAGCGGCTCACGTCGAGCGGCGTGCGCCAGGCCGTGTGTGAGGCGATCGAGCGCGGCGTACCGTTCCTTGGCATCTGCGTGGGCCTGCAGTGGGAGTTCGAGGGCTCGACGGAAGCGCCCGAGGCACCGGGGCTAGGGCTCTTTGAAGGCGCATGCGAACGCTTCCACACTACGCTCAAGGTGCCGCACGTGGGATGGAACCAGATTCGGCGCGCACCGCACAGCTTGCCGTCGCGACTGTTGGAAGGAGTGCCCGACGATAGCTTCGTCTACTTCACCCACTCCTATCGCGCGCCGGTAGTCGAGGGCGTCTCGGCGGTCACCACTTATGGCGAGACCTTTGCGGCGGCCGTTGAGCGCGATAATGTTTTCGGGGTGCAGTTCCATCCGGAGAAATCCGGCGACACCGGCCTGCGCATTCTCAAGAACTTCTGCGACTATGCGGCGAAAGGAGTGCGCGATGAGCACTGGGATCACTAAGCGCATTATTGCCTGCCTGGACGTGACCAATGGCCGCGTCGTCAAAGGCGTGCAGTTTGTCGATCTGATCGACGCCGGAGATCCATCGGAGCTTGCGCACCTGCACGCCACCAGCGGCGCCGATGAGATCGTGTTGCTCGACATTACCGCGACCAGCGATGCGCGGCCGATTCTGATCGACGTGGTGCGGCGTACCGCTCGCCAGCTCTTTGTGCCGTTCACGGTGGGTGGCGGCGTGCGCTCGCTTGCCGATGCGAGCGCGCTGTTCGATGCGGGCGCGGATAAGATCAGCATTAATTCGGCGGCGATCAAGGCTCCGGAAATTATCACGGAGATTGCGGAGCGCTTTGGCTCGCAGGCGGTGATCGTCGCCATTGACGCCAAGCGCAAGGCCAATGCCGCGGTCTCTAAGGAAGGAACGGTTGCGGCTGAGGTCTATCTTGCTGGTGGGCGCGTTGCCACGGGCCGCGATGCCGTCGAGTGGGCTCGCGAGGCGGAGTCGCGTGGCGCGGGGGAAATTCTGCTCACCTCGATGGATTGCGACGGCACGCGTACGGGCTTCGATTGTCCGCTGACGGCAGCAGTGGCCAAGGCGGTAAACATTCCGGTGATTGCCAGCGGCGGCGCAGGTTCGGGCGATCATTTTGTGGATGTATTCAAAGCCGGATGCGCCGATGCTGCGCTGGCCGCTTCAATCTTTCACTTCGGGATTCATGATGTGCGGCAGTTGAAGGCGCAGCTGCAGGGCGAGGGAATTCCGATGAGATTGCCTTGCTGAAATCTTCTTTAGGGTGTCATTCCGAGCAAAGTGAGGAATCCCCGCGCCGCTCAATGTACGGTGCGGTACCAGAGGCTTTTCAATCCGCCAACCTCGCTGGTTGAAGAGCTTGAGATACATCCGATTCACTCATACAAGTAGAAGGGCTGAAATTCATGCTTATTCCCTCAATTGATCTTATGGGCGGCAAGGTCGTCCAGCTTGTGCAGGGCGAGAAGAAGGCGCTGGAGTTCGACGACCTTCAATACTGGATCGACCGCTTTCTGCCCTATCCGATGGTGCAGCTCATCGATCTGGATGCGGCAATGGGCAAGGGCGAGAACACCGAAATTATCCATCACATCTGCGAACATCTTCCGGTGCAGGTTGGCGGCGGAATCCGCTCGGTGGAAGCCGCGTCGAAGATGCTGCAGGCGGGGGCCAAGAAGGTGATCATCGGCTCGGCGCTGTTGAAGAACGGCGCAGTCGATCTCCAGATGGCACAGGAGCTGGCGCACTATGCGTCGCCCAACCGGCTGATCTTTGCGGTCGATTCCCGCGGCGGCAAGGTCTCGATCAAAGGCTGGAAGGAAGGCACCACGCTGACTCCCGCGGAGATGATGCGGCAGACCGGGGAGTACTGCTCGGGCTATCTCTACACGCACATCGATACGGAAGGCACGATGAGCGGCTTTCCATTCGAGGTGGTCGCAACGTTGAAGGCTGCAACCGACCGCAAGCTGATTGTCGCCGGGGGAATCAAGTCCATGGATGAAGTGAACCGGCTTGACGCTGAGGGCGTGGACGCCGTGGTGGGAATGGCTGTGTATACCGGGGCGATGAAGGCCTGAGCGCGGTTGAAAACGCATGAACCCACATTCGCCAACTGAAAGCTTCGCAGCCGGGTACGCGCCACAAGACGGCGCTCCGGCCGCGGGCGCTCGGCGGATGTGGGCCACCTCGAGTTTTCGCGAAATTTGTAAAATCCCCTGACCTGCATTGCGAATCCAATCTATGTAGCCCATACTGCCTAGTTCTGTTCTTTGTTGGGCAAATCTATTGATCCAGCAAGTCCCGGGAGCCACACCGGGCGAGGAGCACAGTGCCACAAGTCATATCTCCTTCCGTTGAAGTCAGCCCTGATCATTCATCGCAAGAGCGTGTTTTTGACCTTTTCCGCCGCTGGGGATATATGCAGGCAGACCTCGATCCCCTCGGCCACTTTCTTCCTCTCGATTACCCCGAGCTGAAAATCAGCGGCCCGGAGGCCGAGCGCGCGCGGGAGATTTACTGCGGCACTGTGGGTGCTGAGTTCATGCACATTCCCGGTCCCGAGCGCCGGCAGTGGATCATTGACCATCTGGAAGGGCCGCAACCGGAGGTCAATCGCGAAGCCATTCTCAAGCAACTGCTCGAGGCCGACATCTTCGAGCAGATGCTTCAGACGCTTTACATCGGCACCAAGCGATTTTCGCTGGAGGGCAACACCGCCCTGATTCCGATGATGGAGGAGATTCTCACCGGAGCCGCCTCGCATGGCGCGGAGGAATGTGTGATGGCGATGAGCCATCGCGGACGCCTTACCGCCGCGGGTCTCATCGTGGGCTGTCCGGCAATCGATATTTACGCCGGATTCGAAGACGTCGATCCGCGCTCCACGTTGGGCGGCGGAGACGTGAAGTATCATCAGGGCGCGACCGCCTTTCGCGAGTTCAACGGCCAGCGCATGAGGGTTCATCTGGTCAGCAACCCCAGCCATCTGGAAGCGGTCGATCCGGTCGCGATGGGGCGGGTGCGTGCCAAGCAGACCCGTCGCGGCGCGGAGGGCAAGCGCCAGACCCTGCCGGTCATGATGCATGGCGACTCGGCCTTTGCCGGCCAGGGTATCTGGGCCGAGACTCTCAACATGAGCTATCTGCCGGGCTATGAGGTCGGCGGCACGATCAACATTATCGTCAACAACCTGCTCGGATTTACGACCAACCCCAATGAGTACGCCAGTGGACGCTATGCAAGCGATCTTGCCAAGCGCCTGCCCATTCCCATTTTTCACGTCAACGCGGAAGATCCTGAGGCGGTGGTTCGCATCGGGCGGCTCGCGTTGGAATACCGCTACCGGTTCAGCTCTGACGTGGTTGTCGACCTGATTGGCTACCGCCGCCACGGGCACTCGGAGATCGACGATCCCACGATCACGCAGCCGATTCTGTATGCAAAAATCAAGGCTCACCCGCCGCTATACCAGATTTATGCGAAGCAGCTCGGCATTGATGTAACCGGCCAGGTGGCCGAATCCAAGGCGCGCTATCAGCAGGCCAAGGTTGAGGCCAAGGCGATGACCAAGAAGCCGATGCTCTACACCTTGCCGGATTATTGGAAGGGATACGTCGGCGGCAGATGGAAGCCGGAGCGCGAGATTGATACCGGAGTGGCGCAGGAGGAGATCACGCGGCTGGGCATGAAGCTTGGCGAATACCCGGCGGACTTCCACATTCATCCCAAGGTTGCGGCCCTGCTGAAGCAGCGGCAGGAGATGGCGGCGGGACGGCGCCCCATCGACTACGGCATGGCCGAAGCCCTGGCCTTTGCAAGCTTGGTCACCAGCGGCGTTCCGGTTCGAATGAGCGGACAGGATTCGCGGCGCGGCACCTTCAACCATCGCCACTCGTATTTGATCGACGTGGAAAACGAGAGCGAGTACATGCCGCTGCAGCACCTCTCGCCCAAGCAGGCGTTGATTGAGATTTATAATTCGGAGCTCTCCGAGGCTGCCGTGCTGGGCTTTGAGTACGGATTCAGCCGCGACTATCCGGAGGCGCTCACCTTGTGGGAGGCGCAGTTCGGTGACTTCGCAAACGGCGCGCAGATCATCATCGATCAGTTCATCAGCGCGGGAGAAGAGAAGTGGGGGCTGCTCTCAGGACTGGTGCTGCTGCTGCCGCACGGTTACGAGGGGCAGGGGCCGGAGCATTCCAGCGCGCGCATGGAGCGCTATCTGCAACTCTGCGCGCGGCACAATATGCAGGTTTGCCAGCCATCTTCGGCCGCACAGTTCTTCCATCTGCTGCGCCGCCAGGCTCTGCGCAAATGGCGCAAGCCGCTGATCTGCTTCACGCCAAAGAGCATGTTGCGGCATCCGGACGCAGCCAGCGACTTAGCCGCGTTCAGCGCGCCACGCTTTCAAACCATTGTTCAGGACTCGCACGTCTCTCCCCCCGAGGTCACCCGCATCCTGCTCTGCACGGGCAAGATCGGCCATGAGCTGGAGGCCGAGCGCAAACGCCTGAACAATGTGAACACGGCGATTCTTTTGCTCGACCAGCTCTATCCTTTCCCGGAGCAGGACATTCTGGACGCGTTGGCACCGTACAAGAATGCACACGAGCTGCTGTGGGTGCAGGAGGAGCCTGCCAACATGGGTGCGCACAGTTTTTTGAGACCGCGCTTGCGGCGCCTGATCGGCGCGAAACTTCCCGTGCTCTCGATCAAGCGACAGGCGGCGGCCAGCCCTGCGACGGGCTCCGCCAAGGCCCACCAGATGGAGCAGCGAACTCTGCTCTCGCTGGCATTCCCGAGCCTGTTTCACCGGTAACGAGTGTCCGCGTTGTCTGTCCACGAAGGCCGCCTGTGAGCGGCCTTCGTGCGTTTACCTAGGCGGCGATCCAAGCTAAACCGGCGACTCGCTGGATGCGGCCTGCTCTGTGTCGATTGCGAGAAAGCCGGCAATGGCGTCGATCTCGCTGGGGTGCATCAGCGAGGGGGCGTGGCCGCAGCCGGGAAGGACCACCAGCTTCGCCCGCGGCCCGCGCCGGGTCATCTCTTCGGCGGTCTCCGGCAGCAGCACATCGCTGTTCTCTCCGCGCAGCACCAGCGTAGGGCAGCTCAGCCGGTCCCAGAGCGGCCAAAGATCAAAGTCGGCGGTGGCGGCATGCAGCCCTGCAGCGATCTTCGGATCATAGTTATAGGCGATCATCCCATCTGGTGTGCGGCGTTGGCTGTGTGCGATCATGTGTTGCCAGCCGGCTTCGTCCGGCACGCAAAAGTTGGCATAGAGACCGCGCAGATGCTCCGCGAACTCTTCTTCGGACGCGAATCGCGCGTCGATGCCGGCATAGCTTGCGATGCGCGCACGCGCGGCCTGCGGGATGAACGGGCCGACATCGTTCAGCACCAGCCGCTCCACCGGAGTGTTGGGCTGCGCCGCCATGATCAGGCCGAGCAGGCCGCCCATCGAGGTTCCGACCCAGAAGAGCCGTTCGGGAGCAAGGCGCGCGATGAGCACGGTGAGGTCGGCCATATAGTGCGGGTAGGTGTAACAGGCGGAATCGTTTCGCCAATCGCTCTGGCCGCGCCCGGCGATATCAACCGAAACTACCTCGACCGGCACGCGTTGCACCAGCCCCTCTGCGAGGCGGTCGAAATCGCGTCCATTGCGCGTGAGGCCATGAACGCAGAGCACGGTCGCCCGGGCCTTGCCGTGCGTGCAAGGCCAGCGATACCAGGCGACGCGGTGAAAGCCGCAGGTATCGAGACCGAGGATGAAATTCTGTTCCGGTATCGTCATCATCCGCCCAAGCCAAGGGATGATTATGCCCGCAATCTCGTTTTTTGTCCGGGCACATTTTCGTGCATTCGATCCCATTCCACACACCGCGCTCACCGATGGGCGCACAAGACAATCGAGATGACAGTGCGATATCCTCATCTTGCACGTGAACACAAGCTGGCGGCAGTCGGGCGGCTTTGCGATTGATTCCCGTGCAGAAGGGCCTGTAGCTCAACGGTCAGAGCAGAGGACTCATAATCCTTTGGTTGTAGGTTCGAATCCTACCAGGCCCACCAACCCATTCAAAATCAATCACATACGTTCAGGCTGCTGTGATTTTCGTAACATCTCGTAACAACCCTGCGATATCGGCAAGCGGTTGCTTGAAATCTTCCACGTCAGCGTGGTCATAGACATTCAAGGCCAGATCCACCGTCGCATGTCCGAGAATGCCGGAAATGACCTTTGCGTGAGTTCCATTCCGTCGCATCTGTGTCGTGAGGCTGTGCCTGAAATCATGGAAGCCACCGATTTTGATTCCGAGTTCTCTACTGGCCGGTTGCACATAGCGCCTCAGCGCATTCCGAGGCTCAATGTGCGTTCCCGTTGTGGAAGTGAAGATCAAATCACTACCACCGTGCTGCCTCATGCGCTCCAGTAAATTCGGATCAATCGGGATCTTGCGAACACTGTGCGTCGTTTTAACGGCATGCTCTTTACCGTTGTAGACTCGCCGCGTGACGTGGAGCACGTTACCTTCAAAATCTGACCACCTGACCGCAACAGCCTCTCCGATCCGAAGGCCAGACTCATATAGGAACAAAACGAGAGTTGCGTGGGGCTCGCGCAACTTCCCTGCAATCGCGGCAACTTGCTCCGCAGACAGTGCAGTGCGAACCACTCTTTTGCCTCCCGTTTCTCGCGGCAACTTGATTCGCCTACAGGGATTTTTGCTGATCCAATTGCAATCCTCGGCCCATCCCAGCGTCTTACTCATCGCGACCTTCATGCTTTTCAACGTGCTCTGGCTGTATTTCTTCGCGTTCTCAGCCAAAAAAATCTGCACATCCTCGCGACTGATCGCAGCGATTTTCCGGTTCTTAAAGACCGGAAGCACATAGCCCGGCAGAGCCGTTCGATGGTGGTCGAATGTTGATGGCTTCATGGTTGGGCCTTCCGCTTTTTGCCAGCGTTCTACCAGTGTTCGGAAATCCATGTTCGCAGACATGTTCGCAGGCGCGTTCGAGGTTCGCAGTAAATCGGCCAGCTTGTTGCGAGCCGCGTTCTTCGTTGGCAGTTCCGACAAAGTGCCGAGCCGGACATTGCGCTGCCGCCTTGCCATCTCGCCATCCGAACTACGAACATCCTCGCGAAACATCGCATACCACACTTTCTGTTTACGCCCTGTCAGATAGACAGAGCCGCGTTGATACCGGGGCATAACACTCCTTCCCGGTTTCAACGACCTCCCTCTCGAAGTATAAGGCCATAGATGGACGATGGATGTCTCGGCGGGGAGATTGCCTCGGAATTGCTCGGCCAGCAGCGATGAATCGAAGCGGATCAGGCGACCAGCGCGAACAACGGGCAGTTCTGCGATATGCCGCCGAACCCAAGACTCAGAGGCTCCGAGGCGCGAAGCTGTTTAACGAACATTCCACAGTGCAGATTGGACTACAAGCGGTGGTGGGGCCACAGGACGTTACGGAGGCGTCCCGCGGGTGTATCGGGAAATGGATTGCAATGAGACCTGCTCATTTTGCTCTCTTTGGTATCGCCCGGTTGGCTATGTCGTTAGATGGCACCAGAGTGCAAAAAGTCGCGCTGGAGGTCGCTGCCATTTATGTGTGCAACCGTATAAGGTACACATCAACTTGACACTCGCTTTGCGGCCCAGTGAATATATGTCACCGAATCGCGGCACTGCTTACAGCCCGGTGCATGAGCAGCGAGTTTGCCGGTATCGAAGCCGATCCTCCGGCCCTCCGCACACGGTAATGGCGGTTTAGCTTTGGCGATGGCCGAGAGTAGAAACGCCTCTGGAGGAATTTGAAACAACCCTCGCTCCCATCGACTCACGGTCATCAGCGTGACTCCGAGGAGGTGTGCAGCATGTTCCTGCGATAGCTGGAGTTGCTCCCGCATCGTTTTGAATGTTGACACCTCATCGGGAACTTGGTGCTTAGGCATAGCAGCTTCCTCCCGCCAAGATCGAATCGGGAACGAAGCCGCTTGCACTTTGTCGTTTAAACAATGAGCCACAGAGATCGCAATGCGCTTGCAGTTGGTCGGTGCTGGCTCGCACGATCTGGCCGCAATCGCAAACGTACTTGCGAAGTCTGCTACCAGAACCCTTACCACGCGATTTGCCACCTCTCACCCCGATACCGAGAGGGCATGGTTTGAACCGAGTGGCGACTGGCAGCGGCCCCGCGTACGAACCGAACACCGGTCTGCCATCGTTCGGATGGGTCAAACTCATCAGAGCACCCTGAACGTCATCCGCGAAGTGCTCCATCGCATACGCCTGACCAGCGGCCTCAGCCACTACAAGCCCTAATTGATGACACGCTGCTTTCCACTGCGTACCGTGTCCAGCAGAAGAACCAGCTAGGACATGGCCCAACTCGTGCAGAACGGTGCCGCAGATTTGCAGCGGGGATTCTTCGCCAATGGTGCTGATCGTGATCAAAACATGCCGCGTGCCGTTCAGCCAACAGTTGAAATACGTCACGCCGCGAACGCCATCGGCAGCGCCGTAGGTAATCTTCGCTGACATGAGTTGTTCGCGACTGGAGACATCAGTTAAACGGTAAACCACAAATTCCACGATGCTGTTGATGAATTCCTCGTGCGTCATGCTCCGTGGTGCTAAAAACCCAGCGACTCTATGCAATGGCAAATACTTGATGCTCGCCATATTTCCTCCCACAGTATGACTAGTCTCTATGTCTAATCGCAATGCATACAGGCAATTGGCGTTCCAATTTCTAACCTTATGATTTGCAGCGAAAAGCGAGATTTGTGTGCTGGATACGCAGCGGCAAAAGTGGAAGAACTGGTCACACATTTTGCATTGGTCATCTATGAGTCGTCTTTTGCGGTTTTGATGATTGTGATGGTGTTTTTGCTGACCGCGAACTCAGATAACAAACGTACAGTGCAGAACCTGACTCACGGACTGCCGAATTCTTACGCTTTCCGTAAAGATTCGACCGGGACAGTGCAGAACAAAGCAGAAAACGGTTGCATTCAAAGCACAAATGTCACGTAAGTGATTTGAAACCACTAATATTGATGGAGAATCTCCTCCTTCTCTGCTGATCCTGATCGATTCTGATATTCGTTTGTCTTAGCTGGCTGTTGGCGCTGGAGAGAGGTGAGCTGAGGAGTAACATTACTCTTGGCCTTGTCTATGCCCCCGCCAAGCCCCTCAGCTCACGCGCCAGACACCTACGCGAATACGAAATTCCCCAAAAAATATAGAGAAAAGATTTTGTAAGGGTTTCCCCCACCTCCGACTCCAACCATTCCAAGAATGGCTGCGTGTTCACGCCCCCCACATGATGTGGTGTGGAAGTCGTGGTATGTGAGCAGCTTGTGTGGTAGGCTTGACGCCCTACTACAACCGAGACACGCTCCGGGGTCGAGTGCCGCGTTTCCTGATTGCGGAAGAGACTTCATTGCTATGGGCAGTGATTTCAGTCTTCAAACAGGAAGCTCCCATGCGTAGCACAAGACCGAAGATTCTGGTGGTCGATGACGAGCGTGCCATAGCCTTTACACTCGCCACAATACTTGAAAATCGAGGCTATGAGACGGCCACGGCCTACAGCGGCGAAGAAGCGGTTCAAAGTGCCTGTTTATTTCGGCCCGATTGCATCGTGACTGACATTACGATGGGGGCGATGAACGGAGTCGATGCGGCGATTGAGATTTTGCATGCTCTGCCGTACTCCAAGGTGTTGTTCATTTCTGGTAATGCTGGCTACGGAGACCTTGTGAAAAAGGCGAGGGCGAAGGGTTATGAGTTCGACGTTTTGCCCAAGCTAGTTCCTCCGCCTGAACTGCTGGAGCGAATATCGCAAATTCTTCCGCGCTAAGACGACCTAGCTGGATTTGTGCCGACAGAAGCGCCTCGAACAGCGGCAGTGAAATTCCACACGGACTAATGACGAATAGACGAAAGGCAGAACATGAAGAGCCTCAAGAATACGACGAGGACGAAAACGATGACAGCGAGTAGCCCTGAGCAAGGGTATCGTCAGCAGCAGCCTTCAAACAGAACGGAATGTGCCTTCCAGCCCCATCTGGCTTCCTATGACTCTGGCTACGAATTCAGCGTAGAGCACGCGCTTGATGTACGTCGCCTCGTTGAAAATGCGGAAGCGTAAGAAGAGAAGAATGATGAACGCTGCCTAGCAATGGCGGGTTTGCGGGAAAACTTAGCAGCGATGCCCGAAAGGGCGCGGGGTGGGCGCTGCTGGCGGTCGGTGCTTTAACCACCATTCCGTTAGCGGTAGCGGTGATCAGTAAGCCTCAGCTTGCCGAAAAACGTGCGGCCTAGTCGGTGTCGATTCGGGTGAGGCAGCAGACGGTTTTAATTCAAGGAACCGGAATCAGGCACGGGAGCTAAGACCATCGCTTCTTTCTTTCTGACCTGCGGCTCCACTTACGATATGAAGTGAGCAGCCGGGTGAATCTCCCCTCGCCGGATCAGCTCAGGTTCCCCAGTTCTGTCTCAGCAAGAGGAGGTCTTCGATGTTTACAAGGGTGGTCGAAGCAAGATGTAAACCGGGAAAGACAAAGGAATTCTGCAGTGCCGTAACTGAAAAGGCGCTGCCCATTGTGCGAAAACTGCACGGCTTTCAGGACGAGATTGTACTCGTCTCCAATATTGATCCCAACCAAGTGCTGATACTGAGTTTCTGGAGTAGTCGCGAGGACGCCGAACGCTACCACCGTGAGCATTTCTTTCGGATATTGGAGATGGTACAGCAGTTCAGCGATGGCGATCCTGTAGTTAGAACCTACGATGTTAATACATCCACAATCCGTCACATTCCCTTGGGTAAAGCAGCGTAGGAGACGCACTGAATCTTGAAGGCAAGCCTAGCGGCTTGCAGTTTAAATATCTTAATGTCAGCGGCATAACTCCCTGAGGTGAATCTCATTACGGAAGGAAAACAATCCCATGACAAAGGTCTTCAGTTGCAGAGATGTTGGCGTTGAGTGTGACTTCGTGGCTCGCGGTCAAACGGAGGAGGAAATACTCCAACAGATCGCGGAACACGGTCGCACCGCCCACGGCATGGACGAACTCTCACCCGAACTTGCCGAGAAAGTCTGGTCTGGCATCCGCGAAGAACGGGAAGAGAAAGCAGCGTAGACTTTCCAGCGGTTCGGGACTTCGTGTACGTCGGAAAGAGCGTCGAGTAAGGGAAAATTGGGGGAGTTCTCGTTGCCCGCTGAACGGGCTGCGATTCGTGCCCACTACGCACAGGTGAAAGCTGATAATCAGAAGTGGTTTAACGATGGAGAGCGGGAACGCGAACAAGCAGAGCCAGCACGGATGGGAAGGACGGATTGCAAAGTTCTACGAAGACGTTCGGGTGTTCCAGTGCAAAGCCTACCGTCTATCCAATAAGAAAAAAGAAAGCGATGTCTAAAAACAGCGATTCAGAACGACTTACTTCAATTCTCATTAGCCGAAAGCTTCAACCTTTCCCGCTTTCTTTACTAAATCGAGTAACTGTAAAGCATCGTTGACCGCTGCTTGCTTCATAGTCTCTTCTGGTTGATGTTGTCTTTGGCTGTAGATAATAGCAGCCGCAATATACACCAGTTCGTTGTCTGTCATAACGCCCCCTTCCTGCCCCGGTTGCTGTTTTTTTGATGCAAACCAATTGCCCAACGCAGATGCTAGCGCAGAAGTCGGGCGGTGAACAGGATTGCGTGCAGTGGGCAATCCGGCGATTGAACTGGTGGAATACTTCGGAACGAATGTTCAGAGGTGGTCGGTGTCACGGGTTCTGGGGCCGGACGGCGGCGACCTCCCGGCAACCCCAACACGCTCCCATAGGCGATTTCAGCGGTCGGCGGGACGGGGGGGATTGGGTGGTTCAGGTGGTGCAAAGGTACTGCGGGGTTTGTTGACCACACTCGCGGGCTTTCCACCACGATATCGCACCCGCATGGTCGCGTGAAAAAGCCGATAAAGTGACCCGAATGTAAAACCTACTGCCATGGCCAGCCTTCAAACAGACTGCGTCTTGGCCTCGTTGGCATTGAATTCAGGAGGTGAACGCATGGCCAGCAACACACGACGGAGCGTGTCCGTTCCCCGTCAACCGCAGACACCAGCGGTAACAGAGCAGTCCTTTCCCGCACGGTTTCTCGACTGTATGACCGCATTCAAGAAGGGCGCGGCGTTGAAAGGCGCAATTGAACTCGACCTGTTCACGGTACTTGCCGAGGGCAGCCAGACCGCTGAATCGCTGGCGCTACGCCTACAGTCATCCGCCCGTGGCGTACGTATCCTTTGTGATTACCTGACCGTCGAGGGATTCCTACTGAAGGACGACGGTCGGTATTCAGTGACGCGAGACGCCGCCATGTTTCTCAATCGCAAGTCTCCTGCCTACATAGGAAGCGCAGCCTTCTTTCTTGGAAATCCGACGCTCATGGAGAACTTCCGAGACATTGCCGGGTGTGTGCGAAAAGGCGGAACTATAAATGCGGAGGGCACTCTAAGGCGAGAGCATCCGATGTGGGTCGAGCTTGCGCGATACATGGCACCCATTGCTGCCATGGATGCTGAGTTGGTTGCACGATTACTCGAAGCCGACATCGTGGGGAAATGCAAAGTGCTCGACATTGCTGCGGGCCACGGGATGTATGGAATTGCTATCGGTAGTTGCAACCCCAAAGCGCAGATTGTGGCACTCGACTGGAAGAGTGTTTTGGCCGTAGCACGAAAGAATGCTGAAAAAGCGGGTATGACCAGTCGCTACCGCACCATCGAGGGTAGCGCCTTTGACGTCGATTTCGGCGAGGGCTACAACATTGTGCTACTCACGAATTTCTTGCACCACTTCAACGCGGAGACAAACGAGGCGTTGTTACGCAAGGTACATAGGTCATTGAAACCGGGAGGGCGTGCAGTTGCGTTGGAATTTGTTCCCAACGAGGATCGACTTACGCCGCCAATCCCAGCGGTGTTCTCGTTGATCATGCTGGCGACCACCCCCGAAGGAGACGCCTATACGTACCCGGAGCTTAAGCGCATGTTCAGAAACGCGGGTTTCCGGTCAGGCGAGTTACATGAGATTCCGCCTTCGTCCCAGCGAGTGGTTATCGGCAGCAAATAACCGCGCCCGAAACCCGGCTGCCGACGAGCTGAGCGACCACTGCCCGGTGGTTGTCGATGTGGCTGACGACGATAAATAAGAACAGGCCGCGAAGACTGGTTTGTCCGAGTCGCGGCCTGCGTGTTCAAAAAGAGTCTGCTTCCACGTCGCATGTACCGACTCGGATGACCTCAGGATTTCAAGTGCGCTGGTTGCGGCGAGTGGAACGAGACTGTCGTTGACCCTTCTGCTGGAAAGAAGCAGACCTACGTCGAAGATTGTCAGGTCTGCTGCAAGCCCAATGTACTCCGCGTTACGTGGGGCACATCTGCCGGGGTATACATCATCTCGGCTGAGTTGGAGTGAGTTCACTACGGCTGCTGTATCAGCGGCGTGACGGAATCCGCATTTCGCAGTACTCCATCAGTGCCATCCATGCGATGGTCGCCCGACTGAAGGCCACAAGAACGAGACCTGCGGTGCAGACAATGATGAGTAGGGGGTTCATAATGGCTCCTGCCTTGATTCGAATATTGGAAAACTCAGGTCACTAACATGGAGGGATGAGTGGAACGCGGAGCGTTCGCCAAGGTGATGCAAGAGGTGCTCGACTCGCTCCCGGAAGAATTCCGCAGCCGCATTCGCAATGTCGCCGTGCTGGTGGAGGACTTCCCGCCCGGACAGTCCCGGTACGCCCACCCAAAGAAACTGCTTCTGGGGCTCGTTCACGGAGTACCCATGACGAAGAAGAGCGTATTCAACCTGCCAACAGGCCCTGATTATGTCGTGCTCTACCAGAAGAACATTGAAGCGGTGTGCTCCACGGAGGCCGAAATCCGGGCACAAATCCAGCTTACGATCATCCACGAGTTCGGCCACTACTTTGGCATGGACGAGGAACAACTGAAAGATGTTTAGCGGGTTTGAGAACCGCCGTACACTCGCTACCACTCCACGGGGCTATCGAGGCTCGCCGAAGGGAATGCCAAGCAATCAGGGGACGGCTTGGGTTCACAGTTATGGCTTAGATAGTGCTCGGCATCGAGGCACTTCAATTGGCACTTGTGGCAGCGAATCGGGCCTTTGACCTTGGAAACAGCGTTGGCGTCATTTCGTCTCATTAAAGCCATTATGACGTTCTCCTTCTGGATGGGAACCATTGTCCTCATTCATTGTGTTCGACGCAATCTCGCACAGGTAGAAAACGAAGTCTTTTCCGGCAGAGGTTCCATGACGAAGGTATCAAGGTGCCCGATAGCATTGCCTCTCATGGCCTGACCTGAACGGTTCTTTTGCAGCATTCTCATCCGCGACTGGAGCCGCACGAGCGCCTCGTGGCTGGAGATTGAGGGTTGGATACTGGGCGTTGTTTAATGAGAACGAATGGCGGAGGTAATTCTCGAATCGGTGCTGGACATACCCAGATTGCGGCCACTCGAAGCGGCAGGTTATGCCGACCACCGCCTGTCAGTTCTTCTATGAATGCGAGAACTGCAAGGCCGTGCTGCGTCCGAAGCCGGGGGACTGCTGCGTGTTCTGCTCTTACGGCTCAGTGAAGTGCCCGCCGATGCAGTCCCATGATTGTTGTCGATAGAGTCCGGACGCGGCGTGCATCGAAACTCTCGATAGCAGCAATAAATCGACTTTATGGTTATCGACTATTCAGCACTTTAGCGACGAAGGCAATGTTAAAAAGCTTGTTAAATTCGAGCATGCCTTGCTGCCGCTCACAACCTACTTGCTGTATTTCGAATCTAGACACTTGATCCACCACAGAAGAGTAGAATTCATCAGCCGTCCGCTTACCAACCGATAATCGGCACTGAGCTGGCAAAGCTATCCCATTTGAAGCAAGGAGGAGCCGTGAAGCCCAGAAACACGCCAGCTAGTGTAGTGCGTCACACAGATGGGCTGTTATTGAGGTTGGCCTTAGCGCGTTTGACCTTTTCGAGAATGTCATTGGCCTTTGCCGTCCAGATGAAGGGCTTGGGCTCGCGGTTATGTTCCGCGATATAAGCAAGGATACGTTGTTCGAGAGCCTCCACGCTGGTGAAGACGCCGCGTCGGAGTTGATTTTCAGTTAAGTCGCGGAAGAATCGTTCGACCATGTTGAGCCAACTGCTACTGGTTGGCGTGAAGTGAAAATGAAAGCGCTTGTGGCGCTTCGCCCAGCGCTCGACTGCCGGATGTTTGTGGGTGGCATAGTTGTCGACGATAAGGTGGAGTTGTTTGTCGGCGGGCGTTTGACGATCGATGAGGCGCAGGAACTTCAGCCATTCCTGATGGCGATGACGCTCCATGCAGGTGGCCATCACACTGCCGTCGAGGGTGTTGAGAGCGGCAAACAACGTGGTGGTTCCATGCCGCTTGTAATCATGTGTCATCGTCTGGGCGCGGCCTTTCTTCATGGGCAAGCCGGGTTGGGTACGATCCAGAGCCTGGATCTGGCTCTTCTCGTCGAGCGACAGCACCAGCGCGTGCTCAGGCGGATTCAGATACAAGCCGACGATGTCCTCCAGTTTCTCGATGAAACGGGGATCGTTGCTCAACTTGAAGGTTTCCACGCGGTGCGGTTTCAGTCCATGACTGCGCCAGATGCGGCGCACGCTGGCCTCGCTGATGCCGACCTCGGCCGCCATCGTGCGCGTGCTCCAGTGGGTGGCATGAGAAGGCTTTTCCTGCGTCGTCTTCGCAATCACCATGCGCACGAGCTCCGGCGAGATGGAAGGCGTGCGGCCCGGCCGCGGTGCGTCGTGCTCCAACCCTGCAATCCCGTCGCGCAGAAAACGCGAGCGCCAGCGAGCTGCCGTGCGCGGCACGATCGAAAGCAGGCGGGCAATCTCGATGTCCTGCTTGCCTTCAGCGGCCAGCAACACGATCCGGGCGCGCAGCACCACCCGCGCCGGAGTTCTGCGCCCGCGCGCATAGGTCTCCAGCTTGGCTCGTTGTTCATCCGTCAGAACTACTGCGGCTGCAATGCGCATCGGTCGTGTCCTCCATTGTAAAGAACACGACCATACAATATATGTTTCTATTTATGACGCACTACACTAGTAGTCCACCCCCGAATGCCGGATTGCCGATTCCATTGTCAAAAAGGAGCTTGGCAGTTGCGTCAAACAACTCATCGCTTTCGACCTGCTTCTTTTCTGACGAAAGATATGCATAGATCACATGGGGAGATGACAGAGCAGCCGTGGGAACGTTACCAGCTACAGGGTCGCATGTCTGCGCTAATCGTTGAATTCTGGCAGCGGTCAACCTTATAGCGCGAAAAAAATAAATCGAGACACAAACCCGCCGCACACCGGGACAGCATCTCTCCGATTTTTCCAGAATCTCTGGCGCGTCCGGCGCATCCAACAGAGCGCATCGATAGCTGAACATTGATTCTATCTTGAAGAAGAATCACGGTCGATGCAAATAAGTGAACTCGTCAGAAAAGGGAATAGACTAATAACTTAGCAGAGCGGGCCAGAGCGACAAGTAGCCCCCACCAAAACGTCTAAGTAGTCTAATTCCTTTTTTGTTGGGAACATTACCAGCCACAGGGTCGCATGTCTGCGCCACGGGGCTGATTAAGGACTACCGAGGGGTGCCCGAAATCGTGGTAAGGAGCAGTCAGCAGTTCAGTAAGTAGTCCACGTGATAGTTGAACGCAACCATCGTTGAATGGCTGTATGTTCGATAGACAGTGCACTGAGCTGACGGGTGTGCTCAGCGTGTTTCTCGACTAGGTGAATCTTCGCCGTGGGATTTGAGTGCACGACAGCTTCGGTATCAGCGCAGAGTTCCTTCGGCAACTCTCCACCTTCCCTTCTCAAATAGCTTTGCATTGCCGACTCCTTTTGCTTCTTCCCCATGATTCTGGAGCCAGTTTCGGTGGCGAACCACCCTAGATGGAAGCCTCTTGAGTCAACCAAATCGTGACCCATAAGAACAACACTTTAGAGGGGGATGAAGACAACTGACCCTTGGCAGGGCATTCCGTCAGAAACCTCTATGAATACCGCTTGGGCAGCCGCTCTGCTTTGGAATGGGTGATCGACCAGTACCAGATTTTCCAACCGTGAGGACGATCCCGAATACATTCTGCGGCTGATCGGACAGGTGATCTATGTCAGTTTGGAAACGGTGAAGATCGTGAAGGCTCTACCAGAGATAGGCGTAGCTGACACCATCGCTCCAGCGAAGAAATAGCAACTCAAGCTTGCGTTAATTACAGGCCGACGCCAAGATGTCGGCCTTTTTCGCTCGTGTACTTGATCGGATGCTAGTTGCTCACGGAGCCGCCATACGTTGCCTTGCCGCCGATTGGGACGTCGAGAAAAGCGAATCCGTAGCAGTCATCATTTTGGTAACACACTTGAGCGCGGTGGGCCTCCGTGACCTCCCCCGTTTGCCGAGAGATGTGAAGCAGCACTTTCTCTCCCGGCGCCAGAGTTCCGTCGATTGCGCCCCCGACACCACCTTCACCGATGTCGGTCGAGACCCCCTGAAACACCGCTAGTTTTCCGGAGCGCTGAGTGAGAACCGAAAATGGCAGTTGAACGGAATATCGCGGGAAGCGGCGAGAAGTGAGGGGCTTCGGGCCGGGTCGATGGAGCAACCTGTGAAGAATGCCGAGTAGCGCATTTACACTCTCACCCTTTCGTACGAATCCATCCACGTAGGTCAACGCGCTAGATGGGATGTCATCTGCCCCAGAAAACATGATAATCGGGGTTTGTGGCCTGATGCCTTTTACCTCACGGGCAACTTCTCCGCCGTTCATGTCCGGGACGTCATAGTCGAGGATGACCGCATCGAGGTGGTGGGCTGCTGCAGCTATTTTCAATGCTTCGCGGCCATTAATAGCGGTTCGAACCGCATATCCGTTGGTGCTCAGAGTGGCTTCCAGCAGATGCAGCAGAACTTCCTCGTCATCGAGACAAAGCACGATCTTGGGCTGCACGGTTATCCTCCAAACTGGGAGCCGCAAAGATCAGCAAACAGACTGGCAAAGGTATGCGGGTGAGGCTCGGCTCCACCCGACTATGTTGTGCTTTTGGGGGCGGGTAGCAGTAGATAACGATAGTCCAGCTCTCGGTTGCGCATACGCCCACGGTGAGGGCTGTGATATTCGAGTGTCCTTTCGTTCCATGAATGGCGATTATCCGTTGCCATTTCAAGCGAAAAGCACACCGGCGGACAATAGGCAAGATGTCGAACCTGCAGGATTATTTCTTCAACGCCATTGGCAAAGAAGCAACATTGGCGTTGCTGGGGTCACAGGAGTTGTTTGGCGAACACTGGCGAGCCGCCGCGTAAACGTCAGATTGTCCGATTGGAGGCCGGCAAACATGTGCGCAATCGCACACATCAACAGGTCGAAATTAACAGAATTAACGCACTGCTTGCATTAAGCTCAGAGACCTTCAGAAACAGGTGTGCAGGGGTCAGGAAATGTGTGAATGTCCTCCCTGACGACAAAAGGGAAAGCTCATTTGAAAACGCCCTGAAGGCGAACACGAGCAAAGAAACGGAGTGGAATTTATGCCCAACGATTCGAAAGCACGGTCACACATCACTTCCTACGACTCTGGGTACAAGCACAGCCTTGAACATTTTATTGATGAAGTTCGAGGACTCCCCATGAGTAAAACAAGACCAAAGATTCTGGTGGTTGATAACGAGGCGGCGATAACATCCACACTCGCGGCGATACTCAGGATGCACGGTTACGATACGGCAACAGCATCCAGCGGCGAAGAAGCAGTTCAAGTCGCCCGTTCGTTTCGGCCTGATTGCATCGTGAGTGAGTTGACGATGAGGACAATGAATGGCATTGAGGCGGCGATTGAACTTTCGAGGGCTCTGCCTTGGTGCAAGGTGTTGCTCGTTTCTGGCAATGCTGGCTATGGAGACCTTCTGGAAAAGGCGAGAGCGCAGGGTTTTGACTTTGAGCTTCTACTCAAGCCAGTTCCTCCGGCTGAACTGCTGGAGAGAATATCTCAGATTCTTCCGAGCTCCCCTGACCAGAACCGTAATTTCGCGGCATAGAAAACCCCGGCGCGTTAGGGGCTCCACACCGAAAATCGTCCGGCCACCCCGGAGCCCCCCCAACACCTCCTCGGAAGCAGCATGTATTACGTGGAAGGTGCAGCTGCCGTTTGTTAAGCGCAGCCGTACGGGTTTTTGGGCCTCACTACGATTTGCCGTGCTTCACGGCAGAGAGTCGTAACCGTCGAAAGGTATGGTGGTTTAGGGCAAAACACCGCTGACCTTTTAACCGATTTCGCGCTGGAAATTAAGGATCAACTTCATAACAACCGACGTAACAACCAAGCCTAAAACAGGCTACTTGTTACGCAAAAACTCGTTGGGAAGTCGTTGAAACCATTTGTTTTCAATGTTGGATAGTTGATCCTTTGGTTGTAGGTTCGAATCCTACCAGGCCCACCATCTAAGTCACTAAATACACACACTTTACTGTACGGAAGCATGGGAGTCTCCTTGAACAGCCTCACCACTGGTGGCAGTTGTGGTGGCAGTTGGCGTTTCCTGTGCTCCCGAGCCTGCCTTAGCCAGCTTCTTGGCCGCGCGCGACTTCCGTGGCGATGCCTTCTGCTCTGCCACGAGTTGCTCCACCGCCGAGCGCTGGTGCGCCGGGGCAAGGTGGGCATAGCGCATGGTCATCTGAATCGTCTGGTGGCCCATGAGGTCGGCAATGGTCCGGAGGTCCACCCCTGCCATGGCAAGCCGAGAGGCGAATGTGTGCCGCAGGCAGTACCAGGTGAAATCCTCAAGCCTCGCCTCGGTAACGGCCGGTTCAAACCAGTGCTTGTACTCGGTCAGAGGCTTATCATGGACGTTCAGGAATACGCGGGATGCACCCTTAGGCGAGCGCTTCTGCAAGATCTTGAAGGCGGCCAAGGCTACAGAGTTCAGCGGAATGTGCCGCGCCTTTCCGGTCTTCGTCTTTAGGAGCGTGATGAAGTTGCGCACCAAGTCCACGCGATCCCACGTCAGACCAAATTGCTCGCTCGGACGCATGCCAGTATGGAGCGCAATCTCGAACTCTGGCATGTGTGCGGCGTGGTGCTTCAGAATCACCGCGCGGAGGCGCGATTCCTCATCCTTGCACTTCTTGAGGTAGTCGAGTTCGGTGTCAGCGGGGTTGAATTGATTCAAGAACCGGATGCGGCCATTGTCTTCGCGCTTGTGCTTTAGAAGCTTGGCCGGGTTATCCTTCACCTTCTTGTTCTCAATACCGAGCCGATAGAGCAGCGATAGCAGGCTCTTGTAGCGGTTAGCCGTCGCGGCCTTCCACTTCTGCTCTCCCATCCATTTGCGCAAATCCTCTATCGGAATCTCTGCCTGCCGACTGCCGAACTGCTCATTGAGCCTTCCTAGACGGTACACGTCATACTTCGAAGCAGCATTGTGTTCCTTAACATATACCTCGCAGTCGTCGATGAGTTCGGAAAACTGCACGCGCCGCAACCTGATCTTTTCCGGAAGCTTGATGCCCCGGAGCTTCTCAGTCCGACGCTTGGATCTTTCTCGCGCCGCTACGGCCGTCCGCATCGAAGTACAGAATCCACCACACATCGCTACCGGGAATCTTTCCAAACGCGCCGCGCAACTTCTTCAGACGCGCGCCGCATATCTCGAAGAGCGGAGAAGGCAGGAAAATTGTCCATCGCGCTGGCAGGACTCCGCGAGATATGTCGCAGCCTAGAGCTGTTCGGCAAGGCAGCGGCGAACTGTCAAGCGGCGGAGTCCAAGTCGGCGTCGGCATCAACACAAGCGTCAATACCCTCACGCCAGCAGAGGAATGCATTCTGGCAGAACATCGCCGTTGCGAGGCAATGAACGATGAGGAACGTGCGGCGGAACTCGAAGGACTAGAAACAGAAATCGCGCGCGTTAAGGCCGAGCTTAAGCGTTATGGCGGCAGGCCAACGAAATGCCTAAATGGGTCTTGACTCACACAGCACCGCAAGGCCGCAAATCCCCACGCGGGGACGGAGTTTTTCAATAGCTACCCCTGTTTGCGACAGGTATGGTTTCTTAGTGGCCCTCTGTACTTTCACGTTAAGTGTCAACGCACACTGTTTGTATCAGCCCGTATTCGCATTACGACCTGAAGGAGCTGGCCCCCAGTTTCTCCAATTGCTCAGTGAACTCGCGCACCACCTGCGCAAAGTGCGGCCCTTCCGCAGCCGAAACCCATTCTAGGCGGAAGCGCTCTTCTTCGATCCCGAAGTCGGGCAACATCAGGCGGATGGCTTCCGCGCGCTTTTCAGCTTTTAGATTGCCCTCCAAATAGTGACAGTCTCCGGGATGGCATCCACACATCAGAACGCCGTCAGCGCCTTTGGTGAGTGCGTCAATCACTAAGTTGGGATGGACCATGCCGGAGCACATGACGCGAACCATGCGGAGGCTCGGCGGGTACTGGATCCGCGCGACCCCAGCCAAATCCGCGCCGGCATAGGAGCACCAGTTGCAGCAGAGAGCGATGATTACGGGTTGATAATCATTTTCCATCACACCACCTCTTGCCATCACACCGAATCTTTCGATCACACCACATCGAGGGCAGCTTCGATCTGCGCCCGAATTTGTTCCAGCGTAAATCCACGGATGAATATGCCGTTCTTGGGGCAGGTCGCCTGACAGCAGCCACAGCCTTTGCAGGTGGTCTCGTTGCTCTCGACGACTTTCTTGATCGACCCGTTCCACATGTACTCGAGTAAGGTGATCGCGTGAAATGGACAGGTATCGACGCAATAGGCGCAACCGTCGCAGCTCTCGTCCACCACTTGCGAGATGTTGGCCCCGAGTTCGAGGCTATCCTGGACCAGAATGGCTGCGGCTCGCGCCGAGGCCGCCTGGGCCTGCAGGATAGATTCGTCGATGCTCTTTGGAGCATGCGCCAGTCCACATAGAAAGATGCCGTCGGTCATGAAATCTACCGGGCGCAGTTTCATATGGGCTTCAAGGAAGAATCCTTCGCTGTTGAGCGGAATCTTGAGGAACTGTGCGATTTTCCGGTTCTCTTCATTCGGATGGATGCCGGCAGACAATACGAGCATGTCGGCGGCGATGCTAATCGGCATCCCCAGCGTCTGGTCGAAGACGGTGATCTCGAGGGCATCGGAGTGCTGCGCGACCTCGGGCTTGCGGTCCTCGTCGTAGCGCACGAAGACGACTCCAAGTTGTCGTGCCTTAGTGTAAAAGCTCTCTTTGAAGCCGTAGGTACGGATATCCCGATAGAGAACGTAGACATGGGTTTCGGGAGAGAGTTCCTTTATCGTGAGCGCGTTCTTGATGGCCTCGGCACAGCAGACGCGAGAACAGTAGGGGTGTTCGCTGTCTCTTGAACCCACGCACTGAATCATGACAACTGTTTTTGCCGACTGGTTTCCTTCCCGCGGCTGGAAACCTTCATATGCGAGCAACTGTTCGAGTTCTCGCTGTGTCATTACTCGTTCGTCCTGCCCGTACAGGTATTCTTGCGGATGGTACAGCTTTGCGCCGGTTGCGACGATCACAACGCCGTGGGCGATTTCGGTGGTTTCGCCATGGGCCGAAATGGTTGTCGTAAACTTGCCGATTGTGCCTTCGATCTTCTCGACCGAGGCGCCGGTAAACAGATGGATTTTGTTGTTCTGCGTGATTTCATCGCACAGGCGCGCTAGTTCGTCCTGCGGCTTCTCTCCGTTAAGCAAGTAGTGGATGTGCTGCAGATTCCCGCCAAGTTCGTCCTGTTTTTCCACCAGGTAGGTATCAAATCCCTGGCGCGCCAGCGTCAGCGCAGAGGTCATGCCCGACAGTCCCGCGCCGATGACCAAAGCGGATCTTTCTATCTTCACCCTCCGTTGCTGGAGCGGCTGAAGGAGCCGGGACTTGGCTACCGCCATTCTGACCAGGTCTCTCGATTTCCGGGTTGCCTTCTCCGGTTCGTGCATATGTACCCAGGAGCACTGATCTCGGATGTTGGCCATTTCAAAGAGATAGGGATTGAGCCCCACCTCTGCCAGCGTGTTGCGGAATAAAGGCTCGTGCGTTCGGGGGGTACAGGACGCAACTACGACTCGATTCAGATTGTGTTCGCCGATCTTCTCTTTTATCCGGTCCTGGCTATCGTTGGAACAGGTATAAAGGTTGTCCTCCGCATAGACGACGTTGGGAAGCGTCTTCGCATACTCGACGACATCGGGAACATCGACCACGCCGGCGATGTTGGTTCCGCAGTGGCAGACGAAGACTCCGATGCGAGGCTCTTCACCCGTTACTTCTCTCTCCGGCGGATAGACCTTGGGCGTGATCAGGGTGCCACGCGAATCTCGCAATAACGAGAGCGCCTGGGAGGCGGCGGCCGAGGCCTGCACAACACTCTCGGGGATATCTTTGGGCGCGGTAAATGGTCCCGCCACAAAGATCCCTTCCCGAGAGGATTCTGCCGGGCGGAATGTCGGAGTCCCGCAAAAATCGAATTGGTTCAGCTCTATGCCGAATCGTTCCGCCAGCGCTCTGACATCTTTCGGAGGCTGCATGCCCACCGAAAGGATGACCAAGTCGTATTCCGCGGAGAGCTTCCTGTCGTTCTCGCCGAGATATGTGACGATCAGGTTTTGCGTTCCGGGAGCTTCCTCGATCTTCGGCACGCGAGAACGGATATAGCGCACCCCGAGCTCTTGTGCGCGGCGGTAATACTGCTCGAAGCCCTTGCCGAAGGCGCGCAGGTCCATGAAGAAGATGTCGCATTGCAAGCCTTCACCCAAATGCTCTTTGGCGATGATGGCTTCTTTGGTGGCGTACATACAGCAAACCGACGAACAGTAGTCGTGCTCGCAATCGCGCGAGCCAACACACTGCAGAAATGCGATTCGCTTCGGCTCCTGCCGGTCGAAGGGCCGGAGTACATGGCCGGAGTAAGGTCCCGAGGCGGAGAGAATCCGCTCGAACTCGAGAGCCGTGAGTACATTCGGGAAGCGGCCGTAACCGAGATCTGGTTTTAAGCGCGCGTCGAAGATATCGTATCCGGGTGCGAGTATGATCGCGCCTACGTTCAGTTCACGAGTCTCTGCTCTCTGTCCATAGTCGATTGCGTTGGCTTGGCAGGCCGCTTCGCAGAGATGACAATCGCAGCAGATGCCGCACGCCAGGCAGCGCTTGGCCTCGGCAATCGCTTGCTCGGCGGTATATCCCGTGTCGACCTCGTCAAAGGTTCTGCGGCGGATAGCGGGATCAAGGGCGGGTTGCGGAATCTGGCGCTGCATGAGCACGCCAGCCGTATCCACGACGTATTGAGTGTGAAATGGTCCTTCCAGTTCTCGCCCTGCACGGAGGTCTTTTCCATTGATCCGGCGATCGATCGAGTTGGCGGCCTTCTTGCCTGCGAGCATCGCCGTGACCACGACGTCGGGACCGGTCACGCAATCGCCTCCCGCGAAGACACCGGGCAGTGCAGTCTCAAGCGTCAGTGGATCGGCACGCAGCGTTCCTGATTTCGTGGTGGCCAGACCCAGCCGTTCTCCCAGCGCGTCAACGTCGGGAATCTGGCCAATCGTGACGACAACGGAGTCGCAGGCGATGACGAACTCCGAGCCGGGAATTGGCTCCGGAGCTGGACGGCCGCTGGCGTCCGGCGGACCGAGCTTCATCCTCAGAAGCTCAAGGCCCGTTAAGCCGTTGCCGAGACCTGCCTGGAATGATTTGGGCGCCACCAGGAAGATGAATTTGATGCCTTCGCGCTCAGCGTTCTCGATCTCACGATCATCGGCGGGCATTTCATCTCGCGTGCGCCGGTAGACGATCGTTACCTCCTGCGCTCCGCAGCGAAGAGCAGCGCGCGCAGCATCGAGGGCTGAGTTGCCTCCGCCCACCACCAGCACATGGCGGCCTGGGAATACTGGAGCTTCGAGATTGATCCGGCGCAAAAACTCCACTCCACCGATGACACCCGAAATGCTCTCGCCTGGGATACCGAGCTTCCGTTCGACATGAGCGCCAATTGCGATAAATACGGCAGCGTAGTTCTTCCGCAGTTCGTCCAGCGTGACCGCCCGGCCCACGGGCGTGTTCAACAGAATCTCAATGCCGAGCGAACGCAGCCGCTCCAGTTCGGCGTTCAGCACGGGACGGGGGAGCCGGAAAGACGGGAGTCCCACTGCCAGCATTCCGCCCGCAACCGGGAGTGCCTCGAAGATCGTAGCGCCATAGCCCTTCTGCCGGAGTTCGTAGGCACAAAGCAGGCCGGCTGGTCCCGACCCCAGAATGGCTATCTTCTCCGGACGGTCGGGCACGGCCGGTTGCGGCAGCTTGTAGTTGGGGAAGCAGTCTGTAACGAAGCGCTTCAACGCCGACAAATTTACCGGATCATCCACGTTGCTACGCGTGCACGCGGTGGTGCAGGGATGCGTGCAGATGCGGCCGCAGATCGAGGGAATCGGGTTGTCTCGCAGGATGACCTTGAGCGCCTCCTCAAAGCGTCCTTGCGCGATCAGAGTTACGTAGCCCTGTCCGCTCTGATGGATGGGACAGCCTGCCTCGCAGGGAGAGTTACCGCGGCGCGTAATGCTGAAGATGTTCGGAACGGCTTGCGGAAATGGCCGGTAAATCGCCTTCCGCCCGCTCAGCCCTCGGTCGAATTCCGATGGCAGCGTCACCGGGCACTCAGCCGTACAGGCGCCGCAACCCGTACATTTCGCCGCGTCCACAAAACGCGGTTGCTTCTTGATGCTGACGGTGAAGTTCCCCGGCTGCCCGGCGACCCTTTCCACCTCACTCAAAGTGAGAATTTCGATGTCCTTATGCCGGCCGATCTCGACCAGACGGGGCGCCATGGTGCACATGGCGCAATCGTTGGTCGGAAAAGTTTTATCGAGCTGCGCCATCACCCCGCCGATGGCAGGGCCGCGCTCGGCCAAATAGACCTTGATGCCGCCGTTGGCTAGATCGAGCGCCGCCTGCATGCCTGCGATCCCGCCTCCCACGACCAGGGCCGCACCCACAGTTGTGTTCCTGGAGTCCTCAGAGCGCATGGGGAACCACCTCCACCTCGGGCGTCCGACGCTCGGCTTTCTCCCTGACCGCCAAAAAATACAGGGCCAGCGGTCGATAAATCATGTGCGACCAGTTTCCAAACGACATCTCCACCAGCAGCATGGGCGTGGCGATGATGACATGCAGGGCGTACGCGTAATGGCAAGCGAGCGCAAATCCCGCATAGCGGAGAATGTGTGCCGTCAGACCACTAAGCGCGGTCAACATGAGCAACGTGGGAAGGACGAGATTTTCAAAGTGCGTTTCTTTGTAGATCTCCTTTTGTCCGCGCAGACGGCCTATCAAAATGTCTCCGATGCCGTAAAGGATGAGGCCTGCCGCAAGGTATCCCAGCCACCGCTGCGGATTGTAGATGGGGTAGATGTTGTCGGTCTGAAACCATCTCAGGGCGAAGGTCTTGATGGCGAGCATCATCATTGTGCCCATGGCCAGGCACCAGTGGCTGAACCATCGGCCTCGATCCGGGCACTTCCGCATCAGCGAATCGGTCAAGGATTGATAGACGTAGGTCCAGGCCTCGAGCACGTAAGTAGAAAACGGAGGACGCGCTTGCCCTTCTCCCCCCATAACAAGCCGCCAGATACGGAAGACACGCGTGAACAAGAGCAACAAGGGAAGTAGCATCACCGCGAGCGTGTAGTAGGTGATGATCGGAAACATGTGGTCCAATCCAAACGGCGTGGTGGCCAGGCCCCGAATCGGCATTCCCACGTACCACAGGTGATAGCCGACGATCAGCAGCAGCGTGAGCATCGCCGTGAAGATTAGGGAGCCGAGGTACCACGCTCTGGACTGGAGCAGCTTGGGCGCAATGCCCGTCCAGTCATACTGCGCGCTGAGAAAGTGCCGCAGCGTCATCATGGAAATCCTGGGTTCGGCCTGACGGGGGCAGACGATGGAACAATCGCCGCAGTCGTGGCAGATCCACGGTTCCAGGCTTCCGACAAGCGGCGCTCTCAACCCAAGCAGAGCGTAGCGAATGCTTTTTCGGGGGAAGCTTGCCGAGTCCGTGACCAGATCGCAGATGATTGTGCAACTGCCGCACTGATAGCATCCCGTGGTGTCGAACTTTCCATACCGTCGAATTTCGGCCAGGAGTGTCGGATCGCTTTGTATCACGACTGGCATTTGCCACCTCCATACGAGGTGCGGTTAGTGCGCCGCGACTACGACTTCCTTGACGAGCCTTCTGGTGTAGACCAGGAACTTCCCGCTTTCGGTAAGCAGTCGCACTTCAAAATTGTCTTTCTGGTATGAGCCTGCGGCTTGTATTGCGTCCCCTTCGCCGTCGTAAAGCTGGCCATCCCACATGAACTTCTTTCCATCGCTGACCATTGCGAGATTCGGTTTCATAGGATTCGCCTCGATACCCACTAAGCGAGCGCGCATTATAGATGTGAAGCCGCTCGGCTTCGGTGACCGCTCTCACCGTGGGATGTGTTTGCGATGACCATTGCGGTGTGACGACACTCACTGCAAGCGATCCCAGAACTTGCTAGTGTGCAGCCGCTCATAGCCGACGCATCGGGATGTGGGGTCCCGCGGCGGCTCCTATACCGCGAAAGATCCGCTCGTTGCACTTGCCCTGAGTTGGAGACGATACCCAGCGCCGGTCCGCGTCGGAAGGTGAAGGCACGTTTAAAAGGAAAACAAAAAGCATTCGAAATCCTGGTGAGGGGGAGGTGCGGTATGGCAGTTCGACTGGCGGAAGAGTGGTTTGCCATCTGTGGTGGCTGCGAGGTCACCATACTGGATATCGGCGAACCCCTCCTCGACATTCTCAAACAATTGCAGATCGTGCACATGCCGGTGCTGATGGATCACAAGCTGTTTGGTCAGACTGGCGAGCGTGCGGAGATGGAAATCCCGGAAGCGGAGGTCGGAATCCTAACCGGCGGCATCCGCAATGAAGATAACAAAAAGCTGGCCCAGGAGATGCGCAAGAAGTGCAAGACTCTGATCGCGCTGGGCTCCTGTGCATGCTACGGCGGCATTCCTGCACTCAACAACCTTTACACCACCGAAGAAGTATTGCAGAAGGTTTACCGCGAGAGCTGCAGCACCGAGGCGGACGGACTCCCGCACGAAGAGATTCCCCCGCTGACAGACCGCGTGTATGCCGTCAGCGAGGTGGTCCCGGTTGACCTCAGCCTGCCCGGATGCCCGACCACTCCGGAGATGGTGACCGCTGCGCTGACCGCGCTGCTGGAAAACAAGCCGCTCGTCCTGGCCAGCAAGAGTGTGTGCGACGAGTGTCCAACCAAGCGCGAAAAGAAGGCCGCATCCACAATCAAGCGGCGCTTAGAGGCTCCGGAGTTTACCCCCGGCGAACCGCTGAGCGAGATGCGTTGTCTGATGGAGCAGGGGTTCGTCTGCAACGGCCCGGCCACGCGCTCCGGCTGCGGGGGAACCAATGGGGTGCCCCGGTGCATCCGCGCTTACATGCCCTGCGAGGGCTGCTTTGGACCGCTTACGGAAAAGGCAAATCCCATGGTTGACATGATGGGCGCGCTCTCCTCCGTCGGGCTCGATCCCAAACAGATTCCGGATCGGGCCGCAACCTTCAACCGCTTTTCTGGTGCTGGCCGTTTGCGCCCGCTACCTCGGAGGTAAGCCATGGCGAAGACACTCGTGATTCAACCTGTCACTCGCATCGAGGGTCATGCCAAGGTGACCATTCAGCTCAACGACGCGGGCAATGTAGATAGTGCCCGCGTCAATGTCATCGAGTTGCGCGGCTTCGAAAAGTTCTGCATGGGCCGTCCCGTCGAGGACATGCCGCGCATCACCCCGCGCATCTGCGGCGTCTGCCCCTGGTCGCACCATCTGGCGGCGGCCAAAGCCTGTGACGCCGTCTTCGGTGTTGAACCGCCTCCGGCCGGCAAGAAGCTCCGCGAACTCTGCAATAGCGTCGCCTTCATGGAAGAGCACATCCTGCACTTCTATTTCCTGGCGGGTGCGGATTTTCTGCTCGGACCGGATGCCGACTACTCGGTGCGCAACGTCATTGGCATTCTGCAAGCCGTGCCTGAGGTTGCCCGGCGCGTGGTCAAGGTGCGGCATATGTGCGCCAAGATGTTGGAGATTCTGGCGGGCAAGCCCATCCACCCGCAGGCTGCGGTGCCCGGCGGATTCTCCAAGCCGTTGGCAGCATGCGAGCGTGACCAACTGCGGAAAATGGCGGACGAAGCGCTGGAGTTGGCCAAGTTCTCCATTGCCTTTGCCAAGGAGAACATCTTCCCGAAGTATTTGGACGTGGTGAAGTCGCTGGGGGTGATCACCACTGGCTTTCTCGGCACGGTCAATGACAAGGGTGCTCTCAACCTGTATGACGGCACGCTGCGGTTGATGAAGGCCGACGGCTCATACCAGGACTTCGCCTACGACCGCTACACCGATTACATCACTGAGCATATTGAATCGTGGAGCTACCTGAAGTTCCCTTATGCCAAGCAGTGGGGCGAAGGGTTCTCCATGGACCTCACAAATCCCAAAGGCGTTTACCGCACCAACACACTTGCACGCATCAACGTTTGCGACCACATTGATACGCCGCTGGCGCAGGCCGAGCTCGTGGAGTTCCGGCAGAAGTTCGGCCGCCCCGCCCAGCTCACCCTGCTCTATCACTGGGCGCGGCTGATCGAACTGCTCTACAACGCGGAGAATGCCATCCGCCTGCTCGACGATCCTGAGATCACCAGCACGGAAACCCGGGTGAAAGTGACACCACGCGCCGCACGCGGCGTGGGCTGCACGGAAGCGCCGCGCGGCACGCTCATTCATGACTACCAGACCGATGCCGACGGCATGATGACCAACGTCAACCTGATCGTCGGCACCACCCACAACAACGCTCCCATTAATATGTCCGTCACCCAGGCCGCGCAGAGCCTGATCCGCGACGGCAAGTACGACCAGGGAATACTGAACACGGTGGAAATGTCGATCCGCGCTTACGATCCCTGCTTATCCTGCGCAACCCATCGCTTAGATGGCAAGCTATCGGTCAAGCTGGATATTGTAGACGTGGACGGGAAACTGATGGATACGCTCGCCAATTAACGGCGGGATAGGAGATGGATGCGGGAAACCGAAGCGTCTGACCTTCCGGAGTTTTGCCTGAAACCAACCTTGGTGTTAGGCTGCGGCAACATTCTGTTCGGAGATGATGGCTTCGGGTCCGCGCTGGCGGAGTACACACACACTCACCACCGCCTCCCAGAAGACACCTGTTTGCTGGACGTGGGCACAGGAGTGCGCAAGCTGCTTTTCACCCTGTGCCTCAGTCCCGTGCGCCCACAGCGCTTGCTCATATTGGACGCGGTAGACGCGGGCCGCTCGCCGGGAGAACTGTTCGAGGTTGATCCTGCTGAGATCCCAGTGGTCAAGCTTGACGATTTTTCCATGCATCAACTGCCCACCTCGAACATGCTGCGTGAATTGCAGGACGCCTGCGGGGTCGAGGTTCGAGTGCTGGCCTGCCAGACGGCGCCGCTGCCCGAGGAGATATGCCCCGGATTATCTCCAGCCGTCGAAGCGTCGTTGCCGCGCGCTGCAGAGTGGCTGGTGCAAGAGTACCTGCCGGCGCAGCCCATGGCTGCGCGCGGCAAGATTCCAGGCTCCGGCCACGAATCCTGAGGAGGGAGACTCATGTGCCTGGCAATTCCGGGAAAGATCTTGGAGACCGAAGAGTGCAACGGAAATCGCACCGCGCGTGTGCAGTTCGGCGGCATCACAAAGCAGGCATACCTGAATTTTGTTCCCGAGGCCGGAGTGGGCGACTACGTAATGGTGCACGTAGGTTTCGCCATCAGCCGGGTGGATGCCGAGGAAGCCGCGCGTACCTATCAATTGCTGGAGAGCATGGGCCTGCTTGAGAGTGAACTGGGGCCGGCAAGCGATCCCGGAAATTGAGGTGGCAGTGAAGTACCTGGATGAATACCGCGATCAGCGCATCGCACATTCTTTGTTAGCTGAAATACGGCGACGGGTTACGCGACGGTGGGTGTTGATGGAGATTTGCGGCGGCCAAACCCACACCATTATGCGCTACGGCATCGACGAACTGCTCCCGGATGCGGTCGAGCTGGTGCATGGCCCCGGATGTCCCGTCTGTGTAACCCCGCTGGAGACCATCGATAAAGCCATCGAGCTTGCGCGGCGGCCGGAGGTCATCCTGGTCAGCTACGGCGACATGTTGCGCGTGCCCGGCTCGCGGGCCGACCTCAATCGCGCAAAGGCCGAGGGAGGCGATGTCCGCATCGCTTACTCCCCGATGGAAGCGCTGAAGATAGCGCGCGCCAACCCGGAGCGCAAAGTGGTGTTCTTCGGGATCGGCTTTGAAACGACCGCGCCAGCCAACGCCATGGTCGTGTGGCAGGCCCGGCGCGACGGCCTAACCAACTTCTCCATGCTGGCGTCGCACGTGCTGGTGCCGCCGGCCATTCGCGTGCTGCTAACCTCGCCGCGTAATCGCGTGCAGGGCTTTATTGCGCCCGGTCACGTCTGCACCGTGATGGGCTTTCGCGAATACGAGTCGATCGCCCAGCAGTTCCACGTGCCCATGGTGGTCGGCGGTTTTGAGCCAGTGGACTTACTGCAAGCTATCAACATGCTCGTGGCCCAACTGGAGGAAGGCCGCTTCGAGGTGGAAAACCAGTACGCCCGTTCGGTGAGTTGCGACGGCAATCTTCCGGCGCAGCGGCTTATGGAGGGCGTGTTCGAGGTGTGCGATCGCAAGTGGCGCGGCATCGGCACCATTCCCCAGAGTGGCTATCGGCTGCGTCCGGAGTTCGCAGCTCACGATGCCGAACAGCTCTTCGGTCTGGCGACGTCCGGAGTGGAAGAGCCGCCCGAGTGCATCAGCGCCGAGGTTTTGCAGGGCTTGAAAAGACCGCCAGACTGCGCCATGTTCGCCACACGCTGCTCCCCGGAGATGCCACTCGGGGCGCCCATGGTATCGGCCGAGGGCGCCTGCGCCGCCTACTATCTCTATCGTCGGCACACTGAAAGAACCTGAGGAGATGCATGTGTCCCATTGCTATGTCTCGTCGATGAAATCCCGTTTGTCGCCGTGGCCCAGCGGTGTGATCCTTACGTTCTCCTCGCCAATGCTCTGCAACTGCGTCTATTCCCGGCTCTGGCTCAAGTCAATTCTCCCGGCGGCCTCGTCCTTGAACAAGCCCGTGCGGGAGGCGATGCTCCAGCCCAGGAGCCCATCTCGCAACTGGGCCGGAGTCAGCTTCGCTCCCATTGTCGTAAAGTAGGTGTTGCAGGAGTAGGCCAGCGCCTCTTCTGCTCCCAGGCTGCCGACCACGGCAGGGTGTCCGCAGTTCAGCTTGCGACCGGCGATATTGAGCTGCCGCGAGCAATGCACCTCAGAAGGCTTTCTGAGCAGTTCGTGATCAGCGAGGTCGCCAATACAAAAGGTTTGATCGCTGATCCTGGCCTCATCACCCGTTGCGCCGCTCGTGGCAGATCATACGCGGCCAGGACCTTTCCGCTTCGCACATCCAGAACCACGGCGGCGCCCTGACGCCCGCGCATGGCGAGGCTGACCGCTTTCTCCAACCCGGCCTCCGCCTGGCCGACAACACGGCTTGCAGCAACGCAGAGGACCAATACGATGAGGAAGCGGCTGTTCATAGTGGGCTTTTCATCATGAACCACAGCGAGGGTGATCGACAACTTCGTTCACTATACTTGAGCAGCGGCAAGCGAAAAACCCCTTGGCTTGCACGTCAACGAACCGATCGGCTGAAACCGCCGCCGAGATAGACGCGATCAGCAGGTTCGCGACTTCTGGCGTCTCGTTTTACCACAAATCTTTCCACGCCCTATCGGCCGTCGTTGCAATTATTGATGAAACGTTTACAAATTCAGCGTTGCAGATTCAGGTACTCTGGATTAATATCGCGGACGTACAGTGTCCATATGGCCAATGGCTGGCCGGACTCCTGTAAGCGCAGGCTGGGGTGAGTCTGCTTCGTAGTCGTCTGTACGGTTCATATTTTCTCTTCTGTAACAGGGCAGTTATATGCGAGCGCCTGTTGCGTCGAACGTTTGTCTCTGCTGCTGCCTGTTCCACTCGGGGCCGGTCACTGCAGTAATTGACACGCTACGTTTGGCTTTCCACGAGACCACGTTGTCTCGTTTTTGAGTTACTACCAACAAATCGCAGTCACAACAGATTGATTTGACCGGGGCCCTGCAAAGCCAAATTTCGCGCCGCCGCGCGAGTATCTGAGGTGTGTCTCTATGCTGTCACTTCGTCCCAGCCGTTCGTCTTCGTATGCCGTCCTTTCTCAGATAGCTAACGTATTCAGCGCGCGCAAGATGCGCCGCTTCCTCTGTTTACAGTGGACGCTGACGCTGATGATGGTGTTGGGAGCCGGAGCGCTCCAGGCCCAGACGGTGACGCTCACGCCGGTGATCTCCAGCGTGGCGGGCACCGGCGGGTGTAGTAGCTACGGCGACAACGGCCCGGCAACTAGCGCGGGGCTTTGTAATCCCGCGGGCATTGTTGTGGATGGCGCCGGCAACCTCTACTTCGCGGACTGGGAGTTCGGCCGCATCCGTAAGGTGACACCGGATGGGACCATCACTACTGTCGCGGGAAACGGGACGGCTGGGTACAACGGCGACAACATTGCGGCCACCAGTGCGGAACTTAATGCCCCCCAAGGCGTCGCGGTTGATGGTGCAGGCAATCTCTACATCGCGGATCAGGACAACAACCGCATCCGCAAGGTAATGCCGGGCGGGATCATCACCACTGTCGCGGGAAACGGGACGGCTGGGTACAACGGCGACAGCATCGCGGCCACCAGCGCGCAGCTTTACAAGCCCACGGACATTGCGGTGGATGGCACTGGCAACCTTTACATCGCGGAGTACTGGGGCAACCGCATCCGTATGGTGACGCCGGGCGGGACTATCACCACTGTCGCGGGAAACGGGACGGCTGGGTACAACGGCGACAACATCGCGGCCACCAGCGCGGAACTTGCCGGTCCCACGGGCATTGCGGTGGCTGGCGGCGGCAACCTCTACATCGCGGATCAGGGCAACCACCGCATCCGCATGGTGACGCCGGGTGGGATTATCACCACAGTGGCGGGCAACGGTACGCTCGGCTATAACGGCGACAACATCGCCGCCACCAGCGCAGAACTTGCCCAAGCTGAAAGCGTTACGGTGGATGGCTCCGGTAACCTCTACATCGCGGATCAGGGCAACGAGCGCATTCGTAAGGTGACGCCGGGCGGAATCATCACCACCGTGGCAGGCAATGGGATAGCGGGTTACAGCGGCGATGGATTCGCGGCCGCCAGCGCGGAACTTAACCTCCCTTACGGCGTTACGGTGGATGGCTCCGGCAACCTATATGTCGCGGATAGCATTAATAACCGCATCCGCAAGGTGTCTGGAGCGGCCGCGCCCGTGAGTTATCTGCAAACTGCGATTGGTTCGGCATCAGCCTCGCAGAATGTCCTGCTTGCCATTAACAGCGGGCTTACCATCTCCAGCATCAGCGTGCCGCAATCGCAGGGTGCAAAGCAGGAGTTCACGGTCGGCGCCATCACAGGATGCGCGACCGACGGGGTGACGACCAATGCCGCCGGGAGCACCTGCACGGTGCCGGTGACCTTCCAGCCGGGCTACCCAGGATTGCGGCAGATGCCGCTGGCGGCGCAGACCAGCGCGGGACTCTTCCAGTTCGCCCTGGAAGGCACCGGCAACGGCCCACTTGTGGCCTTTGAGCCGGGGACGATCACCACTCTAGCGGGCAATGGGCACAATGGATCCTACGGCGACGGCGGCCCGGCCACCAGCGCGTTACTTTACGGGCCCGCAGACGTTGCTCGGGATGGCTCGGGCAACATTTACATCGCGGACATCGATAACCAACGTATCCGTAAGATATCGCCCAGCGGAACCATTACCACCGTGGCAGGCACTGGAACACCGGGGTACAACGGCGATAACATCGCGGCCACCAGCGCGGAACTCAGTTATCCTTCGGGGGTTGCTGTGGATGGCGCTGGCAACCTTTACATCGCGGACGAAGTTAACAACCGCATCCGCATGGTAACGCCGGGCGGGACGATCACCACCGTGGCCGGCAACGGAAGCCCCTCCTGCGTTTTTAATACCAGCTCGCTCTTATATACCGGCGGATGCTCCGGCGGCGACGGTGGCCCGGCCACCAGTGCGGAACTGAACTATCCCGAACGCGTTGCAGTGGACGGCGCTGGCAACCTCTATATCGCGGACAGCAGCAACAACCGCATCCGCAAGGTAACGCCGGGCGGGGCGATCACCACCGTGGCGGGCAACGGGTACAGCGGGGGCCCATACGGGGCTGGTGGCTACAACGGCGACAATATCGCCGCCACCAGTGCGGAACTGAACGGTCCCGCAGGCCTCGCGGTGGATAGCTCCGGCAATCTCTACATTGCAGACGGTGGCAACGCGCGCATCCGCATGGTGACGCCGGGCGGCACCATTACCACCGTGGCGGGCAACGGAACAGCGGGGTATAACGGCGACAACATCGCAGCCACCAGCGCGGAGCTTCGGACCCCCCAGGGCGTTGCGGTGGATGGCTCCGGCAACCTCTATATTGTCGACACCTACAACAGTCGCATCCGCAAGGTGGCGCCAGGCGGGACCATCACCACGGTCGCTGGCAATGGAACCAATGGGTACAACGGCGACAACATCGCGGCTACCAGCGCGGAACTTTATTGGCCTTATAGCGTTGCAGTAGACAGCTCCGGCAATCTCTACATCGCTGACTTCAACTACGACCGCATTCGCAAGGTGGACGTCTCCGACGCGCCCTTGCTTAGCTTTGCCAGCACCAATGTTGGCCAGGCCACGGCTTCACAGGATGTCACTGTCCTGAACCTGGGCAATGCGCCGCTGACCCTGAGTTCCATCAGCGCGGCTGCGAACTTCTCGCTCGGCGGCTCTGATACCTCCTGCAGCACGAGCAGCCCGCTCGCCGTGGCAGGGAACTGCATCCTCGGCATCGAGTTCAATCCGATGGTCGGCGGCAGCATCAGCGGCAGCGTTATTGTGACTGATAACGCATTGAACGCAAGCGCGGCTACCCAGTCGATCGCGTTACAGGGCACGGGCATTGGGCAGGGTCCGCAGACGATCTCGGTGAGTTCCCAGGCTCCATCCAGTGCCGCCTATGGCAGCAGCTTCACGGTGACCGCGACCGCAACTTCTGGACAGACGGTTACGTACTCTGTCTCGGGAGGCGTGTGCTCGATCAGTGGTGCGACGGTCACGATGACGAGCGGCTCGGGAACCTGCACGGTTCAGTTCAATCAATCTGGCAACAGCAACTACAGCGCGGCGCCGCAAGTGACCGAAAACGTCACCGCGACGCAAGCTCCGCTGACGGTGACCGCCAACAGTGCCTCGGTGGTCTACGGATCGCCAATTCCGGCGCTGACCGGCACGCTCACTGGCGTGATTGGCAGCGATGGAATCGCGGCTAGCTACGCAACTACTGCGGTCCAAGGATCGGCTGTGGGAACATATCCGATCACCGCGACGCTGCATGATCCGAATAACAAGCTATCGAACTACAACGTCACCAGCACGAACGGCACGCTGACGATTACGGCTCCGCCGGTGGTGAGCACGACCCAGTCCTCGATGAGTTTCGGTTCGATTGCGGTGGGAGCTTCAGCCGGAAGCACGCAGACGTTAACCTTCACGGTACCTTCAGGCATCACTCTGGGCGGCATCTCGGCCGTTACCCAGGGCGCGCCGAATCTCGACTTCACCGTGACCGGCGGCACCTGCAGCAGCGGAACCACAAATGCGGCCTGCACGGTGCAGGTCCAGTTCCTGCCGAGGGCAGTCGGCACACGGTTCGGTGCGGTGGTACTTGCCGATCAGAGTGGCAACACGCTGATCACGGTTCCGTTGGTTGGCATAGGCACAGGGTCGCTGGTTGCCTTTGGGCCGGGCACCATCAGCACCGTGGCGGGCAACGGGACAGCAGGCTACAACGGCGATAACATTGCTGCCAGCAGCGCAGAGTTAACCCATCCCAATCGCATTGCGATGGATGGCGCGGGCAACCTCTACATTGCAGATACCAATAACGCGCGCATCCGCATGGTGACGCCGGGCGGAACCATCACAACCGTGGCAGGCAATGGAACCGCGGGTTACAACGGCGACAATATCGCCGCAACCAGCGCGGAACTTGACGTTCCCTATGGCGTTGCCGTGGATGGCGCCGGCAACCTCTACATCGCGGACGAGAACAACCAACGCATCCGCATGGTGACGCCAAGCGGAATGATCACCACCGTGGCGGGCAACGGGTACTCCCAGGACAATGGAGTTACTGGTGGCTACAACGGGGACAACATCCCGGCCACCAGCGCGGAACTCAACAGCCCCTGGGGCATTACCGTGGATGGCGCCGGTAATCTCTACATCGCTGACGCAGGCAATGCACGTATCCGCATGGTGACGCCAAGCGGAATGATCACCACCGTGGCGGGCAACGGAACCGCGGGTTACAACGGCGACAACATCGCCGCAACCAGCGCCGAACTTAATGACCCCGCTGAAGTTGCCGTGGATGGAGGGGGCAACCTCTACATCACTGACAAGCTCAACCAGCGCATCCGCATGGTGACGCCAGGCGGAATTATCACCACTGTAGCGGGCAATGGCACGCTGGGCTATAACGGCGACAATATCGCCGCAACCAGCGCCGAACTTGACAGCCCCCTTGGCCTTGCGGTGGATGCGGCGGGTAACCTCTATTTTGCCGACCTGTACAATGATCGCGTCCGCATGGTGACGCCAAGCGGAATTATCACCACCGTGGCGGGCACAGGAACGGGAGGTTATAACGGCGACAACATCGCCGCAACCAGCGCGGAACTTTCCATTCCCGGCGGCATTGTGCTGGATGGCTCCGGCAACCTCTACATTGCGGACGAGACGAATTACCGCATCCGCAAGATCGATGTCTCCGACGCGCCTTCACTCACGTTTGGCGGCACCAACGTCGGAGCGATCAGCGCGGAGCAGATGGTGACGGTGCAGAACATTGGCAACGCTCCGCTGACCTTTCCGGTCCCGGTTGCGGGGAGCAATCCCAACATCCCGCCGTACTTCACGCTGGACAACTCCGCCGCCACGGCCTGCCCTTTGGTGACCACTTCGTCATCAGCGGGAAGCTTGGCCTCCGGCGCTTCATGCACTCTCTCCATCAGCTTCGACCCAACGTTCGCGGGCGACTACCTCGGGTGGATGCTGCTGACAGACAATGCGCTGAATGCGGGATCGCCGAACTACGCCACCCAGGCGATCGAATTGTGGGGCGCCGGCATCGGCCTGCAATCGCAGACGATTACCTTCCCGAATCCGGGTACGCAGACCTATGGTGTGGCTCCGATCACGTTGGGCGCGACAGCGTCTTCTATGCTTCCGGTTAGCTATACGGTGACCTCCGGCTCGGCAACGGTGAGCGGTGGCACGCTGACCATCACCGGCCCAGGCATGGTGGTTGTGCAAGCCACTCAGTCCGGCAACGGCACCTATGCCGCTGCCAATCCGGTGTTTGTGAGCTTTTGGGTCGCGCCAGCGCTTACGAGTTTGAGTCCGACTTCGGCGACGGCAGGCGGAGCGGCGTTTACCCTGACGGTGAACGGCAACTTCGTCTCCGGGGCGGTGGTGAACTGGAACGGAAGTGCGCTGACGACGACTTATGTCAGCGCAAGCCAACTCACCGCGTCGGTTCCGGCGAGCCTGATCGCCACGGCGGGAACGGCAAGCGTGACAGTGACCGCAAACGCCAGCACCTCCGGCTCATTCACCTTCGTTATCCAAGCGGCACAATCGTCCGGAACGGGAGCAGGCATCATCTCGACGGTCGCCGGCAACGGCACTTCTGGCTACTCGGGCGACGGCGGCCCAGCCACCAGCGCGGAATTGAGTTTCCCCGAGGGCCTTGCCATGGACACCTCCGGCAACCTCTACATCGCGGATATCAGCAACCAGCGCATCCGCAAGGTGGCTCCGGGCGGGACGATCACGACGGTCGCCGGAGGCGGCAATTCGGGGTTGGGCGATGGCGGCCCGGCCACCAGCTCGGAATTCAATGATCCCGAGGGTGTTGCGGTCGACGCCTCCGGCAACCTTTACATCGCGGACACGCAGAATAATCGCATCCGCAAGGTGACAGCCTCTACCGGCGTTATCACGACGGTCGCGGGCAACGGCACCGCAGGCTACTCGGGCGACGGCGGCCCGGCCACCAGCGCGGAATTGAGTTACCCCCTGGGCGTTGCGGTGGACCCCTCCGGCAACCTCTACATCGCGGACTGCCACAACGTTCGCATCCGCAAGGTGACGCCAAGCGGGACGATCACGACGGTCGCCGGAGGCGGCAATTCGGGATTGGGCGACAGCGGCCCGGCCACCAGCGCAGAGCTTTCTGCTCCCGATACCGTTGCGGTGGACTCCTCCGGCAACCTCTACATCGCCGACCTTTACACCAGTCGCATCCGCAAGGTGACAGCCTCTACCGGCATTATCACCACGGTTGCAGGCAACGGACAACAAGGCTATAGCGGCGACGGCGGCCCGGCTACCAGCGCGGAATTGTTTCAGCCCTTTGGAGTTGCGGTGGATGCCTCCGGCAATCTCTACATCGCGGATTTTTACACCAATCGCGTCCGCATGGTGACGCCGGGCGGGACGATCACGACGGTCGCGGGCAATGGGTACGGCGAGGACACTGGAAACGGCGGCTATAGTGGCGACGGCGGCCCGGCTACCACCGCGGAACTTTGGTGGCCCTTCGGCGTTGCTGTGGACTCCTCCGGCAACCTTTACATCGCGGACCGAGGCAACCAGCGCATCCGCGAAGTCTCCTCCGGCACCAGCGGAAGCCTTCAATCGCAGACGATCAGTTTCACAAACCCAGGCCCGGTGAGTTACGGGGTAGGGCCAATCACGTTGGGCGCAACGGCGACCTCCGGGCTTCCGGTGACCTACACGGTGACCTCTGGTCCTGCCACTGTGAGCGGCAGCACGCTTACGATCACCGGCATTGGATCGGTAGCGGTTCAGGCTATCCAGGCTGGCAACGACAACTATGCAGCTGCTACTCCAGTGAGCGTGACGTTCGCGGTAAATCAGGCGGCGCAGACGATCAACTTCCCGAATCCGGGTCCGCTGACCTACGGTGTAGGTTCGGTGACGCTGGAAGCGACGGCGTCCTCAACGCTTCCGGTGAGCTACACAGTGACCTCTGGTCCTGCTACGGTGAACGGCAGTACGTTGACGATTACCGGCGCGGGCACGGTGATTGTCCAGGCCACTCAGGCTGGCAATACGAACTTGACTGCAGCAATGCCGGTCAGCATAACTGTCACGGTGGCGCAAGCTCCCCTAACGATCTCGCCCAACAGTTATTCACGTGCTCTGGGCGCGGCGAACCCTACTTTCACCGGGACGGTTACAGGCGTGGTGAACAATGACCTCACCACCGGCAACTTGGTCATTACTTACTCCACCACGGCTGGCAGTAGCAGCCCGATCGGAACCTATCCCATCACGGCCCCGCTCAGTGGCGCGGCGGCCTTGAATTATGCCCTGACTGTTAATCCCGGCACACTGAGCGTCTGGGCACAGGGCGTTGACCTGATTGAGAGCGGGGTATCCTTGACAGGTACGCTAGCTAGCGGGGGTACGATTCAGGTCGCTGATACCGCAACGAACCAGGGAATCCAAAGCGCTGGAGGTTCTTACACCTTCTTCTATCTGTCCTCCGACGGCACGACAAAAGGCTCGATGCTGAACGATCGCTACGTGGGTACATTGGCGACGGGAGCAAGCTCCAGTGCAACAACCAGCATGGCTTTGCCGACCAACATCACGGGGACGAACTACGTGCTGGTCTGTGCCAACGGCGGCAACAGCCCGATCATGGAGAGCAACACCGCCAACGACTGCACGGCCTCGGCAGCGTTCACCGTGGCCGGTGCTGACCTGATCGAGAGCAGCGTGACCGGGCCAACCAGTGGAGTGGTTGCGGGCGGCAACATCTCTGTGTCCGACACCACCACGAACCAGGGAGGCGGGGCGACAAGCGCCTCCTACACCATGTTCTATCTGTCCACGGACGGCAAGACGAAGGGCGCGATGCTGAGCTATCGTTCCGTGGCTGCCCTGGCTGCCGGCGCCAGCTCCAGTGCCACAACCAGCATGACGTTGCCGACGAACCTCGCCGGCAGCAACTACGTGCTGGTTTGTGCCAACGGCAGCAACAGCCCGGTCGTGGAGACCAACACCGCCAACAACTGCACGGCTTCGGCAGCGTTTACCGTAGCTGGTGCTGACCTGATCGAGAGCAGCGTGACCGGCCCAACCACCGGAGTTGCGGGTGGCAACATCTCGGTGACCGACACCACCACCAACCAGGGAGGCGGGGCGGCAAGCGCCTCCTACACCATGTACTACCTGTCCACTGACGGCAAGACGAAGGGCACAATGCTGACCTATCGTTCCGTCGCAGCTTTGGCGGTCGGTGCCAGCTCCAGTGCCACCACCAGCATGACGTTGCCGGCAAACATCACCGGCACCAACTACGTACTGGTCTGTGCCAACAATGGCGGCAGCCCGATCGTCGAGACCAATACCGCCAACAACTGCACCGCTTCGACAGCGTTCGCCGTTGCCGGTGCTGACCTGATCGAGAGCAGTGTGACCGGGCCGACCTCTGGAGTTGCTGGTGGCACCATCTCCGTGAGTGACACCACCACGAACCAGGGAGGCGGGGCGGCAAGCGCCTCCTACACCATGTTCTACCTGTCCTCTGACGGCAAGACGAAGGGCGCAATGCTGAATTATCGTTCCGTGGCTGCCCTGGCTGTCGGGGCCAGCTCCGGTGCAACGACCAGCATGACGTTGCCGGCGAACATCACCGGCACCAACTATGTGCTGGTCTGTGCCAATAACAGCGCCAGCCCGATCGTGGAGACCAATACCGCCAACAACTGCACGGCTTCGGCTGCGTTCACGGTGGCCGGGCCTGACCTGATCGAGAGCAGCGTGGCCGGTCCAACCACTGGAGTTGCGGGTGGCGCCATCTCTGTGACCGACACCACCACCAACCAGGGAGCCGGAGCAACGAGCGCCTCCTACACCATGTTCTATCTGTCATCTGACGCCAAGACGAAGGGCACGATGCTGACCTATCGCTCCGTCGTAGCTTTGGCTGCCGGTGCCAGCTCCAGTGCCACCACCAGCATGACGTTGCCGACGAACATCACCGGGACCCAATACGTGCTGGTCTGTGCCAACGGCAGCAACAGTCCGGTCGTGGAGACCAACACCGCCAACGACTGCACGGCATCAGCAGCGTTCGTAATTACTCACTGAAACTAGAAGTAGTTCTCAGGCTGCCGGTCATCGGCAGCCTGAGTCTGCTCTCGCAGCCGCTATTTCACAACCCACTGTTTTATAGAGTCGGGGGTGCGGAGACCTCACCGGCGACGCGGTTCTCCGCGCGCTGGTGATGGCCCCGGGCACCACTTCGCGTTTCCACCGTTGGGGTTACGACTGAAATGCGGTGGAGGTGCCGCAAGCGGTTCGAGAGTAGATCGGTAATTCACCGGAGAACGCTATGGCCGATTAGCGCCGTGTCGGTGTTGGTAGCACCGGCATGGCGCGTTGTTGTTGGGATGAAGGCATGTTCAGCCGAGCAGTTCCTATTTAGGGCTGGTGGCAGTTCTGGTGGCACTTGAACTTTATATTTAATGCGCACCTGTGCGCGTTCATGCGTGAATGGGAAGAGATGAAAGGTGGAGGAAAGCCTTGATATATCAGCCCTTTTGCGGTTCCATGCTTCTGCGTTCACTTCCTTGCACGAACGGTGAACAGGAGCATAAAACGCTCTCATAATCCTTTGGTTGTAGGTTCGAATCCTGCCAGGCTCACCAATATTACCTTCTGTATTATCAATAACATACGAACAGCATCTTGCAAGTGTGTCAACTTCTGGAGGCCAACATAAAGGAGCGGGCTCATGCGCGGTAGATCCGAGGGACTTTTCCTGTGGACGCGGCACTCCAGCGACTGCAGGTTCGATGGAGACCGTTTTTATATATAGCTGATGGTCCTCAGGGTGGAGCTGCATCGAGGCTGCCGCCACTGTTGGCCCGAGACGCTCCACCACGATCTCCCCCTTTAACTTAGCAGCGGTTTCTTTGTGACAGCGTGACCATGAAACCGTTTTTATATATAGCTGATGGTGGCGCTCAAGCATTTCATTCATTCTCTGACATCCTCTTGATTTTGGCATGCTTCGCGCAGTCAACGATCCACGCACACCTTGCGAAAAATGGGGTCTAATTTCCTTAGACGCGAAAAGCGGGACTGTCATGCCCTGAGCAGATCAAGTGCCAGAACTGGGAGCAGCAAACGCAGAACGCTGGTCGGAAACTTTTGGCCATCGGAAAGTAACTTGGCCCGATCGAGGCGCTTGAAATCCAGCTCATCCAAAGCGGGCTCGACTCCATCCTGCAGCGACAGATAAATCCAATCGAGAAGTGCTTTCTCTGGTTCAGCGAGTTTGTAGGAGCCGTACCGTGTGGTCTTCTCTTGAAAGCCCCAAAACAGCTTGGGCGAGACTGTCCTATACCGGAGATTGAGATCTTTGCTGTGATACTCTCTCGGTTTCCCGACAGTGACACACGTCAGAGCAGAGGGTGACTGCGTACTGATTCCCCAGTATCGCAGCGCGGATTCAAGTGAAACGTACGCACAGGGGCGGAGAATATTGACCAAGTCAGTTTCCGAGACCTCGTGGGCAAGACGATTCACATAGATACCATTTGCGATGCGCTCGACGAGTCCCCGGCTTTGCAGGCGGGCAAGCGAACGTTGGACAGATGCAGGCACCAGTTCGAAGGTCTCCGCGATCTCCTCCACCAGAACGACCGGACTTTTTCTAGCTCGATCTTTCAGATAGCTCACCCAATCCATATGTCTTCCTTCTTACAGCCATTCTGCAAAGAGCGCTCTCAATGCAAGGTGCAGGTCTGAGAAGTCGCTGCCTTTAAGCTTTTGGTAAACCTGGCGAGGCAAGATTGGCTCCAGTTCCGAGTTGCATCTCCTCGATGTAAGCTGCTGAATCCGCTCCTCGATTTGCTCTCCCTCGATCTCATGCCCCAGAAGCGTGTCCGTCAATAGATCTCGCAAATGCTGTGTCAGCACGGCTCCTTCACGGAAGAGAGCGTCGATGTCATAGGCATCGCGTGCCTTGACCGTTCGCCTGAGCAAGAAGGCTTCGGCCTTCTGGAAGAGCAGCAAATCCTTGGAGGCAACAGCGATATCCGCCTCCGCTGAAGGGAGAGCGCCGCTCAGAGCTTGATGCCGGACCTCCGAATCGAGGATCGACCCGAGCTTGTTAAAGTCCACACGAAACAATCGTTGCCCGGCACCGCCGAAGATTGCAATTTTAAGCTCAGGGATTTCAGCCACCTCGACCTCGAACCTGATCGGGTGTACGTTCAGGATTTCCGACACATCCTGAAGACCCTGCTTAAGCGAATCGAGAATGGCCTCGGTTGGAGGTCGCTCCATCTTCGTTGCGAGCAGATCAAGATCGGCCGAGTGGCGAACACTGTTGTGGAAGAGAACCAGCGTCGCTCCTCCGAACAGAACGAAGTGCTCGGGGAAATCGCGAAAGAGAGCAATCGCGGCGGCGCGCATGAGGACAATCGTCTGCGCCTGTTCCTTACCGAAGCCACGCCCCTGATACTCTTCGAGTTGGGAGATTACGCTCATTCCTCAAACCTCACCTTCTGTGTCTGCTTTATGGAATATATCATTAGATTGTTACATCGGAAGCATACTTAATTGACGTGTTCTGGAATTTGTATCCAAACGCTCTCATTTTGCATACACGAGGAGCGATCCTCGATCTTCTATACCGCCATCCGGATCGTTCGTTTTTCTACCGCGAGATAACCCACCAGCTCATTGGTCTCAGCGTCGGAACTATTCAACGCGAGCTCAGGATTCTGTCGCAACTCGAACTCGTGACTCGCTCGACCGTCGGCAAGCAAGTTTTCTATCAAGCCAATCGGCAAGCATCCGATATTCTCCGAGCTTCGCGCCGTGCTCGCGAAGACCGTGGGAGCGTTTGAGATGCTGCGCCCTTAAGCGACCGGATTCGGATTGCATTTGTGTACGGCTCAATGTCGCGCCAAGAAGAAGGAGCCGACAGTGACGTGGACTTGCTGGTCGTCGGAGAGGTCACTCTCGGCGACGTTCTTGACCAACTTTCGAGTGCGGAAAAGACAATCAGCCGTCCAATCAATCCCACTGTCTATTCCGTCGCAGAGTTCCAGGCGGAACCCATCAGCGGAAATCACTTCCTCACTTCTGTCGTAAACGGCGACAAGGTATTCCTGATCGGAGATAGATATGCTGAGAAAGCTATGCGCAGACCGCCTTGATTTCAGCACAACCGCCAAACCCGAACGAGAACAAAAGCATGAAAGCACTCGTTAGAAAGCGGAAACTCTGATGCCGAGGTATGCATAGTGGATCGGTTTCCGAATTGCCCATCCGCCCGGAATAGGCCAAGCCCACCGGAAACCTTGCCCCAAGCCGACATATCGGGACTAATCTTGTCATGCGGGGCCTTCCGGTGGCGGAATCGCATCGGCGCACTAGAGACACCGTGTCAAGCCCGTTCGACAGCACGTCGTGATTATTGAAGACGTAAGAAAGCGCTGAATGGGTAGGTTTTATGGAGTTCTTTCGTAGGACCACAATGAAATTTGTGTTCCCGTTACCGATTCGCCATCGATCGGGAAGAAACCGACTTGCGCCCATCAACGAGTCCTTCTTCGATACGTCCGACCGCGAGCAAGATTCCGTACAGGAGGGCTTGCGGGCGGGGCGGGCATCCCGGAATGTAAACATCTACCGGAAGCACCGTGTCAACGCTACCCAGACACGCGTAGTTCTGGCCGAAAATACCACCGCTGATGCCACAAGCGCCAACCGCGACCACCACCTTAGGCTCTGCCATTGCCCGATACGTTTTCAAAAGTGCGAGTTCCATGTTGCGGGTGACAGGTCCAGTCACGAGGAGCATATCGGCATGACGCGGAGACGCGACGAACTGGATTCCGAAGCGTTCGACATCATGGATCGGATTGTTCAGGGCGACAATCTCCAGTTCGCATCCATTGCAGGACCCAGCGTCCACCTCCCTAATGGCGAGGGACCGTCCTAGGAGTTTGTGAATTGTTTCGCGCGCTTTCTGCCCTAGAGTCTCGATATGGGTTTCTGCATTCCAGGGCCTGCGATCGGCCTTTCGCAACACTCGGTGGGTACGGTCGGGATTCAGAGTGTATTCCGCAGTAAGCACCAGGTTGCGTCGCTCCGTAGTCGCCAGTTCAAATTCTCGAGTAATTTGCACCGCTTCATCGCTCGATGCTTCCGCGCACAGACCGCAGAAGACACACAGACCGTAATCGACAGTGACTTCCCGGGAATCGCCGTTGTCACGCAGAGATATTGCTCCGGTTGGACAAACCTCTGCGGCAGATCGCGCGTCTTTCCATTTTTCGAAGTCGAAACTTGGCCGTCCCCGAAATTGGTCGGAGATCCTTGCCGGCTGCGCCGGATAGTTGACTGTTGCGATTCCAGTACTGAACGTCTGTTGAAGTATTTTGAACATCGCTTACCGGTCCGTTCCTGAGTAGGAGAGGTTAAAACTCTTGTTAATGACGGGGAAGTCCGCAATGATGTTGCCTTGGACAGCCTCGACCAGAGCAGGCCAATTATTGAGTGATGGGTCTTTGATCTTGCAGCGTTCCAGATGATTCTCAGGCCCCGTGCGAATCCAATGGATGATTTCGCCGCGCCATCCCTCGACCGCACTCAGCGCACAGCGGTCTGGGGGAATGACCGGGGAAGGCACACGGAACTCCCGCCGTATATCCTCTGCCATAGCCTGCCGGATGATGCCAATGGATTCGTTCACCTCGTCGACGCGTACCTGCATCCGGTGCCAAACGTCTCCGGCTTGGTAAACCGGGACACGGAACGAATAACGAGAATACGCCGCGTAAGAGTGATCACGCCGCACGTCCAGATCGACGCCTGAAGCGCGTCCTCCCACGCCCACGATGCCCAGATCCCGTGCCTTGTCGGGCCGCAGAATTCCTGTCTGCTCCAAGCGATCGCGAGTGGATTCGGACGAATCGATCAGACCGATCAGATTACGAAATTCGCACGCAAAAGAATCCAGCGTGTCACCGAGCACGTCCAGCTGCGCCGGGTCCCAACCCCTGCGCACTCCGCCCACGCAGACCATGCCTCGCAAAAGGCGGCTGCCAGTCAACTGCTCGTTTAAGGTGACCATCGCCTCCTTCAAGCGGCTGGCATGGGCATTGGCGATCGCGAAGCCTACATCGGTCGCAATAGCCCCAATGTCGGCGACATGATTGCAGATACGTTCCAACTCCAGCAGGATGGTCCGCATGACCAGACCGCGCGGAGGCACTTGAATGCTGGCCGCACGTTCTATCGCCTGACAGAACGCTGTGCCGTGGGAAAAACTCGAATCTCCTGAAATGCTTTCCGCCAGAAAGACAGCCTTTGGAATCGGCAACTTCTCAAAGAGTTTTTCCGTGCCCTTATGGGTGTAGAACATTCGAAGCTGGAGGTAAAGGATCGGTTCCCCTGCCACCGCGAAATTAAAATGACCTGGCTCGATGATTCCAGCATGCACAGGCCCGACGGGAATTTGAAAGACTCCTTCGCCCAAAGCGGGGCGGTAGATGTGGCGTTCTCCCTCAAAGGGCGGCAGAACGGTTTCGAGCGGAAAGTCTTTGCGCAAGGGATAAACGTCCGGCCAGTTGTCATGCAAGGCAACGCGGCGGGGATTGGGATGTCCAATGGCTTTCAGTCCAAACCAATCCTGAATTTCGCGCTCTTGCCAGTTCACGGAAGGCAGTTCAGCGGAAAGTGAGGGAAACTCGAGGCTGTCCGTTGCCACCGGCGCTTGCACGATCAGATACTGAGCGCTGCCCTTCTGTTCAAAAACATAGTAGTTGAAGAAAACGCCATCGACTGAGCGCCGGTCCTCGGCGAGGACCGTAACGAGTCGAGCTCCGAATTCACCACGCAGGTGTTCGGCGATAGGCCTGATGTCGGCGTTGCTCAGAAGAAGATAGCTTTGGTCTTCGTAGTCGGCACGGACAGACTGGAGCTGTCTGCCAAACTTCCGCCGGAGAGCTTCAAACATCGGGGACATTGCTTGCGCCATCATCCACCCATCACGATGCTCGCTGCACCCTGAATTAGCCGGAACAACGGAGCGGGTATCCAGAATCCCATAACAATAATCACTGCGGCCAACCCCACGATAGAAAACCTCTTCCAGCGGCAGGTTTCGGGGGCAGGAAGACCTGGGTCTGGACCGAGGACCAGATTCGAGATATGCACCAGGAAGCCGGAAAAGATCGCCACGAGAAAGATGACGAACAAAACCGCCAGCACAAAATAGCCTCCGCCGAAGGCTGCCCGCAAAATGGTGAACTCACTTTGGAACATGCTGAAAGGAGGTGATCCTGTGACAGCGAGCGTCACCATGAGCAATGCGGCTCCGCTTAAAGGCATCGAGTGGATCAGCCCTCCTTTTGCCTTGCGGAACAGGTCCGTCTTGAGATGTTGCTGGACATTCCCAGCGCAAAAGAAAAGCAAGGGCTTGGTAATCGAATGAAAAGTCATGTGCAGAAGCATGCCCAGAATGCCCAAAGGCCCCCCGAAACCGAGTGCAAGCACCATAATCCCGCTGTGGTCAATACTCGAATAGGCCAGCAGGCGCCGGAAGTTCTTCTGGACGAGAATGAAGGGCACAGCCACTCCTATCGAAAGCAAGCCGAAAATAATGAGGAGGTGGGAGCCAAATTGTGAGCCCAGACATTTCGAGCTCAGAATGTAGAACCGGACTAAACCATAGAGAGCACAATTGAGGACCCCAGTGGCGAGCAGCGCTGCCCCTGGAATTGGCGCTTCACTGTAGGCATCCGGCTTCCAGGTATGCATGGGAGCGATGCCCGCCTTGGTTCCATAGCCCAGCAGTATCAAAATGAAGGCCAGCCGCATGGTCGCCTTATCGAACTGGCCGGCGTTTCCCGCTAGGACGGACCAGTTCAAACCCGCAAGCGTGTCCGTTCTCAGGACCAGATGCGCAGAATAGTAGGTCAGAATCGTGCCGAACAGGGCCATGGAAAGACCAACGCCACCGATGATGGCATACTTCCACGCAGCCTCCAGAGATGTCTTGCGTCCATAAAACATAACTAGGAAAACGGAGGCTAACGTGGTTCCCTCAATCGCCACCCAGAGTATTCCGAGGTTGTTGGCGAGTGCGACCAGAATCATGGAAAAAACGAACAGAGGAGTAAGGGTGTAGTACTCGCGCAATTTATGCACGCCGAAGCGGCCGACCAGTTCTTGATCATCCTGAAAGACTCCGTCTCGCTCGTCCTGACGTAAATATCCAACAGCATAAATCGAACAAACAAGAGCCACGAAAGCAGACAGAAAAACCGTTAGCGCGCTAAGAGCATCGGCGTAAAGGAACCCGTTCCAAAGCGAGACCGGGCCACTGCGAAGCACTTTAGCCGCCAGCACGAAAGCCAGGCACATCTCAAGGCCGAAGGCTGCGAGATTGACCATCTCCATCCTGGGCCGCATTCGCAGCAAGAATGCTACGGGGCCTGCGATCAGCGGAACCACGAGAAGCCAAAGCAGAATCATAAGCTTGCTTACCCCCGCAACTTCCGTAGCTTGCTGACGTCCATGGAGTCGAATGTCTCGCGGATACGGAAGACGAGAATGCCGAGGACCATCACTGCGACGAGAACATCAAAAAAGATGCCAAGCTCAACCACCAATGGCATTCCGTAGGTCAATGAAATTGCGGCTAGGAAGAGGCCATTTTCCAGCGAAAGCAGTCCCAGGACCTGCGTCAGGGCTTTACGGCGGTTCACCATGGTAAAGAAGCCGATCAGGAAAAGTGAGATGGCAACAGCGAGCGTGTTATGTCCAAGAGCCGCACGGGCAGAAGTCTCTTCCGGATGATAAAAAGACTCCGCGACCACGTAGCCCAACAGCGTTAGGCCGCCCGCGATCAGGATCGATAACGGAACGTTGATCAGCGGCTCAATCTCGCGCCGGATTCCGATTCGCACCACTAAGCGCTCCAGCAACCGGGGAAGCAGTCCCGCTTTCAAAACAATTGTGAGGAGAGCGACGATAAAAACATGTTCGGCTTGGTTGAAGTAAGCGATGACAGCAGCAATTCCCCCCAGGAGAAACGATTGCACCGCGAAGATGCGAACGCTCGAAAGAATCGAGCGCTGTCCGACGGCAGCGATCTGCAGTACGAGAACCAGCGCCGCCATCAGGGTGATGATTCGGTTGCCGAGCTCGGGGTTAGGGACGAAGGGCATAACGCCTCAGAATAGAAATGTGGAAATGAGCGCAAGCGCTCCTAAAATGAAAGCAACCATGAGCAATTCCGGTACTCTAAACAGCCGCAGCTTCGCATTCGTAGTCTCAATCAGGACGATAAGACAGACCAGCAGAAACAATTTGGAGAGATAGAAGATCAGTCCCAAACTCACCGCCTGAGCCGTCCACTCAGAACTCAAACCGTACGGGAAAAAGGTATTGACCAGCAGCGTCATCAACACGAGCTGTTTGATGGACCCGCCCCATTCAATCAAAGCCAGATATGGCCCCGAATACTCGAGCACCATAGCCTCGTGAATCATCGTCAATTCGAGGTGGGTGGCTGGATTGTCAACTGGAATGCGGCCTGTCTCGGCGATCAGGACGATCAAAAGTGCTGCTAATGCCAGCATCTGCGATGGTGCCAGAAACCTCCAGCTCTGGCCGACAGCGACTTTCGCCATTTCGCTAAGATTCGTGGAGTTTGCTGCCAATGCCACAGTGAAAATCGCCAGCATCATTGCCGGCTCCGCGATTGCGGAAATGGTCATTTCACGACTGCTGCCCAAGCCACCGAACGAACTTCCCGTGTCCAACCCGCCAAGCGCAAGAAAGAAGCGCCCCAGTGCCAGGAGATAGACCACTGCGAGCACGCCTCCAAACAGGCTTAGAGGGGCGTGGGTTGTAGTCATGGGGATCATGAGTCCGGCCAGCGTCGCCGTACCAAAGACCATGTAGGGCGCGGCAGAGAAGATCCATGACGCTGTCTCGGGAATCACCATTCCCTTGCGGAGCAACTTAAAAATGTCCCGGTAGGATTGCAGGACGTCCGGTCCCCGTCGTGTCTGGAGCCTGGCCTTCAGGGTCTTGATCATGCCGCTGAACAAAGGAGCAAACAGCAATAGCAATACGAACTGCAACCCCGAGTTGGTGAGCACCTCAGTCATTTGCGCACCCCGAACAGCAGAAGCAAGATGAGGGTTACAAAGATGTAGGCCAGATAGGCATGAATGCTTCCCGCCTGAATGGTTCGCATTCTGTTGGAAACCCTGAAGATGAACTCCTGAAGCGGAACATAGATTCTATTCTCGAAGGCCGGTTCGATTTTGCTTTCGAAACGGATCTCTTTGGGAAAATAGGGAGAGACGTCGAAAACTTGTTGAATTTCACGCTGCGGCTGATACAAAACGGAAAAGATCATTCGCAGTGGTTTTGAGAATGCGGTAGCTGTGTACTCGTTCTCTTCTGTCAGTGCAGGCAACCCGCAATCCCACGCTGGCCCGCGCTGCCGAGCGAACCTCCTGCCCGCGACCGTTACGAGAACTACAGCGGCACCCGCCAAGATCAAAAGTGCGATGGCAATGACCGCGGTAGACACAGTGCCAGACACGGTGCGCCCGTAAGGAATGCCCGCGGAAAGCACCCATCCTTTGCCAGTAATCAGATTCCCGCCAACTCTTTGTCCGAGCAGTTGCTCCGTCATCCCGCCGAAGATCGGGAGGAACCAGGTAGCCCCTAAGCCTAAGGCAACGCAGGCGAAGGTCAGGAAGCTCATCCCAATCAGCATGGTCCGGGGCGCCTCGTGCGCATTCCGGGATTCGGCTGCGCGCGGCAGTGCCAGGAAAGTGATGGCGAAGGCCTTCACAAAGCAGGCTGCTGCCAAGGCCCCGGTCAATGCGAGCATTGAACCCGCGAGCGGGAACAGGATTCGCGTCAACCCTCCAGTCGCACCATATCCTGCCAAGAGACTTTGGTAGGTCAACCACTCGCTAACAAATCCGTTCAGTGGGGGCAGGCCCGAGATCGCGACCGCCCCGATCAGAAAACAGAAAGCAGTGACCGGCATCGGGCGGATGAGGCCGCCCATGTCTTCCATGTTTCGTGTCCCTGTCGAGTGGAGTACCGACCCAGCCCCCAAGAACAGAAGACACTTAAAGATGGCATGATTCAGCGTGTGAAACATCGCGGCGATCAGGGCCACTCCGGCCAGCAGCGGATGCCCCGCAACGCGGAAGATTAAAGCGGCACCAAGTGCCATGAGAATAATGCCGATATTCTCAATACTGTGGTAGGCCAGGAGACGCTTGAGATCGTGCTCCATCAAGGCGTACAGGACGCCCAGGACGGCGGAGACGACCCCCACGATGAGAACAAGGATGCCAGCCCAGGACGGCACCCCACCCAGCGAATCTAGGAAAATCCGTGTCATGCCATAGATGCCGGATTTGATCACGATGCCGGAAAGCAGAGCTGAGATGTTGCTTGGCGCGACCGGGTGGGCTGCAGGTAGCCAGGTGTGGAATGGAATGACACCAGCCTTAATGCTAAAGCCCAGGAAAAAAAGCACAAACGCAGCGGCTTGTCTGCCGCTCGATAATTGCGCGGCCACACCATGGAAGCTCGCGAATTCGGCGCTGCCACTCGCCTGAATCAGCAGTGCAAAACCGAGCATCACGCACCCTGTATCGATGTGCGCCATGATGATGTAGAGCAACCCTGCCCGTCTAGTTTCCTCGTCCTCGTGGTAGAACGTGACCAGACCGTAGGCGGCAAGCGACATTACTTCCCATGCGATCAGAAACAGAAACGCGTTGGCAGCAGTAAAAGTGATCGTCAAGCTGAGAAGCAGGATATGGAATAAAAAGCCAAAGAAGCCGATGTTCCTCCTGCCCTCGAATTCTTTCAGGTAGCTGAAGGAATAAATTGAAACTGCGCCTGCGAGGATCGCTAAAGCTAGGTTAAAAAAACCAGCTAAAGCATCGTAAGTGAAGCTATATGAAAATAGCGGAATTCCTGATGGGATCACCCACCGGACAGGTGTGTCTTGAAAGAGGCCGAGAACTGCGGCGAGCCCGCCCATGGCAGACCCTGCTAAGGCGGTGCCACAGCAGAGATAACGAGCGCGCACCGGGTTTCGCCAGCTCGCCAGAGATGCAAAAGCCCCAGCAACATAGGCCGCGACACTAAATGCAAAGGGTGGGCCAACCGGAAGCGTGTTCATGAGATCTCGTCACCATCGCATAATGAAAACATGCTTGGGTAGCCAAGGTACAAGATCTCGGCCCTATCTAGGGCTTCGGCCAAGCTGAGGCAAATATTCTCCGCTCCGATATGGTCATGAAACTCCGCAGCCTGCATGCGCCTCGCCGGCCGCTCTCTAGCTCCACAGAGAATGATTTGTCTCCCGGACCCAAGGATATGGTCCGCAAGATTCTCCAGTGCCTGAATGCCCGTGGAATCGATTGCAGTCATGTTCCGGAGTCTCAGAATAATGATCGGGGGAAGTTCAGCGAGACGCGACGCAATTGCATCCAGTTTGTCAGTTGCGCCAAAAAGAAATGGGCCATGGATTCTAAAAATGCTGATATATGGGGGGATGTGTTTGTGTTGCAGAATATGAACATGCCCTTCACGAACGTACTCCGCCGTTACTTCAGATACGGTCGTGGTTTGTGTAACCTTCCGTATGAACACCAGCGCAGCCAAAATCATGCCGGCCTCTACAGCGACGGTCAGATCGGCAAAGACTGTCAGCAGAAACGTTACCAACCAAGTGCCAATCTCGAACCGGGACAGCTTCAAGAGCTCCGGAATCTCGCGCCATTCACCCATGTTGTAGGAAACCACCAGCAGGATGGCCGCCAGAACCGACAGCGGAATAAACCGGGCGAGGGGCGCGGCAAAGACGACGATCACGAAAAGGGTCAGCGCATGAATCATTCCCGCTACTGGTGTCTTCGCACCGGAGCGAATATTTGTGGCAGTTCGTGCGATCGCTCCAGTCGCCGGAAGCCCCCCAAAAAGCGGAGAGAGGATGTTGGCGACTCCCTGGCCGACGAGTTCCACGTTTGGATTATGTTTATCCCCACTCATGCGATCGGAAACCACTGCGGACATCAGTGATTCGATCGCGCCTAGCATGGCGACTGTGATTGCAGGTGAGATCAATGGCCGCAGCAGGTCCAAGCGAAAGTGAGGAATCTTTAGTATTGGAAATCCGGATGGAATACCACCGAAGCGCGTCCCAATTGTCTCTACCGGGAGTTTGAAGATGACAACCGCCGCGGTTCCGAAAAATAGAGCGGCAATATACCCGGGAACTCTTTTCACGTAAACCATGAAAAGGATAATTATTACGAGCGCACCAATTGCCAAAGTTGTTTCAAGAGGAGAGAACGATGAAAAATTGTGGACAAGTGTCAGAATTCGGGACGAAAAGTCGCCCGGGACCTTATCAATTTTGAGTCCAAAGAAATCCTTGATTTGAGTGCTGGCAATAATGACGGCAATACCGTTCGTGAAGCCTACAACCACAGGGCGCGGTATGAATTTGACCGCCGTACCCAATCCTGTTGCGCCTAGGAACAGCAGGATAACTCCGGCCAACATGGTGCACATGAACAGTCCGTCGATACCGTATTTAGCCACAATCCCAAATACGACGACCACGAACGCACCGGTTGGACCACCGATCTGTGTCGAAGATCCTCCCAAAGCGGAAATCGCAAAACCCGCGACGATTGCGCAGTACAGACCTGCTTGAGGGGGAACGCCCGAAGCGATGGCAAAGGCCATCGCCAAAGGAAGCGCGACCAAGCCTACAGTGATACCTGCCAAGAGGTCCGCGACGAACATACGTTTTGTGTAAGACTTAAGACAGAGAACAGATCTTGGTAGCCAATTACCCATATCGTGTTTTCCTTTAAATAAGTCTCCAACAGCTCACTCGTGGAGTCCGGCCGCTGCCTATCGCCTCCGCGCAAATATGAGAATATTTGCATACATGAAACAAAAAAAATGGTGCTATCAGCGTCTTTTAGTCACAACCAGCTGCGACAGTAGGTCTTTCACGTCGATCAGATGGTTGTTGAATATTCTCTTTGCCACGTCCAGCAAGTCGAACAACTCAGGATACCGAACGGAGTAGTACACGTTCTGGCCGTCTTTTCGGGTTGCGAGGATGTTGCGGTTCCGGAGGATGGCCAACTGCTGGGAGAGATTGCTCTGCTCAACCTCCAAACGGGCGCACAAGTCATTGACGCCCGCTTCGCCTTTCCGGAGCTCATCCAATATTCTGATCCGCAACGGATGGGCTAGCGCCTTGAAGAACTCCGCTTTGAATTGGCTGATTTCTGTCATTGAAGATTCGCATATTCTCATGTAATGAGGAGCCGGTCAAGGAATTTGGAGCCTTCCGTTTGAGTTTCTCGATCACTTGCTGGGCTCAGATTCCTCTCAACGCATTGCACTTTAGATCATCCGCGACAGACTCATCCAGAGCCGCCTGATACGGAACGATAAACGTCGCTGGGACAGTCCGTTCAGCGGCATCAGTCCGGTCTCTAAAACTTGCGCGATGCCGACTTCAGCGGATCTATCCGTGCAGCGTGGAATTGGGATTACTTCCGGATAGGCGACGATCCAGGAGCTATCCGGGAGGCGCCACTTTCTATCAGTAGGGCGTTACGCGGTCAAAGTGAGGCCGTTATTAGTCGATAACATATGCTTTCGTCTAGTAACCAAGCCGGGCTGCCAGCATGAAAAGATCGGCGCGTGTGTTCTCTTAACCACCATTATCGGAGTGTAATTAAACTCGCTTCGTCAGGATTCGGAATGGCGGGATCGCGCAGGTTTCAACGGCCACCCTGATTTGATTCCCGCCGTGAACCTACTGATGCAATGAGAATCCGGACGGCAAAGCTGCCTCAAGATTGATTTGTTCTCCGGTGATGGGGTGGTGGAATTTCAGAAATTGGGCGTGCAGGAAATATCCTCCATCGCCGGGGAGGCCGGGGAGATGTTCAAGAGGCTGGCCGGTTAAGCCGTACAGAGGATCGCCTACCAGGGGATGGCCGATGGATGCCAGATGGATTCTGATTTGATGAGGGCGGCCAGAATTTAGGCTTACCTCAAATGTTGTGGTGCTTGTGGTGCGTGAGATCACCTTTGCCAATGACTTTGACGGTTTGCCACTTGGGTTGGCGGCCCACACGGAACCGATGCGCGGGTGCGGTACGAGGCCGATGGGTGTGAGGATTTCGTAGGCGTCGTGCTGTGCAATGTTTTGAGCCAGCGCCCGGTAGATTTTTTGAATTTTGGGTGTGTTCCAGTTTGCGAATAGATTAGAGGCCGCCTGCGGTGTTTTGGCGAAGAGGACGATGCCGGTGGTGGCTCGGCCCAACCGGTGGACAGGGTTTGCGTTGGGGGTTTGCTTTTGCACCAAGCGCAGGAGGGTGTTTTCCATGAAGCCGCCGCCGGGGAGGGTGGGCAGCCCGCTGGGTTTGTTGACGGCCAACAGATGGGGGTCATTAAACAGGACTTCGAAGTGCTGAGGGGAGTCTGGTTCGATCCAGGGTGGACGGTTCCAGACAAGGGTTTGGCCTGAAGTGACCGATTCGCTTCCGGTGGCGGTGACGCCGTTGAGGGTGACTTCGCCGTTGTTCAGGTTTTGTTGCCAGGCTTGTGGGGTTGAGTGGGGGTAAAGGCTTGCCAAGTGGGAGAGCAGGATTTGTCCATGGTATTTGCTGCTGATGATTGTGGTGTAGGCATAGCCCCGGTTGAGCATGTGTTTGAGTGTAAGCTATGGCATCTGCTGACAAACGCCGCAGGGCCTTTTCACCGCCAAGCATGGTTTCGCAACCGCGATTATTAAAATTTCGGTTCCGGGCGAAGGGTCGCAATCCGGAACTGCCCCTCAGTAAGAAACTCGAGTACTTGGAATTTAGGACTCGCGCCAGACCCGAAGCTGATCGGATGCTACTACCTGGAAGAATCCTCTATCAGCCAGCCCTCTTTTCAATTGAAAACCATTTTCATTTGTGTCAACTTTGTGTCAACTTGGCGGCGAGAGGGTGTCATACGTGCGCTTTTCGAGAACACGGTAGAGTTCCTGACTACTCCCGGTCATCCGCCGACCTGCATGTCGCTGGCGGGGGCGATGGGCTGCAGCGTGAACGCCACCCCTGCAAAGCAGCTCATGACCGAGATTCGAGAGCAGAATGAAGCTGCCATAAAATCGCGCCTTATACAACTCTCAAGGGCTTGCGGCGTTCCGGTTGAATGACGGCCTAACCGGAAGAATGTGAGCCATTAACCTTGGGATAAACTCCCCTCGCACCAGCTATCCTCGTAGCCCGCGAGAGCGTGAATCCCATGCCCATTACGCAAGGTCCCGACAACTCCGGAGGTCCCTCAATCGCCCGCTTCATCGGTCATCTGATGAGATGGGGCGAAGTAGTAATCAACTGCCTTGCCACGGATCTCTAGGCCGGTAGCGTGCGTAGTATTCGAGGCGAGCATTAGTCGAGTGTGTTTCGGCCGCGAACTCAACGCCTGCTCGGTGCACTTCACGCGGGCAACGACTGTTTTAGTCGCCGACCAAAAAATGGGCCATTCTAGTTTCTCGAACAGCGAGAACTCCACGACGGGTCCTCCCGGAGAGTCGACCTCCTTGACCTCGTAATCTCCCGGCTGCAGGGTGACTCCACCGACTTCAGTGGGAGCCGTAATGGTTAAGCCCCCTTTCTTTCCTTTGTGCGAATGGGTTGAGGATACCGAGGCTGCATTTGCAAATCCGGCGAGTGCAAGGACGACTGCGAACAGGGCTGCGGCGCTGTGTCCGTGTTTTGCATTGGTGTATAGGTTTAGGATTCGGTTCATGGACTTATCTCCTTGAACTGTCACAACGCTTGGTCTCGTGAACTCTTGTCCGTCGAGTGGCAAAACTCAAATGACCGATTCGGCTGATGGCGCTGTTTCAATCGTGAACAGAGAAAGCAACCCGTACGCCAAACCGAGAGCGCTTTTGAAATCGCCACATCTGATTGATTAAGGAAAGCTTCGAGGAGGCAGAGCACATGAACTGCAAACGGTGTCACGGTGTCACAGCTGCAATGACACTGTCAAAAGGCTATGACACCTTTATGACAGTCCGAGGATCGATGCCGAGCTTCTTCATGTGTGCGATCATCGTGGTACGTTTCAAGCCGAGGCGTGCAGCGGCGCCATCGGAACCACCGACCCGTCCACCAGCGTCTTGGAGGACCTGTACAACTTGCTCTCGGCTCAGAATAGGAACATTTGCCCGGATCCGTTTGGGGACGGATACTGTCGGTTCTTTGCTTCTCGGCGCCGCGTTCCCCTTCGCATTCAGCTCCGCAATAGACACGCGCAGTGCGCCGTGAGTCGAAAGAATCACCGCGCGTTCAATAACGTTCTGCAGCTCGCGAATATTTCCCGGCCAGGGATACCGCATAAGCGCGCTCATCGTTTCCGGGGGAACTGTCTGAATCACTTTGCTCATACGTCTGCTAAACAGTTCGACAAAATGACGGACCAGCAAGGGAACATCCTCAGGACGTTCGCGCAGTGCCGGCACGTAAAGGGGGAAAACGTTCAAGCGGTAGAAGAGGTCGGCACGAAAGTTATGCTCCTCCACCATTGTCGAGAGATCTCGATTGGTCGCTGCGATCAAACGCGCGTCCGTTCGCCGCGTGCGCGAACTTCCGAGCCGTTCAAATTCTCTATCTTGAAGTACCCGCAACAGCTTGGGCTGCAACTCAAGAGGCAGCTCTCCGATCTCATCGAGAAACACCGTTCCCTGATGAGCCAGTTCAAAGCGGCCGATCCGCTGCGAGATCGCTCCAGTAAACGCTCCTTTCTCATACCCGAAGAGTTCACTCTCGAGCAACCCCGTGGGAATTGCGGCACAATTCACCTTGACGAATGCGTTCGATCGCCGCGAACTCAGATTGTGAATCGCACGCGCGATCAATTCCTTGCCTGTGCCGGTTTCCCCGTAAACGAGAACACTGGAATCCGTCGGTCCGACGATCTCGATCTCCTTCAGCACTTTCTGCAATGCGCTGCTCTTGCCCACGATCTCGTCAAACATGGAGGCTTCGTCGATTTCCTGCCGTAGCGCGACATTTTCCTGAAATAGCTGCTCCTTTAGGGTGTTGATTTCCACCAAAGCATCCTCAAGCGCCTTCCGCGAAAGGTGCTGCTCGGTCACATCCATGTGGGTTCCAACACACTCAACCACGATGCCCGCCGCGTTCTTCACGGGATGTCCCAGTGAATGAATGTGCCGGATGGTTCCATCCTCCAAAATAATCCGGTAATGCCGCTCAAAGTCGCTCGCGTCGCGGATCGCTCTCTGAATCGTTTCCACGAACGAAGATCGATCGTCAGGATGCACTCGGCTCAGTACCATTTCCTGCGTCACTCTCGGCGTTGCTGGGTCCAGCCCGAAGATGCGGAAACTCTCCTGGCTGAAGAAACTGTCTGTGGTTGAAAAACCGTAGGCCCAGCTTCCCGTGTGGCTGAGTCTTTGGCCCTCGGATAGGTAGGCCTCGCTTCGCTTCAACGCCTCTTCTGCCTGCTTACGCTCCGTTATGTCTCGATAGATTCCGTAGACCTCCGGCGTGCTCCCGTCAACCGAGACCGGGGCTGCGACGAATGACACAACAAGACGAGACCCATCTTTCCGCCGGCGGATTAGTTCTGCATTTACCCGCTCCCCACGCTTCAGCGCCTGGCGCAGCGCTTCCGACTCTTCCCGCAAGGCGTCCGGGACAATCAATTCGCTAATGTTGCGGCCCAGTACCTCCTCAACCGTGAAACCAAACAGGTTTGTGAATTCTCGATTCGCCATTAATACGTGGTTCTCGGTATCGCACGAAACGATCGCGTCAGGCGCCAATTCAAACAGTTTTTCGAAATGAGCCTTTTGCTTACGCTGTTCCTTGTCGCGCAACGCATTGTCAACTGCCAGCGCAACCTGCTCTGCAACCAGAGAGAGATAACAAATTTCCCCGGATGGATAGGCGTTGGGGTGTAGGGCGGTGAAACTGAGGCTACCCAAGCGTCGGTATGGCGTCGTCAAAGGCAGGATGCAGGCGGACTGCACGCCGGAGCGCTTATAAAGTTCCATCATCTTAGGAAACTGCTGCTCTTTGTCTAGCGAAGCTATGAGTACCGGTTCCTGATGGTAGTACACCCACCAGGTGATCGTTTCTTCCGCCGGAAAATCAGAAGGGCTACCGAATCCTGGCCCCTCCATCGTATCGAGAGCGGCGTTCTGTACCTTATTTGCCACCTCGTCGTACAGAAACAAACCTACAAAGTCGAAGTCCACGACATGGCGCAGTTCATCGGCGAGAATCCGAAACAACCCCCTAGGATCGCGATAGACATTGATAGCCCGTGACACACGAAAAAGCGCCTCGTACCGCGCCAGGAGGGATTGCTCTGATCCGGGTTGTTCACTCAGATTCATGCCACTTTAAGGAAAAGGTCGAACGCGGATTCGAGTTGTTTCAGGGCGCTCTCCTTAGTGAGCCCGTAGGTCCGCGGATGTGTTATCAGCATAATGGTCATGCCATGGAGAACTGCAAGTATTTGGTGTAATCGCTCTTCCACCAGTTCGTCCGGAGTGCCCGGCGGAAGAGCTAGCTTCAGGCTCTGCCGAAAATACGAGATGGCAGGATTCGCTACGGCCTCACGAACCTCCGCCGCTTGGGGGTCGAAGGTTGAAACAAGGAAGGTCAGCCGATAATGATGCGGGTGCTTGTGCGACAGGAGAATAAAATCCCGGAGTGCTTGGCGCAGACGCTCTTTCGGGTCTGGAAGAAAATCAAACTTTTCGTGCAGCTGGATCGTGAACTGCTGATAAAGCTCAATGCAGAGGTGACGAATCAGGGCACTCTTGTCCGGAAAATGGCGATACATCGCCATTTGGGAGCACCCGGCCTCCTCCGCAATTCTTCGGATGGACACATTCTCGTACCCCTCCTTACCGAAGAGCCGGCTGGCCGAATCGAGAATTCTTTTCCTCAGTTCCTCTCCAGCCTTAAACGTTTTCTGTTCTGATCGCTTGACCTTACTCACCGTCTAGCTCTCCTTTCGAGCAACCGATGCATTTTCCCGAACCGAAGCAACACTGGCCAGCCATTGCGTATCTCGCATACATTGTGTACAGTATACACAAATGCAGCTGTTTTTATCTGGAATTCGCGTTCCCCAACACCAGCGAGCCGTATTGGTCCTGCTATTGGCGCCCAGCCCCACGCGGCCGACAGTCGCCCAGCCCACACCAGACTGAAAGGATGCGTCGTGTTCACTCGGTTTTCGAAACTTCTGCCCATATGCCTATGGCTGCTATTCACGGGGGGATGCTCCCGCGCTCCTTCCATCAATGTCGTTGGATCATTCCTGCCCTCGTGGATGCTATGTCTTGGCCTCGGGGTCCTGGTTTCCGGTTTCACACGGTGGCGATTGATGCAACGTAAGCTTGAGCACCTAGTGATGCCCCTGGTCGTATTCTACCCAAGCCTTGTAGTGGCAACGGCTGCCTGGTGTGGCTCCTGTTCTTTCGATAAGTTGTGAGGTGAAGCGTGGAAATTACCTTCTATAGGGGCTCGGCGCTCGCATGGCGGTGGATCTAGCAAGCACTCCGTCTACCGGCGTTCGCGTGCAATGCGGCGGAGACTCCCATAACTTCCGGGGTCTCGCCACTCCGGAGCGGCAAGTCATCTTCGCCATCAACGACCTCGATGAGACCCTCCCGGCGCCCTGGGAATGGGACCTCAAGCGTCTCGCGGCGAGCTTCGTGATCGCCTGTCGCGATAACGGCCTCAGCGAATCCGTCGCCAAGGATTCGGTCCTCAGCTGTGTCAGGTCCTACCGCGAGCACATGGCCGAGTTCACCGAAATGAAGGTGCTGGATCTGTGGTACTTCGCCGTCGAGGCCGAGATGCTGATCTCGAGCGTCAAGGATGCCAGGCTCCGCCGCGGCGCGATCAAGAACCTGGCGAAGGCGCGTGCGGGCAGCACCTCCGAAGGCATCTTCCCGAAGCTCATAGACAATTCGAGCGGGTCGCAGGTCATCAAAGACCAGCTCCCTTCGATCTTCCACTGGAAAGGACACACCGCCGGGGAGATCCATCCGGACGCCATGCTTATCTTCGATTGGAGCATCTGAAGAACGGAGCTCTGGTCGTTGATGTGCGGAGCCTGCCGAGTTTTGCTCCCGCCATCGGCGGATGGGAGTTTACGATTGGTGAGCGAACCGGCGAACAAGTTGCCTGCGCCATCAGCCAGTAGCGACACTCATTCCGGCGTATTTTGCATGCACAATGGCGCGTTTTGCATATCGGAGCACACGGCTTGCATCTAGACTCATTACATGTTCAACGCAAAAGCCTATTCCGCAGCAAGTGCAACATCGCCGCTGGCCTCCACCACGATCACGCGGCGTGATCCAACCGAACATGACGTGCAGATCGAAATTCTCTACTGTGGCATCTGTCACTCCGATCTCCACCAGGTTCGCAACGAGTGGAGCGGTGTGATGCCCACCGTCTACCCCTGCGTGCCCGGCCACGAGATCGTCGGCCGCTTCACCAAGGTTGGCTCCGCCGTCTCCAAGTTCAAGCCTGGCGATCTAGCTGCGGTCGGCTGCATGGTGGACTCCGATGGCATTTGCCCCGAGTGCAAGGCGGGCCTCGAGCAGTTCTGCCCGAATCCTACCTTCACCTACAACTTTCCCGACAAACACCTGGGAGGCGTCACCTATGGTGGCTACTCCGACAGCATCGTCGTTGACCAGAGATTCGTCCTGCGCGTTCCCGCGAACCTGAAGCTTGCCGGAACTGCGCCTTTGCTCTGCGCTGGAATTACGACTTATTCGCCGATGCGGCACTGGGGAGTCACCAAGGGCAAGAAAGTTGGAGTTGTTGGTCTCGGAGGACTTGGCCACATGGGCGTGAAGTTTGCACGTGCGCTCGGAGCCCACGTCGTTGTCTTCACCACTTCACCGTGCAAAAAGGAAGATGCCGTCCGCCTTGGCGCCGATGAGGTCGTGATCTCCCGCGATGCCGATGAGATGAAAAAGCACGTCGGCAGCTTCGACTTCATTCTCGACGCTGTTTCCGCCGATCACGACATAGGCGCTTACATCAATCTGTTGCGCCGCGATGGCAACATCACGCTGGTCGGCGCGCCGGAAAAGCCTCTCGCCGTTTCGGCATTCAGGCTGATCATGGGCCGACGCAGCCTCTCCGGCTCGCCAATCGGCGGGATCGCCCAAACCCAGGAGATGCTCGATTTCTGCGGGCAGCACAACATCACCGCCGACGTCGAGGTCATCCCGATCCAGAAGGTCAACGAAGCTTACGAGAGACTGCTCAAATCGGATGTGAAGTACCGCTTCTCAATCGACATGGCATCTCTCAAATCCGAGTGAACCGATGAATAAGCACTTTCGCGTTTCTGGGAGTATTTTCCTCAAGTTAAAAGAACTGGGAGTCCCGGCCTCTGCAGTCCTGCGCCGAGCCGGGCTTCCCTTGGGTCTGATAGATCAACCGCGCGCGCTGCTCAAAACCGAGGAACTCTTCGCCCTGTGGCGTGCGGTAAGCGAGGTCAGCACCAATCCGGCGATCGGCCTCCAGCTCGGCACAGAAACTAAGACCGAGCGATTTAACCCCGTCAGTCTCGCTGCTCTTTCGACAGAGAACTTTGGCGCCGCCGTGATCCAGATGGCTCGTTATAAGCAACTCACCTGTCCGGAAGAGATATTGCAAGCAAAAAATGATGATGAGTGGAGCGTCCAGTTCCGTTGGCTTCTCGCCAATGAGGTGGAGCCTCCGGCGCTTATTGAATGCTGCTTTGCTTGGGTACTCTCGGTCGCTCGCCACGGCACGGGCACACGACTGTTGCCACTTCGCGTTGAATTCGTAGAGCCTCGCGCGCACGTGAAAACCATTGAGCGTCACTTTGGCTGTCTCGTGGTCTGCGGAGCCGCTCGCAACACCATCGTGTTTCGTGCAGCCGACGCTCAGCGCCCGTTCGTCACGCGCAATGCCGAGCTTCTAGCAATGCTTGCGCCGCAGTTTGAGGAAGAGCTGAAGCAGGAGAACGGCGACGAGAACTTCGTCGAGCGTGTCCGCGTCGCGGTACAGCAGAAACTCACCGGCCGGCGTCCCAACATCGAGGATATCGCCGATGCGCTACATATCAGCTCCCGTACTCTGCAGCGTCGTTTGCAAGACGAAGGGTCCAGCTTCCAGCGTGTTTTAGAAGAAGCTCGCCATCGGCTTGCGCGCCACTATCTCAATAACTCCGCCCTCGAATTGAATGAAGCTGCCTATCTTCTCGGATTCGAGGACTCCAATTCCTTCGTTCGTGCTTTTCGCACTTGGGAAGGAGTTCCACCCGCTCGCTGGCGCGAAGAGCAGCGTGCAAGAGCAACGTCATAAGCACGCTCTATTTTAGAAAGGAGTAGCAATGCAAAAACGCAGACTTGGAAACAGCAATCTGGAAGTATCGGCCATCGGACTCGGCTGCATGGGAATGAGCTTTTCCTATGGGCCGCCCAAAGACAAACAGGAGATGATCTCTCTTCTCCGTGCCGCCGTGGAACGCGGCATCACATTCTTTGACACCGCCGAGGTGTACGGTCCTTTCACAAACGAAGAACTCGTGGGCGAAGCGCTATTCCCCCTTCGCGATCAGGTGGTGATTGCCACTAAATTCGGGTTCGACCTCAGTCCTAATTTCGATCCCCGAGGGATGAAGGGATCGCCGGGCCTGAATAGCCGGCCAGAACACATCAAGGAAGCCGTCGAAGGCTCGCTCAAGCGCCTCAAAACCGATGTGATCGATCTGCTCTACCAGCATCGGGTCGACCTGAACGTGCCGATTGAAGACGTCGCCGGCGCGGTGAAGGATCTGATTCAGCAAGGCAAGGTCAAGCACTTCGGACTTTCGGAGGCAGGCGCAAAAACGATTCGTCGCGCCCATGCGGTCCAGCCGGTCGCTGCACTCCAGAGCGAATATTCGCTTTGGTGGAGAGAGCCCGAAGCAGAGGTAATCCCGACGCTTGAGGAACTCGGGATCGGGTTCGTTCCATTCAGTCCCCTTGGCAAAGGCTTTCTCGCCGGCAAGATCAGCGAGGATACGAAGTTCGACCAAAGTGATTTCCGCAACGTCGTCCCTCGTTTTACGCCAGAGAACCGGAAAGCGAATCAGGCGCTGGTGGATCTGCTCGGCACGTTCGCGCAACAGAAGAAGGCGACACCTGCGCAGATCGCGCTCGCTTGGCTGCTTGCGCAGAAGCCGTGGATCGTGCCGATCCCAGGCACGACCAAGCTGCATCGACTGGAAGAGAACATGGGAGTCATAAACGTGGAACTCTCGCCCGACGATCTCCGCGAGCTCGCAACGGCCGCCTCAGAGATTAAGGTGCAAGGCGCGCGGTACCCAGAAGAGCTGCAAAGAATGGTGGGCCGCTGAGCGGCACAAGAGAAATGAAAGCCCGAGGTGGAACTAGTGTATCGATAGGGAATTGGATGAGGTGGCTTCTAAATCACAAATCAAGAGTGCCTTAAAAGTAGCTAAAAAAACGGAAACGAAAGCAGCGAACAGGTTTATGAGGTGTCTTATTTACTCACGATTGTGTGCGAGTTCGCCCAAACGAATCGATTTTGGGTGCTGACAATTGTCTGTGGGTGGCTGGTTATCTCACAGCACGCCAGCCATCGCGTCCACGATCAAAGCATCGCAAAGCCACTTAGGGTTTGCAGGCCACGATAAGCCACCACTTCTCGTTTTGGTGATCATTGTCGATGAAGTGATCTGCCGGCCCACGACCACAAAGTTGGCCTGACGAAGTTCGCCTCGAAAGCGACACCAGTGCTTGCGAATACCGCCAGGCCACAGAAGAAAAAAACGAAAAGTTTAACGCGATAGCTCAACTCTCTGGGCAGCTGCCTTTCTCAGCCACAAAGCCGCGGTGTTTCTGAAAAGTGGTACGAGCGCTCTGGTAGTCCTACTTGGAAACCGGAAACTGCTTATCCAGATTTATGTTCAGCATGAGCACATTCACGCGCGGCTCGCCGAGGAATCCTAAATCGGCTCGATCCGTGAATTGGGAGATCAGTGCAGTTACCTTATCTGGAGCAACACCCCGCGCCTTGGCTACACGCGCCGCCTGTATTTCTGCATTTGCGGGGCTGATGTGCGGGTCTAGACCGGAGCCCGAAGCTGTTACGGAGTCTGATGGAATTGGCTCTTTCGCCGCGAACTGCAGTGGGGCCTTGTCATCGTTGAAAGCCTTGATCAGTTTCACGTCGTCAAGGTCGCCCTTCGAATCCTTGAACTGGTCCAGCGGTACCGAAGAGTCGTAAGGAAGACCATTTTCGACACAGTAATGCACGATGCGAAGATTGATCCCATCAAAATCGACGACCTCCTGTTTCTTGTCATCTGTCTTGATCGTCCCATGCATGAGTTTGGCGCTTGTCGGGCCCAGGTTTGTGCCACCGCTGGCGGTGGCATCATAGCCGTTGCCCGCGGCCGAAGGCCGGGGATGAAAATACTCGGGCTTGGTAAATGACTGGCCAATGAGACTGGAGCCGACTACCTTGCCATTCACCGTGACCAGATTGCCGTTGGCTTGCTGCGGAAAAATTAGTTCGCAGACGCCGGTCATCACGGCGGGATATACCAATCCCGTAAGAACTATAAAGGCCAGTGTTAGGCGGAATCCCGGTGCAATTTCTTTGAGCATGACTCACTCCTTAAGCAAGGTGAAGAGCAACCAGCATTTTGTCGATTAGCCAGATTGCTGGGAACGGTACGATGATGCCGCCAAGGCCATAGATCAACAGGTTGCGGGTTAGCAGCCGGCCGGCAGTAACAGGTTTGTATCGCACGCCGCGGAGCGCCAGCGGCACCAGCGCGACAATGATCACCGCATTGAAGATGACCGCGGCCAGCACGGCACTTTGCGGTGAATGCAAGCCCATAATGTTCAGCTTGTTCAGCTCCGGATAGAAAGAAGCGAACATCGCCGGAATGATCGCAAAGTACTTCGCCACATCATTCGCGATTGAAAACGTAGTCAGAGCACCGCGAGTGATCAGCAACTGCTTGCCAATGGCAACGATTTCGATCAGCTTCGTTGGATTGCTGTCGAGATCGACCATGTTGCCAGCTTCTTTCGCTGCCATGGTTCCAGTGTTCATGGCAACGCCCACATCGGCCTGAGCTAGCGCCGGAGCGTCATTTGTCCCGTCACCGGTCATGGCAACGAGACGGCTCTCCGATTGCTCCTTCCGGATATATTCCAGTTTGTCCTTCGGAGTCGCCTGCGCAAGGAAATCATCCACCCCTGCCTCTGCAGCGATCGCAGCAGCGGTCAAAGGATTATCCCCGGTAACCATGATGGAGCGAATCCCCATGGCTCGGAGGGAAGCAAGTCGGTCCTTCATTCCGCCCTTGACGATGTCCTTGAGATGAATGACGCCTAGGACCTTGCGCCCGTCGGCGACTGCCAGCGGTGTGCCACCGTTTCTGGAAATAACGTCAGACGTCGCTGTCAGCGATTCCGGCACGATTCCACCGGCATTTCTCACAAACTCTGCAATCGCCTCGGTCGCGCCCTTGCGCAGTTGACGGCCATCCATGTCCACGCCGCTCATGCGAGTAAAGGCGGAGAACGGAATAAACTCCGCCTCATGCTCGGCGAGTTCCCGGCCTCGCAAACCGTACTTCTCTTTGGCCAGCACGACAATGGAGCGTCCCTCTGGCGTTTCGTCGGCAAGGCTGGACAACTGAGCTGCGTCAGCCAATTCGCTTTCAGTCACGCCATCGACGGTAATAAATTCGACGGCTTGCCGATTTCCCAAGGTGATCGTTCCAGTCTTGTCGAGTAGCAGTGTGTTCACATCGCCGGAGGCTTCAACCGCCTTGCCGCTCACGGCCAACACGTTGTGCTGCATCACGCGGTCCATCCCCGCAATGCCGATCGCCGAGAGCAATCCGCCGATCGTCGTTGGAATCAGACACACGAGCAGCGAGACGAGCACAGCGACGGTAGGGAGCGTGCCGCTGTTCATCGCCGTGATAGCGTACTTGGCATACGGTGGCAGGGTCGAAACTGCCAATAAGAAGATCAGCGTTAGCCCGGCAATCAAGATGTTGAGGGCAATTTCGTTCGGCGTCTTTTGACGTACCGCGCCTTCCACCAGAGCGATCATACGATCCAAGAACGTTTCGCCCGGATTGGACGTGATCTTGACCTTGATTTCATCCGACAACACCTTCGTGCCACCTGTGACGGCGCTGCGGTCTCCGCCGGATTCGCGAATGACCGGGGCGCTTTCCCCAGTGATGACGGATTCATCGACGCTGGCAATGCCTTCTATTACTTCGCCATCGCCGGGGATCAGGTAGCCAGCTTCGACCGAGACGACATCACCGGCGCGCAGCTTGGAGGACGGTACCATCTCGAAGCTACCGTTAGGCAGAAGTTTATGCGCGAGGGTATCGGTCTTGGTCTTGCGGAGCGCATCAGCCTGAGCTTTGCCGCGCGCCTCTGCCATCGCCTCAGCGAAGTTCGCAAAGACCACGGTGAACCACAGCCACAGGGCGATCTGAATGCCGAACAGAAGCCCGCCAGCATGGGTCGCCGCATCTTTGATCACGTATACCGTCGTCAGTGCAGCACCTACTTCGACGACAAACATCACGGGATTCTTTGCAACGTGCACCGGATTCAGCTTTACAAACGATTGTCGGATCGCACGGTTCAAGATCTCCGGATCGAACAAAGGACGAGCTCGCACCCCCCGCGAGATGAGCATCGTGGGATCATCGTTGATTTCCGGCTTGCGAGCCGTCTTATGAAGAGTTGCAGTAGACATTTTTCTGGCTCCTTTAATCCTCGTCCGATCAGAACAATTTGCCGGCGTACATTTGGAAGTGCTCCACGATTGGACCGAGTGAGAGCGCGGGGAAGTATGTAAGAGCACCCACGATCAAGACGGTCCCAATCAGGAGCACCACAAACAGCGCACCGTTGGTTGGCAGCGTGCCACTAGTGGCGGGCACCAGTTTCTTCTGCGCCAGACTGCCGGCGATCGCCAGAGCCGGGATGATGAATAGGAATCTTCCGACCAGCATGTCGATTCCCATAGTCAGGTTGTACCAGGGCGTGTTCGCGTTAATGCCGGCAAAGGCGCTGCCATTGTTGCCCGCGGCGCTTGAATAGGCGTACAGGATTTCAGAGAAACCGTGCCCAGCGTTATTGTTCGTATTCGCAGCCGCCGGTCCAGGGGCATTCCAATAGCCGCCCTTGGCAAATGGCGTGACGGAACTTAGAGCAGTGAGGACGAGAATGCAGAGCGAGGTCGCCAGGACGGCGATAATCGCCATTTTTACCTCTTTCTTCTCGATCTTCTTGCCCACATACTCGGGCGTACGTCCGACCATCAATCCGCCAATGAAGACAGCAATCACAGCGTAGATCAACATGCTGTAGAGGCCAGCGCCTACGCCGCCGAAGATCACCTCGTCGGTCTGGATGTTAAACAGCGGTACCAGTCCACCGAGCGGTGTGAAGCTGTCGTGCATGCTGTTAACCGCGCCACAACTGGCATCCGTGGTTACTGTAGCGAAGAGCGTCGACGCAGCATTGCCAAACCGGACTTCTTTGCCTTCCATATTGCCACCGGGCTGTGTGCGGGTGTAAACATGCTCCACGCCCATCTTGGACAGGATCGGATTTCCACTCTGCTCTGCCGTGTAGCAGATGGTAACTCCTATAACCGACATGATCGCCATGGCGGCAAAGAGAGCCCAGCCTTGACGTGTGTCCCCCACCATTTTTCCGAACGTGTAGGTTAATCCCGCTCCCAGCGACAGCAGCAGCAGCATTTGAATCAAATTGGACAAAGGGGTGGGGTTTTCGTATGGATGGGCAGAGTTCGCGTTGAAGAATCCTCCGCCATTCGTCCCGAACATCTTCATGGAGAGCTGCGAAGCCAGCGGCCCTTGCTCGATCGTCTGGCTGGCACCCTCAAGCGTGGTCGCAGTCGCCGGGCCTCTGAAGTTCTGAATGGCGCCCTGTGAGACGAAGAACACCGTGGCCAGAATGCAAACAGGAATGAGGAGGTAAACTGTGCACCGGGTAACATCCACCCAGAAATTTCCTATTGTCTTCGCGCTATGGCGTGCGAAGCCGCGAATCAACGCAATGGCAACAGCAATACCCACCGCTGCGGACACGAAATTCTGAACCGCATAGGCAGCCATGTTGACGAAGTAGCTCACTGTGGTATCAGGCGAATAGGCCTGCCAGTTGGTGTTCGTCATGAAGCTGATGGCCGTATTGAATGCCAAATCGGGCGTCATGGGCGTGGCGCTCTGCGCCGCCTGCGGGGTAGAGAAGTGCATGGGGTTCAGCGGCAGGTATCCCTGCAATCGCTGGATCAGATACACAAACAAGAAGCTGAATACGCTTAACGAGATCATGGACGCCGAATAACGAATCCAGGATTGCTCCTCGTTTTCGCGGACGCCTCCAATCCAATAGATCAGGCGCTCCAGCGGCCGAAAGACGGGATGAAGGAAGGTTCGCTTTCCCTCGAAAACGTGGTACAGGAATGTCCCTATTGGTTTAGTGAGAGCCAATATAAGGGCGAAGTACACCACAATCTGAGCAATACCAAGAGTCATCTCATCACCTCAAAAGCGCTCTGGAAGGAGTAGCGCGTACATCAAGTAGACGAACAGGCAGGCGGCGATAATCCCCGCAATGGCGTATTGCATTACATCCTCCTAAAGACGTTCCGACGCCTTCGTGAAACCCCAGAGCAGCACGAAAAACACAACTACGACGGCGACATAGAAAGCATCCAGCATCATTGACCTCGCTTGTGGTTCATACCTGACACACTAGGCATTGGATAACACCCGGTCTAAACTGCGAATAAAACGTAGCTAAAAAGTTGCTTAACCCGTGCTCTAGGATTTCAACTCTTATGGATCTCTGACCTGTGCTTGAGCGAATGTCCCTTCGGGAGAAGATTCGAAGCGATAACCAACTCTCGGTTCAGTGAGGATGTATCTCGGATGTTCCGGATCGCTCTCGAGCATTTTTCGCAACTGGCTTATGAGCACCCTCAGGTTTTCTGTATGCTCAACGGAAGGTATACCCCAGACAACTTCACACAATACTTTGCTCGATACGAGTCTGCCCCTGTGCGAGATCAGGTATTTTAGTATCTGGAATTGTTTGGGAGGCAGATGAATCCGGCGGCCTCGCACTGTGACCAGCCTGCGTGCAAAATCGATGGTGATCTCCCCCGCAGCAAACACGGACATTTCTTCATCTCTACGTAGTTGACGCATGTGGGCTCGAATACGCGCGAGTAGCTCCTCTTCGTCAAAGGGCTTCACAAGGCAATCGTCTGCACCGAGATCAAGCACCGACACACATTGCTGACGGGAGCCCCGCTCGCTAACAACAATCAGCGGAACATCACAGCAAAGACGGATCTTACGGAGAATTTCAAGCCCATCTGCCTCGTGCAAGTTGATGTCGAGAAGAATGAGATCGGGGTTGCCAGCACTGATAAATTCAAGCGCGGTCTTGCCAGGCCGCATTTTGACTATGCTGTACTCGTGTGCTGAAAAAGCGCCGTGCAGAACGCCGGCTAGGCGCTCGTTAGTCGCTAAGATAAGGATTGTCGGTATCGCCATCCCTCACCACGTTCCCCGTAACAGCGTCAGTTGCAGTTGCGGGCACCGTCACGCTCTAAGCTCATGGATGCCGTGCAACGTACGCCAAGAGGGCGATTGCGGGGGGCGCGAGCGCCAGGCCAAGGTAAGAGATTGCGATATGGGTCCAAGCCGGAAGCCAGTTTTTGCGGGTTTGCGGCCGCTCAGGGCCAGACGTGCCGACTTGATCGGGATGCTGTAGAGCCAACGCTAAGTCCTGCGCTGATGCGTAGCGCTCTTTGGGATCTCTTGCCAGAGCCCGAAAAAGAATGCTCTCCATACTCAACGAGATTTCCGGATCGATCTCGCGGGGCGATTGCGGATCGTGTTGCAATCTTGCATTCATGACCACCAGTGGATTGTCCCCTTCAAACGGAACCTTCCCGGTCAGCATTTCGTAGAGCATCACGCCGAGAGCGTAGACATCGCTGCGGCAATCGCCTCGCTTACCTTTCACCTGCTCGGGCGAGATGTAGTCTGGAGTGCCCATGGTGGGCGAGAGCTTGCCGAACGTGAGTCGACGAGCGGCTGCCTTGGCGGCGATGCCGAAGTCGAGCAACTTGATGTTGTCCTCGGCATCAACCATGATGTTTTCCGGTTTCAGGTCGCGATGCACGATGCCATGGCTGTGAATGTAGTCGAGCGCGTCGCAGATCCGAAGAGTGATGCGCATGGCGCGTTCGGCGGGAAATTTTGTCTGCTCACGAAGGAGTTCCCGTAGCAGCTTTCCTTCGGCCCACTCCATCACAATGTAGACGCTACTTTTTTCTGTGCGGAGTACTTTCACAATGCCGGGGTGCTCCAGCGTTTGACCAATCTCCTCCTCGCGCCGGAAGCGCTCGAAAAAAACAGGATCGCTCTCCGCTTCGAGATAAGGAACCTTGATCGCAACCCGCTGTCCGGTTCGCATGTCCCTGGCACGGAATATAGTCGCCATGCCGCTGTGCGCGACTACGCTTTCAATTTGAAAACCATCTAACTGCTCACCCGCTTGTACTGAACACATACGATTACCGCCCGCCCATGGCAATTGATTTCATGTGGAGAGCTCTGCTTTCGCCATTCCCCTTGATAGGAGCGGGCGAAATGCGCTCGACGCGACCTGTGCGTCCTATGTTTTCCTTGCAGGGTGCGGTGAAAAAACAAACCAGGAAGGTCACCGCGGCAGCCGAGATAACCGTAATTACCAGCAGCACCGTCATTGTTTTCCCCCAATGTTCGAGTCTTGTATTCGCTCTTGACTCGACCTAATCGATTGGATAACAGGCGGTCTAAATGGCGGATAGAAAGTAACTAAAAAGTTCCTTAAAACAGGAAGATGCTGACCTGCTTCCGCGTGATCAGCACGACTAAGCGGTGTCGTGTTCAACGTGGTCGCGAATCCCGAGAAAGAGAGACCTGAGCAGTCGCTGCGTCACTTAGCAATGCTGGTGCAAAAATGTTTAGGAACATTTAAGAGATCTTTTATTCGCGATTTAGAGCCGCGGTGCTTTACTGGGGAGCGTTGACCTTCAGTTCCGTAATACGAGCCACAAGGTTCAGAAGCGAAGTTGAGCAGTTGTTCTAGCGAGGTTCGGCCTTAGCGGTAATTGCAGGTGCTCGTCATTTGTTCAGTTGTAGTCGAGTTGCTGCCCCGGCTGCACTGTTTTCATCGGCGGCAATCAAGGGATGTGCTCACAAATGTGTCGATTGCGTGCTAAGCATCATATTGGTTACGAAAACTTGTTGACGATGGCCCGCGTTAGATATTTGTACCAGCGGGTACCCAAGGTCTGTTGCATCGCGCAAATCGATCTCGACCGACTTCGTGTACAGCATGGGTCTGATGTGGAAGCCGCCGACGCTGATATAACGCTGCTTACGCCGCTCGGTGATCGCACACCGGTTGAGCACCACGATCTCAGCAGGACGTTCGATTTCAATGATTCACTTTCGCCGCAGGATGAGTTCCGAAAGGTTGGTCTGGAGAACCGGCCTGACCTGCTGGGCACTGTTCAATTTGGCGGACAAAGCACGCATGGATCACAAACTGGCCGAGGCAAGCGGCATTCCGCTGACGACATGTCTGCTTTCGAGAATCGAGCACGAATGACCTTGGAGGATGCCGAAAAGCACTTGCGCAATTCTCAATCAGCGGGGATCCGCTATGTTGTCGCCAATGAGGACGGGTCGTTCTCAATCATGGGACACAATACTTCTTCCGAGTCCGAGAAATTGGAAGAATCTTTTTATGACATCATTGTGGTGGCTACGAACAAAACGACGACAAGGCCCGGTGATTTCGTCCATCGTATGCAGGCAGCGGCTGCTGAACCCCTTGCCTTACGAAAGCTGATTCAACACCTCATTGCCACATATCGACCGCCCTATACTAAGAAAGACCCCGAGATGGTAATTCGGGTACGCACCCGTGATGCCTACATGAGATTGGGATATTTGAGGCAAGTGAGATTCGGTAGTTGCGAGGGCTTTGAGCGATCTTCTTCGTTGGTCAGTGGACACGCACTCTGCGGAGAGCCAAACGCGTCTAGCTGTTGCAACAGATGAACAGTAGGTTCTCGTGCAGGTCAGACCACAAAATCTTAGTCGAGTTTTTCCGCGCAAAGAGTTGCTATAGGCCGTTCCATCCAGCCGATCTAGTTTCAGACGCGGCGAACGGTCGGATAGAAACGGCGGCGAAGTTTTTCTCCGCTTTTCCGCTCAATTTCGAGTGAGCGTCGCGTCGCGCGGCGGGCAACTATTAACTTCGGGTACTACGGCGACGGTACGAGCGCGTACGCCGACCCCAAGAACATCGTGTTCACCGTTCCGCCGTCGAGTGTGCCCAACGTTGGCCGGGGCCTCGTACGCTCTCTGGAACACGCTCTTCCCGTACAGTTCGTTCTGGATTCACCGACAGGATTAAGGTGACCAGTAAGGGAATCGCGCGACCGAACGCAATTTCCTGTATCTAAGCAAATCAAGTGCTTGTGCAGCCCTTCTAATGTACAGAGACCTTTCATGGCCAAGCCAATCTTGCTGAGTGTGGATGATGACAACGATGTGCTGCGTGTGATCGAGCGCGACCTTCGCTCGCAGTACGGTGCTGAATATCGTGTGATCGGCAGTGATTCTCCTGAAGGCGCACTCGACATCTTGAAGCAATTGAAGCTGCGCAACGACAGCGTGGCATTGCTCCTTGCCGATCAGCGTATGCCGCGCATGAACGGGGTCGAATTCCTGCAAGAAGCCATGGCCATCTTCCCCAGCGCCAAGCGCGCGTTGCTTACAGCGTATGCCGATACCAACGCTGCTATCAGCGCCATCAATCACGCCAGCATCAACTATTTTTTCTTGAAACCGTGGGATCCGCCTGCGGAGCACCTGTATCCACAGTTGGACGATCTGCTCGATGACTGGCAGGCTTCCTTCCGTCCAACATTTGAAGGCATCCGGGTATTAGGCACTCGATGGTCGCCTCGGTCGTACGAGTTGCGGGACTTCCTGGCTCGCAACCACGTCCCGTATCAGTGGATCGATATCGAGCTCACCACCAATGATCCGGAGACTAAGCGCCTTCTGGAAGCTTTAGGCCCAGAGGCGGCCAACCTCCCCGTTGTGCTCTTCCCTGACGGCACCAAGCTTCTTGAAAGCGTACCTGCGGAGGTGGCGCAAAAGGTTGGATTGCGGACGCGTGCGCAAACCGATTTTTACGACTTTGCCATCGTGGGTGGAGGGCCGGCTGGTTTGGCCGCTGCGGTTTATGGCGCCTCTGAAGGTCTGCATACCGTGATGATTGAGCGGGAAGCGCCTGGCGGCCAAGCTGGAATGAGCTCCCGAATTGAAAACTATCTTGGATTTCCGACCGGGCTCAGTGGCGGCGATCTGGCTCGGCGTGCGGTGGTGCAAGCCCAACGTTTTGGAGTGGAAATACTGGCGCCCCAGGAAGTGGTGGGCGTCCGAACCGAAGCTTCGTATCGAATCATTAAGCTGGCGGATGGGAATGAGATCTCATGCCACGCCTTGATGATCGCCACCGGCGTGCAATGGCGGCGTCTGGAAGCTCCTGGAATCGACAGGCTGCAAGGTGCGGGCATCTACTACGGGGGCGGCGCGACAGAGGCGCTGTCCTGCAAGGGTGAGATCGTCTATATCGTGGGCGGCGCAAACTCGGCGGGCCAGGCGGCGATGAACTTCGCGAGGTACGCAGAACGCGTCACTATTCTTGTGCGTGGCGAGTCGCTCTCCCGCACCATGTCGCGATATCTAATTGACCAGGTTCAACAGACGCCCAACATCCAACTATGGAGAAATGCCAGCGTGGCTGAGGCGCATGGCGACACTCACCTCGAAGAGATTTCGGTTCTTTGTTCCGATACCAACAAGGTGGAGCGCGTGCCCGCCAATGCAATGTTCATCTTTATTGGCGCGCTGCCGAGGACGGATTGGTTGGCGAATATCGTCGAACGGGATGAGCGCGGTTTCCTACTGACCGGCCCTGATCTCCTACGTGACGGCCAACGCCCAAAGGGATGGACGCTCGACCGTGATCCGTTTCTACTCGAGACCAATGTTCCCGGCATCTTTGCCGTTGGTGATGTCCGACACGGTTCTATAAAGCGGGTGGCTTCCGGAGTCGGTGAAGGATCGGTGGCGGTACAGTTCATCCACCAGTATTTGAGCAAAGTATGATGGTCGAAAAGGCAGAACTACTTCGCGTTCCGGCATTCTCTGATCTGCCGGATGATCAGATCGCATGGTTCCTTAGCCAGTCGCAAGAGATGCATGTCAAGGCAGGCGAGACATATGCTCTGCAAGGTGCCCCAGCGGATTCAATGTTCGTAATTCTAGAGGGGCAGTTTCAGTGGCGAGGCGAGCTGGGCGGCGAGACCATGGTCTTTTCAAGCAATCTGGGCGACATCACTGGAGTTCTGCCGTTTTCCCGAATGACACATTTTGTAGTAACTGGACGGGCGTTGTCGGATGGGCGTGTCCTGAAATTTCCTGCTTCGCTCTTTCCCGAACTTATTCAGAAAATGCCGGAGTTGGTGAAACGGCTTGTGGGTGTGATGTCCGACAGAATCCGGGAAACCACCCGGATGGAACAGCAGCGCGACCGTCTGGCATCTCTTGGGAAACTCTCGGCGGGACTTGCACATGAACTCAATAACCCAGCTTCCGCCGCCAAACGTGCCACCAGCCAATTGCGCGACATTATGAAGAAAATCAAGAATGCGAGCCTTGAGTTAGGAAGGCGTGATCTGACTTCCCCGCAGAAGGCGGAAATCGAAAAGCTGGAGGCCTTGTTCACCCAGCAGGATGGTACTCCACCCGATACCCTGACCATCAGCGACCTGGAAGACCAGATAGATTCTCTGTTGCGCAGTCACGGACAAAACGACTTGTGGCAACTGGCAGCCGCTCTTGCGCGACGGAACATCAGGCCTGAGGTGCTCGAATCACTATTCGCGGGCCTTGACGGGGACACCGCTCGCGCGGCTTTGGTCAGAATCGCCGCTTCCGCGGAAGTCGCCAGCTTGTTGAATGAGATCGAGAGCAGTACCTCGCGGATCTCGGACTTAGTTGGTGCGATCAAGGAATACACCTACATGGACCAGGCTGCGGTCCATAATGTTGATGTCGTAAAGAGCCTGGAAACCACACTTACCATCTTGAACTACAAGCTGAAAAAAGGAGTGGCAGTGCAGCGCGATTACCCGCGGGCTCCTCTCCTCGTGAATTCTTTCGGAAGCGAGCTAAATCAGATATGGACCAACATCATCGACAATGCCATCGACGCCATGGGCGGAAAAGGCGAGCTTCGAGTGCGAACTTATCGCGAAGATACTTACGTCGTAGTTGAGATTGGTGACAGCGGCTCCGGGATTTCACCCGACATCAAACCGCACATCTTCGATCCGTTCTTTACTACCAAGGGAGTTGGCGAAGGAACAGGACTGGGACTAGACACGGTCCAGAGAATTGTGAAGAAGCACCAGGGAAACATTCAGGTCACTTCGAAGCCTGGTGACACTCGCTTTCAAGTGTGGCTCCCGTTGGCGCAAAGTTGACCTGATATGCGCGACGCCGAGAAATTCGTTTGCGTTATAGCGAGAGAAGGCTGATGCAGGTACCATCCGGCAACCACGCCGGCAGTAGTCGCGATTACTTCTCTTCGGCCGATTTCTCGAAGACTCGGCCGGACATCCGGTGTTACATCGTGAGCACGGCGCGGAATCGGGCCTTGCCTTCGACAACGCGCTGATATGCCTTCGGAGCTTCGGCCAATGGGTACGTTTCGACTATCGTTTTAACTTTTCCCTGCGCTACGAAATCAAGGGCTTCGTAGAGATATTCGGGGCCGTTCTGCTGGCTGCCGATGATCTGAATGCGTTTCATGATGAGGTCCATCAGCGAGATCGAAAGTGGCTCCGCGTCGGCTCCCATGGTGACGAGCCGGCCGTCCGGCCGCAGTCCCTGAATGATGTCCACCATCGACTTGGTCGAATTGGAAGTACTGAGGATCACATCTGCGCCGCCTGCTGCGGCGAGGCTCTTTCCGTCGCGGACGATTTCATCCGCGCCGAGATCGCGGATCATCTTGTCTTTATCGGGGGAGTGCGAAACTGCGATCGTCTGGAAGCCTGCAGCCTTCGCGTATTGGACTGCCAGGTGGCCAAGCCCGCCGATCCCCAGCACGGCCACCCGCTCATGCGGCTTGGGGTCGGCCCAGCGAAGCCCGCTATAGACTGTGTAACCGGCGCAGAAGATCGGGGCTGCTTGCTCGTAGGAAACGTTGTCAGGAATCAGATAGGTCGCATCGGCATTCATCAGCATGTATTCTGCGTGACCGCCCTGTACATCGAGACCCGTGCCTTTCAGATAGGGACAGAACATCTTTCGGCCGCGCTGGCACCATTCGCAGCGTCCACACGTGGATTGAATCCATGCGGTGCCCACACGGTCGCCTACGTTCCGCGTGGTGACGTCGGGAGCCACGGCAACGATCTCGCCAACCGGCTCGTGACCGAGGATTCGGGGAAATTGTCCAGGAATGTGTCCGAGGGTTTCGTGCACGTCGGTATAGCAGATACCGCTGGCATGCATCTTCACCAGCACTTGACCAGGCCCGGCTTGAGGCTGGGGAACCTCTTTGATCTGCCACGAACTGCTCACGGCGGGTACCACTGCAGCTTGCATAGTGTCTTCCTCCTAGCGTGATTCGATGCCGACCTATTACGTTGCGGTCACCCGGTACAGAGTGGCAAGCCAACCCCCAGTTCTCGCGCAATCGACCGCCAGGACGCGCCAGACGCACGCAGAGCGGCAATTCTGGAAGAGTCCACAATCCGCCGCGGACGGCCAAGCCGCTTGCCCTTCGCCCGCGCGTTCCGCAGCCCGGCTTTGACCTCGCTTTCGAGGCGCTCAAGAGTATTGAGCGCCTCGATTTTGTTGAGGCCGAACGCGATCAATGGCAGCGCCCCGGTTTTCCGCCGAGCTCAGGCTAGGTCGAAACGATCAAGGTTCATCACCTTGCTCCACGCAGCCACGAAGGCCTTCACAAATGTCTCCTTCGCGTCGGCAGATCCATAGACTTCCGCAATTGCTCGTAGCTGGGAGTTCGAACCGAAGACGAGGTCTACACGGGTGCCGGTCCACTTGAGTTCGCCCGTCGCGCGGGCGCTCCCCTCGTACACGCCTTCGGATGCAGAGGACGGCTGCCACTTCGTATTCATGTCGAGCAGGTTGACGAAGAAATCGTTCGTCAGCGTCTCGGGTCGGTTCGTGAAGACGCCGTGTCTGGACTGCCCGAAGTTAGCATTCAGGGCGCGCATGCCGCCGACGAGAACCGTCATTTCGGGGGCAGTCAGCGTCAGCAACTGCGCCCGATCCACCAGCAGCTCCTCCGCCGGCGTTTGGTGTCCACACCGGAGGTAGTTACGGAACCCGTCTGCGGTCGGCTCCATTACGGCGAATGAGTGCACATCGGTCTGCTCCTGCGAAGCATCCGTACGGCCCGGCGAGAAGGGAACCTTCACGTCGTGCCCGGCCTTTTTCGCAGCTTCCTCGACCGCTGCGTTGCCGGCGAGAACGATCAGGTCAGCAACCGAAACCTTCTTTCCACCCGACTGAGAGCGGTTGAACTCCGTTTGGATCGTTTCCAGCTTCGGCAGCACCTTCGCCAGCACGGCCGGCTGATTCACTTCCCAATCCTTTTGCGGCTCAAGTCGGATTCGCGCCCCGTTGGCCCCGCCGCGTTTGTCGGACCCGCGGAAGCTCGATGCCGACGCCCAAGCCGTCGTGACCAGTTCGGAAATCGACAGTCCGGAGGCGAGAATCTTGGTCTTCAGCGCAGCAACGTCTTTTTCGTCGATTAGTTTGTGATCTACCGCGGGAACCGGGTCTTGCCACAGTTGCGGCTCCGCCGGAACGAGCGGGCCAAGGTATCGTGAGATAGGCCCCATGTCGCGGTGCGTCAGCTTGAACCATGCCTTGGCGAACGCATCGGCGAACTCCTGCGGTTGCTCGTAGAAGCGCCGTGAAATCTTTTCGTAAGCAGGATCAAACCGCAAGGAAAGGTCTGTGGTCAGCATGGATGGCGCGTGACGCTTTGATGGATCGTGCGCATCCGGCACCGTACCGGCCCCATCGTCATTCTTCGGTTTCCACTGATGCGCACCGGCCGGGCTCTTGGTCAGTTCCCATTCGTAGCCGAACAGGTTCGCGAAAAAGTTGTTGCTCCACTTCGTTGGCGTCTGGGTCCAAATGACTTCCAGGCCGCTGCCGATCGTGTCATCCCCCTTGCCAGTGCCAAATTTGCACTTCCAGCCGAGGCCCTGCTCCTCGATGCCGGCGGCTTCCGGCTCTGGGCCCACCAGTGACGCATCACCGGCGCCGTGGGTTTTGCCGAAGGTGTGCCCGCCGGCAATGAGCGCAACGGTCTCCTCGTCATTCATCGCCATGCGGGCGAAAGTCTCTCGGATATCCCGTGCCGCGGCAATGGGATCCGGGTTTCCGTTCGGCCCTTCCGGATTCACGTAGATCAGGCCCATCTGAACCGCGCCGAGAGGATTGTCGAGCTGACGATCGCCGCTGTAGCGCTCGTCCGCCAGCCACTTGCCCTCCTGGCCCCAGTAAATGTCCTCTTCGGGCTCCCAGACGTCTGCGCGCCCGCCGCCGAAACCGAAGGTCTTGAACCCCATCGACTCCAATGCGACGTTACCGGCGAGAATCATAAGGTCGGCCCAGGAGATTTTCCGCCCATACTTTTGCTTGATCGGCCAGAGCAATCGGCGCGCCTTGTCGAGGTTCACATTGTCCGGCCAGCTATTAAGGGGCGCAAAACGCTGGGTGCCGGAACCGGCCCCGCCGCGGCCGTCGCCGATGCGGTACGTACCCGCGCTGTGCCACGCCATACGAATGAAAAGTGGCCCATAGTGGCCGAAGTCGGCCGGCCACCACTCCTGCGAGTCCGTCATCAAGGCATGAAGGTCCTTGGTAACGGCATTCAGGTCGAGGCTCTTGAATTCTTTCGCGTAGTTGAACTCCTTGTCCATAGGATCGGCGAGGGGAGAGTGCTGGTGGAGGACGTTCAGGTTAAGCTGATTCGGCCACCAGTCTGCATTCGTCGGGCCCGTGTGTCTGCGACGGCCGTGCGATACGGGGCACTGGCCTTGGGTTGACAAGTCTTCGGGGACGGACGTCCCCGCTGCTGTGGCGAGTTGTTTCTCCATCTCTCCATCCTCCTTAGGGCGAAAAGACTACGGCGAAATAATACCCCATCCTAGCGCTCACGTTGGCGCAATCGCCTGTGCCTTGAGCGAAATGCCGCTCGCCTTAATTCCAGCCACAGAAATGACTTACTTCTGTTGTGCTTGTTTTTTGGAACTCATTTCGAAGCGGTAATCAGTTGCGGTTTACTCCGGAATCGTGCACAATGACTCCAGATTTGGTACCTGTCACTCAAATGCCACAAGTCGGAAGCTTCACCCTGCTGCTCGGGCTCGCTCTGAGCGTCTATGCGTTCCTCGCCGGACTATTTGCCATTGTTCGTAACGATGATCGACTGAGCGAGACGGCGCGTCGTGCCGGAATCGCGATTTTTCTTGCTGTCACCGCTGCCTCGGCGGTGCTGGTCTATGCCGCCTTCCACAATGACTTCTCGGTCGCGTACATTCTGCACCACTCCAATCGCGCGCTACCCGCTCCCTACAAGTTCGCCGCGCTCTGGTCAGGGCAGGAGGGCTCGCTGTTGTTCTGGTGCTGGCTGCTGGCTGCGTACGGACTTGTGCTGCGGCTGCGCCACAAGGTGGATACGCGGTTAGTCGCGCATGCTTCGGTGGTCATCAGCGCGGTGCAGATCTTCTTCCTGGCGCTGGTCAATTTTGCCGCGCATCCGTTCGCGCTGGTGGCCGGAACGATTCCCGCAGACGGCAATGGACTCAATCCGCTGCTGCAGTATCCGGAGATGGTCATCCATCCGCCCATGCTTTATCTGGGCTATGTCGGGATGACCGTGCCGTTCTGTTTCGCGTTGGCGGCGCTCATTATGCGCTACCCCGGCGAAAAGTGGATTCACATCACCAGGCGCTGGACGATGATTGGCTGGCTGTTTCTCACCTGTGGAATCTTCCTCGGCTCCTATTGGGCTTACAGGGTCTTGGGTTGGGGCGGTTGGTGGGGATGGGACCCGGTTGAGAATGCATCGCTGCTGCCATGGTTGACCGGTACCGCTTTCCTGCACTCGGTGATGATGCAGGAGAAGCGCGGAATGATGAAGGTCTGGAATATGTGGCTGATCTTCTCCACCTTCCTGCTGGCCATCTTTGGCACCTTCCTCACTCGCTCGGGAGTGGTGAGTTCGGTTCATGCTTTTGCCGAGTCCGACATTGGCCCGTATTTTGTGGTTTTCATGTCGCTGACGTTTGCGGTGTGCGTCTTCTTCTTCTTGCGCAACCGCTCGCATTTGGAGAGTGAGCACAAGCTCCAGGCGCTGGTGTCACGCGAGTCGAGCTTCCTGTTTAACAACGTGCTGCTGCTGGTGGCGGCCTTCGCGGTGCTCTGGGGCACACTCTTCCCGGTGCTGAGTGAATGGGTCACCGGACACAAGGTCACGGTTGGACCGCCGTTCTTTAACAAGGTCAACATTCCGATTGCTCTGTTCCTGCTGCTGCTTACGGCTGTGGGGCCGTTGCTGGCGTGGGGCAAGACCTCAGCGGAGAGCCTCCGCCGTAACTTCCTGATTCCTGCGCTGATTGCACTCACGGTTGGCGTGGTGCTGGTCGTGATGGGCATTCGGCCCTGGGTGGACATCAGCTATTTCTACTCGCTGATGACCATCATGCTTTCGGTTCTGGTTGCGTCCACTGTTTGCAGTGAGTTTATCCGCGGCGGTTTGGTGATTGCGCGCCACAACGATACCAATCTGTTCCACGGCATGTGGCTGCTGACAGGCCGCAACACTCGCCGTTATGGCGGTTATATCGTCCACCTCGGCGTCATCGTTACGATGATCGGCTTTGCGGGCGTTGCTTTCTACCAGAACACCGAGCAGGAGTTGGGCTTCGGCGACAAGATGTCCATCGGCGCATACACGCTTGTCTGCCGTTCTTACACGCAGGATGATAAGCCGAATTTTTCCAGCGAATGGGCCATTCTCGACATCTACAAGAATGGTAAGCAGATTACGACGATGTATCCGGAGCAGCGTTTTTACAAGGCGAGCGGCCAGCCCGCCACCATCGTTGCCAACCGCTCTACGGTGATGGAAGACCTATACCTGGTGTACACCGGAAAGAATCCGGAGAACGGCCGTCCGATCATCAAGGCCCACCTCAATCCGCTGGTCTGGTGGATCTGGGCGGGCGCTCATTTGATATTGATAGGCACCATCGTGGCCCTGCTGCCCAACGCGCAAGCCAAGCGCAAGAAATCTTCCTGTCCTCCGCGCCGGAGGACAGGCGTCCTGGCAGACGGAGTGGATGAGGCCGAAAGCCGTGCGCCGGTGGAGGCCGGAGACTAGATCGATGAGAATTGCTCGCAAAATCCTTCACCGCTGGGCGGTTGTGCTGCTGTTTGCCAGCGCCCTGCTGTTGATGGGGGCGACGGCAGACGGAACCGGCCAGCGCTTTGACCGCCTCGGCCACAATCTGATGTGCGAGTGCGGCTGCGGCCAGATTCTGCTGGAGTGCAACCATGTGGGATGCTCGACGTCCGAGGAGATGCGTAAAGAGCTGAAGGCTGCGCTGGATCGCGGCGACAGCGATGATATGGTGCTCGCCTCGTTTGTGTCCAAGTACGGACCAGCCGTGCTTGCCGCACCCACCACAACGGGTTTCAATCGCGTTGCCTGGATCATGCCGGTCGTGATCTTCTTCGCCGCCTTGACGGCGGTGGTCCTGTTCATCCGGGCCTGGAAGCGCCGTTCTCCAACTTTGGTAGCTAATTCCGCGGGCTCCAATTCCGCCGGGCTGGATGAATTCCGCCGCCGCGCCCGCGAGGAGACTTCACTGTGATCGCTCTACTTCAAATGTCAGCCGGCCAGCCGGATGCAACCGGCAACAGTTTTCTGCTCTTTGCCGCGGTGCTGTTTGCCATCGCCATCTTTGTCTACATCTTCAAACCCGCGCGAACCGAGCACGCGGTGGAGAAGACGCGCCTGGCATTCCTCTATGAGCGCAAGGCGCAGACGTTTGAGAACCTGCGCGATCTGAACTTCGAATACAAGGCGGGCAAGCTCAGCGATGCCGATTTCAGTCCCATGCGCGACTCGATGGAGCAAGAGGCAGCCAACATCCTCGCCGAGATAGAAGAGCTGGAGCACGAGAGTGGCAACCGGCAGGAGGTCATCGCCTGATGCGTCCTACTCGCCCATTCTCGATTGTTCTGCTTTTGCTTCTTCTTGCCGCGGTTGGCTTCGCGGACACCATAAACGGCACGGTCACCAATGGCACGACCGGCAAGCCCGCACCGGGCGTGGCTGTCACGCTGGTCGATCCCATGGGCGGTATGGCGGAGGTCGCAACCGCCAAGTCTGACTCGCAGGGACGCTTTAAGTTCGATGCTCCTGCCGCGCAGGGTCCGCGTTTGGCACGCGCCGAGAAGGGCGGAGTCAATTATTTCAAGATGATTACGCCTGGATCGACAAGTGTCGATCTGAGCGTGTATGACGCAGCTTCCTCGGTTGAGGGCATAAGCGGCTCCGCCGACGTGCTTCGTATGCAGACTGAGGGTTCAACCTTGGAGGCGGCCGAGTTATTTGCCATCAAGAACGATAGCAATCCGCCTCGCACCCTTGCCTCGGGGTCCACGTTTGAATTCGTGCTGCCGGATGGCGCGCAAATTGACGCTGCCGAGGCGCAGGCTCCGAATGGGCAGCCCATCGCCGCAAAGGCCACTCCGACGAAGGAGAAGAACCACTACGCCTTTGCGTTTGCGATCAAGCCCGGTGAGACCCGCTTGCAGATTGCCTATCATCTGCCGTACAGCGGCAAGGCGTCGTTTTCTCCACGCCTCACGCGGAATTTCGAACACTATGTGCTGATCCTGCCGTCCAGCATGACTTTCTCTCCGGGGGATCAGAAGCAGTTCCAGTCCATGTCCAACCAGCCTGGCGCCAACGTGGAGGTCAGTCTTCAGGCAAAGGCCGGTCAGGATCTGAGCTACAGCATTGCGGGCACCGGGGTTGTTCCGGACGAGCAGGCCAACGGTCACGCAGACAGCGCGCAAGGTGGAGCGATGGGCGGCGGAGCTTCCGCAGACTCGCGCCCAGGTGGCGGACTTGGAAGGCCGATCGATGCGCCTGACGGACTGGCGAAATATCGCTGGTACATTCTCGGAGCGCTACTCACGATTCTTCTTGGCGGCGCTATCTGGACACGTGAGCGAACCAAGCTGGCAGAGGCAGCAAGCGCGCCGGTCTCCGCGGCGGCTCTGGAGCCAGCTCCGCGATCCGATGCACAGAGCCGGTCTACCGCCAATTCGAAGCCGTCGGCGAATATGTTACTTGCGGCGCTTAAGGAAGAGTTGTTTCAGCTTGAGGTCGAACATCAGCAGGGGAAGATCACTGCAGATGAATACAAGAAGGCTCGTGCTGCTCTGGAACAGACTCTGCAGCGCGCATTGGCAAGGAGCCGAAGCTGAAACGCTCCGAGCGAAAGGGCTTTCGTCACTCAAATTGAACTCAGCACCTTCGGGCCGTTTCCAGCGGCCCGAAAGCTTTGGGCAATTTTCTCCTGCACTATCCATGGATTGCCGCCAACGCCGCTTTCTCTGGGCGCATCTTCGTTTGCTGAGGATCTGAAGCTATGTCCCTGCTGCATAAGAGCGCATCCATGTTTGCCGACCGTCTGCCGAAGGTACTCGGCCCTGGCGTTCATTCCGTTATTGATTATTCAATGGCAGCACTGTTCTTTACCGCGGGTGCGCTGTTTTGGCGGCGGCATAAGAGTGCAGCGGTCAGCGCGCTTCTCTGCGGAGCGGGAGCGATGCTCAACGGCTTGTTCACGGATTACCCGGGCGGAGCGGTTCAGGCGATCAGCTGGGAGACGCACGGGAAGATCGACGCGGGCCTGGCCGGGATCACCGCCGCGATTCCCAGAATGATGGGTTTTGGCGAAGACGCACAGGCGCGCTTCTTTGAAGCTTCCGCAATCGCAGAGACCCTTGCCGCCGGCTTCACCGACTATCACGCTCAGCCGGGAACGGCTGGGCAGAGCCGGATTCGGCGGCGCGCCGCCTGAGGTAGTTGCCGCTTATCCAGGATTTTCAGCGTGTTACGGATTGGCGCGTCCTTCCACTCTGGGTTAGCATCTACATAGACATTATGGGGAATAACCTTAAGACCGCATTCTTGCTGACGGCGATGACCGTCTTTCTGGTGCTCGTTGGTGATGCGATTGGAGGCCACAACGGGGCGTTGGTGGCCTTCTTTATCGCCGCTGCGATGAACTTCTTCTCGTACTTCTTCAGCGACAAGCTGGCGATTATGGCCAGCGGGGCGCAGCCGGTAACGAGAGAAGAGCTTCCTCGTGTCTACCGGATCGTGGAGCTCCTTACCGCAAAGACCGGCTTGCCGATGCCGAAGATCTACGTGATTCCGACCGCGTCGCCTAATGCCTTTGCCACCGGAAGGAACCCCAGTCACGCCTCGGTCGCCGTTACGGCAGGCATTCTCGATCTGCTGAACGATGATGAGTTGGAAGGCGTGCTGGCGCACGAGCTCGGCCATGTCCGCAACCGCGACATTCTTATCAGCTCCATTGCCGCGACCTTTGCCGGAGCCGTAACGATCCTGGCGCGCATGGCTGGGTATGCTGCCATGTTCGGTGGTGGCGGCCGTGACCGCGATCGCGATGGTGGCGGCGGTGTGTTGGGCGCGCTGGCGATGATGATCCTTGCTCCGATTGCCGCCCTGCTCATTCAAATGGCTGTTTCGCGCTCGCGCGAATACCAGGCCGATGCGACCGGCGCACACTTTACCGGGAATCCAGGCGCGTTGGCCAGCGCACTGCGGAAGATGGAAAGCTATGCGCAGCGGGTTCCGATGCAAGCTACTCCCGCCACGGCGCACATGTACATTATTCAGCCGCTGCTTGGAGGCATCAGCTTCGGGAATCTGTTCTCTACCCATCCGCCCACCGCGGAGCGCATTGCACGGCTGACCGGTATGCGTCCCGAGAGTTATTAAACTTTCGATTTGCGCGGAAACTAGAGCGGGGCTCTTTGTGTTTTGCCCGGAGAGGCGCAGCGGATACAATCAAGCAAATGTCGCAAGCATCCGGTTCCACCCTTCAACGCGCTGCTGAATTGGAGAGCGCGCTGCGCTCCATAATCCGAGGCAAGGACGATGTGGTCCGGCTCGCCCTGGTTGCGATTCTTGCGCGCGGACATCTGCTGATCGAAGGTGTTCCCGGGGTCGGAAAAACCACCCTCGCTCACGCCTTGGCGCGGGCAATCGATTGCGATTTCCGCCGCGTGCAGTTCACCAGCGACATGCTCCCCAGCGACGTGCTCGGCATCTCCGTGTACTCCACGGTTGAGGGAGAGTTCGAGTTCAAGCGCGGCCCCATCTTCACCAACATTCTGCTTGCCGATGAGATCAACCGCACCACGCCGAAGACTCAGTCGGCGCTGCTAGAGGCGATGAACGAGCGCCAGGTTACGGTGGAAGGTCATCCTCACCCACTGCCCAACCCGTTTCTGGTCATCGCCACGCAAAATCCTGTGGAACACCACGGGACCTATCCTCTGCCTGAGTCGCAGCTTGACCGCTTTCTGATTCGCGCCCGCATGGGCTATCCCGAGCCGGGCAGTGAACGCGAGATTCTGCGCGGGCATGCCGGCGCGGCACGCCTGGAAGAGTTGCGCCCGGTACTCACCGGCGAGGATGTGGTTGCCTTGCAGAATGAGGTGTCCACGGTGCGCGTGGAAGACTCACTGATCGATTACTCGCTGGCCATTGTGGAGCGCACGCGCCAGCACGAGCAGCTATCGCTGGGCGTTTCGCCGCGCGGCTCGCTGATGCTCTATCACGCGGCACAGGCCATGGCATTCCTGGAAGGCCGCAACTTCTGTACGCCGGACGATTTTAAGAAGCTCACGGTGCCGACCTTTGCGCACCGCCTTGTGATCAGTGCGCGCTATACCTCGACGCTCAAGCGCGCCGAGCAGTCCGAGCAGATCCTGCGCGAAGTTGTCGATAGCGTTCCCGTGCCAGTTTAGTTTTCACCTTTTCCGGAGGTCCGGCTTTGTCATTTCTGCGCTCTATTAAGCTGCTGTCGCTGTCGCTGTGGCTCGGCTCATTCTTCTTTTTCGCCGTGGTGGTTGCGCCTGCACTCTTCTCCTTGCTGCCCTTGCGACAACTAGCCGGAATAGTTGTAAGCCGCTCGCTGAACAACCTGCATTGGATCGGCATTGCGTGCGGTCTGGTATTTCTGCTCTGTTCTGTCCTGCTGGCGATTCTGCATGGAGATTCGTCGCCCTTTCATCCCCGGGATCTGCTGCTTGTGGTGATGATGGCCATCACCCTCTCGGCTCACTTCGGGATTGAACGCCACATGAACAACCTACGGGATAGCATGGGCGTCATCGACCAGGTCGCGCATGACGACCCGCGCCGGATCGAGTTCAATCGTTTGCACATCTGGTCCACCCGGATGGAGAGCTCGGTCTTTTTCCTCGGGCTTGTGCTGTTCTTTCTGGAGGTTGGCGCGCAAACCGGGAACCAGAGAAGGACGTACTAGGCAAGAAGGAATGTCAGACAGCCGGATGTACTGCGGGTAATGTCCCTCCACTCAAAGCTGGAGTTGAGAGTAGCTCTTTTTGACCGCGCGCGCCGCAATCCCTTCTGTCGTTTATCATGGATTGGAACGCGTTCATCTCTGGATTTGTCGCTGAGTGGCGGCATTGTCCTGTGCGGATCTTGAAACGGAATCGTAAAGATCAATTATGAAGACCGGAATCATCGGTCTGCCCCAGGTGGGCAAGACCTCGCTGTTCAAGATCCTCACCCACGCGGATATCTCGCACCGCAGTTCCAACCCGCGCGAGGCGCATATCGGCGTTGCTACGGTCCCGGACGATCGTCTGGACCGTCTCGCCAAACTTTGCAACCCACGCAAACTGGTTCATGCCCAGGTGGAGTATGCCGACGTGGGCGCAATCGGGCAGGAGGCTCTGAAGGAGACGGCTTATCTGGCCAATCTTCGCGGGGTCGACGCACTCGTCCATGTACTTCGCGTCTTTGAGGATGATTCCATTCCCCACGTTGGCGGCACGCTTGATCCCGTTCGCGATATCTCGAACGTTGAGTTCGACCTGATGGTCAGCGATCTTGGACAGGTGGAAGCGCGCCTGGAGCGCATGAAGAAAGATCTGCTGAAGAAGAGGACTCCGGAGCTGGAAAAGGAAAACGAACTACTGCAACGCGCCAAGGCCTTCCTGGAGAGCGAGCGCCCGCTGCGCGAGATGGAGATGACGAAGGAGGAGAAAAAGGTCGTTCGCGGCTTCATGTTCCTCTCGGAGAAGCCGATTCTCTACGTCCTCAACATCAGCGAGAGCACCACGTTGGGAGCCGACTTGGATGCCGCAGTGGAAAAATATGGACTCACCGCTTACGCCGCCAAGCCCAACACCGGGGCGAGTGCCATCTGCGGCAAGGTGGAGGCCGAGCTGGCGGACATGAGCGACGAAGAAGCAGCCGAGTTCCTGGGCAGCTACGGATTGACCGAGAGCGGCCTCACCCGCCTCATCCGCAAAAGCTACGAATTACTCGGACTGATGTCATTCTTCACCGTCGGCGAGGACGAGTGCCGCGCCTGGACGATCGAGAAGCACACTCGCGCGCAGGACGCTGCCGGAGCCATTCACACTGATCTGCAGAAGCACTTTATCCGCGCCGAGACGATTCGCTGGGACGCGTTGCTCGAACTCGGCTCCGAGGCCGCTGCGCGTGCCGCCGGAAAGTTGCGGCTGGAGGGCAAGGAATACATCGTGCAGGACGGCGACATTCTCCACATCAGGCACAGCGGCTAGCCGATGCATCCCATCACACTCATCGTCCTGCTTGGACTCACCGCCGGAGTCGCCAATGTCGTTGGCGGCGCGTTGCTCTCTCATCGCGAGTGGGAGCAGCGCTATCTCAAGTACTTCATGGCCCTCGGCGCGGGATTCATGCTCGCCACTTCGATCACCGAGATGGTGCCCGCCAGTGTCAACCTGGAGGGCGGCGAACACGCCGGATTCCTGGTGCTGCTGGGATATCTCATCATTCACTTTTGCGAACACGTCGTCTCTGGGCACTTCCACTTCGGAGCCGAGACGCATCATGATGAGTTCGTGAATCATCACAAGAGCACGACCGTGCTGCTGGGCATGGTGATACATGCGTTCTTCGATGGCATTGCGATCGCCTCCGGCTTCCTGGTCTCCAATTGGCTGGGCTGGATCGTCTTTCTCGCCATCGTTCTGCATAAAATTCCCGAGGGCTTTACGGTCTCCTCGGTCATGCTGGCCAGCGGACGAAGCTCGGTGCGGGCCTTTGCCGCCTCCATCATCCTCGGCGTCGGAACCGTGCTTGGAGCGCTGACGATGGTGGTAATCCGTCACGGAGTCGCAATTGGATTGCCCGTCTCCGCCGGAGTCACAATCTATGTGGCCGCCTCCGACATTGTGCCGGAAGTCAACCGCGAGCCCGGTATCCGCATGCCGCTGCTGCTCTTTGTCGGTGTCGCCATGCTCTTCGTGCTTGACCAGTTGTTTCACGTGCACATCTAAACGGATGGGAATGGAGCGCTGGTTCTCGAAGGGTTGACTTGTTGGCGGTTGGCAGCGATTCTTACGGTGATCATTTTTCTACGAGGAGCTTAAGGGATGCGCATTCTCGTGGTCGGCGCAGGAGCAACCGGCGGCTACTTTGGTGGCAGATTGCTGGAGGCAAAGCAGGATGTCACGTTTCTTGTCCGCCCTGGACGGGCCGCGCAATTAGCGAACTCGGGCCTGCAGATTCAGAGCGCTTTCGGCGATGTGTCGATCCCGCAACCTGCAACGGTCCTGGCGGAAAATCTTCGCGAAACCTTCGATCTTATTCTGCTCAGTTGCAAGGCCTACGACCTTGAAGGCGCGATGGAGTCGTTTGCCCCCGCGGTGGGAGCATCGACGGTAATCCTGCCGGTGCTCAATGGCATGCGGCACTTGGATGTTCTTGACCAGCGCTTTGGCTCATCTCACGTTCTCGGCGGGCTGTGCGTGATCTCAGCGGCATTGGACCCCGGCGGCCGCATCCTGCACCTGAATGACCTGCACCTCATCTCGTTCGGTGAGCGCGATGGTTCGCGCAGCGCGCGCGTTGAGGCGATTGCTTCCGCATTTTCAGGCGCACACTTCGTCTACCGCCTCAGTGAGGTTATTCTTCAGGAGATGTGGGAGAAGTGGGTGTTCATCGCCACGTGCGCCGGCATCACGTGCCTGATGCGCGCCAGCATTGGTGATATCGTCGCTGCAGGCGCGGCGCCCTATGCCGCTCAACTGCTGGATGAATGCGACGCAATCGCCTCCAGCCAGGGCTTTCCCAGCCGGCCGGCCTCGATTGAGAAAAACCGGGCGATTCTTACCCAGGCCGGTTCGCCGCTGGCGGCTTCCATGTTCCGTGACATCAAGCGTGGCGCGCCGATCGAAGCCGATCATATGATCGGCGATCTGCTGCGCCGTGGTGAGCAGCGGCAGATCGCCAGCCCTTTATTGCGTCTGGCCTTCGCCCACATGAAGAGCTACGAAGTTCGCCGCACACGCGACGCGGCACAGAGCTAAAAATTCCATGAGAAACGATGCAAAACAAGAAGGGCGCATTCGTCTTCGATTGCGCCCAAATCAGGAGGTTTCTTGTATCACTAACAATCTTTGCTGAATGGATGCTCATCAAGCCCGGAGGGGATGCACTGATGCATTCATTGTTGTAGGGAGGAACCCATTTCGACACGATATGCCAACTGATACATTGAGCACTTGCTGGAACTGGCGGCTGTGAATCTTAGGAATGATGACTGTTGTTTGTCGTCTTACTTAATGATTGGGTTCGTCTGATTCCATTCCCTTTCAATCATCACCACCATTAATTCGTGTTTGGCTTGGTAGGCTAACGTATCGTTTTCCGTGTAGCACGCACACACGTATTGATGCAGCAGGTTGTTGAGCTTGTGGACATCAGCCCCGGTTTGACTTCGTTGCACAGCAACTACTAGTCCCATATCAGGTTTCATGTCGTCTCGCCTTTAAGTCCAAGCAACCTCTGCTTTGTTGTTCAGCTATTTGGATGATGCTGTTGTCGCGTAAAGTTAACGGCCTTTACGCCTCGGAACCATTACCGTAAACACGGCAGGCGAATCTCGCTGTATGCAAATTATCTGAGGTGGATTGCCTGAAGTTCCTTGCGGTTCAAATGCCGCCTGTGCAGCTCAGTGAAGAGTGCTGGCGGATATGGTGGCAATCGTAGCGAGTGCGGCGGAGCAGGGCAAGGTAGCGGAACTGGTGCAAAACCTGGCTTTTACACTGCCTTTGCACTACTTTTTTCACAGTTCATCGCCCGCAACCAGCATCTTGGCTTTACTCAAAACCAGCTTGCAATGACTTGCACCTGTGCGGGGGCAATGAGCGAGTCGGCACCGCTCGGCTTCAAAACAAATGCGGAACCTAATTTGCGCCTGACGGAAATTAGCAGCAGTCCGCTTAAGAAAAACCCAGCACCTGCCGTTAAGCTGACCACGCCTTGAACTGAAGCAGAAGATGAATGGATACGACCATTCTGTCTTTCAGAAAAGCTTCAAGGATATACATCAGAGGTCAGTATGGATATGCAAATGACTCTCTACCTCGCTTGGGCCGTCCGAACCGTACTACTAATGCTTTACATTCCTGTGCAGATATTAGTCATCATGGTTCAAGCTGCAAATCGACTGGATTTGTGGGCGAGCGCAGTTGTGATGCAATCTGCCACGCAGGTCGGAGACCGACAGCTAAGCACGCAATTGAGCCGGTTGGCCGATCCTCTTCGCACTAGGAGAAGAGTCGTTGCCGAAGCCTGGGCACCGGCAAGTGTTTTGAAATAAAAATAAAACACCGAAAGTAGCGCCGCGAATCGTTACACGGCTGAGGACTTCTTGGTATGCGCATGAAAAGAAAGCAGAAACAGGAAGGATTGGTAGCGCTACCGGGAATCGAACCCGGGTTTTAAGATTGAGAATCTAGCAATGCTCTCTGTCGAATCAATTAGTTACAAGCCACTGTCATAACGCTCCGCCCCAACCTCTGACCCAATTTCGCGGTTTTGCTTACTGAACTCTGTCCGTCGCTTGCTTGAAGGCTTCCGCCAGTTTCGTTTCCTGATAACCAATGAAGCGCTCAAACCCGGTCGTCACGTGCGGTTCCGTCACGTGGATGTAATAGCGCTCTGCAACGCGAGGCGAGCTATGTCCCATCAGGCGAGCGAGGCTGAACTTATCCATGCCACTTTCAGCGCAGCGCGTTCCAAAAGTGTGTCGCCAGCAGTAGAACTCAAACGGCTTCAGACCGGCGTCACGTGCGGCCTTTTCATGGGCGTGCTGCACCGTGACCAGATGCCCCGAATTACCAGAGCCGGGAAACACATATCTGCAATCACCGCAGCGCCGTTTCGCGTCTTTGGGGCCTATCATCAGTTCTTTTCTGGCGAGCAGTATTTCGCATGTGCGGGGCGTTAGCGGGATATTCCTAACCGCGTTCTCACTCTTCCCTTGGGCAACGTGTATAAAGCCGTGTGGCGCGTCTTTCGTGCTTTCCAAGTGGGCGTTCGACCACTCCAAAGGGAACAACTCCGAGTTCGGGCGCATCCCAGTATCAACTGCGAGCATTGCAGCGTCTTTCACCGTGCGCGAAGCCTTGCTCAAATAGAGCACCTCTTCGGCAAAACTAATCACTCGCTCGCGTCCCTTGCCTCCCGGTAGTTCGTGAATCGTTGGCTGCTGTGGCATGATGCCCCACTCGTGTGCCAGCTTCAGCATTCTGCGAAGCGTGCGCAGTTCACCGTTCACCGTCAGAACCGATTCCTCCGCACTAGTGCTCCTGCGCCAATGCGCATATTTACTCACCAATTCGCCGGTGATGTCGGAGAGTAGCGCGTCTGCAAGTGGGCTATATCGCAAAATTCGGTTGGTACGGCTTTTGTAAAACCTTGCTGTTCCTGCCTTTTTCTGCACCTCGACAAAGGTGAGGAATTGCTTGCTGAACTCGCGAAGTGTCGGCATCTTGGGTGCCTGCTGTTTGGGAGTGGGCCACGGGTCGGCGGGATGGATCTGGCCCAAGCGTAATGCTCGGCGGTGTTCTTCCTCGACTTCCCGCGCTTTCTTCAAATTGGCAGTCCTTGCCGATCTGCGAATTAGGTAGTGTTCGCGGCTACCGTCTGGTCGCTTGATCGTCCAATGGAATTTATATTGATAGTTCCTGCCCTTCTTCTTGTCTTTGTACTTGTAAACCACGGTTCACCTCGTTTCTTGCGAACTATCCAGTTCCTTCCAGTAGCGTTCGAGCCGGTCAAAGACGGCATCGCAGACGTTGGCGATGTTAAGGACGAAGAGCGGGCTACTGGTTCCGCCATGCTCTAAAGTCTTGGGCAACTCGCTGCGAACTTCGCTAGCCATCGTCACGCGCCACGCCGCGCCATGCTTCACTAGTAGCGGTGTCTCCTTGCTTTCCAGTTTGCCTCCGGCCTGTGGATGGTGCGCTTGAAGGTCGGCGCGGTAGGGAGCGAGTTTGGAATCGGGAATCTCGCCCAGTGCTGCTCCCACGCTTTCGGGTGTGAAGCCGAAGTTGACGAGTTGATTGGCGATGCCAAGGCGGAACAACTCCGTCCAGCCATACAGCTTTCGGCTACCTTGGCCGCTGCCGACGTGGAGCGCGGGCCGTATTCGATAAGCCGCACCCTGAGCGAAGTTCTTCACGCGCCATTCGTCGATGTCCAGTATCTTGCCGACTTCTTTTGTGCCGTATAGCTCCTGTCTCGGCTTCCTCGTTCGCGGCGCGGCCATAAGGGGGTTTGTAGCCTCTCTTTCGTATGGGTGATTGAATAGTTGCTAGTCTTTCGTGACTCCCATATAATGATGAAAGAGGTCGCTTGCGCTGTCAAGTGGAATCGCAAGCGGCACCAAGCATCATCCCCACAATCGAGGTATTTGAAGTGAATTCGCAGGAAGTGCTCAATGAACGGCAAGTGCAAGAAATGTACGGGTTCAGCATCCCCTATCTGCGCCGGTGCCGCCGAGAGCGGCGCGGCCCGCGTTTTTTGAAGGTCGGCAAACTGGTCAGGTATCGCAGAGCGGACATTGAATCCTTTTTGTCGGCCCACGCAGTTGAAACAAGCGAAAAGGCAGCGCAGCAGTGACGCTCACGGCCCGGTGTGCCGAATTGCTGACGGCTTTTCTGGGCGATTATGCCGACGTGAGCGACTGTCCAGAAAACGTGGCGGCGCAAACTGCGTTCGAGCAGAGGCGCACGGCCCCAAAGCACGAACCTGATGACGACCAACGGAGAAACCAAGAGTCGCCCCAAACAAAGATTGGAGGCGCTTATGGGCGCTCAAGAAATTTTCGTTCATGGTCACACTTGGGGCTATTGGCGGCTCAATGCACGTAATTTGACCCTCGATTTCGTTCTCGACCCCAATGACAAGTACGTGGATTTGACTTCGGTGGACTCGTCGTTCGAGTTGGATGACTGGGTCGCTCACTACAGTCGGAAGCAAGGATATGACGTGCACATAGAGGGTTGCTACGACCACAACCTGCGGGAGGCGCTGCTCGATATCTTCGGCGCCGAGTTTCGGCTCAAAGGCGTTCAACTTCGGCGCGGGGAGCCCCTCTTTACGGTCAAAGATAAAACACGGATCAACCCGCGCTCGGTTCTACGGCGCAGGGTTAAAAGGGTCAACCGGGGGAGGCTAGAGAAGGTTGAATGAAAACTGAGCACAGCTTCTCAACTGCACGGTTGCCACTTGCAATCAGCATCCACGCCAGTGGACGCTTGCGCTTCCTGCGATGTGATCGCGTCGCGCCAAACCGCGTCGAGTTCGTGTTCGAGGACGCAGAGAGCAAGGGCAGCGAGATTGAGTTGGAGTTTGACCGAGGCACATTGACCCTTGTGGCATCGGAAGTGTTCGCCTCACAGAAGTATCTGCGCCGCCGCATGTCGGAGACGCTTGAGAATCGGAGAATGGCTGTAGATGAGTACCGAAGTTGACTTGAAATCTGTGCGCGATCAGATCGCGCAATGGCTCCATATCCCTACCGAAGATCGTGATGTTATCGACTTTATCTTGGCTGTTTATGTTTCTAACCGCATACCGGGCGATCCGCTGTGGGGAATGATTGTGGACGCCAGCGGGGGAGGCAAAACGGAGTTGTTACGCGCTTTGCAGAAACGTGAGGATGCCGTGTTTTTATCCAGCCTCACCGAGAAAACGCTCATCAGCGGCTACCGTGATCCCAAGCACCCGAAAAAAGACCCAAGTCTATTGCCGCAATTGAATGGCAAAGTGCTCATCGTAAAAGACCTGAGTCCGTTGCTGTCCATGCGGCGTGAATCGCGCAATGCCATCCTTGGTGATCTGCGCGACGCCTACGACGGTTTTACCGATCAGGGCAAAGGCAACGTGGGGCGTGTTCACTACGCGTCGAAGTTCTCCCTTCTCGCCGCCACCACACTTGCGATTGAGCGAGCCGATACCGTCGATCAAGAGTTGGGGGAGCGATTTGTGAAATTTAGGATGCGCTCCAGCGAGAACGGCGCGAAGGTGCGACAGGCAATCCGTAATGTGGGCCGTGATGATGAATTGCGCCAGCAGATTGAGAAGCGCATATCAGAGTTTCTGGATTCTCTTCCTAAGAACGGCATTGCGCCTCGCGTTCCGAATGATTTTGCAGAACCGCTGGCCGTCATTAGCGACTTCACAGCAACCGCCCGCTCGTATGTGCCACGCGACCGGCATCACCAAGTTCAGTATCTGCCTAGGCCCGAAGTTGGCACGCGGCTCGGCAAGGAACTGGCCAAGCTGTTTCTGGCGCTGGCCATCGTTCGCGGCAAGGATGCGCCGGGAGAGGATGAGTTGCGCCTCGTGGCCCGCGTAGCCGAGGACTCGCTTCCACCCAACCGTTTGGCGGTGTTGCGCGTCTTACGGACAGCCAACAGGCCGCTTACCATCGCGGGGATTGCCACGGTAACGCACTTGCCTTGGAGCACCGCCAAGCAGACGATGGAAGACTTGGCCGTGTTAAGCATTGTGGAGCGCGTCTCAGGAGATGATGAAAAGGATTCTGCTTGGAAACTGGAGCCGAAATGGGCAGACGCACTCGAAGGTCTGCCCCTGCTCGTCACCTAAAGCGGCCTTCGGCCCGGTTCACGCGCATCGTCCGGGGTATATGGATTTTATATAGGGTGGGCCGTATAGGGCAGGGGCGAACGTGGCGCGTGAAGCCTTGTCAAGATTGCACCCGAAACTGAGGGCAGCGGGCGCACGCAGACTCGCATTTTTCTCGCCCTCCCCTAAGCCGTGGCATCCAGCCCTCAAACTGGCGACTCTCCTTTTCGCGCCATTCACGCGCCGGAATATGGCCCCCAATGGCGCTTAACTGGCTGACGGCAAAGGCCAAAATATGGATATGGGAAAATATCGCTTACACCCTTGTAATTAAAGGGGGAAATATCCAATCTATTCGCAAAACGCCCTGCTGGCCGGGGGGTGGAATCCACCGCACGCGCTGCGTCTCTAATACTTATTTAGTTATTTATCTATTTAGGTTCGTCAGTGGGGGATTGTCGCGCTTCCACAGACAGTGCAATTCCCCAAACAAACGTCCAAACCCCATAGCAAATTGGGCTAATTTCGTTCGCCGGGGCCGGGATGACCAAATCCATTGGCGAGGTGTAGGTGGGCGTTTTAATGGAGCCGCAGAAGGCAAACAAGCAGTGAATGCTGCTGTTCTATTGCCCTGAAATTTTAGAGGAAACGACCTTGAACGTCATTTTCTTGTTATCGGAGTCACGCACGGCTTCTATTTTGTTGTCGCGAACATCTCCCGTTAGCGTTTCTCCCGCCGTCAGCTTGCCGCAGCAGACAATGTAGGTGACGTTGTTGGAGCTAGCAAGTGCGATGTAGTTTTTGCTATGGTGGCGCACAATGGCGTTCACGGTAGAATCTCCTACTTTGTTGCCAGCCATAACGTCGCCGCTGTGTGTGAGTTCTGTAGCGGCTACCGTAAAGTGAAGCTGTTGTGCGCTCGCTACCGCACACGATAGCAAGACGCTGATAAGCAGTAGTTTCTTCATCGGCTTCTCTCCTTTCGAGTGCAAATGTGGTGCCGGATCGTGCGCCACAATCTTTCAAAGTTCTGTTTAAGCAAAGAAAATGCCACTAAATCAGGGTCACAGCACAATAAATCGAATTCTGTCCCGAGATTTAGAACGGTGTTCCTGCCCGTGTCCGTCTGAATGTTTGATAAACACACGCGATGATGCAGGAGAATGTCAGATGACCTGCTCACCCGCCTTGGAGATCGGATTCGCAAGTTGCGGAAGAAGCGCGGCTGGACGCAGGTCGTGATGGCCGAAAAAATTGGTATCGACCGCAGCTTTCTTGCCGATGTGGAGCGCGGCAAGCGGAATATCTCAATCCTGAATCTTGATTTGATCGCCAAAGGGTTGCGCGTTTCGCTCTCGCAACTGCTTTCAAGACTTTGACGCCCGCGACGCAGGACGACCCTGAGACATCGCGAATATCTGTAATCTGGCCGCGAAGGGATACAAAAACGACCGGCCATGCGGGGCGGCGCTTAAAAGGGTTGGAAAGCACCCTAAAGCGAATCCCCAAAAACCGGGTTCGTAACGTGTTGTCTAATGGTGCTCGCTTCGCTCGCACCTATATACGCCTGCGATTGCGCCGAGCAAAGGCTGCTGTGCCATTAAAACATTCCCATCCGAGGGGGTGATTCCGATTCGAATGCTGCCGCTTTTCCAATCGGAATCCTGATCGGTGCCACGGCCAATTCCCGTTGTGGGATAGTGGAATACTTGGCCTGTTTTGTTCAACAATCGTGGAACTCAGACCAAAGTCAGCGTAAAGTGCTGACTGTGAAGAGAACCCGCGCCACTCTCGCTATAGTTGCTCTGCTGTGGGGTTGCATCGGTATCAGTGCCGCTGCCCAAACGGAAATCAAGATTGTGCGACCATCGCAGGACGTGGATGTTCCTTCGGGGATACTCCAGAAGTTATCCGCTGCCGATACAGAGGCGTTCCTCGTCCTCTCCAATCGAGACGCGATACTCGTCTACGACACAGTTCGTGATAAGCCTGACACTGCGGATTTCATGGACAACCATCCTCACGTTGCCGTGTTCTCGCAAAGCGGTGCCGTAGCCGTTGATATTGACGCATTGGCTCTCGCTCCTTCCGGCCCAATTCGGTTCGATGGTATGGCCATCATGCCTGTATCGGATGGCACACCCTTGTTGGCATGTGCGTTCACGTTGGGAGTGGACGGGGCGGGAACGTTCTTCGTGTTTGTCGGACAGGAGTCTGGAACGTACAAAGTACTTGCCACATTGCAAGGTGCACAAGCACAACTACGGCTCAATGCGAAATCGCCAGAGCGATTTGAGTTCTGGACGGCAGATGGTCAGTTTAGCCGTAACCCTGACAAACAGTGCGTGTGGTGCCCGAAGCACTACAAGACGAAGCTGTATGCATGGCGTAACCAAAAACTCACGCGATTGTCAGAATCAAAAAGCAGCCGCGGCTATGATCCTGAAACCTTTGACGATAGACGCTTCATGGTGAAGTGAAGTCGCATTGTGGGCGATATATCACTCACTATCCCGTTCCGGGATTTTGGAATACTTGCCCGGTTGGCGAAGAGTTCACTACTCAAGCACGCAAACGTCTATAAAATTCGCGCTCACAGCACGGCAGAAATCCATTCTGCCCTGCTGGAGGTGCAGGTGTTCCCGAATGTGTACTACACAGTAGTAGGCCATATTCGCTGCGAAGTTACGACGAATGCCCCCGCCCCAAGGCCTTTGAAGAAATCACGCGGGCCGGTTCCGAACCTCACGGCACAGTAGGAAGCCGATTCGCGGCCTCGCGCAAAGGTTATCTGCTAGGTGCGGCATAGCGGGCATGAAATCTTTACTTCCGAAAATTTTGCAAAAATTTTGGGCGCGATCAAAGCGCCCCTCGCCGGGATGGTCGTGATGACCACCGTTTTTGGGGGTGGGGGGTCGGAAAAGCATTATGCTGGTTCGGAGTGAGCAAAAAAGGTCTGCCTCAAACTCCGCCCCATACTGAGCGTTACTCCGCCCCACGATGCGATACTACGGTTTTGGATGGTTCCAGCAGCAGTTGGCGGAAGTACAAGCAGTAGCAGCAGATAGCAGGAAGTAACATGGTAGCGCTACCGGGAATCGAACCCGGGTTTTAAGATTGAGAATCTCACGTCCTAACCCCTAGACGATAGCGCCACAAGGAACAGCTTCACTATAACAAAACGAGCGGCCATCGCCAAACTCAGCAGAGATGCCGTCTGATTGTGGTTTTGCGATTCGCTCTGATTTAATCGTGCTCGTCGGGATGCAGCCCGATGTTGGTTTCCCCGGCGGCCTTCTTTTCCCAATATTTCTTAACCCAGGCTTCCCAACTCTTGCCGGCAGCCGTATCGCGCCCGGAGAAAGCCAGCGCGGCAATGTCGGCGTAGGCAATATTGCGTCTTTGTTGACTCTCCTGCGGCAAGATACGCACGTAGGAATCGGCGAGCGATTTGCCGGTTCGGCGATCGAAGACGTAGCCGACGACCTCCTCCCCGCTCTTGAGTGTGATCGTGACATCGCCCCGGTAATCGAACGCCTGTTCCAGTGCTGTACGCAGATCGCTCTCGGCGGCCAGCGCCGGAACCCATCCCTGCAAAGTTTCGCGCGTCACTGTATCCATCTCCTGCGTGCTCATCGGGCACCCTGCGGTGTGGCTTGGGACTCAACAGGAGACTGGGAATCAATCTTCGATTCGATCCGCACCAACTGCTCCGGCCGTTTTGTTGGCCTTGGAGCCTGCACTGCGGCCAGCGCCTCTGCATCCTCATAGCTGGAGAACATGCCCTTGAAGGTGGCCAACATTCCACCGAGCGAACCAAAGGTGTGGTTCACCGCCGAAGGTTCAAAGCCGCAGTGCACCATGCAGTTGGCGCAGTGAGGATTGCCGCTCTTTTCGCCGTAGCCGTCCCAGTTGGTCTCTTCGATCAATTCCTTGAAGGTATCCGCATACCCGTCCTGCAGCAGGTAACAGGGCTTTTGCCAGCCGAACATAGTGTAGGTCGGGATCCCCCAAGGGGTGCACTCGTAGTCGCGAAGGCCCATCAGGAATTCAAAAAACAGGGGCGTGGCGTTGAACCTCCAGCTCCGTTTACGATTGCTCAAAATGCGCCGGAAGAGCTCGCGGGTACGCTCTTTAGCGAGAAAATGTGACTGGTCGGGAGCCGTATCATAGCTATAGCCGGGAGAGACCATCATGCTCTCTACGCCTATCTCCATCATGTCGTCAAAGAAGCGGCGAACACTGGCCGGATCTGCACCATCAAAGAGCGTGGAGTTGGTTGTTACCCGGAAGCCCCTGGCAATGGCTTCTTTCATCGCATCCACCGCAACGTCGTAGACGCCCTCGCGGCAGACGGCAAAGTCATGATGTTCGCGCTCGCCATCCAGGTGCACCGTGAAGGTGAAGTACTTGCTCGGCTTGAAGAGGTGCATCTTCTCTTTGAGTAGCAGCGCGTTGGTGCACAGGTACACATACTTGCCGCGCTCGATCAGCCCCGCAACAATCTCGCCGATCTGGGGATGCAGCAGCGGTTCGCCGCCCGGAATGTTCACAATCGGAGCGCCTGCTTCTTCGACGGCGCGGAAGCATTCTTCCGGCGTAAGCTGGCTTTTCAGCACGTGCGCCGGATACTGCACCTTGCCGCAACCTGCACAGGCCAGATTACAGCGGAACAGCACCTCCAGCATCACCACCAGCGGATACTGTTTGCGCCGCTGGAGCCGGTTCTTGAGCACATAACTGCTCACCGCCCACATTTGAGAAACCGGAACCGCCATTGAGAACTATCCCCCGTATTTCAATATCGTAACCGATTCGCATCTGTTTCGACCGGATGCATCGTCCGGTTCAGCGAATCCCGAATTAAACGCCAGCAATCTCAACCTGAATGGGCAAACAGCGCATGCATGTTGTGCCGCAGCATGTTTTCCACAATCCGGCCCTCTTCTTCGCCAATCGACTTCCATCCCATCGAGCGCATTACGGAGGCTCGATCTACCCTGGTGAACTTGATCATGGAAAGGATTGCCATAAATTGGATGCGGGTTTCGGCGGCCTCTGCCGGCCGTTTTGTCAGCCGCGAAACATATTCAAAGCCGAGTTCCAGCATGGGGGCAAACTTGGTGTGAAGGATCTCAAAGGCCTCGGTCGGATCAAACTGCTCACGGTAGATGAACTGCCCCCATGAGCGCGGTGTGTCAGAACCCAGCATAACGTGGGCGAATTCCGCGATGAACTCGGTAAAGTCGCGCAGGGTCTCGTCATGGGTCAGCCCCGATTCGGTGAGCCTTTGCCGGGCGCGCTCGCACACCGGCCTGAAACGCTCCGCTAAGTTCGAGCCGATGTACTCGGCAGCTGCATGGTAGAGTCCTAACTTGCTGTCAAAGTAGTAGGGAATTGAGACCAAATTGGCATGCGCGCGCTCCACGATGGTCCGGGTGCTCGCGCCTTCAAAGCCGAGTTCGGAAAAGACCTCTACCGCTACTTCGATCAACCGCTGGCGGGTTCGTTCGCTGCGGTCCTGGCAGCCAGTGCGTCCAGTGGCAGGTTTGGTTTTCGCAGGGTTCATCATTTTTACACTTTTTGACGGAGATCGATTGACAAATAAATCAACCGTATGATTTCTTAAGTATGGTAACCGAAGTCGGGTGGAGATTCAATCGATCATGCAAGTTCACCAAATCTACCGCTGGCTGCTCCTCGGACTTTTGGCCATTCCCGCCTCCGCTCAGCAACTGACCGGCGCCCCATCTCCGCTCAGTGTTCCCCAGTCGCTTGACCAGCTTCTCGCCTCGGAAACTCAAAGTCCGTTCTCCGGCAGCGTTCCCTCCGCCAAGCTAACTCCCGGCGTTCTGGATCTCGGCATTGAGGATGCAATCGACCGCGGTCTCAAATACAACCTGGGAATCGTCCTCAGCGGTCAGGCTACAGCCCAGGCCAAGGCGGCGCGTCTCAAGGAGTTGAGTAACATTCTCCCTAAACTGAATGGCAGCTTGCGCGAGAGCGCGCTCAAGGTCAACCTCCAGGCGGAGGGCTTTGGCTTCAGGATCCCAGGCTTGGACATCGGACGTGCCGTCAGTTTCAGCAATTCCGACGCGCGGGTATCGATGACGGAGGACTTGGTCGATTTGCACTACATCGAAACCACGCGAGCCGCGACGGCCAATGTTCGTGCCGCCGGCTTCACTTTCAATTCCGCCAAAGAGACCGTAACCCTCGCGGTTGCCGCCAGTTATCTGCTGGTGATCGCCGCAGAAAGCCAGGTCGAGGCCGCAACTGCCGAGCTGAACACCGCCCAGGCGCTACAGCGGTTGGCAGAAGATCGCGAGGCTGCCGGCCTCTCACCCGACATCGATACGCTTCGCGCCCGTGTTGAATTGCAGGCCCGCCGGCAGAATCTGATTGAGGCCAACAACAACGTTGCGAAGCAGCGCATCGCTCTGTTGCGCGTTCTCGGACTTCCGGCGCATCAGCAGATCAGGCTGGTCAGTCGCGTCCCGTACAAGCCCCTGCCCAAGTTCTCTGAAGAGGAGGCGTTGCAGCGCGCGTTCACGGAGCGTCCCGACTACCTGGCCGCTGAGCAACAGGTGAAAGCCGCCGAGTTGCAGAAGAAGGCCGCGGAAGCCGAGCGCCTGCCATCGCTCGGAATCAGTGGCGACTACGGTGTGCTCGGAACCCGTCCCGATAACGCGATTCCCACATGGACCGCCAATGCAGGACTGACAATTCCCATCTTCCAGGGTGGCAAAGTTGAGGCTGATATTTATCAGGCCGACGCGGTTCTCCAGCAGCGCCGGGCCCAGCGCTATGATCTCAAAGGCCGTATCGAGCAGGACGTTGCCGATGCCATCCTCGACGCAACCGCCGCCGCGGAACAGGTCGAGGTGGCCAAGGCCACGCTTGACTATGCGCAGCAGACGCTGACGCAGTCTGAGGATCGTTTCTCTGCCGGCGTCACCAATAACATTGAAGTCATCCAGGCGCAGGAAGCGCTGGCCACGGCAAATCAGCAATACATCAGCAGTCTTTACTCTCACAATATTGCCAAGGTTCTGCTGGCGCGTGCCGTCGGCGCCGCCGAGCAGACGCTGCGCCAAGTTCTCGGCGGTAGCTCTGCCGTCCCGCAGGTCACTCCTGCCCCGGCTAAATAGAAACCGAATTGCGAATCGTCTGAGAACTTTTGGAGAACTGGAATGGTAGGAACGGTTCAGGAAGAACAACTGAAGAAATCGGCTGCCGTTGACCGCAAGATGGGATTGTTCCAGCGCAAGCCGTGGCTGACTATCTTGTTGCGCGTGCTGGTGGTGATCGCCCTTATGGGAGCCGCGCTTTTCTGGTGGCAGAGCCGCAAGTTTGAAAGTACCGACGATGCCCAGGTCGATGGCTATATCTACGCCATCAGCTCCCGTGTTGCCGGACACGTGATCAAGGTCAACGCCGAGGAAGGCCAGTACGTCAAGGCCGGTACCGTGCTCATTGAGATCGATGACCGCGACTACCAGGTTGCCGTAGAGCACGCCAAGGCCGATTACATGGATGCGCTTGCCTCATCACAGGCGGCGCAGTTCAATGTGCCGATCTCGCGGGTAGGCTCCAGCAGCCAGATTCATTCCGCGCAGGCCGATGTGCTCAACTCCGAAGCCGGGATCTCAGGCGCCGTCAAGCAGGTCGAGGAGGCCGAGGCGCGGTTGATTCAGGCCCAGGCTAATGCCACCACGGCCAACGCCGACCGGGTGCGCTATGAACAACTCGTGGGAAAGAAGGAGATCTCGCAGCAACAATATGAACAGGCAGTTGCTGCCGCTACCTCCGCCAATGCCACCGTTACCGCGGCCCAGGCCAGTGTTCGCTCTGCCCAGGAAGTTGTGAAGCAGGCCCGCGCCCGCCTTGGCCAGGCTCAGGCGGCGCTCGCCAACGCCCAGATCACTCCGAAGCAGATCTCTGTGACCGAGGCGCGCGCCCGGGCGGGTGACGCGCAGGCAGCCAAGGCCAAGGCCACGCTCGATCAGGCGGAGCTGAATCTTAGCTACACAAAAATCACTTCGTCTGTCGATGGCGTCGTCGGCGCTCGCAACGTTGATGTCGGGCAGAACGTGCAGGTCGGTCAGGAACTGCTCTCGGTCGTGCCTTTGAAAGACATCTGGGTAACGGCCAATTTCAAGGAAACTCAGCTTGAGCATATGCGCCCCGGCCAGCCGGTTGAAATCAGTGTGGACGCGCTTGGCGGAAAGAAGTTCGAGGGCAGGGTAACGAATATTGGCGGTGCCACCGGAGCCAAGTTCAGCCTGCTGCCGCCGGAAAACGCAACCGGTAACTACGTCAAAGTAGTGCAGCGCGTTCCGGTTCGCATCGACTTTGCCGAAAAAGATAGCAGCACATTCAATCAGGATGGCAGACTTCGCCCTGGGCTTTCCGTGAATCCGGATGTGAGGGTTCGATGAGCTCGCCCAAGCTCGGCGTCAGCCCGCGATGGCGGCCGAGCCACAATCCCTGGGCCGTGGCCATGACCGTGACTCTGGCCACTTTTATGGAGGTGCTCGACACCTCGATCGCCAATGTGGCCCTGCCTCACATTGCCGGTTCGCTCTCTGCGGGGCAGGATGAATCCACGTGGGTGTTGACCAGCTACCTGGTCTCCAATGCCATCGTGCTGCCCATCTCGGCATGGGCCAGTGATCGCTTTGGCCGCAAGCGCTTTTATATGACTTGCGTCTTTCTTTTCACTCTTAGTTCGCTGTTGTGCGGTCTCTCCACCACTCTGCCGATGCTGATCTTTTTCCGCGTGCTGCAAGGTGCCGGGGGCGGCGGATTGGGGCCGAGCGAGCAGGCGATTCTGGCCGATACTTTCGAACCTAAGCAGCGCGGAATGGGTTTTGCCATGTATGGTATGGCGGTTGTCCTCGCGCCCGCCATTGGTCCAACCCTCGGCGGCTACCTTACCGATAACTACTCCTGGCATTGGATCTTCTTCATCAATGTTCCGGTCGGCATCCTCTCCCTGTTCCTCTCCGCACGAATGGTCGAGGATCCACCCTGGATTGACGACGCACAGGAGCGGGCGAAACATTCGCCGGTCGACTATCTGGGCCTGAGCCTGATCGCCGTTGGTCTTGGAGCCTTGCAGGTTGTTCTCGACAAAGGCGAGCGCGAAGACTGGCTGGCTTCGCACTTCATCCAGATTTTTACTGCGCTCACGGTCATCGCCCTGCTCGGCTTCATCGTCTGGGAGTTGCGTGAGCAACACCCCATTATGAATCTGCGGCTGCTCAAGAACCGCAACTTTGCCGTGAGCAATGTGCTCATGTTCACCCTGGGGTTTGTGCTCTACGGAACCACCGTGTTGATCCCGCAGTTTCTACAAACGGTGCTGGGCTACACCGCCCAGCTTGCCGGAATGGCGCTCTCTCCAGGTGGTCTCGTGGTGATGGCCATGATGCCGGTCGTTGGAGTTCTCGTCTCCCGCGTAGACCCCAGAAAGCTGATAACATTCGGTTTTGTGGCGCTGGCTGCGGCCATGTTCCACATGTCCTCGCTCTATCTTGGCATCGACTTCAAGACCGCGATGATGTATCGCATCTTCCAGTCTGTCGGACTCGCATTCCTGTTCGTGCCCATCAACACGCTTTGTTACGTGGGTGTGCCGCAGGAGCAGAACAATCAGATCTCGTCGATGATCAACCTGATGCGCAACCTTGGCGGCAGCTTTGGAATTTCATTCGTCACTACCATGATTGCCCGCCGCATGCAGGTGCATCAGTCCATCCTTGCTGCCCATACGCGCAACTCGAACCACATGCAGCAATTGGTACATGGCATGAGCTCGATCTATGCAGCACGTCTGGGTTCCGGCCCCGGAGCTACGCATCGCGCCTACGCCAGCATCTATGGAATGATGCAGCAACAAGCCGCCGTACTCAGCTACAAAGACGTCGTGCTGGTGATGGCGTTCCTGAGTGTAATCGTCATGCCGCTAGTTTTGCTGGCGCAGAAACCCAACCCGGGAGAGGTACATCACGGTCACTAAACAGCTCCGGCGTTGACGTATTCGGCAATTTTCAGGGTTGCCGTTGAAGTTGTTTCAGAGCGGATTTGGCTCACGGCAACGCTGCCCTCCCTGGGTCTGTGGTTTTTTTTCAACTTCGCAAACCTTTTCCGTTTTCTCCCGTCTCACACTAAGCGACCGGCTTGGCTTTTGTAAAGCTTTGTAAAGAAGCACATTTGAGGCGTTCTTCCGGGAACTTTGACAAATCCTGGTGGCAATTCAGAAGTAGAGCCAATGATCAGGAAGCATGGGAGTTGCGAAATGCTAAATGGACTTGAGATTGAAGCGTCGCGGATGAACGATCTGAGCATGGTGTGCGTGGATGAGCACGCGGCACCGAAGAAGGTCGGCGAACAAACCCTTGTGGGAAAGAATCTCTTTGCCAGCGGCCTTCTCCGTCCGGGTACGCAGTCGTTTGTCAGCCCTTTATCGTTGAGATATTCGCTGCAGGATCATTACACAGTCCGCACCGAGCGCGGCCATTACACGGTCTCTCCTACCACCTTTGTGGTGCTAAATGAAGGCCAGCGTGGCGACATCACGGTGGAATCCAATGCCGCTCCCCGCGCGGTAACCCTCGTCTTCGAGCAGAAGTACATGTCGGATATTGCCCGCAGCTTCAGCGCTCCTCTGACTTCAGCGCTGGACATGGACCGGGACGGCATCGTGGTGCGCTTCCCTGAGTGCATTCAGCATGACACTGCGTTTGAAATCGGCCCCAAGCTGCGCGCGCTCAGCGCCGCCTGCTTGCGTGGCGACAGCATCGAGAGCATCGCGGACAAGTTCCGCGCCGTTACACAATGCGTTGTGCTCGTCTACAGCGCCGCCAGCCGCCAGATCGAATCCATTGACAGCGTTCGCCCCGGAACCCGAGCCGAGCTCTATCGCCGCATCCAGCGCGCATACATCTGCATTCAGGACGCCTACAACGAAGAGCTCTGCCTGGAAAAGATCGCACGGGTCGCGTGCATGTCGCCTCATCATTTCCATCGCGTCTTCAGCCAGGTCTATGGAATTACTCCGCTGCGTGCTCTGGCCGACCGGCGGATGCATATGGCGCACAAACTCCTGGAGACCACCGATACACCGGTCTCTGCGATCTGCCGCGCTGTCGGATACCACAGCGCACCCACGTTTTCGAATCTCTTCCGTGCCAAGTTCGGCATGCCGCCGTCGCTGTTGCAGCAGCGCAGCCGCAGAGTACGCATGCAGTAAACCTCCTGAAAGGGCATTGGCCGGCAGAAATGCCGGCCATTTTTTTATCGCTTCGCAAGCTGAAACTGCACCTCCAGAAATTGCTGCGATCTGCCGATAACTCAGAGGAAGGCAATCCGCCACACATGTCAGGCTCTTTCTTCTAAGAAGAACCGTCGGCGGGCCTTTGGATAGGATGTGCGATGAACCAGCCTTCTTCCAAGCCGATGCACTGTTTCGCTGAACCTATTCCGATTGAAGAGATTACGCTCGACTGCGATCGCATGCTGACGTACGCAGGAGGCGATCCGGAGGTGTTGATGCAGCTCTGCGGCAATTTTCTGCATGAACTCCCGATCGATTTGGAGTCCCTGCGCAAGGCGCTCAAGCAACGAGATCACCTCGCCGCCGGGCTTGCAATCCAGCGCTTGCGCAACTGCCTCATCATCTTTGGTTCCGGTCGGATATCTTTCACGGCTGAAAGGTTGGAGACCGTTGTTCACGCCAGGCGCACCCGCCAGACGCAGCGCGAATGGAAGCACCTCGAACAACAGCTTCAGCTTCTTGTTCCGCAGGTGCAGCGCCTGATGCTCGAAATGTCCACGCCGAGAACTTTATTGCAGTAGCAAAGATGAACATGCGCGACAGCGCAAGCTGTGCTACAACTAAGTGCCTGTGGCACCTGCGGCCGGAGTATCGTCTTGCACATCATCGCTATGTTCTATCTGCTAAAGACCGAGCCCGCCGTCTATTCCTTCCAGCAACTTCAGCAGGATCGCGAGACCGTCTGGGATGGAGTTACCAATCCTCAGGCCGTTAAGCACCTGCGTGAAATGCACAAGGGCGACAAACTGGTCATCTATCATACCGGCGACGAGCGGCGTGCCGTCGGAAGCGCCCACGTGCTCTCGGTCGATGCCTCAGATCCCAAAGTTCCACTCGTACGCATTGCCGTTGACAAGGCGATTGCCCACCCCGTTGCCTTGGCTGACATCAAACAGAGTGCATTGTTCTCCGATTCGCCACTGCTGCGCCAAGGGAGGCTTTCGGTCGTGCCCCTGACCGAAGCGCAATATAAGGCGCTGCTCTCCGGAGAATTGTGAAAGAAAAGAAAGGATCGGCCATGTACAAACGCATTTGGAATTATCTGTTCCTAACGGCTATCTTGCTGAGCGCGATAGCCGGAATCAGTAAGAACCCGCCCTCCAAGAAAGTTGTCCTCAAAGATTCAACGGGCTCCGAGGTCGGAACCGCAACCATCCAGCAAAAAGGCCAAGGGGTCGAGATTCATCTCAAGCTCAAAGATTTACCCCCCGGAGAGCACGCCATCCACTTTCATCAGGTCGCCAAGTGTGAGGCGCCTGACTTCAAATCTGCCGGGGGACACTTCAATCCCACGGGCGCCCACCACGGTCTGAAGAATCCCGCCGGCCCTCACGCTGGAGACATGGAGAACATTACCATCGCGGCCAACGGCACCACCAAACAGACGGTAGTGGATGAACGCGTTACCCTTTTACCGGACAAGCCCAACTCCCTCTATGCCAACGGCGGCACGGCACTCGTGATCCACGCCAAGGCCGACGATATGATGAGCGATCCGTCGGGCAATTCCGGCGACCGCATCGCCTGCGGCGTGATTACCCAATAACCAAGCGGCTTCTCTTCTCTCACGAAACCCGCAGCGCATGACGGCTGCGGGTTACTTTTTTGATGGATCAATGCACCCTGATTACGGCGTAGAAGCCGTGTCCAATGTTGTTGCTGTCGTAGTAGGTGCCGACCACGCCAACATTGCCACGGCTCCGGTTGGTGATTCCGGTGGCGTAGGTTGTGGCCGAGCCGGGAAAAGTTATGGTGTACAGAGCGCCGGAGCTGCTGAGCAGGAAGCTCCCGCTTCCGGTTTGTCCGACGATGTCGCCGGAGTCGTTGATCCCAAAGAGGGTCGCGCCAGGAACCTTGTTGAACTGCCGGTAGACGCCTTGGTTCAGGGTGAAGCTGTAGGTGTTTCCGTTGGTGTCGCGGTAATTCCCGATGATCTCTCCCAGGCTGTTGATGCCATTGGTAAGAGTCTGGTCAGAGCCGGGAAACTGAATCGTGCTGAGACTTCCGTTTCGAAGCAGGAAGCCGCGCCGGTTGCAGGAAAATCCGTCGCAGCCCGAGTCCTGATAGTTGCCAATCCTGTCGCCATGGTTGTTGATCGCCGTGAACCATGTCATCTTGGGGCCAGGTATTTCATAGGAAGCGTATGCCTTGGCGCTGTTGTAGGCGAATCCGTATTCGGGCTCCACAGGCATGCAGCAACTCGGGAGATAGCTGCCTACAACCATGTTCGAATCGTTGACTCCTGCTGCAGCGGTCCAGTTGACGGGGCCAGATGTGGCCGGAAATGTAAGAGTGCTGAATTGTCCGTGGTGGAGGAGGAATCCGTGGTCGACCGTGCCGTCGTAGTATGAACCGACGATGTCAGCGCCGCTCGGGCTTATGCCGGTGACGCTGATGTTTGTTCCCGAAGGGATGTTAAGCGTTACATACTGCTGGGCCGACAAGCACAGCGGCAGCAACAGAATAGCCGGAAGCCATCTCACCTTCATAAGCACTTCTCCTGTGTAGCCCCGCACTCCGAACAGCTGATTCTTCTTTGGTGCGAGTAGCTCCTTGGCTGGGTTGGATGCAGGCTTGGGAACCCTAGTAGTCGAATATTCCAGAGTAGGTAGTGCTCGATTGCTAGCTGGCGCGCTCGCAGGCGGACGAAAGTTCGGGGTCGCTAAAGGTGCCCCACATCTGCCGCAGTCAGCAGATGCAGGACGGGACGGGTGGCCCATATTAGCCTGCCGTTGGCTAATGTGGGCCAGTTGATCCCGTTCTTGCCTTTGAAGTTTCCGTACCGCTGGATTTGTAACTGACTCGCCCCACAGCGTGCATCGCCGCTCGAGAGAACAACGTACGCGAGATCCGCTCGGTGATCACCAGCTTATGCATCCTACTCTCCCCTGGCTCCGCGGTGCCGATGCCGACGTTGCCTGCACATCTCCTGGTGACTCACATCACCGCGTCAAAAACTCTGTCCGGCTACTCTGTTCGCTTGCTTATGGACAGCCCCAAGAACACTCACATCCCCGAACTCGACGGCCTGCGCGGAGTAGCAATTCTGGGGGTCATCGTTTTTCACCTGCATGTCTTCGGGTTCTACGAAGTCCCGGCATTTCTCGGCGCTTGCGTCGACTTGGGCGCGGCGGGGGTTGATCTGTTCTTCGTGCTGTCCGGCTTTTTGATCACGTCGATTCTGATCGAGACCAAAGATTCCAGCCGGTATTTTTCTTCTTTCTACTGGCGTCGTATTCTGCGAATCTTCCCGTTGTACTTCCTGTGCGTGTTTCTCTATTTCCATCTCTGGATTCCCTACCTGCACCACCGCGCCATAGCGGGAGGATTCCAATTCGAAACCGCATTCCGGCTGACGATGTCTGATGAGCCCTGGTATTGGCTTTACCTCTCGAATTGGCGCGAGTGGATGCGAGCAGGAGCAATGCTCGACATGCTCGGGCACTTCTGGTCGCTCGCCGTTGAGGAGCAGTTCTATCTCGTGTGGCCGCTTGCTGTGTACTTTTGCAGCCGCCGCAAGCTCCCGTATCTGTTTCTCGCCACCATCGCCGCATCGTTCGGAATGAGGGTTTTCGCCGAATTGAATGGTGCCGCCGCCGAGACTCTGCATCGGCTCACCATCTTCCGTTTGGACGCCTTGGCCTTCGGCGCACTGGTTGCAGTCATCGTCCGCACTCCCGCCTGGCGAGAGCACGTAACGGGCCAGTTGAAACTCATCTTCCCGGCGTCGTCTGCTCTGTTGCTGGTGGTGATTGCCGCTGCTCGTCAGCACCTTTTCCCCGGTCTCCCGTTCACCTCGCTCTACTATTTGGCCATGGCGATCTTGTTCGCTTGCGTCGTTCTCTACTGCGTCGAATACACGGGAACAAGCAGCATGGCTTGCCGCCTCGCACGGATGGGTTGGCTGAGAACCTGCGGAAAGTACAGCTATGCCATGTATGTGTTCCACATTCCGGTGATCACACTGATCACATTGCTCACTCAATACGTGTTCCCCTTCCCCGAGTCGGTGAGTCCGATCATCCGTCACCTTTCCATGAGCGCGCTCTGCCTCACTTCCACCTTTGTGCTCGCGCTCATTTCCTGGCACACAATGGAGAAGCGCATCCTGCAATTCAAGGATCGGCGGTTCGCTTATACGACAACACCGGCCCGGACACCCTCTGCGCTGCCTCTCGAAGAGGTCACGACCGGCTAGTCGCCCACATCGCTGAAGGTGCCCCACATCTGCCGCAGTCAGCAGATGTGGGTCTTTGAGGTCGGCGGACAACTCGTTACCTCTCCCGAAACGATTGCCAACTAAGTAATACAGCGCAGTTCAACGATTAACCCCCTCGCCAACAGTTCCCCGTAAAACGCACCATTACCAGTGCAATCATCCGAAATCCACCCCTCTCCAAACTGTCCCAAAACGCACCTTTCGCAGCTCAAATCTGCGCTTTCCACCCCAAAACTGCCCCGCCGTATACCACTGTCAAGCAATTTTTATTTCCATTTCCTCCCAAGCACCTGATTCCGCACGACATACAGTTCTCCCCCAACTGAGGGTTTCCCCTTCCAATTTTGCTATTCTGGATTTAAGAAGCCCGGAACCGAGGAGTAACTCTCCTGTTTTCAAATTTTTGCCGGGAAATATAGAGGGGGTACCCACCGCGCCAAAAGCGCGGTTTTCCTATATGCGAAACAAACTGAGAAACTGCAAACACGTCCTCACCAATGGCGAAGTCTGCAACGCCATTCCCATGCGCGACTCCAACTTCTGCTATTGGCATCACAAAGCGCGCGCCCGACGCCGCCGCTACGAGCGCATCGGCGGACCGATTGCCATGGAAGCCAACTCCGGACTCGAACTGCCCTTTCTCGAAGACGCCAACGCCGTTCAAGTCACCATTCAGGAGGTCATGCAAGCCATCCTCGACCGCCGCATCGACAACAAACGCGCCGGACTTCTCCTCTACTCGCTCCAACTCGCAAGCTCCAACATCCGCAACCTCGCTCCACTCCCCGCCGACAGCGCGCACATCATCCGCATCGGCAGCGACGACGACCAGGTATTCAACGATTGCATCGGCAGCGACGACCGCGACAACGCCTGCCACGACGATTGCCGCGACTGCACCGACTCCGACTGCGACGCCCGCGACGCCGAAACCGCCGCGCCCGCACCCGAGCCAGCTCCCCAACCCGAGGCTCAAGCGACGACCCAGATCACTCCCAAAATCCCTCCCGGAAGCGAGCGGGCCAGCTAGCAATCTGCGCGGCTGAGAGCAGAGTCACCAGAAGCATTGCGCAGCGGGATCAACTCCCCCACATTAGCCAACGGCAGGCTAAATATGGGCAACCCGCCCAGTGTTTGGGACACAGTTCGTGGCTATTACTTCCACTCCAAAGGAGGTCCGCTGACTCGTTTCCCTTTGAGGTCGACGGTTACCTCGACGCGGTCAGCGACCTTGATGAAGGGAATGCCTTTGTTCATTCCATAGTCCTTACGGTCGAAGGCCATCGTCCCGTTGATCGAGCCAGCGCCAGTCCCCTTGCCGGTGATTGCAAATGTCAGCTTTTCGGGTTTGGTTACGCCGCGAATCGTAAAGTCGCCGTCGAACTCAATTGTGTCAGGGCCGGTCACTACGACCTTCGTTGAGTGAAACGTGATCAACGGATTCTCCTTAACGTCGAAGAAGTCTTTGCTCCTCAGCTTGCCATTCTTCATGCCGCTTCCGGTGTCCACACTGGCTGCTTGAATCTTGATATCCAAAACGCCTGTCGAAACATCAGGCGACGTAAATTTCACAGAGGCGTCCCACTTGTCGAAAGTACCATCTATCGCCACCGACGCCTTCACGCTGAAGTGAATCGAGCTGTCTGCGTGATCTATCTCGAAAACCGGAACCTGCGCCCGACCTACCGACGGAAACATGGCGAATGCTAAGAAGCAGAGGATGGCTAATCTCATGGCACGGAGTCTTAGACATTTCCCGTGCCTTGTCAACTGGTAGTCCGGACAGTTCGCGAAGAAAATTGCACGACACGGGTGTTTGTTGTTGCCGGGATTTTTGACGAGCGCCGTGTTGTTCTTCGTCGGCGATGCACGCTGTGGGGCGAGTCGTTTACAATCCAGCGGTGCGGAAACTTTGGTCCAAATCGATGGTGACGATGGCGGTGGATGTGCTGCTGTGCGGGGTGCTGGCGGGAGCGGCATGGGCGCAGGAGGCGCCGCCGGCTTCAGGCGGTGCGCTGGGTGGTGCGTCGGCGGGCGGAGGGCAGCCGAAGATTCAGGTGAATTTTTTGAATACGTGCAATCCGCCGCAGGGGGATTTGGAGGCGATGGGACGGGCGCTGGCGCGGGTGAAGGAGCGTCCGAGGTTTGCCTCTGATTTTGAGATCTCGCGCGGGGTGACTACCTTGACCGAGGCGGAGGCGCGGGCCGCAGGGGCTCCGGAGGGCTCGGGGGCGGTGCCGTCGTCGTGGGTGCGGATTCGCAAGGAATTTCCGGAAAAAGCGGTGCTGACGGATGCGCAATATTCGCTGAGCGTGGAGGGAAATGCGGCGAGCGAGGCGCTGGCGCTGCATCTGCGCGACAGCAGGGAAGTGCTGCAGATTCTGATCTCGGACACGGTGGCGGGGAGCGCGGCGCAGGTGGTAGGGGCGCAGACTCGGCCGGACCGGATACGGATTGAGCGCTTCGGCAAGGCTTCGATTGTGCTGGCTAGGTGCGGCGGGGTCGATCAGTCGGCCTATGAGCTGCTGTTCGCCGAGGCGGGTGGGATTCTGGAGCAGTACCGGGCGGCAATGGCGGTGAAGACGGTGGTTCCGGCGGAGCTGGCACATCTGCCGAAGGAGAATTCATCCAAGGGCGCGGGAAGCTCATCTGGAAAGACAAAGGCGGGTCGTTAAATCCGCGGATGGTGGAGAGCAGGAGCAACGGCGAAAGCTCGTAGAGGTGAAGGGAGTTGCTTCCCAGGTTAACGCCGAAAAAGCATCGGCGCGAACCTGGGGCACCCGACATTTCTTGTGGTCCGCCTCAGAGAAAAAGAGATTGGACCGCCTAAGAAAAGATAGAAAGAGAGAACGATGGCAGAGGGAATTCGTGAAGTAGTGATTATGGGCTCGGGATGCTCGGGGCTGACGGCGGCGATTTATGCGGCACGGGCGAACCTGAAGCCGCTGGTGCTGGAGGGACACGAGCCCGGCGGTCAGCTCTCGATGACAACGCTGGTGGAGAACTTTCCGGGGTGGCCGGAGGGAATCCAGGGGCCGGAGCTGATTGAAAAGATGCGCACGCAGGCCGCGCGCTTTGGAGCGGAGTACCGCATGGGGCATGTGACGAGGGCGGATCTGACGGTGCGTCCGTTTGTGCTGACGGTCGGGGCGGAGCAGATCAAGACGCGGACGCTGATCATTGCAAGCGGGGCGAGCGCACGCTGGCTGGGGTTGCCGAGCGAGAAGGCGCTGATTGGACATGGAGTTTCGTCGTGCGCGACCTGCGATGGATTTTTCTTCAGCGGCAAGGAGATTGCGGTGATCGGCGGCGGGGATTCGGCGATGGAAGAGGCGCTGTTCCTGACGCGATTTGCCAGCAAGGTGACATTGATTCACCGGCGCGACGCGTTCCGGGCGAGCAAGATCATGCTGGACCGGGCGCGGGCTCACGAGAAGATTCAGTTTCTGACGGATACGGTGGTGGACGAGGTGCTGGACCCGGCGTCCAAGGAAGTGACGGGGCTGAAGTTGCGCAACGTGCTGACCGGAAAAGTATGGGACTTCCCGACTTCGGCGATGTTTTTGGGAATTGGGCATGTACCGAATGCGGGGATCTTTCGCGGCACGCTGGAGAGCGACGAGGACGGCTACCTGCTGGTGCGCGACTACGTGCATACGGGAGTGCCGGGAGTGTATGCGTGCGGAGATGTGGCGGACCGGCGCTACCGGCAGGCGATCACGGCCTCGGGGACAGGATGCATGGCAGCGATGGAGGTGGAGCGGTATCTGGAAGAGATGGGGCACTGAGGGCAGGGTAAGGGATGCTGCGCTCCTTGTTTATGGGTCTGTCCGAGAGTAGGGGGATTCGTTCGATTGCGGAGCACTCTGCGATTGGGCGGAAGCTTTCAGGGCGCTTTGTCGCAGGCTTGACGGTGGAAGATGAGATCGCGGCAACCGTGGCGATGAATCGCGCGGGAGTGCGGGTCTCGATGGTCAACCTGGGCGAGAACGTAACCAATCGCGAACAGGTGCTGCAGGGGAAAGCTCTCTATCACCGGATGCTGGATGAGATCGCAGGGCGCGGGCTTGACGCCAATGTGAGTTTGAAGCTGACTCATCTGGGGCTGGATCTGGGTGAGGGTTTGGCGCGGGAGACGATGCAGGAGTTGCTGGAGCATGCCGTCGCCATCCGGAACTTCATCCGGATTGACATGGAAGGGTCGCGGTACACGCAGAAGACGCTCGAGATGGTTCGCGATCTGCACCGGGGGCCGAATGCGGCGGGCCATGTGGGGACGGTGCTGCAGGCATATCTTTATCGCACGGAGGACGACGCTCGGCTGCTGTGCGCAGAGGGAATCCGGATTCGGCTGTGCAAGGGAGCCTACGACGAGCTGGCGGAGATTGCGTTTCCGCGCAAGCAGGACGTGGACGCGAACTATATCAAAGTAGCCAAGCAGATACTCGGGAGCGGAGTGTTTCATGCGCTGGCTACCCACGACGAACAGATCATAGATGCGATAAAGCGCTGGGTACTGAGGGAAGGCGTGCCGAAGACGGCGTTCGAGTTTCAAATGCTGCACGGAGTACGGCGCGACTTGCAGGAGCGGCTCGCAAAGGAAGGCTGGGGCGTGCGCTGCTATATTCCGTTCGGTGCGGAGTGGTATCCGTATTTCATGCGGCGGCTGGCGGAGCGCCCGGCAAACGTTTTCTTTCTGGCGAAAAATTTCTTCCGGGCATGAGCGATCGAAAGAGGTAATCTTGTAGGTTCGAAGTCCGACCGTAAGGAGAGTGGATGATGAAGATCAGTGCGCGCAATACGCTGGCTGGAACCGTTAGCAAGGTGATCAAGGGCGCGGTGAATAGCGAAGTGGACCTGACCCTGAACGGCGGCGACAAAGTCGTGGCTATCATCACGAATGAAAGCGTGGCTCACCTTGGCCTGAAGGAAGGCGCTCGTGCCTACGCCATCCTGAAATCGAGCTGGGTGATTCTGGGCAAGGGAACGGACGCGAAGAAGATTAGCGCGCGCAATGTGCTGGCAGGAACGGTGTCCAAGATACACGAGGGCGCGGTGAATAATGAAGTCGTGCTGAAGCTGAAGGGCGGCAGCGAAGTGACGTCGATTATCACAAAGGAAAGCAGCCACTCGATGGGATTGAAAGAAAACGATGAGGCGTACGCGGTGTTCAAGGCGAGCAGCGTGATCGTTGGGGTGGACTAGCGGGTTCGAGGTCTATGGGCCGGCGAAGCCGATATCGTTGAAGCCGCGGAGCATCTGGAGCTCTTGTGGGGAGTAGCGCGACTGGGTTTCCGGCGAGCTCAATAGGCGCTGACGTGCGTCGGGAGGCATGGTTCGCATCTGGCGCAGGGTGCTCCGCATCATCTGCTTGCGCTGCGGGTCCATGTTGCGGAACTCACCATACAAATTTCGTGCCTGTTGCTGCCGCTCGGGCGGGAGGTGCTCGATCATCTCCATGCGATTGAGCACCCGCTGCTGCTGCTGTGGAGGCATGGAGTTGAACTTCTGCAGACGTTCCCTGAGTTGCTCCTGGCGCGGCTGCGGAAGCTGACGGAAGTGCTGATCCTGCTCCAGTCTCCGCTGCTGCTCCTGCGGAGGAAGACGCATGGTGTTGCGCAGCCAGTCGCCGTTGTGCGGGCCTTGTCCGCGGATGATCTGGTGCGGCATCGCCGGGGGCTGGGAGGCTTGGGCCTGGAGCTGCTGCGCGGGTGCGATGCTGCGCGGCGCGAAGGCGGGCTGGCGGGGAGCAAAAGACTGTGCTTGCCCCGTGGTCCCTCCGAAATGCGACGGACCGGCGGCGCGTGACGCGAATGCCGGCTGGCGGTAAGGTTGGGCCTGCACGCTGGGTGCGGCTCCATAATGCGACGGGCCAGCGGGATGCGATGCGAATGCGGGCTGGCGGTAAGGCTGGGCCTGCGCCCTGGGTGCGGCTCCATAATGCGACGGGCTAGCGGGATGCGATGCGAATGCGGGCTGGCGGTAAGGCTGTGCCTGCGCCCTGGGAGCGGCTACATGGGATGCGCCGATGGGATGCGATGCGCCGCCTCCGGCAGGCCCGTGCTGACCGGCCCATAGGGGCGCGGCTAGAGCCAGGCTGAGCAGAAGAGCCGGAATGTAGTGGGCGCGCATCGTTCGAATACCATCCTTAAAACCACATTGTTCTCAAAACCACATCACCACAGCGGGTAGGCACGGTTACGGGAGCGCATTGCTTCCCACCTTAGCGCCGAAAAGGCCGGCGCGAAGGTGGGTACCCCGCTGTTATTGCAATCCGAAAGCTAGTTGTTGCTGCTGTCATCCGCATCACCGTCCATGTCATCAAGTGCGTCAAAGTTCTGCAAGAGATCCGAATTCTTGTCGAGGAATTGCAGGTCGGAGACCGCCGTTCCGGTGGGAGGGTGAACCGACACGATCTCCCTCTCGGGCGGTTTGCTGCCTTCACGCATGAAGCGTTCGGCTTGGTAGAAACCGATGCCGATGAGAAGGCTTAGGGCGGCGGCCACACTGAAGGCGGGACGGCGGAACCACTGCAACCATCCAGCGGAGGCCTTTTGCTGCTCCTCACGCAAACGCGCCTTCATACGGACATCCCAGAAGGGAGAGGGCTCGGGCGCCTTCCACTCGTCGAGCAGATTCATGGTGGAGCGGAGTGACTGCAGGGTGTGGGCACAGTCGCGGCACGCTGCAATGTGAGCTTCAACCTCGGGCGGCGCAGGGGTGGTGCCCTGTGCGGCGTCCAACAGATGTTCGTGAATGTTCCGGCAGTTCATAAAGGCCCCTAAACGAAATCCTTGAGACTCTCGCGTAACGTCTCATAGGCGCGAAAGAGAAGACTTTTTGTGGCAGACTCGCTGAGGTGCAACACCTCGGCGATCTGGCGATAATCCAACTCCTGGTATTTATGCATCATGACTGCGATGCGCTGGCGCTCGGGTAATGCCTCGACATGCTTGCGAATGGCTTGGAGGCGCTCGCGGCGGAGAATCTCCTGCTCGACATTGGGCTCATCGTCGGCGACATCGATGGAGAGCCCGGTCTCTTCGTCGGTCTGATCGAGGCTGGCTTTCACCTCGGGACGCTCGTTCCTGTTATCGCGCGCGTGGTTTACCGCCAGATTCGTTGCGATTCGGTAGAGCCAGGTGGTGAATTTGGCATCAGCCGTGTATGTTGCGCGAGAGCGGTAGACTCGCAGGAAAACCTCTTGTGAGAGCTCTTCGGCGATGGCGGCGTTGTGTACCATGCGGTACATGAAACTGATCATCGCGCGACGATAGCGCTCGACCAGGTAGTCGAAGGCGGCATCATCGCCGTCGCGAACCCGGAGCATGACCTGAGCGTCGTCGAGTGCGGCCGCAGCCTTGGGATCGCTGAAGCGAAGCTGCTGGCTGGCAGCGGCACTGCCGATATCGGGGAAAGCACCGCGAATGGCCACACTACTCATGTCATTGGGAACCCCCTCGACGGGCGAAAGTTGCGGGGGTTCGTCCGATTCCGCGCCGGTCTGAGTAGTTTCCGGGTTGTCGCTCTTTCGGCGCTTCCAAATCATGACGGGTGGGTAGATGCAGTCTTATTATGCCCGAAGGCGGGGGGAGAGGACTTGGGAAAGTGCGGCAAAGGGAAAGCAGAGAGGGGGAGAGAGGCGGGCGGATTGGAGAAATCGGGCGGGTTTGCTACAATCCGATGTGAGCAGACAAAGAGTGGGCGCTTAACTCAGCGGTAGAGTGTCACCTTCACACGGTGGAAGTCGTAGGTTCGAATCCTACAGCGCCCACCACTCCCATCCCCCGGTAGAGTGGTCCAAGTTCGGCGAATGGTTCAATTCGGGAAGCGCTGAGCAGATGCAATTGTTAGCGGCCCGTTGCGTATTTTTGGCATCTGAATAGAGGTCGGTGCGGTGTTCTGAAACGCGCCGATATCCACAGCCGGACAGAGATCCGGCTTGCCCGAAGCGAGGAGCATTGAGTAGTATCGGGTCACTTTCCATGATCAAAGAAATGATCTCGGGATTGCGGCGCTGATCCAAAGCACGGCCGCAAGAACAGGTAACACAAAGAAAGACATCCAGAGCGGGTTCATAGCCGGAACGGAACAGGCTATGCGGCGCGCGGATATGATCGCAAAAAGCTAAACACAAGAGAAGCCTGAACATATGAATAGTGGAACGAACCATCCCGCCAGCAACGGCGGGAGAGGACGCAAGCGGCGCCGCGGGCGTCGCGGGGGTCCGGTAGCGGGAACGCAAGCCGGAACGAATTCCGGGACGCAAGCAGGTATGCAATCGGGAAGCCAGGCCCAGGCTGGATCGGGACCATCGAATCAGACAGCGTCACACGCTTCGTCACATGCGCCATCTCATGCGCAATCCCATGCATCGCAAGGAAAATCGGCAGGTCATGGAAAGCCGGTGAAAAGGCAGTTCAAGCCGAAGCCGGCGGCTCGGAAGACTTTTGCTGAAGCCAACGGCAATGGGATGGGAAGCACGAACAAGCGCGTCTTCCGCTCGGTGGTGAATCAGAAGACTCCGGATGCCGGAATTTACAGCGCGCCGATGGACCACTCCTACCGCACTTTGCAGCACGAGGGCAATACCGGTGGATCGGGATATCAAGCTATGCCGGTGGTGGACAATACGAGTTCCAAGCCGATCTTCGCATTCGTGGATGATTTGTTCTTTATGGCGAAGATTCAGGAGACGGCGCGCAAACTGAACGTGAAGGTGAACTTCGTCAAGAGCGAGAAGGAAGTTCTGGAGTCGGTGGCCGCGGGTGAGGTAAAGCCGTCGCTGATTATGATCGACCTGAACCATCACACGGTGAAGCCGCTGACGATCATCCCCAAGCTGAAGTCGAAGCTGAAGAAGGAGACCAACATTATCGGTTTCCTCTCGCACCTGCAGGGAGAGCTGAAGGTGAAGGCCCAGGAAGCCGGCTGCGACATGGTGCTGCCGCGCTCGGCCTTCTCGCAAAATCTGCCGCAATTGCTGCGCCGCCACGCCACGAGCGAAGCCGAGCTACAAGAATACTGATCGGATAGGGATCACGGTCTCCGACTGAGAGACGCGCCGATGTGGCTGGCGCGGACTCGGGAACTCCCTGCGCGCGATTAAAACAATTCTGCGGAACGGTTGCCTTATGCCGCCCTGCGTTCCCCGACTTGGGAGCGACTAGAAATCGATTGCTGCTTGAGAAGCTTGCGTGGCGCGGAGATTTGATACGCGCTGGGATCCTTCGCTTCGCTCAGGATGACACCTTAAAAAAACTAGCAACAGGATGACACCTTAAAAAATCTAGCATGCCGGGAACGAAGTTTGGCTAGCCGGGAGGCCACTTGAGATCGCGTCCGCCGATGAGGTGGAGGTGCAGGTGGAAGACGGATTGGCCGCTGCGTGGGCCGACGTTGAAGACCGTGCGGTATCCGTCTTCGATGTTGCGCTCGCGCCCGAGTTTGGCGGCGATCAGGTGGCAGTAGCCGATGATTTCGGCGTCGGAGGATGAGGCTTCGTTGATTCCGGCGAAGTGGCGCTTGGGCACGATGAGAACGTGAATCGGCGCAACGGGTTTGACGTCCTCGAAGGCATAGACCTGCTCGTCTTCATAGACCTTCTTCGAGGGAACTTCTCCGGCGATGATCTTGCAGAACAGACAGTCGCTCATAAAAAGCGCTCCTTGCGAGGCCAATTTAGCACAGTCAGAGGGATGCGCGTTCGAGCTGGCGAGCCGGCTTGGTTAGTCCAGGCGAACCATGAAGACTCCGCCCTCGGCGACGCGGGTGTGCCGGTAGACTTCGCGGGTTCTTTCCTTATCATCATGCGCGATGCGGATGCGGACCCAGTAGCCGGTAGGGCCTTTGAACTCCAGCACCTGTGCGGCTGGGTAGCGGTCGAGAAGTTGTTGCTTCAGGCGGAGTGCAGTGGATTGTGCGGCGTATGCGCCGATCTGCACACACCAGCGGCCACCGGTTTCGATGGGGTGAGGGGCTTCGAGGACCTCGAGGCGGACCTGTGCGGTGCCGGGATAGTAGACGTTGACGGCCTTGGCGGCGGCGGCCGAGAGGTCGATAATGCGATCGCCGACGAAGGGGCCGCGATCGGTGATGCGGACCACGGTGGACTGATGGCTGGCGAGATTGACGACGCGGACGATGGAGTTCAAGGGCAGAGTGTTGTGCGCGGCGGTCATCTCGTTCTGGTCGTAAATTTCGCCGTTGGCAGCTTTTTTGAGGTGGTAGTTGGGACCGTACCAGCTGGCGTATCCGACCTCGGTCCAGAGGACGCGGGCGTGGGGATCGACGTGAATTCCGGGAATAGTTGGGAGCGGAGTGGGCTGGTTGTCGTGCGGCTTGGAGGGTGTAACGTCTGCGGCGGGGCTTTCGGGGAGTGAGGGCGCGGGGGGAACGTTGCGTGCAGTTTGCTTTTTGCCTCCGCAGCCAGCGGAAGAGAGAACGAGCGCGAGCAGCACGGCATAGAGTATGCGTACTGCCCCACTCAAGCCAAAAGCTGGCTCGAATGGGCCACCCGCCCCAGTGTTGGAAATGAGCCAACTCTGGGCCACCCGCACACTGCCCCACTCAAGCCGAAAGATGGCTTGAATGGGCCACCCGCCATAATGCCGAGATTTCATAGTTAGTTCTTTCATTCGGACTACGTCTGCCTGGTAGCACTGGTAGCAAAAGATGGCTTGAATGGGCCGTCCGCCCACATCTGCTAACTGCGGCAGATATGGGGCACGCTCACATTTCGATTCTGGGTGACTAGACGGGGATGGTCAATCAGGTGGAACACGGGCGTGCAACACTTTCGGGCACGTACTCGGGCGGCTTCAGGCAGGAAAGAGGGGAGCTTCGGGGTCGAGGGGCATGACGATCCAGAGGACAATGTAGACGAGCAGGCCGGTGCCTGCGCCTAGCACGCAGAGCAGCCAGATGGCGCGTACGAGAGTGGGATCGAGGTCGAAGTAACGGGCGACGCCGGCACAGACGCCGGCGATTTTTTTGTCGGCGCGGACGCGGGTGAATGTGCGCCTGGGGACAGGCGGGAGAGGCTCGACACGGATTCCGCAGAACTGACAGAAGATTGGGCCTTCACCGATGTCTTTGCCGCAATTGGTGCAGTACATGGCTTCTCCGGAGTTGGATTCAGGGCTTCCGCAAACCCGTAAAACATCATACGACGGAGGAGGGTTCCGGTGCCGAGGCGCGGCATGGACGGGCGGGAGCTGAGCGGAAAATGAGTGCTTTCAACTGTTTAGGTGTGTGATGGAGATCACTGCTTGATGTGATATCTCGCCGGTCGGCGGCGGAATTGTGCCATTCATGGAATCCGCGTTGGGGATGTTGGGGGGCGGCTCCTAGCATGGGGCTGCGGCGTTTTGTGCCGAGAAAAAGAGCAAACAGCAACTACGAGACCCGCAGAGGTGGGGATTATCGTTTCCCAGGTTATCGCCGAAAAAACATCGGCGCGAACCTGGGGCACCCGACATTTCTCATTATCCGAAATAGGCGAAGACCCGATGACAGGAGTGCGGAATCATGCATAAGCCGATCAAGTATGCGGAGAAGGCGCTGACCTATGTGGCGAAGGGCGCGTGGGTGATTTTTGACAAGCTGAACAGCATTCATCCCCAGCCGGCGATCACGCCGAAGTGGGCGGACAAGCCGCTGCTGAAGTCGTATGAGAAGACGAAGCCGCCGCTGGGGTGGCCGCGCACGACGGACTCGCTGTGTCCGAAGTGCGTACCGGAGATTCGGAAGCAGATTGTGGATGGCAAGCTGCCGTATGAGATTCTGCTGAACGAAAAAGTTGGCGAGATCAAGGCGCAGATCATTGAGCGCGAGGGCAAGATTCTGATGGTGAAGGACTGCCCGAAGCACGGCCACTTTGAAGATGTGATGTCGGTGGACGTGGAGTTCTTCCGGCATCTGGAAGAGATGTTTCCGGGGCGCGACATGCGTGCGCACAACGACGAAAAGCTGCACAACCATGGCAGCTCGACGGTGAAGTACGGACGCGGCTCGGTGCTGACGGTAGACCTGACGAACCGCTGCAACATGATGTGCGATCCGTGTTTCATGGATGCGAATCAGGTGGGGTTTGTGCATGAGCTGGGGTGGGACGACATCAAGGCGCTGCTGGATAACGCGATCACGATCAAGCCCCGGCGGCAGATGAGCGTGCAGTTCAGCGGCGGAGAGCCGACGTTGTCACCGCACTTTCTGGAGGCGGTGGCGTATGCGCGCAAGGTCGGCTACAACTCGGTGCAGGCGGCGACCAATGGGATTGAGTTTGCGAAATCGCCGGAGTTTGCGCGGAAGGCGGCGGAGGCGGGGCTGCGCTATGCGTACTTGCAGTTCGATGGGATCGGGAATGCGGCGAACTCGCATCGGGCGGTTGGCAACCTGTTTGATGTAAAGCTGCGCGCAATTGAAAACCTGCACAGCGCGGGAGTGGAGATCGTTCCGGTGGTGACGATCGTGAACGGGGTGAACAACGAGCAGGTGGGACGCATTATTCAGTTCGCGCTGGATAATCCGAAGCGCATTTCGTTTCTGTCGTTTCAGCCGGTTTCATTCACGGGACGCGATGAGGCGATTACGGACGAGCGCCGGCAGGCACAGCGCTACACGCTGAGCCACCTGGCGCAGGATGTGAAGAAGCAGACGGGATTGGGCAAGCCGGCAAGGGATTGGTTTCCGATCTCGTTTATGGGGACGTTCAGCGATTGGGCCGACGTGGTTCATGGGCCGAATAAGGAATGGGGTTCGCTGAACTGCGGCTGCCACCCGAACTGCGGCGTGGGCATGGCGCTGATGATTGACAAGGAGACCAAGGAAGCGGTTCCGGTGACGAAGTTCATCTATGCCGATCAGGTGGCAAAGGATGTGGCCAGGGTGAGTGACGGGGGACGCGGTGCATGGTGGTCAAATCTGGGAATGGCGCTGGCGCTGGCGCGCAACTACGATCCGTTTCAGTCGCCGACGCACTTCAAGTTTGTGGACCTGCTGAAGAAGTTCGACAAGACATTTGCGGCGACGAAGAAGGCCGAGGTGAAGTACGGGAAGTCGAGTCCGGACCGGACGCTAGAGGATGTGCAGAAGCGCAGGGCTGACCGCTGGAACTTTTTGTTTGTGGCGGGGATGTGGTTCCAGGATCTGTTCAACTACGATTTCCGGCGGACGGAGCAGTGCATTATTCCCTATGCGACCCAGGAGGGCGAGATCAGCTTTTGCGCGTATAACACCGGGGTGGGCTGGCGGAACATCATCGAGAAGATGCACATGACGGCGACGCTGACGAAGTGGTACGAGGAGCACGGGCGACACGAGATCTTCGCTGGAGGCAGGCAGGTGGCGCTGGAGAGCAAAGAGCACTCGCTGACCTTGAACCAGGAGCATGTGCGGGCGGGGCGCAATACGACACTCGAGGAGCAGGGCATTGCCAGGAACGCGCGCGAGGAAAAGCTGCGGGCGCGTGACGCGAACGCGAAGGTGAAGCAGGAGGCCGAAAACGCTAGGATGATGGCGCTGTATCGGCAGCACGTGCTGGGGGAAAAGGCTCCGGAGGTGGGCGGATTTGTGGCGCTGGAGTCGCTGGGAAAGGCGGAGAAGGAGAAGAAAGAAGTGATGGGGGATTAGTTTTGAGCCGTTTACCGGAAACGGACCGCCGGGGGAGAGTCCTCCGGCGGTTGTGTTTTTGGAGGCATGAAATATACTTCCGGCGTGGTTCAGGAGAGTGTTCGGTGAACGTTCTGCGGACGGGGGTTCGCATCCTAGTGATGGTGATTGCCGTGAGTTACGCTCTGCTCGTCGGGCTCGCATTTTTCTCGGATCATCTGATCTTCCAGCCGCACAGGCCGAGTTACGAGATGAACGCACTGGTCTTGCCAGGAAGTGGCGAAGTGCAGAACTTCACCTTCCCATGTAAGAGCGGAATGCTCGCCGCAGCCTATCTGCCGAATCCAGAAGCACGGTACACGCTCCTTTACAGCCACGGCAATGGCGAGGATATGGGGGACGATCTGGCCATTCTGGATGCTTACAGGCGGGCGGGATTCGCCGTGTTTGCCTATGATTACAACGGCTACGGGCAGAGCGCCGGAAGACCTTCGGAGGCGGCGGTCTATGGAAACGTGGAGGCGGCGTACGATTTTTTGACTGGCACGCTGCACGTTCCGGCGGAGAGTGTCATCTCCTTTGGACACTCGCTGGGTGCAGCAGCGGCGATTCATCTGGCGGCCAGCCGTCCGGTCGCGGGTCTCGTCGCTCAGGCACCGTTCCTCTCGGCTTTTCGCGTGATCACAGGTGTGCCGATCGTCCCCTGGGATAAGTTCAATAATGCCCGTGCCATTCGCCGCGTGCACTGTCCGGTGCTGATCGCGCATGGACGACGGGATGAGGTGATTCCGTTCTGGCAGGGAGAACGCATCTACGAATTAGCAAGCCAACCTAAACAACATATCTGGCTGGAGCAGGCGGGGCACAACAACGTAATGCGGGTGTCCAGCCGGCCGTTCCTCGCCGCCATACAGAACTTCGCGCAGCATCTCTAAGATCCTGGTTCGGAGAACTCGCCATTACGAGCAAAAAACGTCCGCCGTGCTTCCGGCGGACATTGGTTCGGGAGGAGAGAAATTTTGGGGGTCTGGTCGAATGCCATCGACTCAGCCTCATGTTGGTATTCACCCCGGCGGGCATTTAGTTCCACTTCTTTTGCAGAAATTTCAGAATTTAATTTTGAGAGACGATCCTCCTGCTGGTTGAGGCTGGTGACGTAGCGCTGGAGTAGGGTTTTCTCCTCGGGGCTGCCTTTTAGGGACTTCATGTTCTCGCGGATGCGGGCCTGCTCCTTGCCAATGCGCTCAAGTTCGTCGCGGCGCTCCTGGATTTGGAGCTGGATGCCGGCGATCTCGTCTTTTTTTGCGAGCAGGTGGCGCAGCGCGGCTTCGATCTCAGGCTGAATGCCTTGGGTTTTGAGGATGAAGCCGACCAGGTTGTCGTCGATGGTGTTTAGGGAATAGGTGGATTCCTGGGGATAGTATTCGGCGACCACGAGTCTCTCGGTCGAGGCTGGGGCCAATTTAACGCGGAAGCGGTGGTACGAGTTGGAGGTTTCCTCGGGTTTGAGCTCTTTGTCGAGGAATTGCCAGCCGGGGCTCGCGGGGTGCTCGATCACAACACTACGCGGCGTGGTATCCGAGTTGGTCACGGTATAGGTGCGGGTTTGGCGCAGTTCGCGGGTGAGGAAGAGGATGCCGTGCGCGGCTCGCAGACGGGTATAGGGGCGCTGCTCGGATGTACCACCGGACTTGACGCGGACGGCGGTGTCGGCGGCATAGGAGATGAGGCGTCGCTCGTTGGGGTGGACCTCGGCGAGCAAGCCCTCGCCAGCGAAGGCTCCGGCTTCGACGATGTTGAAGCTTCCAGCGTCGAGGGTGAGGCCGCTGGAGTTGGTCAGCCAGAGGGCGCGGAGAGGGGTGTGCTCGTGCTCATTCCAGAGGGTGACCTTTTCGGCGTCGACGCGAGCCTGCACGATGGGGACGAGCGCGGACTGGTTTTGCAGGACGGTGACGTTCTGCTTGATGGCGTACTCGAACATATCGCCGAGGGCTTCGCCGGTAGACTGGGCTTCGACGGATTGCTCGTAGGACTCCGCGACAGCGTTAGCGGAGGATTCCAGCGGACCGTTCACGCTTTGGGCGTAGTTGCGGGATTTGGCGCGAGGCGAAGGAGCGGCTGCGCGGATTGCGCCGGAACCGGAGCCGACGCCTCCGCCGGAAGCGGAGTTGACGATAGCGCCTGTCTGCGCTCCGGGAACACCGCTGACTACATCAACGCTTGGCGGAGGAGCCAACTGCATCTGCGCATATTCGGCGCCCTCGTGAGTTTGTGGGGTGAGTTGCGCGGATTTCGGAAGTCCCACGACTGGGCGGCGGACGTAGTAGGGTTGCGAGATTGGCTCGACGAAGGACTGCGGAGCCCCGGCGACCAGCGAGAGTTGGACGTTGCGCCAATCCTCACCGACAGTGTTATCGATAACGGCCCAGCCCTGGAGCAGAGGTTTGATTTGGGGATTCTGGGAAAGGACGATGCGGTAGGTGGACTTCCAGACGGGGACTTCGCTGATGTAGCTGACGAGGAGGTCGCGGGGGCCTTCGCCACTGGTGGAGATCGTCATCTGGCGAATGTCTTTATCACGGGCGCTGGCGAGGAGTTCCATATAGCGGCCGATTTCGCGGTTCATATCGGCTTCGAGGATTCGCACCGAGGTTGAGGGGATGAGGTCGAAGGTGCGCAGTTCACCGGAGTCGGAGACAAGGGAGAGCTGTGAGGTTTTGAGCTCGTTGCCTTCTTTGTCTTGTTTTGCAATCTCCTCGACGGCGAGCAGGCGGCCAGTGGCTGAGCTACTGGCCGCGTGGACTTCAACGCGCGCGCCGCGAAGGGCGTTCAGGAATCCGGCGCGGTCAGTATTGCCATTGAGGGCAAGACGCAGGGTGCTGAGGCGCTGGCTGAGTGGAGCGATGGAGTTGTAACGGACGCCGCCGACTTTACCCCCATCGAGATCGACGACGGTGAGGGAATTGAGCACGTCATTGAGTTGTGCGGTGGTGAAGCGGATATTGAGTTCCTGATTGCCATTGACGCGGCCCTGATGCTCGAAGTATCCGACGCCGTTTTTGTACAGGACGACACGTTGGATGGGAAGTTCGGCTGCTGCGGCCTGTGAAATGGGGGACGCATGAGAGGTGGATTTGAGTTTGGCGGCGGGATCGGACTCGAGTTGGGCAAAGCCGGATGCGAGCAGCGAGAGCAGGGCGAGGGGAAGAACTGCGGGCAATCGTCTCATGCGGTCTCCTTCGGAGCTTGTAATGCTACGTTGCGGTTGTGGGGACGTGATGTAGGTGTCGCTTCCGAATCGATACTAAATTTGTGGCACATAAGGTATTGACACCGGGGGGCGTGCTTAGTTCCTGAAATTACCGCTGAATGCGCGGAATTGCGATTCGCTGAAAGGGGACTCACTCCAGGGTGCGACCGATGCTAGTGTGGAAGTGTGCCTCAGCAGGCACGCGGGAGTGCTTTTGCTCCCCGATAAATTCCAATGTTGAGCGGAGAGAGCCTTTGAGCACCCCATTTGCGTCGACGAAACGGCCGGACCTCAAGATTTTGCAACCTGAAAAAACCCTGACTGGTGGCCCGATTCAGCCGTTGCAGAAGGGGCTTCCGAAGACGACCATGTCGCTGTGTCCGGAGTGCGAGACGGCGAACAAGATTCCTGCGCGCATTTTTGAAGAGAATGGCCGGGTAATGATGGAGAAGAGCTGTCCGGAGCATGGCGATTTCAAGGACTGCGTGCTCTCGGACGTGGCGCTCTATCTGAAGATGGAAGAATGGGAGTTTGGCGATAACACGGGGATGAGCAATCCGGCGATCGACAAGGGCGCGGAGGCAGTTTGCCCGGACGACTGCGGACTGTGCTCGCTGCACACCTCGCACAGCGCACTGGCCAACGTGGACCTGACTAATCGCTGCAATCTGACCTGCCCGGTTTGCTTTGCCAACGCGAACGCGGCGGGATATCTGTATGAGCCGGATTTGGACCAGGTGCGGACGATGCTGATGGCGCTGCGGAATGAGCGTCCGGTGGATGGGCGTGTGGTGCAGTTTTCGGGCGGTGAGCCGACGGTGCATCCGAAGTTCATCGAGATTCTGGCGATGGCGTCAGAGATGGGCTTTACGCATTTGCAGGCGGCGACGAACGGGATTCTAATCGCGGCCAGCCTGGAGTTTGCGCAGAAATGCAAGGCGGCGGGACTGGCGACCTTGTATCTGCAGTTTGACGGCATCAGCGATGACATTTATCTGAAGACGCGCGGCGAGGCGATGGTCGACATCAAGATGAAGTGCATCGAGAACTGCCGCAAGGCGGGGATGAAGATCGTGTTTGTGCCGACGATTGTGAAGGGGCTCAACGATCATCAGCTCGGCGACATCCTGAAGGTGGCGATCGATAACGTGGACACGGTCAGCGGCATCAGCTTCCAGCCGGTGGCGTTTACGGGGCGGATCTCGAAGAAAGAGCTGGAGGAGAAGCGTTTCACGCTGAGCGATCTGGCGCACTGCCTGAGCGAGCAGACGGGGATGTTCGACAAGTATAACGACTGGTTCCCGCTGTCGGCGGTTACGCCATTCAGCAAGCTGATTGCAGCGGTGGAGCATCGCGGCGTGCCGACGATTTCCAGCCATGCGCACTGCTCGCTGGGAACGTATATGTTCGTGGATGAGAAGTCGCGCAAGGCGGTGCCAGTGACGCAGTTTGTGGATATTCCGGCGATGCTGCAGGATATCGAACTGCTGTCGCGCAAGAAGTTTGGCGGACTAATGAAGTATTACAACGGCGCGATGGGCTGGATGGAGCTGAAGAAGCACTTCAAGGCCGATCTGGCGCCGGCGGGGCTGACCTTTGAACGCTTCCTGAACACGCTGCAGGGGATGACGAACAAGAAGTTGGGCCGGGACGGAATGGACGGCACGTTCACCTATCGCACGCTGCTGGTGGCGGGCATGCACTTCCAGGACAACTATAACTACGATATCGAGCGGGTGAAGCGGTGCGTGATTCACTACGCGGCGCCGGATGGAAAGCTGTATCCGTTCTGCACCTATAACTCGGGGCCGACCTACCGCGAGAAGATCGAGAAGGAGTTCTCGATTCCGTTTGAGGGGCAGCTGGAGAGGTTTGAGTTCGTGGAGATCGAGAAGTAGAAGACACTTCCGCAGAAGGTGATTGGTTGAATTGCCTGTAGGCGGCGCGGAAGATTTGGGCGGTGCGGGGATTCCTCGCTAAGGCTCGGAATGACACCCCAAAATAAAGGAGAGCCCGCCAGGAATGGCGGGCTCTCCTAATTACGGAAAACTGGATGCTACTTGCTGGCTGCCTTGGGGTTGACCGCGAGCAGCTCGATTTCAAAGACGAGGGTAGAGTTGGGGCCGATGTCACCGGCAGCGCGGTCTTTGTAGGCGAGGTCGGAGGGGACGAAGACCTGGTACTTGGAGCCGACCGGCATAAGCTGGAGGACTTCGGTCCATCCGGGGATGACTCCGCTGACGGCAAAGGAAGCAGGCATGCCGCGCTTGTAGGAGCTGTCGAACTCCTTGCCGTTGATGAGGGTGCCGCGATAGTGGCACTGGACGGTATCGCTGGCGGTCGGCTTGGGGCCGTCGCCCTGCTTTTCAACTTTGTACTGCAATCCGTCGGGCAGAGTTACGACTCCCTCTTTGGATTTGTTGGCGGTGAGGAAAGCCTCGCCCTCCTTTTTATTCTCTTCGCCAGCGGCCTTCATTTTGGCTTCATGGGTGGCCTTGACTTCCTTTTCCAGTTCCATGATTGCGGCCTTGGCTTCGTCGTCGGTCAGCAGAACCTTGTCTCCGGCGAGGGTATCCTTCAATCCGCGCGACAGAGCGGCGGCATCGACGTCGACGCCGTCGCGCGTCAAGCCATGGGCTATGTTCATGCCGATAGCGTAGCTGGCTTTTTCTTTTTGTGTCTTCAATTCACCGCTCGGGCTTTTTGCCGTGGCGGCCTTGTTCGTGGTGGCCGCCTTGTGGGTTGTGGAGGTGGAGGACGAAGCAGTTGAGGGCTTCGACGCATCGGTCTGCTGGGCCAAACCGCTGGCAGCCAGGGTTGTGCCGGCAGCAAGGAGGATAACGGCCGTTGTCAGTATTTTTGTCATATTTGGAATCAGAACATAAAGCGGCACAGACGGCAAACTGGAGGCCGGGAGCACAGAGCAGAGCGGGTGGCGTATGTGAAGCCCGGATAAGGATTGTTACAATCGGGTCACCGGATCGGGTTACAGAAAATGACGCGTGAAGACAAGGATCGCGAGGCGCTGCGGGCGGCCCTGCTGGGCTGGTACGCGCAGCACAGGCGCGAGTTGCCGTGGCGGCGCGACCGGGACGCTTACCGGGTGTGGGTCTCCGAGATTATGTTGCAGCAGACGAGGGTTGCGGCGGTTCTGGAGCATTATCGCGTCTTTCTGGAGGCGTTTCCGACGGTTGAGGCGTTGGCAGAGGCTCCGGAGGAGCAGGTGCTGGCGTTGTGGAGCGGGCTGGGCTATTACCGCCGGGCACGGATGCTGCACAAGGCGGCCAGGATGGTAGCGAGCGAGCTGGGTGGGTTGATTCCGCGCGAAGTAGAGGGCTTGCGGAAGTTGCCGGGAGTTGGACGGTATACGGCTGCGGCAATTGCAAGCATCGCCTTTGGGGAGGCGGCGGCCGTGGTGGACGGCAACGTGGAGCGGGTATTGAGCCGCTTGCATGGCGCTCTCGAAGGCCCCCCGGACGGCGGAGCGCGTGGGGGAGACAAGGTGTGGGAGCAGGCGCAGGGGCTGCTCGATCCACAACATGCCGGGGATTGGAACCAGGCGATGATGGAGTTGGGGGCGACGGTTTGTACACCGCAGAGTCCGCTGTGCGTCATGTGTCCTGTGCTGCGCTGGTGCGCCGCGCCGGGTGCGGATACGAGCAAGCCCCAGGTCGGGCGTAAGCGGGTGCGGATGACGCGGGCCCTGATCGAGCTAAGGCACTGCGTGTACCTGGTGAAGCGCGCAGCCGATGCGGCGAAGATGGCGGGAATGTGGGAGCTTCCGGAGTGCGCGGAGCAAGGCACGGAGCAGAGCCTAGGTAGGAACGCAGAGGAACTGTTCGTTGTGCGGCACTCGATTACGGACACCGATTATGAGGTGCGGGTGGTGAGCGGAGGGCTGAAGGCATTGGGCACGGCAGGCGGGAAGGCGGGCCGGTGGGTGAAGCGCGACGAGATTTTTGCGCTTCCGCTGACCGGGTTGACGAGGAAGATCCTGCGCAAGCAAGGGATGCGATGAAAAGGGGCGGGGTCGCGCCCTAACAAGAGCAACACACATGTGATTCAAGTGCCGCCCTGGAAGCTCTAGCAACCGGATGGGCAGCGGCGAGAGTAACTTGGGCTAGTTACGAGATGCGCTAAGGGAGAGAATCCGTTCTCGGCTTCGCACGGTGGGTTGTGATAAAGTCGCGATCAGCTCACAAATCAATGGATTTGAAGGTACGAGTCCGGATGTCGCCGCTGTTTTTTGGACGCGTGAAGTTGCCCGATCTGGCGAGCCAGTTCACGCTGACCTCCTATGTGCCGCAGCTCACTCTGCAAGGGTTGGTCGCCGGCGTGGACAATCTGCGTCCTGACGTTTTCCTGAGCGAGAAGTTCACCGAGATTGCACGCATCCATCTGGCCAAACTGATCGAGCAACATGGGGACGTGGAGCAGTTGACTCGCGTTCCCAAGGAGGGGAATCCGTTTGGCGATTCGCGGTATGGACGCGCCCACGTAAAGGGCGATGCGCTGCCGGCCGAGGAGGTCGATTATCCGGCGGAATTCAAAGGTTGCCTGAGGGAATTGCAGCTGGCGTCGTTACGGAGCGCGCGCGCGGCCGACGATCTGCACAGGGATCTGTTGTGCCGGGTTGGGCTGGTGAAGTTTCTGCGCAACGAACTTTTGCAGCAGTTTTCGAACGTTCTGGAGCGCTGCAAGGAGAATCTGAAAAAGCGGGACGAGCGGCGTCTTGAGCTTCAGCAGATGGTGCTTCAGGACCGCTTCGTTCACTTCCAAGTAAATAAGCGGCAGGTGCTGCGCAAGGTCTCCGAGGACGTGCTTGCCACGATGTGGGAGGTAGAACGGGAGGCGATTGCGAGCACGCGTCACTCTCTCTTTGGGGAGCGCGAGGCGGCCACGTACGAGGTCCTCAGCAATCGTCTTCTCTTTCCGGATTCGAGCAAAGACCCGTTTTTGCGGGCGGCACAGTATGTGCTGTTCGGCGGCTTCGATCGCGATCCCGATCAGATCGAAAAGGTAGCGGTGATTGCGAAGAGCTTTTTGCAGGAGCTGGCGCTAGCCGGGGGCGAAGCGGAGGCGGAGGCGCTGCTGAATGTGCCGGAGAACGCGAAGATGCTGATGTTCAGCGGGCTGGCCGATGAGTCGGCGCGAGGCAAGGCGCAGAGGGCGATCACCACGGCGTGGATGGAGAGGCTGGAAGAATCCGGGGTGATGGAGTACGCGATTGCCGCTTACGAGACGGTTCCAATCCTGGGCGACTACGGAGCGGTGGTTCCGCCGCAGCAGTTGAAATGCGCGTTGATCCTGAAGCACGAGCTGAGGCGGGTGGAGGAATTGCTGGAGGTGCACGGCGGGGGCTCGCAGGAGAAGCTGCACGCTGCGGTGCAACGAGTTCGGACGGCGGGAAAACCTGAGCGCATGAGATACGCGGCACGGTACTTCACCGACCTGTCGCGCTTCTATCGCGATTTGCGCAAGATGGAAGTTCTGGAGCAGGCGCTGGAGTCGGTGAATGTGGTGAACAGCACACGGCTGCGGGAGCTCTCGAAGATCAATGGGACACTCTACGAATTTCTGCTGCCGGAGGAGGAGGAGCCGGCCGAGCAGCGGGTGAATGACCATGTTGTGCTCAAGGCCGATATTCGCGACTCTACGTTGCTGACCCGCTCGCTGCTGGAACGAGGGTTGAATCCGGCGTCGTTCTTCAGCCTCAACTTTTTTGAGCCGGTAAACAAACTGCTGCCGAAGTACGGGGCGGAAAAAGTATTCATCGAAGGCGACGCACTGATCCTGACGTTGCTGGAGAGCGAGGGGCAGCGCGGCTTTGGCGTGGCGCGCACCTGCGTACTGGCGCGCGAGATCCTGAACATCGTACGTGCTTACAACGGCGCTTCAACGGAAAACGGATTGCCTCCGCTGGAGATCGGCATCGGCATTGCGTATCAGAATACGGCGCCGCTCTACCTGATGGACGGAGCACACCGGATCATGATCTCAGAGGCACTGAACTTGAGCGACCGGTTGAGCGCCTGCCACAAGCGCGCGCGTCGCCAAGTGCAGGACGGCAATCCGGTCTTCAATGTTTTCGTGTTCCAGACGACGGACGAAGAAGCAGCGGCCGGAGCGGTGGAAGACTTTCTGCTGAATTACAACGTGGGCGGCATCCACCTGCCGCGGGCGGGATTCGACAAGATGCGGAACGAGATTTCACTGGAAGAGTTCCAGATGGAGTTACCGATGCCGTGGGGGTCGGATACGGTCACGCTGTTCCGCGGATTGGTTCCGGTGAGCCCTGGGGTCTTCCATCCCATCCTGGTGCGCGAGGGAAGAGCCGCACAGGTCGAGGTGCGCGACTTCGGTTTTGTGCGCTGGGCCGACCACCTCTACTACGAGGTGTGCGCGAACCCGGAGCTGATCGCACAAATTGAGAACCAAAAGCACTTCGCGTAAGCGGATTTCCGATTCTAAGAAATAGGCAGTAAGTTCTGAGCACAGGTTTGCGGCTCGGAAGCCAGTTGGCGTGGCTAAACACGCTTTGTTATGAAGAATGCTTTCGCAATTGCAGGATTGGCACTCGTCTTTGTGACGGCGGCGCTGGGGCAGGGAGCAGCAAGACCGGAACTTGAGACGAACGGAGGGATCGCGGGTTTGTACTCGTTTCTGCATGAAGGAGAGTTTGTGCAGATCGAGGTGGATGAGGGAAGGGTCACCGGACTGGTTTCCCACTTCAAGAACGAGGACCAGAATAAAGCTGAATTCGTGAGCCAGCCCTTCGACCAGGCAAAGCTGGAAGGCTCAACCCTGAGCTTTCGCACCAGGCCCCCGGTTGAGGGCGTATGGTTCGAGTTCTCCGGCAAGGTGGAGCGCGGCCCGGCAAAGACTCCTGCGGAGGAGGGCTACTGGGAGGTGAAGGGCAGGCTGGCTGAGCATCTCAAGATGGACGGAAGGCTTACGGAGAAGGTTCACGAGCTTACCCTGCAGTCGTTCCCGGAGAAAGCGGAGCCGAATGCGAGCCCAGCCAGATAACGCAGACAGATACGCAGAATAAGCTTCGGGGCAGGTGAAGCTGTCCGGTTTAGCCGCGTTGCGTACTGTTGGCGACCCTGCGCTCGAGAAACTCGACGTGGGCGGCCTCGAAGCTGGAGAGCTCAACGTAGAGTGCGCGAAGGTCGGCATCTGTCGCGGTTTTGGCCAGTTCGGCATAGAAGTCGCGTGCCTGATTCTCCGCCTGGAGCGCAACCTTGAGAGCACGGCTATGCGAGGTTGCCGAGTCGGTTGAGGAATCGAAGATCTCCTGGTCGGTCAACTTCGGTAATTCGATGGTTTCTATGACGTTGGCCTCAGTGAGGGCGCAGGCGGCCAGCCCATATCGAGCGGTGTAGCGCTCCTGCAACATCGTACCGTGATGGCGCTCCTCGGCGGCCATGTCCCAGAGAACGCCGGCGATTTCCAGCGAGTCAGAGTCCTGAAAAGAGGCGAACATCTCCGCGAAGTGGTGATAGATCTCCGCGTTTCGCTCCTCGATAAAGATTGCCACGTGGAGCGCTTCTTGTGCCGAAAGAGTAGGAAAGCTAAATTTCATCAGTGCCATTGCTGTCTTCCATTGTCGCACGCCGCCGTGGGAATGCCCACAGGGGACTAAGATTATGAATCAGGGTTGCGCTCCCGCGTTGCTTCCAGTCGCGCAATGGTAGTACGAAGCCAGTTTTCAAGGGCAAATGCCAGCCGGTGCGGGTCATTCTTCTCCATCAGCTCGGCAATGGTTTCGCCGGAGGCGTTTAGGCGAATGAAGTGGCAGGGGAATTCCTCGGCCTGCTTGTCCTGAGGAACGAACTGGTGGAGGACGCATTCGCGGCAGGCATGCGGGCGCATTGGGTCGCCAAAGTTGATGCACGAGAGGTTTCCCAGGAATGGAGATTCGGCTCCATGCGAAAGGCGGTCCCGTTCATAGCCTCCCTGCTCGAGGTAATTGAGCTCGTAGCGGAGTATCTGCAAAACGTCGCGCAAATCATGGGACATAGAAAATCTCCGCCGCGTGTCACTGGAATGAGTCTGGCGCAATGGAGGCCGTTGGGCTGTGACTGAACTCACCTGGAGTGGTGATGTCGGTGTGCGCAATACCAGTATCCCTGAATGCGCGCCGGGCAATCACGGGGCGCTGTGATGGGCCTCACTGTGAAAGTGGCGGTTGCGGACTAGGTTGATTGCGACTTGTGCGAGGGACGGCCAAAAAGCAAGGGCAACAGCAAAGTCAACTACCCCACGTTAGCCAGAAGAGGCGAAGTGGGCACCCGTGCAAGAGTAAAAGAGTGGTCGTCCAACCGGTTGGGAGACGCAAGATGGTTCGTCATAAGGGGCACGAAGGGCACGCGAAGGTCAGAGTTGAGTTGGGGCGAGATTCAGTTTGCATTGCTTTGAAAGGAGATGTGAACCATGTTACGGCCGGCTTTCTTCAAGTTGGCGTCGGCAGTCGCTCTGAATGTTCTGCTCGCATCGATCATGGTGAGGGGCGGGACAGCGCCTACGCTCGAATACGACAAGAGCGCCGAAGTTGAAGTCAAAGGAGTGATCGACGATGTGAAAACAGCCGCGGATCACATCGTCCACCTCACGCTGAAAAACGGCAACGACTCGCTGGATCTGTTTGTTGGGCCGGAAAAATTCCTGAAGGAGATGGAGATCAGCTTCGCCAAGGGGGAAGCGATCGAAGTTCTTGGCTCGCAGCGCACGGTGGATGGCAATGGGATACTGCTGGTCCGCGAGGTGAGGCGCAACGGCGATGTTATGACGATGCGCGACGAAAAAGGCAAACCCGTGTGGGTGGGCTGGATCGAGTAGAACCTCGCTGCTACCGCTATTTCTTTTTGCTGGGCGGAATCACCACCGGGCGGCGAAGCGGCACGAGGCCTTCCTTGGGCATGGACTGATTGGCTCGGGTCATCACTTCCTGCTGCACGTACTTTACAAACTCCTGCATCTGGATCTGCATCTGCTCCATGCGCTCACGCATGTTGAGAATGATGCCGATTCCAGCGATGTTGACGCCAAGGTCGCGGGCGAGGGAGAGAATGAACTCCAGGCGCTTGAGATCGTCTTCGGTGTAAAGGCGGGTGTTGCCTTCGCTGCGCGAGGGCTTGAGCAGTCCTTCGCGCTCATAGAGGCGGAGCGTCTGCGGGTGGATTTCATACATCTCGGCTACGACCGAGATCATGTACGCGCCTTTGCCTTTACGTTTGGTCATGGTTGCGTCATACCTTACTCCAGAGTTCTCGGCGCGGATCTTCGGGGTGCAACTTTGCAAGCTTGTGCCAGAGTTCTTTGGCTTCCACGTTGGGAATCTCGGGCACGACGATGCGGATCTCGACGATCTCGTCTCCGATGACGCCGGGGCGGGTCGCCGAGGGTACGCCTTTTTCTCTCATGCGCAGCTTCTGGCCGGTTTGGGTGCCGGGAGGGATGCGCAGCACGGCACGACCATCGATGGTGGGCACCTCGACCTTGGCTCCGAGCGCAGCCTCCCAGGGGAGGATGGGCAGAGTGATGAGGATATCGTCAGCATCGCGGTGGAAGACGGGATGCTGGGCGATGTGCACGATGATGTAGAGATCGCCGGGAGCGCCGCCGCGGACTCCGGGACTGCCTTTGCCGGGGATTCGGATGCGCTGGCCGTCACGGGTTCCGGGCTTGATGCGGAAGGTGACGGGCTCGGTAACCATGCGTCCCGCGGGAGACGGACGCTGAATATTGAGCTTCATCTCGCCGCCGCGGATCGCATCCCAGAAGGGGACCGTCACGCTGTACTCAAGGTCGGCGCCTGTGGTGGTGGCTGGCTCCTGCGCAGCGCCTCCACCAAACATTCCGGAGAAGATATCGCGGAAGCTGCCGGCACCGCGACCACTGTGTTGCTGCGCACCACCAAAGTCAAAGTCGCGGAAGTCGAATTCAACGCGCTGGCCGCCGCCGGGGCTGTTGTATTCGCCGAAAGGATTGCCGCCTGCGCCGGAGAATGGATTACCGCCGGTTCCGGAGAAAGGATTGGCGCCGCCGCCGCTGTTGGCGTAGGCTTCCGCCGTTTTAGGATCGATGTTGTCTGAATAGAAGCCGATCTGGTCGTAAATTTTGCGCTTTTTGGGGTCGCTCAAAACTTCATTGGCTTCGGAAAGCTCCTTGAACTTCTCTTCCGATTTTTTGTCGGGATTGACGTCGGGATGATATTTGCGCGCGAGTTTGCGAAAGGCTTTGCGCACATCGTCAGCCGTGGCGGTTTTTTTCAAGCCAAGGATGCCGTAATAGTCTTTCTTGTCGGTTGCCGCCATGGTTTCTTGTTCCCGCTATCAAATCAAGTTGCGCCCAACATACTTGCGCGTTGCAACTCTACCAAGTTTTTCTGCCTGGAGGAACTCTGCTAACGCTTGCTGCCCCTGCCGGGACCCATTTTGCTGGCGGGCCGCCGGCAGGGGCAGCGGTTACGGTTTCGGGAGATCCTAGTTCAAACGGTTTGCGCTGCCAGGAAAAGCAAGCTGGAGCGGACCAGTCAGCAGCGTGCCATCATTGTGTATCTCCACGGTTTCGACCCCGTCGCCAGAGGGCGTGAGCAAACACCACTCCTCCTCGGTGCGGTCGAAGGTGAGGAAGTACGGGATGCCGTTGACTTCAAAATTCATGTAGATCCCCCTTCTGCGAGCCACAGTGAGTTAGCTCACCGGCCCGCCTGCGAAGCGGCCAGAGCAAGATGCGCTCCGGCCGCGAAATAGGCCCACGGCAGCTCCACGAGCCGCCGCTTACTTCTTGTCCTCCACGTCCACGTACTCGGCGTCGATGACGCCTTCGTCCTTCTTAGGTTCTTCCTTGGGCGGGGCCTCGGTGTGTTGAGCGCCGCCTTCAGGATGAGGCTGAGCTGACTTGTACATGGCTTCTGCCAGTTTGTGAGATGCAGCTTGCAGACGGTCGCGCGCAGTCTGCATGGATTTGTGGTCGCCGCTTTCCAGAGCCCTCTTGGCATCGCCGACAGCATTCTCTACCTCGCCGCGTTCGCCGCCGGAGATCTTGTCGCCATTTTCCTTCAGCATCTTCTCGACCTGGTAGACCATGGAATCGAGCTGGTTACGGGTTTCGACCTCTTCGCGCTTCTGCTTGTCTTCGGCGGAGTGCGCTTCGGCCTCTTTGGCCATGCGCTCAACCTCTTCCTTGCTCAAGCCGCTGGAAGAAGTGATGGCAATCTTCTGATCTTTTCCCGTCGCGACGTCCTTGGCGGTGACGTTGAGAATGCCGTTTGCATCGATGTCGAAGGTGACTTCGATCTGCGGCACGCCACGCGGCGCCATCGGAATCCCGGAGAGATGGAACTTGCCCAGAGTACGGTTCTGCGCCGCCATGGGACGCTCGCCCTGCAGCACGTGAATTTCTACCGAGGTCTGATTATCGGCCGCGGTTGAGAAGTTCTCGCTCTTGCGGGTCGGGATAGTGGTGTTGCGCGGAATCATGGTGGTGGCAACGCCGCCATAGGTCTCGATCGAGAGCGAGAGCGGAGTGACATCGAGAAGGAGCAGGTCCTTGACCTCTCCCTGCAGAACGCCGCCCTGGATGGCTGCGCCAATGGCAACGACTTCATCTGGATTGACGCCCTTATGCGGCTCGCGCCCGAAGAACTCCTTGACCTTCTGCTGAATCATTGGCATGCGGGTCTGTCCGCCGACGAGCACGACTTCATCGATTTTGCTGGCAGTGATGCCGGCATCCTTAAGCGCCTGCTCGCAGGGCTTGATCGATTTGTCGATCAGGTCGCGCACCATTTCTTCGAGCTTGGCACGAGTGAGCGTCTTCACCAGGTGCTTGGGACCGGAGGCATCGGCGGTAATGAAGGGCAGATTGATCTCGGTCTGCATGGTGGTCGAAAGCTCAATTTTGGCGCGCTCGGCAGCGTCGCGGAGCCGCTGCATCGCCATCTCATTACCCTTGCTGCGCAGATCCAGGCCGTAATCCTTGCGGAACTCATCGGCCAGCCAGCCAACCACCCGCTGGTCGATGTTGTCGCCGCCCAGGTGCGTGTCGCCATTGGTGGACTTGACCTCGATTACACCCTCGCCGACCTCAAGGATCGAGATGTCGAAGGTGCCCCCGCCAAAGTCATAGACGGCGATGGTTTCATCCTTCTTTTTGTCGAGTCCGTAGGCTAGGGCAGCGGCGGTGGGCTCGTTGATGATGCGCTTGACGTCGAGCCCGGCGATCTTGCCGGCATCCTTGGTGGCCTGGCGTTGCGAGTCGTTAAAATATGCGGGCACGGTGATGACGGCTTCGGTGACGGTTTCGCCAAGGTAGTCCTCGGCAGCCTTCTTCAGCTTTTGCAGGATCATGGCCGAGATCTGGGGCGGAGTGTATTCCTTGCCCTGGGCCTCGATGGCAACGTGGTCGCCCGACTGCACGACCTTGTAAGGCACCATTTTCATCTCTTCGCTGACTTCGTCAAAGCGGCGGCCCATAAAGCGCTTGATGGAGAAGATAGTGTTCTCCGGGTTGGTAATGGCCTGGTTTTTGGCGACTTGGCCGACCGGCCGCTCGCCTGTTTTGGTGAAACCTACGACAGACGGAGTCGTGCGTCCGCCCTCTTCGTTGGGGATTACCTTCGGTTCGCCGCCTTCCATCACGGCTACAACCGAGTTCGTGGTTCCCAGATCGATCCCGATAATCTTTGCCATTGCTTGTTGCCCTCCTGCGGAAACGCTGAAAAGAATGTTGAGGTTGGCACTCCCGCGGGAGCTACCGAACCCGACGCCGCGCCCTACTCAGACCTAATACGATTGCGATGATAGAACCTGAGTCAGTTACTGTCAACTTGATAGATGAATTGGGGGCTTCTCAAGATGCACAAAGAATTGAAAAACAGGGAGCCCGAATCGGGAACTTGGATACGGATTCTGGACGTAACTTTTCATCTCTTAGCGTTTTCCTGCTTAAAAATGGCGGTGCCCGCGCAGGATTGGGTGGAACCGGCGCTGGGAGGGTCGGAATAACACTCGTGTTTTCATTTGATTGCGCTATCGATGGGAATAAGATGAGGGTTTTCTGAGCTAGCGTGGCGAACAGGGAAGGTGAATTGCTCTCTATGACTACGACGCGGGTGTGCCAAGTAAGCACCGGGGTCTTTGCGACGAGTCACTCCTCCTGATTGCAACATTGCGAGCGGCCTTTTGCTGGTCTGAGCGCGGCCGCCGCTTTTTCCTTTGAGGCTAGTCGTAGCGCTCGTAGATGACGCGCTTCTTATCCCAGCCGCATTCATCGATCAGCAGGGCTCGCACGGAGGAGACCATGTTATTGAGGCCGCAGATGTAGACATGCATGTCCTTGCGATCGCTGACGATCTTGCGAACGTAGTCCTGCACGTAGCCGCGGTTGCCGGTCCAGCTCTCAGGGGCGCGGCTGAGGGTGCAGATGTAGTGGAAGTTCGGCTGCTCGGCAGCGAGTCGCTCGAACTCTTCCCGGTAGTAGATATCTTCGGGGTAACGGGTTCCGTAAACCATCCAGACGTTTCGTCCTTTATGGCGTTGCTGGCCGCTGCCGTCTGATCCGAAGAGGTGCTGCGCCATGCCGCGGAAGGGGGCGACTCCGGTTCCGGTGGCGACGAAGATCACGTCTTCGACCTCGGGCTTGAGCACGAAGAGCCCATGCGGACCGTGGAGGCGAACGGTTTCGCCGACCTCGCGGTCGCAGAGGAAGTTGGACATGAAGCCTTCATCGACACGGTTGAGGCAGAGGTCAAAGGTGTTGTTGCCGCGCGGCGGGGAGGCGATGGAGTAGGCACGAGTGATGAACTTATCGCCGCGAGGCTCCCGGACGGAGACGAACTGTCCGGCGGCAAAGTCAAAGGAAGAGAGCTCCTCGACCTCGAATTCAAGATGCTTGGTCTTCTCCGAAAGAAGCACGGAGCGGGTGAGCCGGGCGGTGCGCAGGGTATGTTCCATGTTCTTCCTTGACCGATGAGTCCCCGCTATTCTAAATGCAGAGCGGATGGCGGTGGGAAAAAGGCGTCCAGCAGTGGGGAATGGTTGCACTCCTGTGTTTGCGGCGTATGCTGGAGCAGAAATGGTTTTCTGTCGCCACTGCGGAAAGTCGGTCGAAGGCGGGTGCTACTGTTCTGCCTGTGGGGGAGCTATCGCGCCCGACGCGGTCGATGCGGTGGCCACAAAGCTAAAACGCTATCGCAATGAGATGCTCCTCGTTGTGGTCGCGCTTGGCTTGGTCTTCGCGGTCAGCGCGGGGCTGATCGTCAGCCGGGCGAGGCACGCAGACAGTGCTTCGATTGGTGGTCGCGAGAACTCCGCTCCGGTGACACAACAACAGCAACCGCTTGTCACCCCACCTGCTGCCGCCCAGACTCCGCCCGTTCAGCCGCAGCAGCAACCGCCACAGACAATCGTTTCCGATGAGAGCAATGCGGCGGGACGCTCGTCCACAGGCAACATCAACCCGGAGGCTATGCAGAAGGCGTTCACTACGCTAACTCAGAACGGCAAGCTGAGAGAGCCATCCCAGCAACAGTTGCCGGTCTCCTCTGCTGTCTCGACCGGTTCCGACCGTTATCCGGGTTCGGAGCCGCTGGAGGTCAATGCGACCCTTCCCGACATAGGCGTTCCTGTTTCCACCGAGGTCTATACCACTACTGACTCCGTCTCAACTGTGGTCGCCTACTATACGCAGCGCTACTCCGATGCCGAGGTAACGGAAGTAAACGGGCAGAGGATCATCGCAGTCAGCCGCCCCGGGGGCGCCAAGGTCATTGCCATTGGCACAACCGGGGAGGAGACGAGAATCTCAATTGTTAAGCAGGCCAATTGAAGTTCGCAGCAAATTGCGCGATTGCGCCAGATACTTGGGCAAGCCGGAAGTGACCCACTGAAATGTAGAAATCGCCCCGGCTCCGCAGCCGGGTTATTCGCGCGTGACCTTCTCCAGCAGGTAGATGTAGGAGCGGTAAACTTCGCCGGTGGAGCGGGTCATTCCGATCTCGCAGGTGCGGCTGCTGGAATAACAGCCGTCGTAGTTGTGAGCTTTGATCTCGGCGGCCTCGCCAGTGGTGGCCGAGGCGGTGAGTTCCGGGTAGATGAATCCTCGGTCTCCGGCAAAGGCGCAGCAGCCGAAGCTGGGAGGGACGAAGACCTCGCCGCTGCACTTGCGCGCAATGGCCTCGAGCTTTGGGGTGAGCCCCATCTTGACGGTGGAGCAGACCGGATGCAGGGCGACCGACCGCTCGGGATGATTCACCGTGAGATGCGGGAGCAGTTGGTCGTGGACAAATTCGATGCTGTCGACGATCTTGAGGCGGTCGAAGCGCTGCTGGTTTTCCGGGGAAAGGTAATCGCGGGCATGGAGCAGTCCGTAGGAGCACGGGCTGCTGTCAACCATGATGGGCAGCGCGCCCTCGCTGGACCAGCCCCAGATGCTCTCGATGGTGCGATTCAGCATGGTGTCGCGCGCTTCCTCGAAGCCCTTTGACGAGTAGGGAGTGGCACAGCAGTTTCCGGCAACGTCGGGGGGAATCCAGAGGGGAACTCCGGCACGTTTAGCTAGCTCAATGGTCGCCTGCATGAGAGACGTTTCGCTGGTCTCGCCGGGGAGCATGCCCATGGTTCGCGAGATGCACGATGGAAAGTAGACGGCCTTGGCGCCGGAGCGGCTAGTAACCGGGATGCCGCCCCGGGTTGCGTAGGGAATCCCTGCCGCCCAGACGGGCATGTTGGGGCCGATCAGCTTGCGCATGGCTCCGGTGATGGCCTGCATGCCTTTGACTCCGATGACGCGCTCGGCGATATGGGCGACGGTGAGGCTGAGGCGGATGAGGCTCTCCACGAGCGCGAAGTCGTCCACGGTGAACTGCGCAATGCGCTTTGCGGATTGTGAATTGCGCAGAGCGCGGAAGCGCTTCACCAGCGTGCCGGTATCGATGTTGACCGGACAGGTGGTGGCGCACATGCCGTCGGCGGCGCAGGTATCGAGCGCCATGTAAGGAAAATCGCGTTGGAGTTCGCCCAATAACTTAGTGCCGCCGAGTTCCGCCTGGCGCGTCATTTCGCGCCGGACAACGATGCGCTGGCGCGGGGTGAGGGTGAGGTCGCGGCTGGGGCAGCGCGGCTCGCAGTAACCGCACTCGATGCATTTATCGATCTCAGGCTCGACGGTGGGCAGCTGCTTTAAGTCGTGCAGATGGGCGTGCGGGTCGGGGTTGATGATGACGCCGGGATTGAGCAGGCCGGTGGGATCGGCTAGCGACTTGAGCTGACGCATGATCTGGTAGGCGTCAAAGCCCCACTCGGTTTCGACGAAGGGAGCCATGTTGCGCCCGGTGCCGTGCTCGGCCTTGAGCGCTCCATCGAAGCGGTTGACGACCAGTTCCACTACATCGTCGATAAAGCGCGAATACTGGTCGATGGCGCGCTGGTTATTAAACGACTGGGTGATGACGAAGTGGAGATTGCCGTCCTTGGCGTGGCCGAAGATGATGGCGTTGTTGTAGGCGTGGCGGCGGAAGATGCCATTCAACTCCTGCGCGGCGGGCGCGAGGTGCTCGATGGGGAAGGCGACGTCTTCAATGATGACCGTGGTGCCGCTGCTTCGGACCGAGCCGACGGAGGGAAACATTCCGGCACGAATCTTCCAGAGCGCGGCCTGGGCCGAGGGGGAGTGAGTGAATTGCGCGGGCTCAAGGAGTTTGAGGCGCGAGGTGGAATCGGCGGCAAGGGCTTCGAGCTCGGCACGTTCGGACTCGGATGCGGACTGGAACTCAACCAGCAAGCCGGCTGCGCCTTCGGCGAGAGTCTTGATAATCGGCGGCGTGCCCAGCTGGTTCTCGACGGAGCGAAGGGATGCCCGGTCCATGATCTCAAGGGCTTTGGCGCCGGCCTGGCGCAGCGGCACGATCGATTCCGAGGCGGCGTAGAGATCGGGGAAGAGGAGAAGTCCGGTGTACTTTACGGGCAGGTCGGGGACGGTGTTCAGGATCGCCTCGGAGATGAAGGCCAGAGTGCCTTCCGAGCCGATGAGCAGATGGGCAAAGATATCGACGGCGCGCTGGAAGTCGAGGAAGGCGTTGATGCCGTATCCGGTGGTGTTCTTGGTGCGGTACTTGCGGCGAATGCGCTCGGCAAGCGCGGGGTCGCTTTGAATTCTTGACTTGAGCTCGAGGATGCCGCGCGCGAGGGCTGGTTCGCGGGAAAAGAAGAGTTCTTCAGCATCGGGTGCGGCGGTATCGATGACGGTGCCGGAGGGGAGTACGAATCGCAAGGAGGCGAGGGTGTGATAGGCGTTCTGATCGACACCGCAGCACATGCCGCTGGAGTTGTTGGAGAGAATTCCTCCCAGGGTGCAGGTTGCGATGGAGGCGGGGTCGGGGCCGATCTTTGCACGATAGGGGACGAGCGCGCGATTGGCGCTGGCTCCGATGACGCCGGGATGGACGCGAATTTTATGGCCCTGTTCGAGGACCTCAAGATCGCGGAAGTTGCGGGCGACCTCGACGAGTAAGCCATCGGAGATCGACTGCCCGGAGAGACTGGTTCCGGCAGCGCGGAAGGTGATGGGGAGCGAGTGGTCATGGCTGAACTGGAAGAGACGCGCGACCTCCTGTTCACTGGCGGCCTGCACCACCGCCTTGGGAATGAGCCGGTAAAAGCTGGCGTCGGAGGCGTAGGCGATCAGGTCGATGGGGCGCACGAGGATACGCCGTGCATCGAGGATCTGAGACAGCATGGAGGTGAGCTGCTCAGGTTCAAGGGATGGCTCGGGAGCCTTGCTCGCGGGTGCGGAAACAGTATGGGAGCTCAAGCAGAACCTCCGTTGCCGGTCAAATGGGATCGGGCCGTTCTTTAAAACCCTTCCCCACACGCCGCGGTCGCGGTGTGCACTCATCGGCCGGGGTGAGTTGAGAAACATTACTACAGGTCAGCCTATCAGACAAGTACATGGATTTCCATTGCACTAGAATGGGTAAGGTTCTGGAGCGCATTGCTAAAGATCGCACCGGCTGGGCGGAGCTGAGTGGTGCAGCATATTGAGAGAAACGATGAGAGTTTTAGTCTCTGGTGGGGCAGGATACATCGGGAGCGTCGTGGTGTCACAGCTGGTGGCCGCCGGTTACACGGTCACCGTTTACGACAACTTGAGCAAGGGGCATCGGGAGTCGGTGCCGACGGGCGCAAGGCTGGTGGTGGGCGACGTTGGGGATCGCGCGGCGCTGGAGGTGGCCTTTGCGGAAGAGCGGCCTGAGGCGGTACTGCACTTTGCGGCTTGGATCGAGGCCGGGGACTCGATGCAGTATCCGGCGAAGTTTTTCCGCAACAATACGGCCAACGCTCTGACCTTGCTGGAGACCGTGCTTGCACATGGCGTGCGCTACTTTGTCTTCTCGTCAACGGCTGCGCTTTACGGAGAGCCGGAGAGCATTCCAATTTGTGAGACGGACAAGCTTGCGCCTACCAATGCGTATGGCGAATCCAAGCTGCTGGTGGAGAAGATGCTTGCCTGGTTCCACCGGATACACGGCTTGTCCTACGCGAGCCTGCGCTACTTCAATGCCGCCGGGGCGACGGAAACTCTCGGCGAGCATCACAATCCTGAGACTCACCTGATCCCGATCGTTCTGCAGGTTGCCAGCGGTTTGCGCGATCACATCAGCATCTTTGGCGAGGATTACGATACGCCGGATGGAAGCTGCGTGCGCGATTATGTGCACGTTTCTGACCTAGCGAGCGCGCATCTGCTCGCGCTAGATGCGCTGCGTTCGCGGACGGAAGCTGCGCAACTCATTTACAACCTGGGAAATGGGCATGGGTTTAGCGTGCGCGAGGTAATTGAGTGTGCGCGGCGCGTAACGTGCCACTGCATCCCCGCAAAGGTGGAGCCGCGCCGGGCGGGAGATCCGGCGACCCTGGTTGCAAGTTCGGCGAAGATCCGCGCCGAACTGGGCTGGCAGCCGCAGTATCCGGCGCTGGAAGATATTGTTCGCAGCGCGTGGGAATATCTCCGGAAAAAGCAAACATTGACGAATGCGAATGTCTAAGGATGCATTGCACGGCGAACGTTGCCGTGGGCGCGCCTGAGGCGACGTATCGCTTCTGCCTTGCTAACATTTGCGCACAGCATGACGAGCGCGGTTGAGAGCTTGCGATCTGCTGCGTCCAGAGCGGTGATGGCTGCCGCACGACCTACGTTTGCGATGCGCTGCAGGATGGTGATGCCGCGCTCGCTCAGCTTCTGATTCTTCATCTGAAGGTTGACCATGAGGTTGCCGTAGACGTAACCAAGGCGGGCCATTGCGCCGGTGGTGATCATGTTGCAGATCATCTTTTGCGCGGTGCCTGCCTTCAGGCGCGTCGATCCGGCGAGCACCTCGGGGCCTACATCGGCTTCGATTGCGACGTCTGCAAGCCTCGCCAACTCGGAGGCGGGATTGCAGACCACTGCGATGGTGGCCGCACCTTTTTTCCGGGCGTACTTCAATGCCGCAATCGTGTAGGGCGTGCGGCCGCTGGCGGAAAGAGCTATCACGACATCCTTCTTGCCGGGCTTTCGCGCCGCGATGTCGCGCGTGCCCAGCTCAGCGGAATCTTCGCTGGATTCACTGGCCTTTGTCAGCTTCTGCTCCGCGTCATCATCGCCGTCGTTCCATCCCCAGGCAATCACGCCTTGGATCATCTCCGGATCGGTGCCGAAGGTTGGCGGGCACTCGGCGGCGTCGAGTGCGCCGATCCTTCCGCTGGTTCCGGTGCCGACGTAGATCAGGCGACCTCCTTGTTCGAGGCGGTCGCGGACGAGGTCAATGGCTTTGGCGATTGCAGGGAGCACGCTCTGCACGGCGCGCAAGACCTTGGCGTCCTGCCGGTTCATCAAGGTGGCAATTTCAAGCGCACTGAGCTGGTCCAGATCGGCGGAGACGCGGTTCTGCCGCTCGGTTTTTAGGCTGCTGAGCCGCACTTGCTTCGTATCATCTGCCATCGATTGTCACCGTTTCCACCGTGGTGCTGCGACGCAGAGACAAACTTGCGCCGTAACCGATGATAAACGTTGTGATGCTGCCAAGCGGGACGTACCAGGTGAAGGGAACCTTGGTGGATTGCCAGAGATAGAGATTCAGCAGAAAGCCGCATAACATTCCAAGCATGGCGCCGCCCTCGCTGGCCTTGCGAGTTAGAACGCCCAGCAGGAAGACGCCGAGCAAGGACCCGTAGGCTACCGAGGCAATCGACAGTCCGGCTTCAAGCACCTTGCCGCCGCTGCGCGCCACAATCGCCAGCGCGAAGAGCACAATTGCCCAGCCCACGGTCGCCACGCGCGAGAGAAAGACCCGGTGCCGGTCGCTCGCGGTGGGATTCAGTCGCGAGTAGAAGTCGACAATGGTGGTCGAGGAAAGAGAGTTGAGGGCGGCGCTGAGGTTTGCCATCGCCGCAGCAAGGATGGCCGAGATCAAGAGGCCGCTGATTCCGTGCGGCATGCGGGTGACGATAAAGGCGGGAAAAATTGTGTCCGAGCGCGTGAAGGCCGCAGCCGGAGGAAACAGTTTGTAGAAGACATAGAGCATGGCGCCGATCAGCAGGAACAACGAAAACTGGAAGAGGACCATGACGCCGCTTGCGAGCAACGCGAGCTTGGATTGCCGCTCGGTGCGCGCGGAGAGCAGGCGCTGCACGATCAGCTGATCGGTACCGTGGCTGGCCGTGGTGAGGAAGGCACCGCCGATGACGCCGGACCAGAAGGTGTAGGTCGCATAAAAGTTCCACGAGAGGTCGAAGATGCGGAACTTGCCGGAGGCGGCGGCGATGCTGTGTACGGTTGTCCACCCACCGGGAACCAGGTGCAGGATGGTGAAGAGTCCGGCGAGCGTGCCAATGACGTACACCGTTAACTGCACTACGTCGGTCCAGATCACGGCTGCCATGCCGCCCTCGAAGGTGTAGATCAACGTGAGGACGCTGACGATTGCAATGGCGGCAACGTCACGGCCAAAGTCGCTGAAGCCGCCCAGCAGATTGCCGAGGGCGATGCCGACGACGATGGCGACGGCAAAGACGCGCACGCCCTCGGCTGCGGCGCGCGTGATGAGGAACAGGCCCGCGGTCAGCGATCGCAGCTTCTGTCCGAAGCGGCGCTCGATCAACTGATAGGCCGTGACCAGGTCTCCGCGGAAATAGTGCGGAATGAGGAGAACACTGATGATGACGCGTCCGATGAGGTATCCGATGACAAGTTGCAGGAAGCGGAAGTCGCGCTCATAGGCGAGTCCGGGGACGCTGATGATGGTGAGCGTGCTGGTCTCGGCGGCTACGATGGAAAGCGAGATGGCCCACCAGGGGATCGTCTTCTCAGCCAGGAAGTATCCGCGGAGCGTGCTTGCCCTCTCTCGGAAGTGCATGCCGAACAGAGTGACGCCAGCTAGATACACTGCAATGACGGTCATATCCAGCGCGTTCAGTCCCACGGATACGTTCTCCTCTACTAAAGAATCTTAAGGGCAAAGACAAATACAAAGGCAAATTACAAAGACAAATACAAAGACAGGAGCCAACGCACATCAACTACCCCACCTTAAACTCGCAAAAAACGCGAGTTTAAGGGTAGGGCACCTGCAGGTAGGGCACCCGCTATTTAGTAGAGCAGGTATTTCGCCCGGATGGTTTTGAAGGCTTCGATCTCGTCGAGCCATTCCATCCAGATTCGTCGCGGGTCCTGTCCGGCGGTGATGGACTGCGCGCTTGCGGCGTTGAGCATCAGGTTATCCAGCTTCGTCATTTGGTACTGATCGGGATAGAGCGAGTGCAGGGCAGAGGCGATCTCAATTCCAAGCTCGGGTGCGTCGAGCGCATTTCTGCCGGTGACGACGATGTTCACGCCTGCACATTTCTTCTGCGCGTAGACGTCGGCGGTGGGGGTGAATTCAACCGGCACGAAGCGCACTCCGGCAATGGCACGGCCATTCAGATAAGCGGCGAGCTCTACCGAATGGATCCACGGCGCGCCCACGACTTCGAAGGGTGTATCGGTGCCGCGACCCACGGAAATGTTAGTTGCCTCCAGAAGGCCGATTCCGGGATAGAGTGCGGCCTCGGTGAGGCTGCGCATGTTGGGCGAAGGATTGACCCAGAGAACGCCGGTCGAATCCAGCCAATCGCCGCGTTGCCAGCCCTCCATCGGGACGACGGTGAGCTGTGCATGGATGCCGTGCTCGGAGTTGTAGAAGCGCGCCAGCTCGCCGATGGTCATGCCGTGACGGATTGGAATTTGTGCGTAGTTGGTGAAGCTTTCGCGCCCCTTGTCGCTGATGGGGCCTTGGACGTATGCGCCGTTGATCGGATTGGGGCGGTCGAGGACGAAGATCTTGCGGCCGGTCTTTGCGGCTGCTTCCAGGAAGTATCCGAGGGTCGTCTCATAGGTGTAAAAGCGCGTGCCAATGTCCTGAATGTCGTAGACGATGGCATCGACCGAATTCAGAATCTGCAGCGGAGGATGGCGTTTTGTGCTGCTGTCTCCGTAGACGCTGTAGATGGGAATTCCGGTGGCGGCGTCTCTGGAATCTGAGATCGCGGTGGTGTCGAGGCTTCCGGTGACGCCGTGCTCAGGGCTGAAGATGGCGGCGACTTCGATGCCCGGCGCGCCGGCCAGCACGTCAATGGTGCGGCTGCCGTGCGCGTCGATGCCTGTCTGATTGCTGATGATCGCAACGCGGGTCTTGGCGGCAATATTCAGTACATTGCGCTCGCGGAATTCGGAAAAATTGTGGCTCTCCAGCACGTCGATTCCGGTGCGCACCGAGCCATTGCGCGCCGTCACCAGACGCGCGGCAGAGTTCGTTTCGTTGTATCCGGTGATGCGGGACAGCCGAAGTTTTTGATCTTCAGCAACCGATAGATCCAGCTCCTGCGCAACGGCGGAGGCGATTCGTGAGCGCAGTGAGACCACGGCGAAGTTTTTTCCGCTGGGATGCACGGCGTTGGTCAAGACGATCACGTAGGTGCTGGTCACTGGATCGATCCATATCGATGTTCCGGTGAAGCCGGTATGGCCGAAGGAGCCTACGGGAAAAAAGTCGCCGCGGTTGCTTGAAAATGGTGAGTCGATGTCCCAGCCGAGGCCGCGGAGCGCGGACGCGTTGGGCGGCTGTTGCGGAGTTGACATCTTCTCGACCGAGAGCGCGGAGAGAACATGGAATCCGGTCAGCATGTCCTGCGCATATTTCGCGAGGTCATCGGCGGTGGAGAAGAGGCCGGCGTGTCCGGCGACCCCGCCCATTCTTCGGGCAGTGGGATCGTGCACGGTGCCCCGCAGCATCTGGTGGCGCTCGTCGTATTCGGTGGGGGCGATGCGCGCGCGCCATTGTGGCGGGGGCAGAAAGCGGGTGTCGTGCATCGCCAGCGGCTCGAAGATGTTTTTTGCGGCGTACCCATCCAGAGTCATGCCGGAGACTTTCTCAACCACGAATCCGAGGGTTTCAAAGTTGATGTCGCTGTATAGAAAACGCGAGCCGGGGGGAAAGATGGGCTTTTCGTTCATTGCCATCTCAAAGGCGGCGTTGCGCCCCTTCCACGGCGCGCTTAGGTCGAGGTCTTCCGGCAATCCGGAGAAGTGTGTGAGCAGTTGGCGAAGGGTGATGTTCTCTTTGCCGTTCCGGGCAAATTCCGGCAGGTAAGTTGCGACGGGATCGTTAAGCCGGACGCGTCCCTGCTCGACCAGCTTCATCACGGAGGTCGCGGTGGCGATGCACTTTGTAAGGGAGGCGATGTCGAAGATGGTATCGACGGTCATTGCCTCTTTGGCGGGCTCCAGCGAGCGCATGCCAAATGCCTTGCGGTAGACGACCGCGCCATCATGTCCCACCAATACGACGCCGCCCGGAATGATTCCGCGAGCCACCGCGGAGTTCATGATCTGGTCAATGTTGGCGAATGGAGTGCCGGGATTTGCCATTGCAGGGACTGCCGCGCGAGGGGGTGCGCTCTGCGCCAGCAATCCGCAGGCGGATGTGGTGACGATCAGCAGAAATAGAAGTCGAAGTGCCGCAGAGCTAGGTCTCATTCCTGTCTCCCGGAGCATCCGCTACGGAGCGCAGTCGCCATTCGTGGCTGGCACGCTTGTAGCAGAGCTGGGTCCGGTTTCATTCTATGCCGCCGCGCTCCGTGAAATACAGAAAACAACCTTGTCCCAAGCGGGAATATGCTTGCGGAAAGAGAAGTGTTCGTACTCGTCGGAGAGATTGAGCATCAAAACATAGAGCGGGAGGCGCCATGCAAATCACCAGTTCAGCGTTTCAGCAGGCACGCAGCATTCCCATACGATTTACTTGCGACGGCGAGAACGTCTCCCCTGGGTTTTCATGGAGGGGCGCCCCTGCAAAGACGAAGTCGTTCGCACTGATCATGCATGATCCGGATGCACCGCGAGCGGGCGGATTCACCCATTGGGTCGCCTACAACATTCCCGCCAAGGTCAACGGGCTTCCATCCAATCTACCTCAAGAAGAGCAGATTGCCGGTTGCTGCGATCAAGGCAAGAACGATGCCGGAAAGATCGGCTATCTCGGCCCCTGTCCGCCATCGGGAACTCATCGCTACATCATTCGACTCTATGCCCTCGATACGGAGTTGAATCTGAAGCCCAGCGCCTCAGAGCAGCAGCTCCAGGAAGCCATGCGCGGCCATGTTCTGGAGCGGTCGGAGCTGACAGGCACCTACGCCAGAACTTACCAGAAAGTAGCGTGATAAAAAAATCCCCGGCGCGAAGCCAGGGATTTTGTTTTACGGTGCGGATCGCCGGGTTACATGGCTGTCTAGGCTCCGAAGCGCCGGGCCTCGTAAGCGGCAATTTGGGGCTCGTACTGCAAGGTGAGGCCGATGTCGTCCAAGCCTTCCAGAAGGCAGTGGCGACGGAATGGGTCGATTGAGAATGAGGAGAGGAAGCCGGAATCGTCGCGCACTTCGCACTTTTCAAGATCGACCGTCAACTGATAGCCGTTCACTTCCTTCGCGCGACGGAGCAGCAGAGCGATTTTTTCCTCGTCGAGCGAGACCAGCATGATTCCGTTCTGGGCGCAGTTCGTGGTGAAGATGTCGGCGAAGTATGGGGCGATGATGACCCGGAATCCGTAGTCGGCCAGTGCCCATGCGGCGTGCTCACGCGAGGAGCCGCAGCCGAAGTTCTTGCCGGCGACAAGAACCGATGCGCCGGCGTAGTGCGGATTGTTCAGGACAAAGTCCGGATTGGGCGAGGCATCGGGACGAAAGCGCCAGTCATAGAAAAGAAACTGGCCGAAGCCGGTGCGCTCGATGCGCTTGAGGAACTGCTTGGGAATGATCTGGTCCGTATCGACGTTGGCGAGATCCAGAGGTGCGGCGATACCAGTGTGTACACGAAAAGGCTGCATGGTTTCCTCGTACAGGGCTTACCTTGGTTGAGAGAGCAACTTGCCAATCAGAAGACACTCAAAACTTATTAACGTACTGAGCTTTCCTTCACCGCGGCGCCTTTAAAATCCCATTTTCTTATATCTGTGAAGTGGCCGGCGATGGCTGCGGCTGCGGCCATTGCGGGGCTTACCAGATGGGTACGTCCGCCGCGTCCCTGACGGCCTTCGAAGTTGCGGTTGCTGGTGGAGGCGCAACGCTCGCCGGGGCTGAGCACGTCGGCGTTCATGGCAAGGCACATCGAACAGCCTGACTCGCGCCATTCAAAGCCGGAGGCGATGAAAATCTTATCGAGCCCCTCGCGCTCGGCGACGCGCTTCACATCCTGCGATCCGGGGACGACCAGGGCGCGCACATTGGGCGCGACATGGTGGCCTTCGGCGACCAGGGCCGCCTCGCGGAGGTCTTCGATGCGTCCATTGGTGCAGGAGCCGATAAAAGCGACGTCGATGGTGATGTCCTCGATGGGCGTGCCTGGGTGGAGGCCCATGTATTCCAAGGCACGCGCAATCGACTTGGCGTCGGTCTCCGTTTTGGCCGTTGCGGGGTCAGGAATGCTGGCGCTGACCGGGGCAACCATGCCGGGGCTCGTGCCCCAGGTCACCTGTGGCGCGACACGGCTAGCATCAATCTCAACCACCTTGTCGAAGGTGGCATCGGGATCACTGACCAGGGTGCGCCAGTGCTGGACTGCCTTGTCCCACTCGGCGCCTTGCGGGGCAAAGCGGCGGCCCTTCACGTAGGCGAATGTCTTTTCGTCCGGGGCGACCATGCCGGCGCGCGCTCCTGCCTCGATGGTCAGGTTGCAGAGCGTCATGCGGCCTTCCATGGACAACGCGCGTACGGCTTCACCTGTGTACTCCACCGCGCATCCGGTGGCGCCGTCGGTTCCAACCTGTCCGATGAATGCGAGGGCGAGATCCTTCGCGCTGGTTCCGAGCGGCAACTGGCCATTGACGCGAACCTGCATGGAGAACGGCTTGCGTTGCGGCAAGCTCTGGGTGGCCAGAACATGCTCTACTTCGGAGGTTCCTATGCCGAACGCCAGCGAGCCGAATGCGCCGTGGGTGCTGGTGTGGCTGTCTCCGCAGACGATTGTCATGCCTGGTTGCGTCGCGCCAGATTCGGGGCCGACGACGTGAACGATGCCTTGATCCACCGAGTCGATATCGAAGAGGGTTACGCCGAATTCCGAGCAGTTGTTGCGCAGGGTCTCAAGCTGAGTGGCGGCAATGGGATCGCTAATCGGCCGATGGTTCAACGTGGTTGGCACGTTGTGATCCACCGTTGCCAGGGTGCGCTCAGGTCTCCGCACACGGCGGCCAGCCACGCGCAGACCTTCGAACGCCTGTGGCGAGGTCACCTCGTGCACCAAATGAAGGTCGATATAAAGGAGCGGCGGCTGCCCTTCCGGCTGGCAGACAACGTGTTTTTCCCAGAGCTTTTCAAACAGACTCTTGCCCATAGCTTTATTTCCCTGAACGCATTGCGTTATTGAATTCAGAACAACTTCCCGGTGGCACCGAAACGCCGGTGCGCAAACCATGATTACAACTATGCGTGCGTCGGCCGCACATTGCTTGCGGCGATTGCTTCCAGTACAAGCTTTCCCATCTCTTCGGTGCCGACCAGGCGCTCGCTTGAACCGCGCTTTAGATCTGCCGTGCGATATCCGGCCTTGAGCACCTCGGCGATTGCCTGCTCGATAGACCGAGCTTCCTGCTCGCGCTTCATGCTATGGCGAAGCAGCATGGCGGCGGTGGCAATTGCTCCCAAGGGATTGGCGATGCCCTTGCCCGCGATGTCGGGGGCGGAGCCGTGAATGGGTTCGTACAGATTAATTTTGCCGCCCACGGTCGCCGAAGGCAACATGCCGAGCGAGCCGGTCAGCGCTGCGGCTTCGTCGGAGAGAATGTCTCCGAAGAGGTTTTCGGTCAGCACGACGTCGAAGCTTCCGGGCGCGGTTACCAGACGCATGGCGCAGGAGTCCACGAGCTGGTGTTCCAGCGTCACGTCCGGATATTGCTTCGCTACTTCGATCACGACTTCCCGCCATAATTGCGAGCACTCAAGCACGTTCGCCTTATCGACTGAGGTCACTTTTCTCCGGCGCTGCCGCGCCACCTCAAAGGCGACATGGGCTACGCGCTCGATCTCCGACACCGAATAGACCATGGTGTTGAAGCCGGTGCGCAACCTGCCTTCATTGGCGAATCCGCGAGGCTGGCCGAAATACATCCCGCCCAGCAACTCGCGCACGAATAGAACGTCGGCGCCCTTGAGCACCTCGGGGCGCAGGGGCGAACACTCGGCCAATTCCTCGTATGCAATCGCGGGGCGAAGATTTGCAAAGCCTCCGAGGGCTTTGCGAATGGCAAGGAGGCCGCTCTCCGGCTTCAGTGCAGGTGGGAGTGAGTCAAACTCCGGCCCGCCGACTGCACCCAGCAGCACGGCATCGGAGACGAGGCATTTGTCGAGCGTAACTTCGGGCAAAGGTGAGCCGTATTGCTTGTAGGCGGTTCCGCCGATGGGCAGGTCCTCGAACTGAATTTCGAAGCTACCTTCACTGACTGCGCGCAACACACGCACAGCCTCCCGTGTAACTTCGGGGCCAACGCCGTCACCCGGCAGAACTGCAATCCTGAATGTCATGATCTAATTCTTATAGCACATTTGGCCCCGGAACTGGCGTTTACACGCCAGTTTTGCCCTCCATCCGTGGGACTATGTTTGAGGAACCGCGGCGAATTGCCCCCAGGTTTGTTCCCGGGTGCGGAGCTGCCGCCTGATCTCCATGTAGTTGAGCATCCGCATCGTCGCATTCATTGCCGCTACGAGTTGATCCGGAGCCACGGCGCGGGTGGTGAAGAGCTTTTCATCGCTTCGCCAGGTGATCGTCGCCTCGGTGAGCGCGCCGCTTGTTCCTTTACGAGAGATCCCGATGCGATAGTCCATGAGCTCGGGCATCTCGTCCCATACGGTGCGCAGAGCCTGAATGAAGGCGTCGAACTGCCCATCGCCCTCGCTCTGTGCGGTGAGTTTGCGGTCATTGCAGCTCAGTTCAAGGCTGACCTTCGGTGGGGCGCCTTTTTTCAGAGAAAATTCATAGCTGACCAGCTTCACTCCATTCTCTTTCTCGCCGAAGATCTCGTGCAGGAGGAGAATGATGTCGGCCTGGGTCACCGCAACCTTGTCGTCACCCAGCTCTTTGATCTTTGCGAGCAACATGCGCTGCTGCTCGGGGGTGATTTCGATTCCGAGCTCTTTGCAGTTTGCCTCGACCGATGCGATTCCCGCGGTCTTGCCGAGATTGTAAGCACGCTTTCGTCCGAAGCGGCTGGGGTCAAGCCTGTTCTGATAAAGCTTTCCCTTCTTGTCTCCGTCGGCGTGTACGCCGCAGCACTGGGTGGCGCTGATCTGGCCGACAACCGGAGCATTGGGGGCGAGAGCGATACCGCTGATTCCGGCGACAAGATCGCTGAGCATGGCGAGATTCCGCTCTTTGACATTGCTGTTCATCTCGTACAGATCACGCGCGGTGACAACCAGGGTTGCGAGGTTGGTGTTGCCTGCGCGCTCGCCGATTCCGTTCACCGTGACGTGCACGCGCCCGGCGCCGCAGCGCAGTGCGGCAATCGAGTTCGGCACCGCGAGACCGTAATCGTTATGACAGTGAAAATCGAGCGGCATGTCGAAGCTCTCGCGCATGGTGCGTACGAAAACTTCGGTCTCTTCCGGGGCAAGAACGCCGAGGGTGTCACAGAGCATCACGCGTTTGATCGGCAACTTGGCGAGGCCAGTGGTCAGCGTCATTACATAAGGCTTGGAATTGCGCAGGCCCTGCGACCAATCTTCCAGGTATACGTTGACGCTGAGGCCGTTCTTGATCGCGTACTCAACCGTGCGCTCGATGTCGACAAGATGGGATTCGACGGACTTGCGAAGCTGTACGACGCAATGGTGTTCCGATCCCTTTGCGAGCAGGTTCAGAACCCGTCCGCCGTGCTGCACAATCCAATCCACCGACTTGGTTCCGTCGACAAAGCCGAGAACCTCGACCTTTTCGGAAGCATCATGGGTATTTGCCCATTCTGTGATCTTTCGAACTGCCAGCGCCTCTCCATCAGAGACTCCCGCCGAGCCGACTTCGATGGCATCGAGGCCCGACCGGAGCAGGGCCTCTGCGATGACAAGCTTTTCATCCGGCGTATAGCTGATGCCGGGGGTCTGCTCACCATCCCGGAGGGTTGTGTCCATTATCTCGATATTTCGCACTATGCTCTCCCGTACGCGCTCCCAAAGGCACTATTCAGGATTCCGCTCTTCTAACTAACTAAGTTGCTTCTACAGCCGGATGTCCGTCGGCTTCGCCTAGGCGAGGTCCTTGCATGCGCACACGGAAACTCTGCTGGATGAAACCATTCTAGCCCTAAATCCGCCCGCGGAAAGAGGAATTTCCGGCAGGCGAACGGTAGAACGTTGTGTCATCGGGTGTTACTTACTTCGTTTACTTACTGCTTTGGCCCTGGTTCAGCCGAGACGGTTCAAGCCGTCCACGTAGGCTTTTGCGCTGGCCTCGATGATGTCAGTGGAAGCACCGCGTCCCATGACGCGACGGTCGCCGATTTCAAGGTGTACGGTGACCTCTCCCATGGCTTCAGTACCTTCGGTCACGGCTCGAATGTCATAGCGCAAGAGTTTCGCCTCAGTCCCGGTGAGTCCGGCAATCGCCTTGTACACGGCATCGACCGGGCCGTCGCCGATCGATGCTCCTTCCTTGGTGCTGCCGTTCATGAGCAGGCGCACGGTCGCAGTCGGAATCGCGGAGGTGCCGCTGTAGCTGTGCAGGTACTCGAGCTTCAGCTTCTGCTGCACCGGAGGCAATTCATCGTGCATGAGGGCGACCAGGTCTTCGTCGAGCACCTCCTGTTTTTTGTCCGCTACAACCAGGAAACGCTGGTAGAGGGTGTCAACTTCGTCGCTTGAGAGTTCGTATCCGAGGTTCTGCAGGCGCGAGCGCAGGCCGGCGCGGCCGGTGCGGGCGGTGAGGACGACGCGGCTTTCGCTGAATCCAACGTCTTCGGGGCGCATGATCTCGTAGGTCTGACGGTCCTTCAGGAATCCATCGACGTGGATGCCGGAACTGTGGGCAAATGCGTTGCTGCCGATGACGGCTTTGTTGGCGGGAACCGGCATTCCCAGCATGTCGGAGACCATGCGGCTGGTGCGGAAGAATTCGCGCGGCTCGATCCCGGTACTCACTCCGTAGTAGTCAGCCCGGGTGCGAATGCCCATCACGACTTCTTCCAGAGCGGCGTTTCCGGCCCTCTCGCCGATTCCGTTGATCGTCCCCTCGACCTGGCGCGCGCCATTGAGAATGCCTGCAAGGGAGTTGGCGACGGCAAGCCCGAGGTCGTCATGGCAATGCACGCTGATGGTGGCGCGAGCGATGTTAGGAACGCTTTCGCGAATGCCACGAATGAGTTCGCCATACTGCTCGGGAACGGTGTAGCCGGTTGTATCGGGAATGTTGACGACGGTTGCGCCTGCACCGATAACGGCTTCCAGCATTTCGAAGAGGTACGCTGGATCGGCACGGCCGGCGTCTTCGGTAAAGAACTGAACGTCGTCGACATAGTTGCGCGCCTGCTTTACGGCATCGACGGCGATGGACACCAGCTTCGCCTTCTTTTCGTCCAGCGTCTTGCCGTAGCGTTCGTCGCGGAACTTGCCCATGATGTGAATGTCGGAGACGCCGATGCCGGTGTGGATTCGTGGGCGTGCGGCCTTGGCGAAGGCTTTGCCGCAGGCTTCGATGTCGGCGGGAACCGCGCGGGAGAGCGCGCAGATGCTGGGGCCTTCGATCTCCTCGGCGATCCTCCGGACTGCGTCGAAGTCTTCCGGAGAGGAGGCCGGGAAACCGGCTTCGATGATATCCACCTTCAATCGAGCGAGCTGGCGCGCAAGGGTGATCTTGTCGCGGCTCCCAAGGCGAGTTCCTGCTGCCTGTTCGCCATCTCGTAAGGTAGTGTCAAATACCGCAATCTTCGACGTAGCTTTCATTCGCGCATCCTTGATGTAGTTTAGATCTGCCGACGGAGGAGAGCATCCGAAGGAGTTCAGCGTAGCGCAGTAGAAATTCTGGATATATACCCAGCTCGAAAGTATGCCGCAAGATTATCGCACAGGCGATTGTGATGGAAATTGAAGCGGGCGCTGCTTCCGCCGCCACCATTGCCAAAAAACTAAGTAGCTGTTTCAAAAGCTAAGCTCTACAATGCTGCGTGCATCGGCGGGCTTTGCTTTGATGTACCGCCGAAATGAAGTAAAAGGAGGTTTCCGATGGCGAAGCTGAAGCTTCAGGGGATTGAGGCCTGCGTATTCGATGCTTACGGCACATTGTTCGACGTAAATAGCGCGGCGCACGCGGCCCAGGACTCGCTGGGAGAAAAGTGGCAGCCGTTTGCCGAGCTGTGGCGCGCAAAGCAGCTGCAATACACCTGGCTGCGCGGTCTTGGCGGGCGTCACGCGGATTTTTGGCAGGTGACGGGCGAGGCCCTTGACTTCGCGATGGCCACGATGCGAATCGAAGACCCGGCGCTGCGCGAGCGGCTAATGAATCTGTACCTGGTGCTGAGCGCCTACCCGGAAGTTCCCGAGACGTTGCAGCAATTGAAGGCCGGGGGGATGAAGCTGGCGATTCTCTCCAACGGATCGCCCTCGATGCTGGCAGCGGCAGCCGACCATGCGGGTATTGCGGAGCTGCTGAATGCCGTGCTGTCGGTAGAGGAGGTGAGGGTTTACAAGCCTCACCCTGCTGTTTACGGTCTGGCTTGTAAGCGGCTGAACGTGGCGGCGGATCGCGTTTGCTTCCTGTCGTCCAATGGGTGGGATGCTTACTCCGCCAAGGCTTTTGGTCTGCGCGTGCTGTGGTGTAATCGATTCGGTCAGGCGCCAGAGCGGATCCCGGAGACGCCTGACGCGCAGATTGCCACATTGGCCGAGCTGCCGGAGATTGTTCTCGGCTGAGGTGTTCTTGTTGCAGACCGACTTGGAGACTCAAAGATTAAGCGGTGAAGGAAAACCTTCAGAAGGGAATCGGTTGACATTATTCCAAGGCATACGGCCGTTCAATCGATCTGGAGCGATTCGCGACGCCTTGGCCGGATTCCAGCTGGCGGCGATGAATATTCCGCAAGCGCTGGGCTATACAAAGATCGCCGGCATGCCTGTGGTTACCGGGTTTTACACGTTGTTGCTGCCGCCTATTGCGTTCGCGGTCTTCGGGTCTTCGCGCTACCTGGTGGTCGCCGCCGACTCCGCGACTGCCGCGATTCTTGCTGGCGGGATTTCTAATATAGCCGCTCCGGGGAGCGCACGATACGTAACGTTGGCAGGAATGGTGGCGCTGCTGACCGCCGGGTTCCTGCTGCTGGCGCGTCTACTCAAGTTGGGCTTCCTGGCCGACTTTCTCTCGCGAACCGTGCTGGTGGGATTTCTAACAGGAGTGGGATTCCAGGTTGGAATTGTGGTGCTTGGCGAGATGGTGGGGATCGAGGTTCATTCCCGCAATACACTCGCACAACTCGCTGAAACCTTGCGCAGCTTGCCACACGCATCACCGCAAACGGTCGCGCTCTCGGCGACCGTGGTGGCAGGTGTCTATTTGTTGAAGCGGCTTTCCCCGAGGATTCCCGGAGCGCTCATTGCTGTTGTGGGCGCGGTGGCGGCGAGTTCGGCTTGGAATTTCTCCGCGCATGGCATCGCTATCATCGGTCCGATCCTGGGAGGACTGCCTCATCTCGGCCTGCCCAATGCGAACTGGAGAGAGATCGAGCCGCTGATTCCGGTGGCGGCATCCTGCGTGGTGGTGATCGTTGCTCAGAGCGCTGCTACGGCCCGTATCTATGCGATGCTTCACGAGCAGCCCTTAGATGAGAACGCGGACCTTGTAGGTCTCTCTGCGGCCAATCTGTCGGCGGCGCTGAGTGGGACGTTCGTGGTCAACGGAAGTCCCACGCAGACAGCAATGGTCGAAAGCTCTGGTGGACGTAGCCAGTTGGCACAGATTGCGACGGCGGCGGTGGTTGCGCTGGTGCTTCTTTTCCTGACCAAGCCCTTGCAGTATCTTCCGCGCTGCGTGCTGGGCGCCATCGTGTTCATTATCGCTACGGAGCTTATTGACGTGCGCGGGCTTCAGAGCATTCGCAGCGAGAGTCCCGGCGAATTTGCGCTGGCTGTAACTACCGCATCAGTCGTGGTGCTGGCTGGCGTTGAAGAGGGTATCGTGCTGGCAATGGTGCTGTCGCTGCTCCGCGTCGTGCGACACAGTTATCATCCCCACACCGCAGTACTGGTGGAGGGTGAAGATGGGACTTGGCGGCAGATTCCGGCTGTTCCAGGCGCAATGACCAAACCAGGGTTGGTGATCTATCACTTTGGTGCAGCTCTTTTTTATGCAAATGCGAACCGGTTTGCGGAGGAGATTCTCGGACTGGTGAGGTCAACTCCAACGCCGCTGCGCTGGCTGGTCGTCGATGCGGGGGCGATCACAAATGTCGACTACACTGCTGCGTGGGTGGTGCGGAAGCTTCAGCGAGATCTGAAGCGCCGTGGTACTGAGTTGGCGTTTGCACATGTGCAATCGGATCTGATGTCCGACTTCAGACGGCATCACATCCTAGAGACTGTTGGCGAAACGTGCATTTTCGACAGCCTGCGGGAGACGTTGGCGGCCTACGAGAAGCTGGTTGGCTAGAGCGTTTATTTGCTGCCTGCGGCGCGAAGGCGCACAATGGAGGACTTCCCGGTTCTCGCGAAGGCATACTTCGGTGTCTCAGGACGCAGTCTGAAGCTCGCCGCCCTGCCGCTCGTAGGTGTCGCGTACCCTTTCCAGTGTGTCGATTTCGACGGCGGGCTTGTCCTCTCGCAGCCTTACGATGCGCGGAAAGCGCAAGGCATAGCCGCTGTTATGGCGATCCGAGCGCATGACGGCATTGAATGCGACCTCGATTACAATTTTCGGTTCAACCTCGCGGACGTGTCCGTGTTGGCGAATCGTGTGCTCCTCCAGCCACCTCGTCATGCGCGCGATCTCCGCGTCCGTCAAGCCTGTGTATGCCTTACCCACATTGAGCAGACGCTCTCCGTCGCGCACCGCGAAGGTGTAGTCGCTAAGCACTTGAGAACGGCGTCCGTTGCCATACTCCGCGGCGGTGATGACAACATCCAAGGTCGCCAATTCGCGCTTGAGTTTAAGCCAGTTTTTTCCGCGGCGTCCGGGGGTGTATTCAGAATCGGCAGCTTTAATCATCAGTCCCTCATTGCCGCGGGACTGCGCGGCCGCAAATATTTCTTCCATGTGGGCTGATGAAATCGCCTCATGAGCCGGGGCAAGCAGCACTGGGTTTTGGAGCGGCTGCACTTTGCCGCCGCTGAAATCGAGCCATTCAGAAACGGGGAGAACGTCTTCTGTAAACTTACGTTCGACAAACAACTCTGCCAGCAGCTTCTTGCGTTCACGTAAAGGCAGGTCGATCGTCAGTTCTCCATTGAAGGCGAGCAGGTCGAAGACCACGTAGGAGACTGGAACTTCCAATTTCAATGCCGAGGTTACGCGCTTGCGTCCAAGCCGTTTTTGAAGCTCGCGGAATGGCCGCGCACGGCCGTTGCTCCACGCCAGCACTTCGCCGTCCAGCACCGTGTCAGCTTGAAAGCCGGCGAGCGACGCGATCAGTTCAGGAAAGGCACCGCTGATCTCGTCAAGCGTGCGCGAATAGATACGAACTTTTCCGGTAGAGGATTGGATGTGAGCCTGGGCACGTATGCCGTCGTACTTATCTTCGACGATTGCGTCCGAGAATTCTTTGAAAGCCTCATTTGCATCCGCGGCCGGTGAGGCCAGCATGAAACCTATGGGATGGAAGAGGCGCAGGCGGGCATCTTGCAAACGATGCTCCGAGGCCAGGAGCAAGGTTTCGGCGGCGTCGCCTGTCAGCATGACTGCGCGCTTCACTGCCCCTGGTTCAGCGCCGTAAGCCTTCGCGATTGCCTCCTCGACGAGGCTCCCCTTCAGCCCCATTCGCATCTCCCCAAGCATGATTTTGATGATGTATTTTGTTTCCTGCGCGGAGGATTGCGCGAAAAGGGCCTTGAGCAGCGTAATCTTCGCCGCTGCCCGGCGCATCTCGGCCAGTGACTCGAATGCGCCGGCCAGCTGCCGTAAGGTGAGAACGCCTCCGCTCTCATTGCGACCGAGTAAGATCTCTTCGGCTGCCGTCCCCAAGTCGCGAGATTTTCGGAACGCTTCTGACAGCTGATTATCTTCTCCGGAGAGCTCGGCCAGAGCGCGCCATAGCATGTTTCCGCCCACCTGCAAGGTTCGCTCCTCCCAGGCAGCAAAGGCATTCCCGCCAAAGTATCGCGCCGCCAGTCCGGCTTCGTCCGCTGGCAGCGCTTGAAGATAGGCGGCGACCCTGTTTACTTTCTCGTTCTTACCGGGGGTGGCGGCTATCTGTTCACAAACGGTGACGAAGTGTTGGAAAAGGCCGGGCACACACATTTTGGATGCGGGTTGGGTTCGTTGGAACAATGCAGATGTGGGCGAGTTGGGATAAGCTGGGCGGCGGCAAGTGGTCCGGCCAAAACGAGGAGAGCGCTGTCGATGTCGATACGAATTACGAGCGATAAGTCTGGGGGATCTGAAGTCCTGGCTCGATACCCAGAGGTGGCGGTGGCCGGTGCGGGCCTGATTGGAATTTCCTGGGCTGCGCTGTTCCTGGCCAATGGATTGAAGGTGCGGGTGTACGATCCGCGTCCGGATCTGGAGAAGGCCGTGCGCGAGGGAGTGGCCAACGCTGCTCCCGCGCTGCGGGAGTTGGGATACTCGATGGAAGGTTTCGAGCAGCGGTTGCGAATCGAAGCTGACCTGGAAGCTGCGACCCGCGACGCCGATCTTGTGCAGGAATCCGGACCAGAGCAGATCGACTTCAAACGCGAATTCTTCGCGCGCATGGAGCAGTTCGTAAAACCCGACGCATTGATGTTCTCTTCCACCTCGAGTTTAAGGGCGACGCAAGTCGCGCGCGAGATGAAACGTCCGGAGCGAATGATGGTTGGCCATCCCTTCAATCCTCCTCATGTAATGCCGCTGGTGGAGATCGTTCCCGGGGAGAAGACCGCGCCGGAGGCGGTGCAGGAGGCGCTGGCTTTCTATCGCGCGCTGGGCAAGGCTCCGGTGGTGCTTCATCGCGAGATCAACGGCTTTGTCGGCAACCGGCTACAGGCGGCAGCGCTGCGCGAGAGTATCTATCTGGTGAAGCAGGGTGTGGTTTCCGTCGAGGAGTTGGACACGCTGGTCACCAACTCGCTGGGTCTGCGCTGGGCCGCAGTGGGACCATTCAAGGGCTTCCATCTTGGCGGCGGACCGGGAGGAATCAAGCACTTCCTCACACACCTGGGACCGATGTTCCAAGGCTTATTCGAGGAGTTGGGTGAGGTACACCTCAATGGCGAAACAATCTCGGAGGTGGCGCGGCAGGCTGAGGAGGCTTACGGGCCCATGCCGAATCCGCTGATGGCCCACGAGCGCGACCGAAAACTACTTGGAATTCTGCAGAGCAATGCAGGCTGCGTTCCCGAGAAAGAGTGAGCGTGAACAGAAACAACGCCGCCCAATCACCGCCGACATCTAAGCTTGCCGAGAGGCCAGGCAGAGCTATGAACGACAGCGGGCAATCCGACTGGAAAGAGCATGGCATCCGCATCGTCCACCCCGATGAACTGGACATGAACACGCCGCAAACTGCTGGCATGACCCGCGCTGCAGCAATCACCCACGCCCGCGCAGGAGCGCGGAAGCTTTGGGCAGGAACGGTTGTGGTGCAGCCTGCGGCCAAGACCGGGCCGCACCATCATGGCGAGTTGGAGACGGTGCTCTACATTGTTCGCGGCGGGCAAGATTCCGTTGGGGAGATCGTCTGGAATATGTTGGGGAGGCCGGGCCGGGGGACTTCATCTATGTGCCGCCGTTTGTGCCTCACCAGGAGCTCAATGCAACTGCGAACGAAGCGGTGGAGGCCGTTGTGGTTCGCAGCGGACAGGAACCGATTGTCGTCAACCTTGATATTGAAAGTCCCGAGCCGGCTCCGCCAAATCCGCAACCGGATGATTTCCACTCGCCTCGCTAAAGCCATAGTGCATCCCACAGCACCATGAGGCCGCCTTGCGATGAAGCCGTGATCCGATCAGCGGAGAAGGGAGTTCCATGCGGAAGAGAAGAAACCTGGATACTCGCTGCCACCATTCTCGCCTCCAGCATGGCTTTCATCGATAGCACGGTGGTCAATGTTGCGCTGCCTGCGCTCCAAAGCAGTTTTGGTGCGACGGTAATGGATGTGCAATGGGTGATCGAGTCTTATGGAATATTTCTGGGAGCGTTGATTCTTGTGGGGGGCTCGCTGGGCGACTTGTTTGGCCGCCGCTTTATCTTCCTGCTCGGTGTTGTGATTTTCGCATTGGCTTCCGTGGGTTGCGGGATTGCCTCGACAATCCATGAGCTGATTCTTGCGAGGAGCGTTCAGGGCTCTGGAGCGGCACTGCTGGTACCGGGCAGTCTGGCGATTATCAGCACATCCTTCGATGAGAAAAGCCGCGGAAAGGCGATCGGCACATGGTCCGGCTTCACGGCGATCACTACCGCGATCGGGCCGGTTTTTGGCGGCTGGCTGGTTGAGCATGCTTCCTGGCGCTGGGTGTTTTTCATCAATCTCCCGCTCGCAGTGGCGGTGATCGGCATTTCGCTTTGGCATATTCCGGAAAGCCGCAGCGGAGCTGGCGGCCATGTCGATTGGCTTGGAGCCCTGTTTATCACCTTCGGATTGGGTGGGTTGGTGAATGGGTTCATCGAATCCAGTAGACTGGGTTTTGGAGATCCCCTGGTCTTCGGTAGTTTGATCGCAAGTTTCGGGTGCATTGTCGCGTTCGTCTTGATCGAGCGCAGGGTCACTTCGCCGATGGTACCGCTCACGCTATTTGCATCCAGGGGCTTTAGTGGCGCAAACCTGCTCACATTATCTCTGTATGCCGCGATTGGAATTTTCTTCTTCCTGCTTCCGTTGAATCTGATTCAAGTCCAGGGATATTCGGCATCTGCTACGGGAGCCGCTGTGCTGCCACTGATTCTGTTGATCTTCTTACTTTCGCGCTGGTCCGGTGGTCTTGTGACGCGCTTCGGCCCAAGACTTCCTTTGATCGTCGGGCCGCTTGTGGTCGCGCTAGGGTTCGCTCTGTTCGCTGTACCCTCGGTAGGTGGCAGTTACTGGAAGGCGTATTTTCCTGCGGTAGTAACCCTTGGTCTTGGCATGGCGATCACAGTGGCTCCTCTCACCACGGTGGTGATGGATTCAGCAGGCCAGGATCGTGTCGGCGCGGCGTCTGGAATCAACAATGCCGTGGCCCGCATCGCCGGCGTGCTTGCGATTGCAGTACTGGGGATTGTGATGATCGCTGCCTTTGGTTTTCGGCTGAATCACAGCTTAGCCGAGCTTTCGCTGCCGGCCAACGTTGTAGAGTTTGTGCGGGCGGAGGAGAGCAAACTTGCCGACTTGCAGATTCCTGCGGGCGTCAGTCCGCTTACGGAAGCAGCCATCCGGCGATCGACTGCGGAGGCATTTGTATTTGGATTCCGGATGGTGATGTTGATCTGTGCGGGACTGGCCTTAGCGAGCTCTGCGGTTGCGTGGTCTATGATTCCGAAGGGCAGACTGGATGTTTCAGTCGCTCGCTGACGATCACGCTCAAGGCTTGTCTTTGAGGATCGCGAGTTCCTTCTGCACTTTCTTCCACTGCCGCTTGTTTCTCTTCGTCGCAATCGGCGTCGTTGGGTCAGAATAATAATCCAGCACGTTTTGCCGCAATTCGGGCGGCGTGCGCCGATTCGGGTTCTTGTTGGTCAGCCGATCCAGCAGTTTCGCATAGGTCTCATCGGTCAGTTTGTAAGTTCCAGGCCGGATCTTCTCTCCCGTATCGAGGTCGAGATTCACGATGCGAAAATCGTCCTGGCCTTTTTGAGCCAGTTCGCCGAGCAACGTCGAGTATCTTTCGACAGTACGGTTCACGCTCTCGACATAGTCATTCTCGGTGTCGGGGCGGGGACCCCGGATCGCGAGATCGGAAAGCGCGCCCACCTTGGGCGTGATGAAGATGAGCACAGCAACGACTCGTGTTGAAAAGCTCGTCCTTTTGCGGCGGAACTTATACCACCCGTTCTCGCGGTCTGCCCGCTTCAGAGTTTCATCGAACTTCTGGAACGCTGGCGTCGGCTCGTCCGGAGGGAAATCTTTTCGATGCAGCAGGACCTCAGCCCACGCGATCTTCGGCAGGATATGGCGCACGGAGGATCGATAGCTCTGAAAAGAGGCGGGTTCTCTTCCGAGAACATCGCGCAGCCGTAGCCCATAGGTCTGAAAGAATGCCTGCTCCAGCAACCGCCGCGAGACCAGCAGTCCCACGCTTTCCAGGTATCCCTCGGGCGCAAAGCGCTTATCACTTAACTCGTCGATATCAAAGGCAAACTCGGTTCGAACATGCCCATGTGGACTCTCGTCGTAGGTCACGATTGCCCCGTATTCTCGTTCGAGCTTCGGAAATTCAATTGCCGTCGAGGGATTCACTGCGTCGTGGTGACCGATGCTATCGCCGACGAAGTGCGAGAGCGCGCCCAATGCGAAGGCGAGTTCGTTTACGTTGCGCGCTTCATGAATCATGATCGTGATGAAATCTCCGGTGCGAACGTAATGCGTCAGATTGCTGAAAAACTGATGGCCGAACGGGTAATAGCCCACGTCCTGTATCGTGCAACCGCCGTATGCATAGGCGTGCGCCAGGCGCAGCTCTCCTGGAGACGTGTTGGGATACTGACTCAGCAAAGCCGGCTTAATCGCACTCTCCCAAGCCATGTCGATGATCGCTTCGTGGGTCAGAAACGAATATGAGCTGCACTGCTGCCATGCAACAGCCAGACAAAACAGAAGTGCAAGAGTATCGATCCCTGAGCGTCGCGCCCTGAGCACGGCTCTTCTGGCCCACGCAGTGGGTGTGCTGGTTTCGGCGTTCCTGATTGCTGATAATCCGGGGGCTGCTGAGTTCGAAGGGGAAGAATTCCGAACAAAATGTACTGCCAGAGAGACCACCGCTACACTCACGTCAAATTAGATGCGGGATCTTTGCGAGCAGCAACCAATCCTCATGCGGCATAGAGTTCGCGAGCGCACTCTGGAGACCCATGTTTTGATGCCGTCTTGGAACATTTGAGCGGACGAGGCGGAGTTGTTTGTGAAGTGCAGCAGCATACTAGCGAACGAACGCGTGGAGAGCAGGTGCTTGCGCCTGAGCTGTGCAGTTTGGGGCAGAGCGAGCACCCTTTTCTCAATTACTTACATCCATTTCCGATCGAGCGGTTGAAGTTCAGCTCTTGATCAGCTCCTTGCCGTATCTTGTGTCGAACTTTCGAGTCCGCTGAATGGAATGCCGGACTACTCAAGATGCGATCACGCGATCGTGACAGTAACGGCTAAAAGGAGAGGACCATCGGTGAAAAAGAACGAGGGTGTTTCCCGCAGAGACTTTCTTAGGGTTACCAGCGTAGGAGCGCTCGCTGCAGGGTTGGGCGGACCTTATTTTCTCTTTCCGGAGAGAGCGGCAGCACAGCAAAAGACATTGAAGATTGTCCAGTGGAGCCACTTTGTCCCCGCCTATGACAAGTGGTTTGATGGAGTCTTTGCCAAGAACTGGGGCGACAAGCACAACACCCGTGTGATCGTTGACCACATCTCGATCGGCGAGATCAACGCACGGGGCGCCTCCGAAGTTTCCGCTAAGCAGGGACATGACTTGTTTATGTTCCTCTCTCCGCCCGCGGCTTACGAAAACCAGGTTATTAACCACGCCGAGATTTATCAGGAATGCGAAAAGAAGCATGGCAAGAAAGTGGAGGTTGCTGAGAAGTCCACGTTCAATCCAAAGACGAAGAAATTTTTCGCGTTCTCGGATTCCTACGTCCCCGATCCGGGCAACTATCGTCAGGATCTTTGGTCGCAGGTCGGATATCCGAACGGTCCTGACACGTGGGAGCAGCTTTACGACGGGGCGAAGAAAGTGAAGGCGAAGTTCGGCAACCCATGTGGCATCGGACTGTCTCAAGAACTCGATACCAACATGGCAATGCGCGCGCTCTTGTGGTCGTTTGGCGGCTCCGTGCAGGATGAACACGGTAATGTCGTCATTAACTCCAAGCAGACAGTGGATGCGATCAAGTTTATGGCATCGCTGTACAAGGACACCGAGACTGCTGAAGTGTTCACCTGGGATCCATCTTCGAACAACCGGGCGATCCTGTCGGGACGCGCATCCTTTGTTGATAACGCCATCTCGGTCACGCGACAGGCTGAAAAGGACAACCCGGATATGTCGAAGAAGATTCAGATCACACCGGCGCTGAAGGGCCCGGTTCGACGGATGGCATCGGAACACGTGATGGACTGCTATGTGATCTGGAATTTCGCTCAGAACAAAGAGGGCGCAAAAGAGTTTCTGGTTGATTTGATCAACGACTATGAAGCTGCTTTCAAGGCGAGTGAGTTCTATAACTTTCCCTGCTTCCCCAAGACCGTTCCGGACTTGCAGAAGTTGATCGCGAACGATCCGAAGGCGAGTCCGCCGGATAAGTACAAGGTGCTGGGGAATGTGTTGGAGTGGACTACCAACGTCGGCTATCCGGGGTATGCGTCGGCTCCAATTGACGAGGTGTTCAACACGTTCGTGATTCCAACCATGTTTGCGAGAGTGGCACGGGGCCAGGAAACAGCGGAGAATTCAGCTAAAGCAGCCGAGACCGAGATTAAACGCATCTTCGCTCAGTGGAACAAATGATTCCCAAATTGCGAATGGAGTGACAATGGCCGTCGTTGAGGCCCGGAACCTCACAAAGGTTTTTAAGGCGGGCCACGAATCAGCAGTTAACAACGTCGATCTCAAGACTGAAGAGGGAGAGTTTTTGGTCTTGCTGGGGCCGTCCGGCTCCGGCAAGACCACCCTGCTCAGAATGATTGCAGGGTTGGAAACGCCAACTTCCGGACGGATTTTCATTGGCGAACGCGATGTGACAGAGCTTTCTCCCCGTAACCGTCGCATCGCAATGGTTTTTCAAAGTTACGCCCTTTACCCACACCTGAGTGTCTATAACAACATTGCTTTTCCGCTGAAGGCGCAGAAGGTCGACTCTTCCAAGCATCGGGAAAAGGTGGAATGGGCTTCCTCGCTGCTGGGGATTGGACATCTGTTGCAACGCAAACCGCGCGAATTGTCGGGCGGTGAGCGCCAGCGCGTAGCTCTTGCCAGGGCGATCGTTCGCGAGCCATCTGTTTTTCTTCTCGACGAGCCTTTGTCCAATCTCGATGCCAAGTTGCGGGCCTCGGCACGCGAGGAGATTGAGCACTTCCAGCAGAGAGTCGGCACGACAACAATTTATGTTACTCACGACCAGGTAGAAGCGATGGCGATGGGCGATCGCGTTGCCGTTCTCCATAACGGCGTGGTCCGCCAGCTTGGCACGCCGAAAGACGTGTACAACAATCCGGCGGACACATTTGTCGCCACGTTCCTGGGGTCACCGCCGATGAACCTCATCGAGCATGAGAACACAATCGTCGGCTTTCGCCCCGAGCACTTTCGGCCTGCCGCGGCTCCCCGTCCCGGGAACCATCTTACGTTTCCATTTCGCATCACTCTCATCGAGTATCTTGGCGCGGAGTGGATCGTGTACGGCACCATCGCGAGCGGGCGCTTTGCGGGGCAGAACATTATCGCGCGGCTACCGTCCACGATTTCCACCGGAGTGCCTCAGAATTTCGATAACGTGCAAGACTATGTGGTTTCCGAAGGTGACCTCAAATATTTCGACCGGCAAACTGGGAAGAGTAGCGAAGCGAAGGTGCTGACGTGGCAGTGAAATCAGAAGGCACATTCGAAGAACTCGCGTCACGATCTACAACCGGTACAACGTGGCGAATTACGAATGCAGCCACTCGTCGAAATTGGCTCGGCGTCCTGCTGTTCTCGCCGGCGTTGATTTATATCCTTGCGATTATCGGCGTGCCTCTTGTGATGGCCTTTCTCTATGCATTCAGCGATGTCAAAGTCGGCAGTACCGGACTGCATTGGGTCGGCGCACGCAACTTCCTCAGCGTCCTTCAGTCTCCGGTATTTCGTACTTCAGTTGTGAACTCTTTTATCTTTACCATCTGCTCTCAAGTGCTCGTCATCGTTGGCTCGACGATACTTTCGATGGCACTGGAAAGCAGCTTTCGTGGTCGAGGTGTGGTCCGCTTCATTATTTTGCTGCCCTGGGTCGCGCCGATTTCGCTCGGTGCAATTGGGTGGAAGTGGATACTGGATTCTCTGTATAGCGTGATCAACTGGGTGCTCATTCATTTGCATCTGGTGAATCCGTTTACGCCACCGATGTGGCTGGGTGAGCCTTCGCTCGCGATGGCTTCCGTCATCCTTGTTCACACGTGGAGACTGCTGCCGTTTTCTACCGTGATTCTTCTGGCGGGACTTACAGCGATTCCGAAAGATATACCTGAGTCCGCCGCAGTGGATGGAGCCGGATTCTGGCGAACACTGTTTCAGATCACGATTCCGATGTTGCTGCCGATCATCAACGTCGCGGTGCTGTTCGGCATCATCTTTACGTTTACGGACATGACAGTGGTCTACATCCTTACGCGAGGCGGTCCGTATGACAGTACGCAGGTTCTGCCTTCGCTTGCTTTCTTTTCCGGCGTACTGGGGGGCGACTTGGCAGAGGGCGCGGCGATCTCTTTGTTCCTTGTCCCTGTCCTGATTGCCGTTGCCATTCTTATGCTTCGCATGGCCCACAAGGCGGAGATCGCATGACGGTAACAGCACAGACCGCCGCCACTCGCGCCCCCAGGCGCTGGGCGAGCATTGTTGGGCACTGGGTCGTAATCGTGATCTTCTGTGTTCTGCTTGGATTTCCGTTCTATTGGATGTTCATCACAACATTCAAGCAGACCAGCGATCTCTATAACCTTAACAACAATCCATTCATCTTCAACGCAAAGCCGACCCTTGAACATCTTAAATACTTGTTTTACGACACAAGCTTTGTACGCTGGTTTGTAAACACAACCGTTATAGGTATCTTTGTTGTTGTTATCACTCTCGTACTTGCACTTCCAGCAGCATACGCACTTACTCGACTCACGGGGCGCTGGGGGCAACGGCTCGGCATCGGAATCTTTCTTACTTACCTTATTCCGCCCACGCTTTTGTTCATTCCTCTTTCGCGTGTTGTCAGCCTTCTGGGACTGCAAGACAGTATCTGGGCTCTGGTTGTAACATACCCGAGCTTTACCGTCCCGTTCTCAATTTGGCTCCTTATGGGGTTCTTCAAGTCGATTCCGAGTGAGCTGGAAGATGCTGCAATGGTAGACGGGCTGACTCGCCTGGGAGCTTTCGTAAAGCTGGTCATTCCGATTTCTCTTTCAGGTATTCTGACCGTAGTTATTTTTTCATTTACATTGGTGACGCAGGAATTTGTCTATGCGCTAACCTTTATTTCTTCTGAATCTCACCAGACAGTAGGCGTTGGCGTACCAATTTACCTGGTGCGCGGAGACGTCTATTATTGGGGGTCGCTGATGGCTGCGTGCCTGATCACAAGTCTGCCGATCGCACTTGTCTACAACCTGTTTCTCGATCGGTTTATCGCTGGATTCACGGTGGGTGCGATCAAATAGGAGTCGCTCTTATGCCTGAAACTCTCTCGGTTTCAAAGACGCGAACGCAGTCTGAAGACGGCGTTCTTTCGATGTTAATCGGCGGTGAGTGGAGAACGTCTTCCGCTCAAACGGAGCCGGTTTACAACCCTGCCACGGGCACGGTGATTGCGCGGGTGCCTATGTGCACTGCGGATGAAATCAATGCGGCGGTTCGGGCGGCCTCTACCGCTTTTCCTGTCTGGCGAGACGCTCCAGTGGTAGAGCGCGTGCAATGTCTTTTCCGATTCAAGGACCTGCTGGAGCGGCATAAGGAAGAGCTGGCTCAACTTGTCACGAGGGAGAATGGAAAGCTTATCGCAGATGCGCGCGGTGAAGTGCGGCGCGGGATCGAGGTAGTGGACTTTGCCTGCGGCATGCCTAGTCTAATGATGGGCGAGATGCTGAACCAGATTGCAGAGGGTATCGACAGCCACACTGTTCGTGTTCCGCTCGGTGTTGTGGCGGGCATTTGCCCGTTTAACTTTCCTGCGATGATCCCGCTGTGGATGATTCCAATCGCGATTGCAGCAGGAAACACCTTTGTACTCAAGCCTTCTGAGCGTACGCCTCTCACGGGAATGCGTGTTGCTGAACTCCTGATGGAATCCGGTGTGCCGCGGGGTGTGATTAACGTGGTGCACGGCGCTCGCGAAACGGTTACGGCATTGCTTGAGCATCACGGAATTCGCGCGATCTCATTTGTTGGCTCCGCGCCGGTCGCTAAATACATCTATGAGACGGCTGCTAAGAGCGGCAAGCGGGTACAGGCACTTGCGGGCGCGAAAAATCATCTACTGGTAATGCCGGACGCCGAGCTCGGGTCTACGGTGAAGGCGGTGCTGGGCTCCGCCTTTGGAGCTGCCGGGCAACGTTGCCTTGCGGGAAGCGTGGTGGTCGCCGTGGGCGAGATCGGCGACAGGCTTGTTCAGGAACTCCGGAGCGTCGCTTCTTCGCTGCGTCTCGGCCCTGGAGAGATGGAGGACTCGTCAATGGGCCCGCTCATACGAAGAGATGCTACGGAACGAGTGCTGAGTTACATCGAGAAAGGCGTGGCGGAAGGCGCCGAACTCTTACTCGATGGCCGTGGCCTTGTCGCTTCAGACACCAAGCAAGGCTTCTTTCTCGGGCCCACAATCTTCGATCGTGTTCAGCCGGAGATGAGCATTGCGACCGAGGAGATTTTCGGCCCTGTGCTCTCGGTAATTCGCTCAGACGACCTTGACGACGCAATTGAGATCATCAACAAGTCACGATTTGGAAATGCGGCAAGCATTTTTACTCGCAGCGGGGAAGCAGCCCGCAGGTTCCGCACGCGGGTTGAAGCTGGGATGGTTGCTATTAACCTCGGTGTCGCTGCACCGATGGCATTCTTTCCCTTTGCCGGATGGAAGGGGTCGTTCTTCGGCGACCTGCATGCCACCGGTAAGGACGCTGTTAAGTTTTATACCGAAACCCGAGTCGTGATCGAAAAATGGTAGAGCTAAGGCAATCGGATCGGAAGATTTTGTTTCTGGACCTCCGGACTTTGCACATGCACCGGAGCACTCTGGGTCGCAGTCGTAGCGCCGGTTGCGGTTACGCTTTTGGTGAGGGAAGCGGGAGCCCCGAACTGATCCAGTACTTCAAGCGTTGTGGAGTACGTGCCGGGAGCCGGGAAGGTGTGCACGGGGCCAGGCGCGAAGGCCGGGGCACTATTGTCCGAGAAAGTCCACTGGTACGCATTGACGAATGCGTGGGTATCCTGCCATCCGGCTCCGCAGAACAGTAACGTGTTTGCGCCTACGCTGGGCAACGCGGTGACTTGTATCGCCGGAACCGGAGGTGAATCGTTGGGTTCGGCGACAATATCAACGGCGCTGCTGGAGGCATTGCCTTTGTTGTCTACCGCCTGGACAACGACGTGATGCGATCCTTGATAAATTTTTAGAACAGTGTTGATCGTGTCCTGGTTGTTGGCGTAAATCTGCGTGCCATCCACCTGGACGCTCATCGTTGCGATGGGGTTCGCAGTGTTAGCCGAGGCAACGATTGGGGGCATGGGCCAGTTCACGACTCCGGCGGTTGTGGGCGAGAAGATCGTAACACCGGGCGAGGTTGCCTTTGCCGAAACCTGCTGTATCGCGACCGCCGAGGAGCCAGCAGTATCGACCATGGTGGCAGTAACGGTATATTGGCCGACAGAGGCGTAAGTGTGGCTGGCAGTCGGGCCGGCAGCGGTTGTGCCATCGCCAAAGTCAATCATGGAACTAACTGCGCCGGTGGAGGCGGAGGTTGAGGCCGTGAAGGTGAGCGCTCCTGTTTGTGAGAGCACAAGATTTGCGGTTGGAGGTTGATCTCCGGCCCGAAATGCGATTGGCGGCGACATTTTGTTCTGAATGCTGGGCTTGGCTACCGCTTCGACATACAGGCTGTAGGCAGTTGGCAAAGAGAATTGACTGAGGCTAAGCGAGTGCGTTCCTGCGGGCACATTGCTGAGTGCCGCCAGATTCACTCCGTCCGATGAGGCGAATATCGTGTAGTGGTCGATGGTGTTTTCGTTGCCGCCGAGGATGGCCCATGAAAGTGTGCTTCCGGAGACGGAGGGCTGCACAATGACACAGTTATCAATACCCATCTCAATCGCCGTGCCCTCGTCATAGTCGTTCCATGTCACAATCTGCAGAGCGGGCAATTGATTGCTGCTGGAATAGAAATTTCCGATCTCAGCGAATGTGGCCAGCCATGTTTGACCGCAGTTTGGGTGAATGAAGCGATCGATCCCCAAGGCGCGAGCGAGTCATTAAAGCCTCTGTAGACGGATCCGATGGCCAGACGGCCGGCGGTTTTGGCGGTCTGGTAAAACGCGTTTTGCGCTGCCAGACCGGGATCAAACGGGTTGGGCGAGGCTGGATGGAATGGGTCCGCGTTGATGTCCTCCCACTGAAACCCTCCATTGCTGATTGGACGCGTGAGTCCGTCGGTGCCGCGGAAGAGCAGAAGAGGCTTGTTGGCCACGGCGCTCTGAACCTGATTCCAATTGATGTAGTAGGCATCGACGCCGAAGAAGTAAATCACCGGCTGGCCGTTGAACCGTGTGTAAGCCGGTGAGGGAACGAACTGGGAGTTGATGTAATTTATATCGCTGATCAACTGGGTTGTGACATCGCAGCCGTTGGCCTGAGCGGCCGCGAAGAGCGCACCAGCATCTTCCATGATGGCAAACTCGAATCCTGGATGGGCCTCTGCCTGGGTACGCAGAGTGATTGCTGTGCCGTTGATGGTTGCCTCATTGGGTCCAAACCAGTCCAGCACCGCACCCTGAATGCCGCGGCTCATCATATCTTCTACCTGGCGCTTCACCTGCTGTGGGTCGTTCGAGTTATAGCCAACATTCATGTGTGTGGACTCGCCGAACCAGCCCTCCATGGCGGCATAAGTTTTCGTTGTCGATCCGCTGTACAGCAGTGAACTGGTTGGCAACTTGCTGACATTCGCCGGATGCGGCAAGCCGTTTGGTTGAGCAACAAACGAACTGCTTGCGCTGGTGTTGTTGGCCGTCTCGGCTTGCAGGGTAGTGGTGGGAGTGATGCTTGCTACGCTCCCACTGCCGGTTGTTGCTGGTGTGGTGGAACTGTGGCCGCTTCCGCAATTTGCCATGAAGAACATGAATGGCAGCAAAGCAATTACTACGGCAATCCTATTGCACCCAGGCAGATTCTTTGGTTGGCACCTCTTGAAATCACGCTCGCGATAAAATTTCACAATTGTTCCTATTGGCGTCATCGCTCGAAGGCTCTTCGCCAAGGCTTACCCGTGCTTCTCGCGGGCATCCTCGATTTCTCGTCACCGAGTTCGAAGTTGCCGGCGAGCGCGATCACAGACCGCGGTCAGGGACAAAAAATGGAAGGCTGAGGCAGAGGATGGGTTGCCCGAATCGCATTCGTTTGCGGTTGTATGAGTTTCATTACACCTGCCTTAATTGGCAGCCTTTGACCGCAGACCGGGTTGAGTATTTTCTGCTGAATCAAGCCGAGCGCGTGACAAGCTGTTTCATTTGCCCTGAGCTATGTTCCTGGATGGAGCCGAATTCAGAGCACATGTTCATTTGTCACACAGGGTTGTGACCTTTGGCATTGAGGGGGGCTTGCAAAAAGAGAATTCTTGTCGGTGAGCTGCCTGGGGCAGGACAGATTGTGGTTCTCCGAGCTGTGGGGTGCGCCAGGTTCATCGCTCAAAGAGAAGAGCAGTTAGCCGTATGAAATCAAAGCAGTCGCCACTTTGCGGGTCACCGAAGTCGCTCAAGAATGCCGCGGAAGAGGACGATACGAGCTGCGGCAACGGCGCGAGTAAGCGTGCGGCGCACGAGCATGCACTCAGTGAAGGCCAGCAGAGGCTCCGGGCCATTGTCCATGGTTCTCCGATTCCACAATTCGTGCTTGGAGAGGATCATGCCATCATCTCCTGGAATGGAGCCCTGGAAAAATACACGGGTATCCGCGCCGAATCCGTGGTCGGCACGAAAGAGCATTGGCGCGCATTCTATTCGACGCAACGCCCTTGCCTGGCTGACCTGATCATCGAGCAGGATATCGAAAAGATTCCTTATTGGTATGAGGGTAAATTCAGCAAATCAGAGCTGGTGGAGGGAGCCTACGAAGCTACGGACTTTTTCCCGGCGATGGGCGAGCATGGCAAATGGCTGCACTTCACCGCAGCGGCGATTCGAGATCCGGAAGGACGCATCATCGGTGCGGTGGAAACACTGGAGGACATAACTGAACGAAAGCTCGCGGAGGAAGAAGCCCGCGCCGCTCGCCAGCGCTTGTTGGATATGATCGATTTCCTTCCCGACGCCACCTTCGTAGTGGACCAGAACAAGAGGGTCATCGCCTGGAACCGGGCCATTGAAGAGATGACTGGGATTCGCAAGGAAGAGATCATCGGCAAGGGCGATTACGCCTATGCACTTCCATTTTACGGTGAGCGCGTGCCTATGTTGATTGATCTTCTGGGAACAGAGGGTTCGGAGTTTGGGCACAAGTACGACAACTTCTGCAACAAAGGTGACACACTTTATGGAGAGCGATTTTTCCCAGCCGTGTTCGACGGCAGAGGCGCCTATCTGTGGGGGAAGGCCTCGCCGCTGTTGGACAGCGGAGGCAATCAGGTTGGCGCCATCGAGTCACTGCGGGACCTGACCGATCGCAAGCAGGCATTTGAGGATTTGTTGCAAATGCAGGAGCAGCTTCGCCAGGCAGCCAAAATGGAGGCCGTGGGCCGATTGGCCGGTGGAATAGCCCATGACTTCAATAACCAACTCACCATCGTGCAGGGCTACTGCAACCTGCTTCTGGACAAATTGCCCCACAAACACCCGGGCCGTAAGCTGGTGCGGGAAGTGTTGAGGGCGGCAGAGCGGTCGACAAAATTGACCGGTCACCTGCTCGCGTTCGGACGCAAGCAAATGCTGAATCCTGAAGTGCTCGATCTGAACAAGGTTGTTACCGACTTGCTGGATCCCTTGCGGCGGATGATCAGAGAAGACATTCAAGTTGAGATTCAGGTTGCGCCCGAGCTGTGGCACGTAGAAGCCGATCGGAATCAACTGGAGCAGGCAATCATCAACCTTGCCATTAATGCGCGGGATGCGATGCCCGGCGGCGGACGGCTGACCATCCAAGCCAGGAATGCGGTTCTCGATGGCAACTACGTGCTGCGCCACATGGGGACTTCGGCAGGACCGCATGTTTGCCTGAGCGTGAGTGACAACGGCATGGGCATGGACGAAGCGACACAACAAAGAATTTTCGAGCCATTCTTTACCACCAAGCCGACCGGCAAGGGCACTGGTTTGGGACTGGCGATGGTGTATGGCTTTGTGAAACAGAGCGGCGGGCATATGGACGTCATCAGTGAAGCCGGCCATGGCGCATGCTTCAACATTTATTTTCCGCGCGCGGCAGGCGTGTCGGCTATCACGGAGGAACCGGTCCCCAAATCCCCGCCTTCCACCGGACGTGAGACGATTCTGGTCATTGAGGACGAAGAGGCGCTTCGGGAACTAGTGGTCCACATCCTCAAGAGCCGTGGCTACAATGTGCTGCAAGCAGCAGATGGCAGGTCGGCAATTTCCATCAACCGCCAGTACGGATCGTCCATCGACCTGGTGCTTTGTGATGTGATCATGCCAGGCATGTCCGGACCCGATGTGATCAAGCAGGTGAGGCTGGATCGGCCAGGGCTGCGGGTGCTTTACGTGACGGGTTATGCCGAGAGCGACCTGTTAGATTACGGCGGAACGGAATGCACGACGCGGATATTGTTGAAACCGTATTCTCCCGACACGCTGTTCAGGGCCGTCCGGCAGATGCTCGATGAGGATGTTAAGCAGCAATGTGCTTAGATCAGAATTTGGGCGGACTCGGTAGAAACACTTTTCGAATTCAGTGGAATTTCCGAAACTCTGGTTCCAATTCAGCGCTACTCTGTTTACTATTGTTGGTGGGAGTGGGCGATGAGAGTGGTATCCCGGACGGGCGCACTTGCGTTTATGGCGATGCTGGGGATTCTTCTTGTCTTCTTTTTTCCTGCCCCCTGCGGGCCATTTAGCGTTACGAACGGGCCCGCAACCGCATTTCGCGCCTTGGCCGCTGCACGCGGGCTATTTGCGGCGATTAGTGCGGCCTTGCTTGTGTCGACCGCTCTGCGATGCGTTCTGTACCTCGATTTCGTGACGCGAACCGTCGTTCGGGTGAGCGGCGATCCTGAGCTGTTCGCTCTCCGCTGTTAGACCTCTACCTCTCCGTTTCCTCAAAAACTGACGTTTGAATTCCAGCTTCCTCTAAGGAGAAGTATATGAATGCTCGTTTCCTGCGGCTTGCAGGTCTATCTTTTGTTCTGTCCGCGATCTTATTGCTTGGCGCCTGTCACAAAAAGACGGCGGCTGTTGCCCCACCTCAGGCCCCGCCGCCTCCGGCGAAACCGACTGCTACCCTGAGCGCTACGCCTTCCAACCTGCAGCGTGGCCAGTCCGTAAAACTGGACTGGAGTACGCAGAACGCAACCGATGTGACCATCGACTCAATTGGAACAGTCGCTCTCAGCGGTAGCAAGAGTATTGTCCCTTCCGAATCGACGACCTATACCCTGACGGCAAAAGGTGCAGGAGGTACGATCCAGGCGACCGCACGGGTGACCATTGCGACGCCAGCACCAGTTCCGGTGGCGGCGCAGGCAGCGCCTTCGGATCAGGAGCTGTTTCAACGCAATGTGAAAGATATCTACTTCGACTACGACAGATACGACGTGAGATCGTCTGACAGCGCTGTGCTCAAGGCGGATGCGGATTTCCTGGCCGCCCACCCGAGCTACAAGCTAGTGATCTCCGGGCACTGCGACGAGCGTGGTTCCGAGGATTACAACATGGCACTCGGGTCGAGCCGCGCGGATGGCGTTCGCGACCAGCTTGTAAAACTCGGGTTCGCTCGCGACCGTATCAAGACCATCAGCTACGGAAAAGAGAAGCCCTTCTGCAGTGATGAGAACGAGCAGTGCTGGCAGCAGAATCGCCGCGCACACTTCTCGCTCGACCAGTAGCAACTTAAGGAGGGAGCGGCCGAATCCAAAGGCGCTCCCTCCGCTGCATTGGTACCGATGCAGCGGAGCAAGTTGAGCATCGTTTCCTGACAGCTGCCCTCTAATGAACGATGACCGAGGCCGCGAGAGCGTCGCGTTTTCAGAAGCAGTCGAAGCGGTGTTTCCCGCATCTCCAAAGGCCAGTGCTCGCCCTGCTAATCGCGCTCCTATTCTGGCCCCAGGGCGCGGAAGAACAGGGCAGGGAATTCTCCCGGGTACGTCCTCTCAATCGCTTTGAAACAGGGCAACCGCGGGGAGCCGAGAAGAACGGTTTTCATTTCATGGCAACCGCGATTGGCGATGACTACTTCGATGGGACAAGTCCGCCCAGTCGTCTGAAACGTCATCTTGCGGTGGTTCGCCGGGCCGGTGTGAAGTATTTGCGGTGCGCGTTCAGCTGGGACGCAATTGAAAAGAAACAGGGGCAATACGATTGGACTTTCTGGGACACGCTGGTCGAGTTAGCCGGCCAAAATGGTGTCCAACTCCTTCCCTATGTTGCCTACACACCGGAATGGGCAGCGCGTGATACGAAGGAATTCTGGAAACAGCCGCCCCGTAACGCTCAGCTTTACGGGGACTTCATGTACACGATTGCAGCCCGATATCGTGGCCGCATTCAATCCTGGGAAATCTGGAACGAGCCGGACAATATAGATTACTGGACCGGCACTGCCGACGAATTTGCGTCACTGGTCGAATTGGCAGCCCGACGTATTCGCGATGCCGATCCCAAGGCGGTATTGATCCTAGGGGGCATGGCGTACGGTCCCGGTGATTTTTTTCAGCACTTGATGGCGAAATACCAAATTGATGAATACGTGGACGTGATTGCGATGCACGCCTACCCTGAGTCCTGGACCAACGAACGCGCTGAGGCTGTCTTTCAGCAATGGGTCCCGCGCATGGTGGAAATGATCCGCAACGACAATTCTGGTGACGGTTTCTGGGTCAACGAGATGGGCTATGCCGACTACCGGTTCCGTCGCAACCAAGCCTCCGTTTATGGAACCCAGATTTACTACCGCTACGAGCACACGCGCCGATATCAGGCTGCAATGCTCTTCAAATTTGAAGTGATGGCATTGGCTTCAGAGCAGGTTGGACTAACCGGTTGGTACCGTATCGACGACTTTCCGCCTGGTGAGAAGCGGCTTGGAAGCGACCTGGTCAATTACCATCTTGGTTTGGCGGACGCGTGTGGCCGTCCGAAGCCGGCGTTTTTCGCATTACGCTTTTTCAATCGGCTCTTTGGCAAGCCGATCAAAGTTTTCCAACCGCGTATTCTTGTGCCCGCGAGTTCGCAAGCGGTGGTCGACGTATTCCTAAGAAGTGATCACAAAGTCCTGGTGATTGGATGGTTGCGCAGCTCCCATAACGACGAAATTCCGCAATTAACAGGTATGCTGCGCGATCAGCGCGTCGAGCGCGTGTCCGTTGGCTTGCCCTGCAAAGAGCTTCGATGGGTTGGATATTACGATCAGCTGGGACACCGGGAAGGTGTGCGTCCGCGGCTTCGGCCGGGCTCTTTGGAAGGCATTCGATTGCGCGGTGATCGCGTTCTAATCGCGGAATTGTCTTGTACCGCAAAACGACGCTTGCGAAAAGAGCGAACTCCTCATGGCGTGCCGGTCGCCCGATTGCGTGCAGACTACTGAGGCTCAACCCGCAAGCTTGGGGCTGGGCAGTTTGCGCCAGTGCGGATCGACCAATGGCAATGGATGAGTTTCGCTCGAATCCGGACAGCCCCGAGCTATATTGTTGGCGTGACCCAAAACGCCCAGCAGATTGTTCTTCATTTCTATTGTTTGTGGACAACTTTCGGTCTCTTTGATAAATCTATCGATCTGTAGCGATCCGAGTCTCACGATTCGGGCAACCCATCTTCGAGAATGGAAATGTCCACGACAGCAAAGTTTCGCATCGATGTCGCCATTCATGATCTGCTAATGAACTCCAATCAGCGGCCGCCGGAGCCGCCGGAACCGAAGGGCTTAGTGCTGCCTGAGCCGGTATTTCCGCGTTTTCCTGAGAAGCTGAACGATCCAGGCCCGGAGAGTCCGATCCAGCGGAAGTGGGGGACGAAGGAAGTCTACCGCCAGGTGCGGGGCTGGGGGTTCCCATATATTCGCTCGCGGGTGTTGCCGGGCGACTTTCACCCCATCACGGCATATCTGTTTGTCGAGTACAAGTGCAACCTTGACTGCTGGTATTGCTGGGCCTTCGACAACAAGGTCAAGGGAATGACGGAAGATGTCGCGCTGCGCTCGATCGATTGGCTGCATGATCACGGCTGTCGCGTGCTGGCGCTCATGGGTGGTGAACCGCTGCTGCGTCCGCAGTTCATACACAAGGTTGTGCACTATGCGGCGAAAAAGGGGTTCTGGATTTATGTGGGCACAAATGGGCGCTTGTTGCGTCCCGAAGTTGCCGACCGCCTCGCCGACGCCGGAGTTGCGATCTTTAACTTCGCGCTGGATTCATGGGACCTCAAGCCCAGTCTTCCCAAGGCGCTCGTTCCGGCGCGGGCTAATCTGGAACACGTGATGCGCAAGCAGTACGTTTACGGCTACATGGTTTTCTTCAACATGAACATTTGCCGCAACAATCTTGAAGACGTGCGCATGCTGACCGAGTACGCGCATGAACATCGCATCGCCACTGACTACCACATCAATGAAACCCCGATGATCGAGCAGGACGACCACTTTAAACATCTCTACGACAACCCAACTTATATTCGTCCCGAAGATTGGCGCGATGTAGACAGGTTGCTCGATTGGCTGATCGAGAAGAACAAGGCCGGCTACCAGATGGTCAACTCCGTGCAGCGACTGCAGGAAACCAAGGCCTTCGTGCGCATGTCCTCCGGTCTGGACCTGAATCAGTACGGTTGGTACGGAGACGGGAGCAGCGGGAATGGCGAAATCACGAAGCTGCTCGAGACGATGCCAGGAATCGTCCGCGAGCCGAACGGTGAACTTCATTTCGCTGAATGGAGCTGCCGTGCCGGACAGAATAACGTGATCATCCGTACGGACGGCACTGTGGCGCCATGCTTCCCGATGTACGCTTCAAGCTTCGATTGGGGCAATATTGACGCGCACAAGTTCGAAGAAAAGCAGCTTACAGGCATGAAGAAGAGCTGCCAACGACACTGCTTCTCAACCCTGAACCACAATCTCTCCTACTGCTACAACGACGCGAGAGCGATGAAATGGATTTGGGCGCAGGTGGTCAAGAACAAGTTGCGCGGCGGAGCTAAAAGTTTTGAGGATTAGCTGAGGGCATTACTTTTTCTTGATTTTGGTGAGCTTGCGTAAAATGAATTCCTGTGCCAGGGTGGCACCCATGCGCTCGCCTGTGCCGATCAGGAACTCCCTGAACAGCTCCCCAGCGCCGCTATTCTGTGCCGGATAGTAGGCGTTCGCGATGGCAGCCGTGGCCAGATCGCCACCTAAGCTCGAGTAATTCGGTTGCAAATGTCCGTTGTCTCCCTTGCAGACGAATGGGTTCGAGAGTGCGTGGAGAATGCGCGACTTCTTTGTGCCAGTGCCCTGGTAGAAGTAGCGCGGGTCCTGGTGCAGCAGCGATGGCAGAATAGCGCCACCGATCATGATGTCGATCGCGCCGTCAGCGTAGATGGATCCGTAACGCTCACTGTAACCCTTAAAACCCTGAACGAAGTCGGGGTGGTCTGCGGCCTGGTAGAGACCGGCAACTATACCTGTCCCGATGAAGGTAATCGGATCGATCATGGTTCTGAAGGCGAGGCGGAATTTCAGCTTCGTTGTGAGCGGCTCGGGGTGGGGTTCATAGACGACGTAGAAATTGGGGATGATGCCGAAAACCCGCTGCTGTTCCTCTCTCCTGACCTGCTCTTCGGCAATCTGCGCGGAAGAAACGGTGACCGTGGTCTTCGCCTCCGCCACCTTGAGTTTGCTGCCTGTCAGAATCACGGCCTGACCCGGATTAAGAATAATCGGGGGCGAGCTCCAGTCTGCAAAACCTTTGGCGCTGACGGTGACGTGATAGGTTCCTGGCTCGAGATTGGTGAATTCAAAAAATCCTTTGTCGTTCGTCACGACGGTACGGTGATCGCTGGGGGCAGGGCCATTGAGAATGACGCTGGCCGCAGGAACTGTGCCTCCGTTTACATCGGTTACAGTGCCAACAAGAGTTCCTTTCTGTTGCTGGGGTGCTGCCGGAAGCGGTTGCTGTTGAACGGGCGGCGCTGCGGGCAATGGCGGCTCCTTGCGCTCGTGATCCTGTTGAGCGGCGGGGGCGGCCGCCGGAGCGGTAGATGTGCGCGCGTCCGGCTCCTGCGAGAGTAAAAGAACTGAGAGAGCATGCAGCAGAACAATAATGGCGGCAGTTCGATAAGCCAAAATAGATCTCCTGACCGGAATCGGCATACTTTGCTGGCGATATAAAACTTTGATGAGCACATCGGATTCCGCTTTGCCATCGAAGCAGCACTGGCTCCGGGATCGCGCCGGGGCCGAGTGTATGAGATGACCGGGCTGCCGAAGAAGCTTCGATGAATTCGCGAAGGAATGTCAGCGCGCTCAGTTCCGCGTGCCCAGCGTACGATCCAGATTGAATGCTGCGCTGATCAGCGCAAGGTGAGTAAACGCCTGCGGAAAATTGCCGAGGGCCTCGCCCTGCGGTCCGGTTTGCTCTGAATACAGGCCGAGATGGTTGGCGTAGCCCAGCATGCGTTCGAACAATAGTCGGGCTTGATCCAGCGCTTGTGCCGCACTGGATCGCCAATAGGAGAGATCTGGAACCTGCCTCCTTTTACATCGTCCAAAAGCGCTCCGAAGATACTGGGCGAAAAAACGCGGGTAACAGTACCAGTCGATGGAACCATTCATTTGATTCCGTAGTTTTCGATGGGCTGATATGGCATCAGTAGCTCCTGAGCAAAATCGTCTAGGCACTGCTTTGATGCTCGTGGCGGAAGGAGCGGAAGCTATCTGGATGGGCGGGCCAAAAGCTAAGGTGGCGAACACGAACTGCAACCAGGAGCGCGACGGCGCATCTATGAGTCCAGCTGTAACGGAAGAGGGGCGCGAGATGCTGAAAGTTGGAATTATCGTTGGAAGTACGAGGCCGGGAAGAAAGGCCGCCGCAGTGACAAAGTGGGTGTATGACATTCTGAAAAGCCGCAAGGACGCGGAGTTTGAGATTGTTGATATTGAGGATTACAAGCTGCCGCTTTTGGATGAGCCCGTACCGCCCTCGATGGGGCAGTATAGCCAAGCACACACGAGAACGTGGAGCGCGAAAATTGATTCGCTTGATGCGTTCATTTTCGTCACTCCCGAGTACAACCATTCCACATCGGCGGCATTAAAGAATGCGATTGATTATCTCTTTCGCGAGTGGAACAACAAAGCCGCTGGCTTTGTCGGGTACGGCAGCGCAGGCGGCGTCCGAGCGGTGGAGAACCTTCGGCTTGTAATGGGTGAAATCAAGGTTGCTGACGTGCGGGCGCAGGTGAATCTCTCGTTGTTTACAGATTTTGAAAACTTCACGACGTTCAAACCACACGAGCATCATGACAAGGCCGTGCATGCAGTCGCGGACGAGGTGATCGCGTGGGGCGGAGCACTCAAAGGATTGAGAGAGGCAGCGCGAAAGGTGGAACTGGTCTCCTAAAGATATCTGTCTATCTGGTCACCAAGCACCTACTGCCAGCCGCCGCCCAACGCCTGATAGAGTTGCACTAGGGCGACCAGTTCGTTCGTCTGGGCTTGGGCCAGGCCTAGCTCAGCGGAGAAGGAATTTGTCTCATTGGTCAGTACCTCCAGGTAGTCGGTGGTCCCAGCTTTGAAGCGTATTTCCGAAAGCCGCGCAGCGTCCTGGGCTGATGCGAGCAGGTGCTCCTGCTGAATGCGGAACTCACGATCCTTTCGATAAGCGACCAGCGCATTCGAGACGTCTCGAAATGCGCCTTGGATGGTCTGCTGGTAGTTCAAAAGCAGCTGCTGGCGTTGCGCCTCGGCCAGGCGCACCCCGGATTTTAGTCTTCCGCCTTCGAAGATTGGCTGAGTAAAAGATCCGGCTATACTCCACAGGCCCGCCGGTCCGGTAAAGAGACTCGTGAGCGCGGGGCTCTCGAAACCGCCACTTCCGGAAAGCGAGATCTGGGGAAAGTAAGCCGCACGTGCGACCCCAATCTGCGCGTTGGCGGCAATCAGGTTTTCCTCCGATTGCCTTACGTCCGCACGCCGCTCCAGCAGGGATGAAGGAAGTCCGACCGGAACTTCGGGAGCATGTGGCTGCTCAGTCAGTTTCAGTCCGCGAGGAACATCGCCGGGATTATCTCCCAGCAGGATGCTGATGGCGTTTTCCTGCTGAGTGATCTGCCGTTGGAAATCCGGAATCTCTGTAGCCGCGGTGTAAACCAGTTGCTCGGACTGCCGCACATCCAACAACGAGTTGATGCCATGCTGTTCGAGTGTTTGCGTCAGTTGCAACGATTGCGTCCGCGAATTGAACGTTCGCTGCGAAATTTCCAACTCGAGGTCTAATTCGCGGAGCTGAAAATAGGCAGTCGCCAAGTTTGCAACAAGAGTTGCTCTGACTTCTCGTTGAGCCCACTCATTGGCGAGAAGAGTGGCTCTTGCAGCTTCGGTAGCGCGACGATACCTTCCCCAAAAATCCAGGTTCCATGCGCCGGACGCTGTCAGTTGTCCCTGCGTGATCTGGTAGCTGGGAATCGGACCGATCTGAGGGTTTCGCTGGCTCGTGATATTGCCGCCCGCGCCGAGAGAGGGATACTGATCGGCGCGGGTGATTCCGAGTTGTGCCTGGGCTTGCAATACCCGGGCGGCGGCGATGCGAACGTCATAGTTGTTTATAAGAGCGGTGCGGATCAGAGCCTGGAGTTCGGGGTCTTGAAAGACCTTCGACCACTCTTCATCGCCGAGCGATGCGGCTGCTGGGCCATTGCTTGTCGGTTCCGATTTGCTCGTCGCGCTCGCGGATTCGCCGGTCGTTGATCCTCGATACACATCTGGAACATTTACTGCCGGCCGTCTGTAGTTGGGGCCGACAGCGCAGCCTGTAAGCGCGGCAATACCAAGAAGGAGGAGAGCCAGCGATAGAAGATGATTGTGCTTCGGGCTTCGAGTCATGCGATCAATCTCCATTGTCTTCCTGCAGCGCGTAGGCCGGACTCGCAGATGGCCTCCGATCGCGCGACGATCGGAAAAAGGAAAACCGGTCCAGCACCTTCTCCTGAAATTCCTCAAGGTAGAGATAGATCGCAGGGGTAATGAATAACGTGACGAACTGAGAGACGACCAGGCCGCCGACGACCACCAAGCCGAGTGGCCTGCGCGAATCTCCGTCTGCTCCGTACCCCAGCGCAATGGGCATCGCGCCCAGGAGCGCTGCCATGGTCGTCATCATGATGGGCCGGAAGCGTTCCATGCTCGCATCGTGAATGGCTTGCTCGTCCGCAATTCCCTGACGCACTCGCTGCTCCGCGAAATCGACAATCATGATTCCGTTTTTCTTCACGATTCCCATCAGCATGAACATACCGATGTAAGCGTAGAGCGAGGCTTCCGCGCCGAAGAGCCATAGCGTGAGTAGACCGCCGAGCAGCGCCACCGGCAACGAGGAGAGCACCGTGAGCGGGTGCAGATAACTTTCATAGAGGATCGCCAGAATCACGTACATGACGAACACGGCGACCACCATCAGCACCGCAAGGTCCCTGACCAGGTTGCGAAAGGTTAGTGCCTCGCCTTGCAGTGCTCCAATTACTCCAGAGGGCAGAATCTGCTTCGCCGTACCTTCTACAAACTGGGTGGCTGGTCCGATGGCGTAACCGGGTTTTAGATTGAAAAACATGGTCACGCTAGTGAACTGATTGATGTGGTTGACCGATTGCGGTCCGATGACCGGGTGCCAACTCGTGACCGCATTCAACGGAACCATGCGCTGACCGTCGTCGCTCTTGATATAAAGCTTTCCCAGGTCCTCGGGCGCGGAACGTTGATTGTCCGCTACCTCCAGGATCACTTGATACTGATCGGTTGGCTTCTTGATCAGGTAGCTGTAGTTCTGCGAGTAGGCGTCGTGCAGAAGAGTAAGTATCCGGCCCTCCGAAACACCGTACAACTTGGCCTGCTCGCGCAGAATGTTGACCTGCAGGTTCGGCGTGTGATTGTAGAGATCGGAATTCACGAAGAGGAAGCCGGGATATTCCCGCATCTTCGCCATCATCTTGGCGGCGGTGCCATATACCTCGTTCGCATCGATTCCGGAAAGCGCGTAGGCGAATTGTCCTTGCGCATTGGCAGTGGCTCCCGTACTGATTTCAAGAGCCGGATTGGGCTGCAGAAAAGCAACGGCACCCGGGATTGTGTTGCTGATCCCACCCATCAATTGCCCTGCTACCTGCGCAATGGGCGGGCGCTGCGATGGCGGTTTCAGAAACGCAATCAGGAACGCCTGATTCGACCCCAGGAACTGTGAGTTTCCGCTCATCGTAAAGGTGCTCCGCACTGCCGGATTCGCCTTCATGATCTTTTCAGCCTGGGTTTGGTAGGCGTGCATTTGGTCGGGCGAGGATCCCTCTTGGGCAACTAGCACGCCTCGAATAAACGAACTGTCTCCGACCGGCAAAAACGATTTCGGCACTAGATAGAACAGGTACGCGGTCCCGATCAGGCAGACCACCCAGGCCAGCGCCGAAATCCAGCGGTGGCGAAGAAAGAACCACAGTGATCGCCCATACACGTCCAGCACTCGATGTTCGAAGGCGCCGAAGCCGCGCTCCATCCAGGTCTTCTTTGCGCCCGCACCGCGCTGGCCAAGGAGTCTCGAAGTCATCAATGGCGTGAGAGTAAGCGAAACAATTCCGCTGGCCAAGATCGAGATCACGATGGTAATCGAGAACTCGCGGAAGATCCGCCCCATCAGTCCGCCCATGAATACCAGGGGAATAAAGACCGCCGCAAGCGAAAGCGTCATGGCGAGAATGGTGAAGCTGATTTCCTTGGCCGAGTTTAACGATGCTTCGAAAGCGTTCTGCCCTTCCTCCATCAAGCGGACGGTGTTTTCGAGAAAGACGATGGCATCGTCCACGAGAAATCCGATGGCCAGGGTGATCGCCATCAGGGAAAGGTTATCCAGGCTGTAGCCCAGGATTTTCATTGCGATGAAGGTGAGCAGCAGCGACAGTGGCAGCGCCACCGCGGGAATCAGTGTGTCGGTAGCTCTGCCAAGGAAGACGAAAATAACCGTTACTACAAGGACGAAGGCGATCCAGAGCGTAGCCTGCACATCCTTTATGCTGTGCACAATCGTTTGCGAGCGGTCATAAGCCGGTACCAAGAGAACGGAAGATGGAAGCTGCGACTGAATGGTGGGGAGTGTCTCGGCGACCGACTTGGAGACATCAACCGCGTTCGCGCCGGCCCGCCGAAATACCGCGACCACCACGGTCGCTCCGGGCTGCGGATATCCGCGTACCCAGAAGCGCATGTCGATCCGCTCGTCTTGAACGGACTGCCTGGCATTGGCAACGTCCTTCAGGTACACGGGTGAGCCACTATTTTGTCCTACGATGAGTTTGTTGTATTCCTCCGCGGTAGCCAGTTGACCTTGCGGCTGCAACAGGAAGCTGCGGTGAGGTCCATCGATCTGGCCTGCGCCGGTGTAGGCAGTTCCATTCTTGATCGCGTTGGTCAAATCTTCCAGAGTGATATTACGGACGGCCATTGCCGACGGGTCGGCCTTGATCCGAACAGCCGACTGCGTTCCGTAAACGGCAACTTGGCTGACACCCGGCAGAATGCTGATGCGCTCGCCAACTTGCGTGTTGGCGTAATCGTAGAGTTGGCCTTCTGTTGCCGTGTCGCTGACCAGCGCAATGTATTCGATCGGCTGATCGTTGGGATTGGTTTTGGTGAACGTGGGAGGGCTGGGCAGATCTACGGGGAGCTGTCCCTGCGCGCGGGTGATGGCGGCCTGCACATCCGTCGCTGCCGCATCGATGCTCTTGGACAGATCGAATTGCAGAACAAAGCTGGAGTGTCCCTGACCGTTGTTGGATGTGACCAACTCAAGCCCGGAGATCTGCATGAACTGACGCTCGAGGGGCGTGGCCACGTTGTTGGCCATGGTCTCCGGCGTAGCTCCCGGATAGTTGACTTGCACCTGTATCACCGGGTAGTCAACGGCGGGCAAATCGCTGACAGACAACCGCAAATAAGCCGATACTCCGAACAGAATGACAGAGACGGTGAGCGCAATCGTCATTACTGGGCGGCGGATAAAGGCTTCTGACAGATTCATCATTGACCCGCTTTCTTACCGCTTGGGCCGTCCGTATTCGCAGCCGCAGCATTCGGGAGCGTGGAATCGACCCGCACCTTGGCGCCGGGCCGAACCAGCATTTGTCCGGCGAGCACGACGCGCTCATTCGGCGCCAGTCCTTCCGTCACGACGACATCATTGCCCTGGCGTTGCCCTAACTTCACGGGCCGGAGCTCCGCCGTATCATCCGGTTTCACCACGTAGACGAACGGCCCTTGCTGACTGATCTGTGCCGCTTCATTCGGAATGAGCACAGCTTGCTTCGCTGTATTGAGTATGAGCTTTACGTTCACGAATTGCCCCGGCCAGAAGTGATGGTCGGAATTGCTCAGGGTGGCTCGCAGATTCACCGTCCCGCTGCCGTTCTGCACCGCGTTGTCGAGGAACTCGACGCGTCCGGACCGGGCCGCATTCTCTGGATCTGAAGGGAGCCGCACCGACGCTTTCAAGGTGCCTCGCGACATCCGCTGTTGGACTTCGGGAAGGTTGCCCTCGGTAACCGTGAAAGCCGCATAGATGGGATCGATCCGTTGGATTGAGAGCAGAGCAGTGGAGTTTGCTTGCACCACGTTGCCAACATCCACCAGGCGCGCTCCCGCCCGGCCATCGATAGGAGAGTGGATGTAGCAGTACTCGAGATTGAGCTTTGCAGTTTCGAGGGCGGCTTGCGCCGCTTCCACCTGTGCCTGGTCAACATCGACGGTGTTCTTTTTAGTGTCGTAGTCCTGCTTCGAGATAGCCCGGGTTTCGATGATTTCCTGGTCGCGGGCGAATTGGATTTTGGCGAGATCGAGAGCCGCCTTGGCCTGCGCTAGGCTCGCCTGCGCCGAGTCGAGCTGCGCTTTGTAGGGGCGAGGATCGATGACAAAAAGCAGCTGCCCCTTTTGAAGATTTTCGCCATCGCTGAAATGCCGCTCGACGATGCGTCCCGCGAGTTGCGGCGTGACCGTGACAGACTCAAAGGCTGTGTTTCTGCCGATTTCATCCAGATACTTGGGGACGTCCTGGGCGGTTGCATTCACAACGCTCACCAGCGGCGCAGGCATGGCAGAGGCGGCCGCCTGGACCTTCCCCTTGTTGCAGCCCGCAATCGCGAGCAGCGACAGCAGCACTGCGGCGGGCGGAATCGCTCGGTAAAAAAACCTTAGAGTGTTCTTCGTCATCGCTATCCTCATAACTTAAAACATGCTCATCTACGCCGAAATCGCCAGGTCTGGCCTGATTAACCACCCCATTGCAGCGTTGCAGAGTCATGCAGAATCGCTTCTGGCCCTAGATTCAAGTGCAATTTTATCGTTTTCCGATCTGCTGCACTGCGCGAATCCGCGCGTCGACGGTCTCGCGCCCCGCGCAGTCCAAAAAGTCGGAGCAATGCCGACGGAATATTGCTCAAGAGCCGACATTACGTACACAAGTGTTTAATCTTTTAATCTGATGTGATGATACGAGAGAAAGCTTCGGCCAGGAACTTACTTTGCATTGCCGGAATGGTTGCCCCGAGGCGCCCCCCATTAATGGGGCGGAGCGGCTACGATCTTCGAAGCCGTTCCGGCGAGCTTTATCGGTGTGGAAGGTAACTGCGTCAGAGCGCCAGTACTTTGATTGATCTGAAATTCTACGAACCCGTCCGGGCCGCAACAGCTGAAGGCACTGGTAAATCCGTTCTCATTGGAGAACAGGAAAGCACCGGACGAATCAATCGCCATGGTTGTGCTGCCCTCATTGAACATCGGTGTGGGAGTGACCTGTACCGGCATTCCCGACAACACGGGCAGAGTTCCACTCGCAGAACTTGCTGCGATAGAGAATCCGGTGAACGAGTCAATGACCGAGCCGACATACAGGCAACGCCCCATTGGGTCGAGCGCCGAGGAGTAGAAACCTCCTACGCTATCTTTGGTGATTCCGGGCAAGAGGGTCAATCCGCCGGTGGCCGGATCAATTGCAAACACTGTAATCATCGCATTTCCGCTATCGGCCAAACAGCCGCTTTCCAGCAGAATCGATTTGCTTGGTGATGTATTGTGGCGCGTGTCCCACCTCGCATACCTGGCGTTGAAAGACAACTGGACTGCCCGCCACAGGGCTCAGCGCACCCGTGGTGGAATTGATACTGAATGCCCAGATGTTGCTATTAAACGGACCACACGGGTTGTTTCCCAAATTTCCGACGGGTGTTCCATCCGAATGGGTATAGAGGAACTTTCCGTCCGGCGTGATAGCAGCATCGCCTTGACTTTGAACTTGTATGAAACTGGTGAACGCGACCGTGTTGTCGCTTTGAACGGAGAAGATGCCAATTCCAGTGTTTCCTGAACTGTCAGTGTAAGGTGTGAGGTAGATGAAGTGGCCGAAGGGATCCACTGAGATCGTACCCACTTGGGAAGAACCGGTTGCCAATGCCTGCTTCAACGTAGGTGCACCAGATGCTGGGTCGAGGGTATAGACCAGAAGGGAGAAAGGTCCAATGCAACGCGTGCCAACCGGATAACTCTGGGCAAGGACATAAGCGAATGCGCCATTCGGAGCGAGCGCCAAATCGCCCCCGGTTGAGTACTTAGTCGAAAACGGAGACCCGGAGATTGGACTGAGAGCACCGGAACTAACCTTCAGAGCAAACGCTTCGATTATCCCGGAGAAAGCGCCCGCGGCGTTCCCATTATTAAGATTCTGAGCTGTCTCCGACACATAGATAACCGGGCTGCTCGTGCCTTGGCCGCCACCGGTGCCATTGGTTCCGGTGCCACCCGGTCCGCTCGTCGGAGTGCCGGGATTGCCGCCCGGCGCAGTGGGATTGCTGCTCGGAGAGCCCGGATTGCTGCCAGTTGAGGGCGCAGAATTCGAATGGCCGGAACCGCATGCCGCAAGCCAGACGCACAAGACGAGCGCGATTGCGCCCGACGAAAGTAGACGGTGAGAGCATCTCGGGCATTCACAACGCATGGTGCTTCGACCCACAGAAATATGGAATCAGGATGTAAATCGAATTGATCGAGTTGCCGTTGTGTGCAAGTTGTCAATCACGGATTCGGCGCAGTGTGCTTTGTCAAACTTCCAGACCAGGAAAGTTCAACATGCTGAGATTGGCACCCATGGCCGGACGAAGCTTTCACGAGTATCTTCCCCTTGCGTAGTTCTGCTCCAGTAACGGAAAGTTTGGGAGACTTAGCGAGGTTGATGCGTAAAGGCAATGAGACGGTGGTGCCCGCGAGCAACTCCACGGTGAATGCCAGTTTGTGCGCACCGTATTGCTGGCTTACTACCCGCGGCGCGCAATCGGATGCTCCAGCAATCGCTGCATGATGCGCCAGCCATACCTCTACCGCAGGCAGCGCCACAGTGAGAGTGTGGCTGGTTACAGCAGCGTGCGTACACTGTTCGACGGACGATCCAGCCGCAGTCGTGAGGCAAAGCGTCAACTTTTTCCCGGAGGTCACGGTCACCAGGAGATCAGTGCTCCGGCGTTTCATCGTGACATCCAGACGAGCATCGCCGAAGGGAACGTGGTGGAGCGCGGCATAATCCCAATTGGCGGGAAGCTGCGGCGCTACTCGAAGAACGTGATGGATAATGTCAGCTTCAATTCCAAACAGACCGCGCACTGCGGGCGTGACTACCATGGCGGCGGACCAAAGTTGATGTGCGGTGCTGTAGCCGAGTGGCTGGTAAAACTCGCCGGACAGCAATTCAGTGACATTGCCCGGATCGGAAATCCAGGTGAGATCGACGTTTGCAAGCAGGTGTGCATAAGCGGATACCGGCCTTCTCGCGCGGTATTCGGCCATGGATGTCCACCCGGTAAAGAGCGGCCATACTGACCCCTGGTGATAGCTGATGGGATCGTAGATCGGGCTGCTCTGAGCGACTGCGCGTAACCCCCAGTCGGCGGAGAGATCGTGGCCTGCAAATAGCTCAAGCGTCTTGTCGGCATCAGGCAAGGCGAGAGTTCCGCTCCACCATGCGACGCTCGAGAAAACCGTGGGAGTGCGGTCGTAGCTGCCATCGGGATTACGGCTGAACGCATAGATGCCGTCCCTTCCGCGATAGTCCGCGAGCTTGCGCCGGATCGACTCCGCCTGCCGGAGCGCAGACGCGGCCAGTGCTTCATCGCTCATCTCATGCGCAAGGCGCGAAACCGCCTCGCATGACTGCTGGTCCAGTGCGGCCAGATAGAGTTCCTGTGTGGGCATGCCATGGGGCCAGGACTCAACCCATCCGGTACCTTCTCGATTGTCGTAGATGCCATGGAAGGCGTGGGCTCGAGTGAACTGGTAGGCACGCTTCACGTTATCCCAGTACTTATTCACGAAGGCTTTGTCACCGCTGGCGCGGAGATAATCTTCCATCGCCATAATGAACAGGGGAGTGGAGTCGGCGTCAGCAAACTCATAGCCGTAACTAGCCCAGTCCACTTGGCCGGCGCTCTGCGAATATTCATGCATGATCTTTCCGTCGGCACGTTGACGCGCGATCAGGAATTCCAGCGCGCGACGTGTAAGCGGAAAGTCTCCGTAGCTGTTCACCGCGTAGAGAGTCCATAGCATGTCGCGGCCAAAGAACCAGCCAAAGCCGGGACGGGTTGAATTGCCTGAAGAAGAAACACCTGCGACCAATCCAACTTCGGAGCCTCTTCGCACCTTGAGCTGATCGATGGAGATCTCAGCCCAGCGCAGTGCCTCGTCGAAGCTCGCATCGGGAGTTTCGATCGTAAGCCGATGATCGAAGAAATGTTCATGGTAGAAATGCGTCGCTTGGTATAACTGCCCAATGTGATGGAGTGAGTAAATCGTTTTGCTGGCGAGGAGGTCTGCGGTTTTGGTACCGTATAGGCCGTTGTCAATCGCGCTCGTTACGAGTGGAAAGTAGAGATCCGAATCGCGCTTGGGATCAAAGGCGAGCCTGAATTCCAGCGGGTAATCCCCTGGCTGATCCGCGTAATTGTCGGGTGTGCCAGAGTGAGCACCCGGTATTGCGATCATGGCGCTCAGATGCGGGTCATCAGTATTGAGGAGGTAAGCTCCCTGCTGCCCTCCCAGTGTGACCCATGAGGCAGCCGGGCGGCCGAGGTCGGGAGCAGGCCACATGCGCTGCATCACAGGATCGAATTGAATGGTTAGCGTAAGCGGGCGTACCGAAGCAATTTCAAAGAGCACGATTGGCCCAGCAGAGTGCCGGTCCTCGACGCGAGCGACAAACATGTGTTGTTTCACAGTGAATGCCGCGTGTGTGTAGGTGATGGTCGTGTGGTCGGGCGAGACGTCAATCGTTGCGGCCAGAGCGTTGACATCGACAGGAATCGGCTCATCCGCAAGTTCGGCGCAGATGTGAAGATGTGCGAACACTTTCACTGGAAAGACCCAGAGTTCAAACGAACCGTCCTGCTTGCCGAGAATTGCAGCCGTCTCTCCTACTACGCTGAAGGGCTTGCGCGGTTGCACCGGCTGATGAATTGCGAGCCCGACAGAGGGCAACGCGAAGCGTGAAACGGCAGTGACGGACGATGGTTCGAGAGTTGCTGGCTCTCTCTGTGCAGTCTCGTTCTGTGGAGCGTCTTGCGCAAACAATCGCAAAAACAGTATCGACGCGAGTAACAAGCAGAACCGATTGTGCTGTGCATTCCAGCGCAGATTCAACATCGATCCATACTCCTTTACAAGTGTTGGCCGTCGGGTACTTTCTCACCAGAGCCCCGCTTGCTAACCTGAACCACTGTGGGCTCAAGCTTCGCATCTCTCAGCATGTACCAGGCCGGCCTCAGCACAGGCAACCAAGAGATCTCTGGCAAGTACATGATGCATATAGCGCCGACAGGAATGCTCCAGCTTTTCGGCCATATAGTGTCACTCGCTCCGTTAGCTTTTCCCGTACTCATCTTTATTTCGCGTCAGCGCTTTGCGCACATGGCCTCGGTGCGAGTTGCCGCCTGTCTTTTCTGTTTGACCTTGTGGCTGCCTCCAATCACGGCGGCACAACAGCCGCCGCGATGGCCTGAGGACGGCAAGTGGGACATCGGTGTCTGGGGGAGTGGTGCCGTTGGCTATGAACATATTCATTCGTTCTGGGATGGACAGGTCTGGAGCGCCGGAATCAGTGTAGCTCGCGTGATAACAGGTGAAATCGGCCCTAGCTGGTTTCGGGGAAACCTCGAATACGGATGGAACTTCGTGCCCGTATGGGTTACTTCAAAACCGCAGAATGTCTTCGGAGCGGGTTTTGATCCCATCGTGCTCCACTATAATTTCGAGCAGCACAGGAAAGTCGCCTCTTACCTCGAGTACATTGGCGGCGGGCTCTTTACTACAAGCGACTTTCCGCCTGGCAAAACGTCAACTTTTAATTTCAGTTTCAAAGCCGGTCCGGGAGTTCGGATCTCAACCGGTCATCTGCGGTCGGTCGATATTTCTCTGCAGTTCTGCCATTACTCCAACGCGACATTGGGCACCAGAAACCCATCGCTGAATGGCATGCAACTGGTACTGGGCTATCACTATCACTGGTTCAAATGAGTTTCCCATCTGCGATTCTGCAAGCCTTGTAACCAATCACAGAGGCAAGGTTGAACAATCCACGCTGTTCGCGTATCCGGAAGTCAGGATCGAATTATGCTCGCATCAGTCGTATACTGATCATCGGGTTCCGTGCGCCCTGGAGCAAGTTGGTTTTCTCGCGATTGACGGATTCACAGCGTCGCCTTCGGGTGCGGAACACTCGTTTCCCTTATCGCATCAAAGTGATTGCGGAATATGTACCCTCGCCACGTACAAGAGGAGTCGATAATGAGGCCGAAACTGTTTCGAAGCTTACTTGTTATTCTTCTTGCTGTAGCCGCTCTTTCCATTGCTGCCTGCAACAAAGCTCGCAGCGATGCGCAGGTAGAAAGCGAAGTCCAGGGCAGAATCAATGCCGACCAGGCCGTCCGCAATAAGCAGATATCGGTGCTGGCAGCGAGCGGTGTCGTCACACTTTCCGGCACCGTGAACAGCGAAGTTGAACGTAGCGCCATAGCCAGCGACGCGGCTTCTGTAAGCGGAGTTCGCACCGTGGTGAACAACCTTACCGTGCAACCAGCCGAGGCACTTGCGGTCCCGAATGAACCCCAAGCTCCTGCTGCGAGTCAGCAGCCTGCTTCGCAGCCCGAAGCTCCGACTCGCGTAAGAAAACCAACTCCCTCACGACAGAGCGGAGCCGGTCATTACAGACATAACAACGTACCGCCATCTCAGAATGACAGGTTAGCGCAGCAGACAAATACAAACGAGCCAGCGCAAAATCTGCAGAGTGCTGCGCCGCCGGTATCGGTGCCAGCACCACCACCTCCACCCGAGAAAATCACTATTCCGGATGGGACCGCACTGGCGCTGCGCATGTTGGACACGCTTGATTCTGAGACGGCAACTCCAGGCGACACATTCCGTGCAACTCTCAACTCACCCGTCCAGGTGGACGGAAAAGTGGCGATTCCCGCCGACGCCGATGTATTCGGACGCGTCGTCGCGGCACAGTCCGCGGGACGTTTCAAAGGGTCGGCTCTGCTCACACTTGAACTCACAAAGGTAAGCTTCAACGGACGCACCTATCCCATTCACACTGACCAGTGGTCCAAACAAACCCAAGGACGCGGGAAAAACACGGCGGAAAAGGTTGGAGGCGGAGCCGCCCTGGGAGCCATTATTGGAGCTATCGCCGGAGGCGGCAAGGGCGCGGGTATTGGGACCGCCGTCGGAGCCGGAGCTGGAGGCGTTGCGCAGGGGGTGACCCACGCGCCAGAGATCAAGCTCGGGCCTGAATCCCTGTTGACGTTTCGCCTTGCTCAGCCCGTCACGGTGCAACCCTCAACTTACAGCGATCGCAACGCAGGACGTCCGCGCGTAGACTAACTGTTTCTCGATTTGCCTGCCGCCACCACAGGCACGCGATGCCAGTGTGGCGGTGCTGGGCGCCATTGAAATAACGAAGGTTACAAAGAGATATTGGTCCGGTCCATCGACGAAAATTCCGGCGCTGACCACGCGCCTCGCTGAGTTCCGGCTCTGCCGCCATCAACGATTCCTACCAAAGTCTTATCATTGTTACCTACTGCCGAAGCATCCTGCGTTAGTCACGTCTTCGTAACCCGGGTTGATGCTCATGTGCAGTTGTCATCAAGCTGCTTGGCCGATAGCATCGTGAGCTTAGAAGGGGTGCTTCGCATATGGCAACTACTCCGTTGTTCCAGGAAATACAAGAGCTGCGCCGTCACTGGGGCTGGCTTCTTGCATTAGGCATTTGCCTCATCATTGTAGGCACGATTGCATTCTTGATTATTCCAGCCGCGACGCTTGGCACCGCATTGGTGTTGGGAGCGTTGTTCATCGTGAGCGGGATCATCGAAGGCATCCATGCATTCCGGGTACGCGGCTGGGGCGGCATGTTCCTGCACCTGATTGGCGCCGCTCTTGGAGTATTTGTGGGCTTCCTCATTTTGACTCACCCGGTTGCCGGTGCACTGGTTTGGACACTTCTTTCCGCTGCATTCTTCACCGTCATAGGCATCTTCCGTTTGGTGACTGCGATCTCGCTCAAGTTCCCGAACTGGGGCTGGGCCGTCTTCGACGGAATCGTCACGCTCGGGCTCGGAATCCTGCTTTGGGCAGAGTGGCCATGGTCGGGGCTCTGGTTTTTAGGCCTTGCCGTAGGCGTTTCGTTGATCCTGCGCGGCTGGTCATACGTAATGTTTGCGATTGCCATTCACAGGTTGCGCTCCCCGGCCGACATAAGGCTGGCAGCGTGAGCATCGCTCAATCACGCGTCGCTCATACAACTTAGCCGCTCATTAAGTATCCGTGAACGAAGCCTCATTGCGCCCTTCGCCCACCGCGGAGGCGCAGCGCTTGACAGAATTGTACCGAGCATCCTGCCGCTGCTGACCCGAGAGGAAGCAATACGGATGGCTGAGCACAACCTCCCCGCACAGGTTTGTGAATCGTGGATCTGCAACGCATTTTGCTCGGGGTCAAACCATAACCGACGGTAGTGGCGGTGACAGCCATAACCCGCGAAGCGCCTGCTATAGTCGTATACGTCTATACGAATTAGGCGTCCCAAGGTTACAATGTCGGAATGAAGCAGGTAGAACAGATTTTCAAGGGACTGTCGGACGCAACCCGTCTCCGGATACTGAACTTACTAACCTACGGGGAGCTCTGTGTCTGTGACATACAATATGTGCTTGACTCACCGCAACCGAATGTCTCACGCCATCTCACTTACCTGAAGAATTCGGGCCTAGTTGTGGACCGCCGGGAAGGGCCACGAATGTACTACCGGATTGTGCAGCCCTCCGACGGAGTACACCAGAAACTCTTCGCTTTCCTGCAGCAGGTATTTGAAAGTGAAGCCTCGTTCACAGCGGACACGAAGAAGCTGAAGAAAGCCGTCGAGAACGGCTCCTGCTCGGTCAGCGATTGGCATCCCTTGCCGGGGCAGGCGCGCTCTCGAAAGGGGATTCAGACTTAACGGCCAGGGCTATTCGCCGCTACGAACGAACTCCTGCAGCCTCGACAAGATCTGATCGCGTACACGTCGGAAAACCTCCAACTGCCGCTCCGGCGGAGCAGCGGCGGGATCCTCGAAGCTGTGATGAATCCGCTTGCCGCCGCCGGGAAAGTACGGGCAGGCTTCCCTGGCGTTGTCGCATACGGTGATCACATAGTCGAAATGCTGACCAGCAAACTCATCCACTGACTTCGAGTGATGATGGGAGATATCGATCCCCACATCGCGCATCGCAACAACGGCGTTCGCGTTCAGGCCGACGGGCTTCGTGCCTGCGCTGAACACCTGGAAGCGATCCCCCGCAATGCTTCGCAGTAGACCTTCTGCCATTTGGCTGCGCGCCGAGTTTCCTGTACAGAGAATCAGAACGCGTTGCTGGTTCATCGCACCCTCTTTCCATACGGATCGCAGATTGCCACAACAGGTTCGCCGGTTACCGCCTCACCGAAGTAGCGGCGCTGGAAGAACAGCGAAACATTCACCAGCGCGATCATCACGGGGACCTCGACCAGGGGGCCGATGACGGCAGCAAATGCGGCTCCCGAGTTGATGCCAAACACCGCGACGGCGACCGCGATCGCCAACTCGAAGTTGTTCGACGCTGCGGTAAAGGAGAGTGTGGCTGTCTTTGCATAGTCGGCGCCCAGCTTTTTCCCCATGTAGAAGGAGACCAGAAACATCAGGACAAAATAGATCAGCAGCGGAATGGCGATTCGGACGACATCAAGCGGCAATCGAACAATGTATTCGCCCTTCAGCGAAAACATAATCATAATCGTGAACAACAGAGCAATGAGAGTCAGCGGGCTGACGCGCGGAACAAAGTTGTGGTCGTACCACTCGCGGCTCTTCACGCGAATCAGCACTGTGCGAGTCAGAAAGCCAGCGAGGAACGGAATGCCGAGATAAATGAAAACGCTCTTCGCAATCTCTCCGATCGATACGTTTACGACCGCACTTTGCAGGCCAAACTTTGCCGGCAGGACCGTGATGAACACCCACGCGTACACTGAAAAGAAGAACACCTGAAACAACGAGTTAAAAGCCACCAGCCCGGCTGCATACTCAGTATCGCCCTTGGCCAATTCGTTCCACACGATGACCATGGCGATGCAGCGGGCCAACCCGATCATGATCAACCCGGCCATGTATTCGGGGTATCCGCGCAGAAAGACGATGGCCAGCACGAACATGAGAACGGGACCCACGACCCAGTTCTGCACCAGAGAAAGGCCGAGCACGCGCTTGTTGCGGAAGACCTCGTGCAACTCCTCGTATTTCACCTTTGTAAAAGGCGGGTACATCATTACGATCAGGCCGACGGCGATCGGGATCGACGTAGTCCCCACACTGAATTTATTGAGGAACGGAACGATCCCCGGATACAGCCAACCCGCGATGACGCCGACCGCCATGGCGGCGAAGATCCAGGCGGTGAGATAACGATCCAAGAAGCTCAGGCGTGACGAGACTTTGCTCATGATCCGATCCTTTTAGAAGACGTATGACTGCTTGCACCACGTGAACCCGACAGCGCGGAGTAGGGTTAATATCCGTAGCCGGTTCTGATCGGCCAGTCCCTTGAAGTATAGTTCCAGTTCTCTGAGGTCTAAGTTCATGTCATCTCGCCACAGAAGGTTCGAGCATATCCTGCAACAGTTCTGCTCCAACCGGAGGCTTTACCTGCCAGGGAACCAGGAAAACCCTTTTCGCTAGCTTCTTCCGTACTTCCTCAATGTAACGAACTTCAAGAGCACCTCGTTCGGCGAGCACAGGGTCGCAAGTTCCAGATGCATAGAAGCTCTGATTGATAACCCAAGCACACGGAGTTATACGTGCCCTGTGAAGATCCTCCTGTAGCCGCGCTGCTTCGTGGACGGGTGTTGCTTCCGGCAGTGTCACGATCACAATCTTGGTGAAGTCCGGATTCCGTAGCTGCGGCAGGAGCTGGCGTACGCTCTCGGGAATATACGTTAGGTTCCGCTCAACTTCGCGGTGGTAGGCGTTCGCCGCATCCAGTAGCAGAAGCGTGTGGCCGGTTGGAGCCGTGTCGATCACGACGAACCCTTCGTTGCCTTTATTCACCATCCGGGCGAAAGCGCGGAAAATTGCGATCTCTTCCGTACATGGAGAACGCAAGTCTTCTTCCAGGAGCGCCCGTCCCTTTTCATCCAGACCTTCGCCGGACTCGCGTAGAACTTCTTCGGTGTAGGCGCGCGTTTCAGCTACGGGGTCGATTCGGCTGACGGTCAGACTGGGAGTGTTTGCGCCGACCGTCATGGAGAGATGGGCCGCAGGATCCGTGGTCGTGAGGTGTACCGGAAAACCCAATCGCGCCAACTCGACGGCAATAGCGGCTGCAACCGTGGTCTTGCCGACGCCCCCCTTGCCCATAGTCATGACTACGCCGTTCCCTTGAGCCGCAAGAAGCGGGATCAACTCCGCGAGAGAAGGCAGGAGTTTCTGTCGGAGTTTCTGATCGCCTGGCGCAGGAGCACTGCTGAGTGCGCTGACGTTCGATTCACTCAGAGACCTGAGAGCGTCGATGCCGATCAATGATTGGGACGCCAGTTGAACTTCCGTGCGCGGCAACATGCAAATCCCGCTTGGCATTGCGGCGAGAGCATCGGTGCCGCGACGCTCAAGCGCCCGGGCAAACGGATCGCTCGGTTCACTGCTCCGGAACACGCCGTTCACAATCAGGCGTTGGTTGCGAAGACCGATGGCTTCCAATTCATGATGTGTCCGCTCGGCTTCAGTCAGAGCGCTGCCCTCGGGGCGGCTCACGAGATAGATGGTGGTTTTCGCCGCATCGGAGAGGGCTCTTACCGTGTTGTCGTACAGTTCGTGCTGGGCTTGCAGTCCGGCGAGGGGACCGAGGCACGAAGTGCCGCCAACGTTATTTTCGATAAATCCAGACCACGCGGAGGGAAGCTGAAGAAGCCGTAGAGTGTGCCCCGTCGGCGCTGTGTCAAAAATCACGTGGTTGAAGTTGATGGTCGCCTGAGTGTCGCCCAGCAGCTTTGCGAACTCTTCAAAGGCTGCAATTTCAAGGGTACATGCCCCCGACAATTGCTCCTCGACGCTCTTCAGAGCCGCCTCGGGCAGAAGTTCCCGATAGGGAGCAATCACCCGTTCGCGGTATTGCTTCGCGGCTTCCTCGGGATCGACATTCATAGCGAACAGGCCTGGGACAGTTTCAATCGGAGCCGGATTTATCCCGAGAATGGTTCCCAGCACCTCATCTAGATTGGAAGCAGGATCGGTGCTTACCAGCAGCACGCGCATGCCTGCATCCGCCAATGAAATCGCGGTCGCACATGCGATCGATGTTTTGCCAACGCCACCCTTGCCAGTGAACAGCAGATTCCTGGTCAGCTTGCCAAGCTGCTTCATTCCTTTGTCCTTGTCTTGCCGATTGCGATACCAACCAAATCTGCCGGGCGCTCTTTGAAAACCGGGCCCGGTTCATAGGCAATGCCCGTGTAGCCTGCCAGCTGTTCACGTGTAGGATAGGAGCCTTCGGAGGCGACTTTCCCGTCGACAAGAATCATCGGTAAGCACTCGGTGCCCTTCGAATTGAGCGCCGCCTTGACGAGCGAGTTTGCAGTAAATGCCGCGATCTCCTGCGCCAGGTTGTAGCGTTCAACCTGCACGCCTTTGCTCTTGAGCCATTCCAGATCGGCTGAAAACCTGGGCAGCACAGGATCGACGCTCGGTCCGCATACGCCGGTGGAGCAACACATTGCAGGGTCATACACCTGAAGCCTTAACATAGCAGTTCTCCTTCGTCACTTTGCCACACACTGAAAAGATCCAATGACTCCTTTGGCCGAATCCAGCAGCGTACTTTTTTAACGTCCTTTTAACATTCCATATAATCGAATCCATATATGCTCGCACGAGTATATAATGGCTGTCGGTTAAGGGCAAGGCCAGGAGGGGCATATGAAAAAGATTGCTGGACTATCGGCTGTTCTTGCAGCGGTTGTGATTGTGACGCTTGGGATAAGCTGTTCACGCTCAAAGACAGACGCCGAGAAGCTTCCTGCCGGTAGCGTGTCCCTGGTTGGTGCCGGCTCATCGTTTGATGCCGTGCTATTCAACCGCTGGTTCACGGTCTATCACGAGAGCCATCCCAATGTTTATATCAAGTACGCGTCAGTAGGCAGCGGAGAAGGCGTTCGCCGATTTATCGGAAAGAACGTTTCGCCTGAGGAAAAGGTCGACTTCGGTGCCAGCGATTCCGCCATGTCCGACGTTGAACTGGCACAGACAAACAACGATTCGTTGATGGTTCCTGTCACCTCCGCCTGTGTTGTGCTGGCTTATAACTTACCCAATTTTCATGGCGAGCTTCGGCTTTCCCGCAAAGCTTATTCAGGGATATTTCTTGGGGAAATCAAAAAATGGAACGATCCCTTGATCCTGCGATCGAATCCCGGAATTAAGCTGCCGGATTTGACGATCACTACCGCCACCCGGCAAGATGCCAGCGGAACGACGTTCGCATTCACCAACAACTTATCCTCGGTTAGTGATCGGTGGCGGAGTTTGTTCGGCCCGGCGACCCTGGTCAATTGGCCGGGGAATGCGATGCGGGCGAAGGGAAACGAGGGTGTCGCTGCACTGATCCAGAAGTCCGAGGGATTGATCGGCTACGTCGGTTATGAGTTTGCTAACAGGCTCGGATTGGACATGGCAGCGATTGAGAATAAAGAAGGTAAGTTCATTCAGCCATCCGAGCAGAGTTGCGTGGCCGGTCTCGCCTCAGCCGACCTCCCTGAGAATCTCAGAGCGTTTGTGCCCGACCCGAGCGGAGCAACCTCGTATCCCATCGTGACGTACTCTTGGGTATTACTTCGCAAGCGGTACGACAATCCTCAAACCGCAAAAGCCCTTCAGGATCTCTTCCTGTGGAGCCTTCAGGACGGGCAGCGATATTCATCGCAAATTGGTTACGTACCGGTTCCGTCGTCGGTTGCAGAGAAGGCGACAAAGGCGCTGGAAACGGTTAACTCGGGAGTGGCAACGGCTGAGAAAAAATAGAAAAATAGGGACGTCGCGCCCGCTCCGTTAATAGTTATTTGAGCCCAGGTTGGCGCTGCCGAACGTAGAATTCGTTCTAGTTGCAGCAGTCCGGTTCGCAACATGGCTTCGCTACAGCACCTGCAGGCTTAACAGCTCGAACGAAGGCGCTCATGAACTTACCATCCACCTGTGGCGCAATGGCATCAACATCGACGCTTGCCGCCGAAAGAAACTCACGCGCATCCTCTGTGCGATAGATCCTCGTCGGCTCGATGTCAATCTGCTCGAAACCCGCCGCCGAGAGTTTGCTGCGATATTCGTCATCTCCGAGTGCACCGGCCACACAGCCGACCCACAGGAGTACGCTTTGCCGGATCTCCGGCGTGATCTCCCCTCGAGTAACAACATCGGAAACCGCGAAGCGCCCACCTGGTTTCAGCACACGAAAAGCTTCTTGCAGTACACGATCTTTATCCGCCGAAAGGTTGATTACGCAGTTCGAGATCACTACGTCAACTGAGTTGTCCGGCAGCGGGATATGCTCGATCTCACCCTTCAGGAACTCGACATTCTCAGCGCCAGCTTTGTGTTTGTTCTCAGAGGCTAGTGCTAGCATCTCATCCGTCATATCGAGCCCGTATGCCTTACCGGTGGGTCCAACCCGCTTCGCGGAAAGCAGCACATCCACTCCGCCGCCTGAACCGAGATCGAGAACCACCTCTCCAGGATGCAAATTCGCCAGTGCGGTTGGATTGCCGCACCCTAACGAGGCAAGCATTGCCTCCTCAGGGACTAGTCCCATCTGGGAGCGGTCGTACAGATTGGACGTGATTGGGTCACAACCCAGGCCGCTTGCTGCGGTGGTGCCACAGCAAACTCCGCCGCCACTTTTCACGCGCAGGGCCGCCTGCCCATACTTTTCTTTGACGACGTTCTTGATGTCACCAGTGCTCATCGCATCCCCTCCTATTTACGAAACTGTAAGAGGTCCTGTGGTTTTAGTGCCTTGTTTCGAGTGCAGCATTCGGCGTACAGAAATGGCAGAAATATTGGCGCATGTCAAGATGGACCTCGCGACTCAGGTAGGCCGCGCACCACCGACGGCTTGCGGAGATGTTCGATCAGATTGCCGCCGCCGGAGCAGGTCTTTCCAGAGCCACTTACCTTCCGTCGATTCTGATTCAGAACTTTTTTTCAGCAGTGTGTTCATACTGACAACCAAGAGTCGAGCATCTTTCCCCAGGAGGTGAAAATGCCTCGGACGAAGCTGACCGGCTCGGCCCTCGCGCTATTGCTGTTGCTCCCCTCCATCTCACTGCCAGTCTTTGCCCGGAAGCACAACAACAAACCGCCGGTTCCAGCCCTTCCAAGAATGGATGAGCGCGAGCGTGCGATCCATGCACTGAACCGCCTCACCTTTGGTCCGCGTCCGGGAGATTTGGATCGGGTGCTTGCCGTGGGCGTGGACAACTGGATTGCTACGCAACTCAATCCGGCCCAGATCGACGACTCGGCGCTGGACGCGCGGCTTGCGCCCTATCGCACGCTGCGGATGTCTGCGATGGAGATGGTGGAAAACTTTCCTCCGCCGCAGGTTTTGAAGGCAGTCTCCGAAGGCAGGATGGCCATGCCGAGCGATCCGCAGCTCAAGGCAGTATACGAAGCAGGGATTGCGCGGTTGAATGAACGGCAGGCGGCGAAGAATGAAAAGGCCGCGCAGAATGCCGACCTCCAGTCGATGAGTCCCGACGACCTTTCGCCGGAAATGAAGGAGCAGCGGCAGAACGCGCGAGAGCACGCCCGCTCGCGGGCGCTGGACCTGATGGAGCTGCCGCCGGACAAGCGCACGCAAACCTTGGCCGTGATGGATGCCGAAGAACGACGCGGCTTCTGGCGCGCGCTCTCGCTCGAAGACCGCGAAAAGCTGATGGCGGACATGACCCCGCGACAGCGGGAACTGCTGCTCGCGCTGGAAAATCCGGTGGCGGTGGTCGACGGCGAACTGGTGCAGTCCAAGCTGCTGCGCGCGACCTATAGCGAGCGCCAGTTGCAGGAGGTGATGACCGACTTTTGGTTCAATCACTTCAATGTATTTATTGGCAAAGGCGCGGACCGCTACCTGGTCACAGGCTACGAGCGCGATGCGATCCGGCCGCATGCGCTGGGAAAATTCCGCGATCTGCTGTTGGCAACTGCAAAGAGTCCGGCGATGCTCTGGTACCTGGACAACTGGCAGAGCACCGGGCCGGACTCGGTTGCCGCCAAGCGCATCAATAACAATGGAAAGCCAGCGCCGGGATTGAACGAAAACTACGCGCGCGAGGTGATGGAGCTCCACACCCTCGGCGTCAACGGCGGCTACACGCAGAAGGACGTGACCGAGTTGGCGCGGGTGCTCACGGGGTGGACGCTAGAGCTGCCGAGGCTCGGGGGAGGCTATGTCTTTCGCCCGCTGCGCCATGAGCCAAGCAATAAAACCGTGCTGGGACACGTCTTTCATGAAGACGGCGAGCGCGAGGGCGAAGCGGCGTTGGCTATGCTGGCAGCCGAGCCGGCCACGGCGGGATTTATCTCCATGAAGTTGGCGCAGCGCTTTGTGAGCGATACGCCACCCGCCTCGCTGGTAGACGCAATGGCCAAGACCTTCGCGCAAAGCGATGGCGACATCCGGGCGGTGCTGCGCACCATGCTGGCCGCACCCGAGTTCTGGGAGCCGCGCGAGTATCGTGCCAAGGTGAAAAATCCGCTGGAATTTACGGTATCAGCACTGCGCGCCACCGGGGCCGAGATTACGAGAATGCAGAGCTTGGCCAGGGCGCTGAACCGCATGGGCATGCCGCTCTACGGCGCACAGTCGCCGACCGGCTACTCGATGCAGGCCGCAAGCTGGGTGAACTCCGGTGCTTTGCTGAGCCGGATGAACTTTGCTTTGGGACTGGCAACCGGCAAGTTGCCGGGGGTTCACGTCGACGCCGCGAAGCTGGCGGGCGGGAACACGGATGCCGAGGCGGCGCTGCGCACCCTGGAGCAAACCCTAATTCCCGGAGGCGTTTCGGCGCAAACGCATCAGACGATTGCAGGGCAGTTGAACGACCCATCGATAACCGGACGCAAACTGGACGACCGTCCGAAGCCGGTGAATCAGGGAGCGCTGGCAGGACTGATCCTGGGCTCGCCGGAGTTCCAGCGGCGGTAGGCCTGCATGTGAAGGAGAGTAACGATGGGCATCACACGGCGGATTTTTATGAAGAGCGGCGCCATGATCGTGGTGGGCATGGCGGCGATACCGGAGTTTCTGGCCCGCGCGGCGATGGCTGCCGAGGCGGGACAAACGCACAAACGGCTGGTAGTGATCTTCCAGCGCGGAGCTGCCGACGGGTTGAACATCGTGGTGCCACACGGCGAGGTGGCATACTACGCCATGCGCCCGACAATCGCCATCCCCCGGAGCGAGGTGATCGATCTGGACGGCTTCTTCGGGCTGCATCCGGCAATGAGCGCGCTGCAGCCCTTATGGAACGCCGGGCACCTGGCAATCGTCCACGCCGCCGGCTCGCCCGATCCGACGCGCTCGCACTTTGACGCCCAAGATTACATGGAGAGCGGAACTCCGGGGATGAAGACCACCGCGGACGGCTGGCTGAACCGCGCACTGCTGGCGCCCGGAGCGCGGGGGCAGATCGAACAGAAGGACACGGCGTTTCGCGCCGTGGCTCTGGGCACCTTGCTGCCACGGATGCTGAGCGGAAGCACACGGGCCCTGGCGGTCGGCAACGTCAACCTTTTTGGCATGGCGCCGCAAAATCCGCAGGCGCAACCCCTCGCCAGAACATTCGAGGCAATGTACGAGGGTAGCGCGGACGCGGTGTTGCACGGCACGGCGCAGGAGACCTTTGACGCGGTGAAGATGTTGAAAGCGGCCAACCTGGCAAGCTATCGACCCGCGACGGGAGTGAGCTACCCCGCGGGACGCTTTGCCGACGCACTGAAGCAGACAGCGCAACTGATGAAGGCCAACCTTGGAGTGCAGGTAGCGTTCACCGATATCGGCGGCTGGGACAACCACGTGAACGAAGGCGCAGCCGAGGGACAACTGGCCAATCTGCTGAAGGAATTCAGCGGCTCGCTTGCCGCCTTCTGGCAGGATCTGGGGCTTCTGGCCGAGGAGACCGTGATTGTGACGATGACTGAATTTGGCCGCACCGCGCGCGAGAACGGAGACCGGGGCACCGACCACGGTCACGGCAGCGTGATGTTCGTAATGGGTGGGGCCGTACGCGGAGGCAAGGTGTATGGGCGCTGGCCGGGACTGGCCAAGGAGCGTCTCTACCAGCAGCGCGACTTGGCGCTGACTACGGATTTTCGCCAGGTGCTTGCCGAGGCGGTAGCCAGGCAGCTTGGTAATCCAAGACTGGAAAGCGTCTTTCCAGGCTTCCGCAATCCCGGCTTTTTGCACCTGATGGACTGAGCCTTGCAATTGGCGCGCCGCTGTGATGTGGTGGTACCGCTGAGCGCATCTAATAATCCTGCCGCAAGCGTCATCGGGGCAAACAAATACAGTCGAAGTAGAGTTACGTCGGGTTGGATTGCCACATAAGTAACTCCGGTTTGCCCGTCATCCGACCGGAATAGCGCAGAGCCGTCGGAAAAACCTTGCCACATGCCGACATATCGGGACTAATCCCGGATAGAGTCGTTAACTTGCAGAATTTCCGCTCACCATTTCCGTCTACAGAAGGCTTCTCTGCCTATCGCACCCCTGACAAATGCAAGTTCAACAAGAAACCATAAGGTGTGTCGTGGAAAATCCAGGACTCTGCCCTGCTTGCGCGCGTGATCGCGTTTCATTAGCGCATCAGCGCTCGCCTTGTACTCTCGGCTTTCAATTCCGTAATCTCCCAAGCCAAGCTGTCATTCCTTTGGGGTCTCAGCATTCGCGCACTCAGGGGAACTCTTATGGACCCAGGTGATCACATCCAAAGGAATACCCTGCATGCAGGATGTGGGACCCTCGTGCGGTACACCTGTAAATTCAATTCCGGCGCCGGGCTGCGGACGCGGTCCCTTGATCAAAATCTGATACAGTTGGCCGCTCTGGCGATCCTTCACCATCAGACAACCAGCCTCGACGCCCTGCTCTACACAACCTGCCGCATGCACCTGTTTCGCTTCCGGCGCCCGGTTCGACTTGGCTGGAGGTGCTGGCGACTGCTGGCGATATGCCTGAGGAGCGGCGCCAACTGCTCCGCTGGAAGCAGAAGCATCCCAGGCACCCTTGGCCCCACTGCTGACTTTCCCAGGTTGAATTGCGCGAGCAGAATACCCTGACATATCTCCCGCACCTGTATTCAAACCGGCAGCGCTATGCACCTCAGCGGTGGATTGCACCTTCTGGGTGCCGGAGTTCGACCCTGATTCCATTCCATCGCGCCCGGCTGTTTGCTGGACTTCTTTCGTGAGTCGGCGAGTTTCCCCGCCCGAGGCTCGCGAGGAATTCAATGCCTGCAGCGGTGTGGCAGAGGCGACAGTTTGCTTCGCCTTGCTCTCAACCGGAACGCGCTTCGCTGCGGGTTTTCCATCCTCCATCGGGGCAGCGGAACGAGGAGGCGGCGCAACCTCGGCGGACTTCGCATTCCCGCTTGTCGTCGCGGCAATCCGTTGCTGTGCAATCTGCCCCGGAGGCGCGGTTTGTTTATGGGATTGCCCGTACCAGGAGAAGGTTAAAGTCGCCAGTGCAACGACTGCCGACGCAGACGCCAGAAGTGGAAACCAGTGTCGCCGCCACAGCGGTGGCGTCAGGCTAGACGTTTGAGTATCGGGCGTGGGCTCAACCTGGTGAGCGAGGAAAACGACCTGCCTGCAGCGCGCACACGCCGCCAGATGGCTGAGCACACTTTCGTGCTCCTGCTGCGTAAGGCTGCTCTCGGCAAAGCCGGCTAGAAGGTTGGCCTCTGGATGCTGTTGCCGTGAACTCTCGTCAGACATCGGATTCGCCTCCTTCCACCGTCAGTGTCCGCTGATCTTGGAACGCGGGATTCGCCTCACCTTGCAAGATCTTTCTAACCTGGATATCGAGGTCACGGACGTCGGCATCCATTGTCTCTTCCGCCTGTCTCCGGCTCATTCCCCTACGCCTTAATTCTCCAACAATCTGCTTTCGCAACGATGCAGTCAACCGCGAGAGCAACCGGCTCACCGTCGATTCATGCACCCCCAGAAGGCTCCCGATTTGCTTCAGGGTTCTGCCATCCAGGTAATACGCAGAGAGAATAAAGCGCTGCTCGGAAGGCAATCGCACCAGCGTCATCTGAACTGCCTGCTCAATTAATGACGTGACGCACCCGGTTGGAACAGTTGCTTCCGTCGCGGCCTGCGGGATCGCAGACTCCACCACTTCGTCCAGAGAGACTTCACGGTGTCTCTCGCGGTGCAGATCCACAAAGCGCTGCGCCAGCACACTTCGCAGCCATCCAGCCAGCGAGCCTCGGCCATGATAAAGGAGCAATGGCGAGTACCGCTCTCCATCCCGTGCACGGAGCCCATACAAATCCGCATAAAGCGAATCCGCCAGCTCGCGTCCTACGCTATCCGATCCGGCGATCCCATAAGCCGCGTGATAGATTTTTTCCCGGTACAGGACGATGAACTTCTCCCACGCAGCTTCATCCCCGGCAGCGCAGGCCCGCGCGAGTACCAGTTCCTCGGCGTGCAGCGAGCGCAGAAAGCACACCTGCGCTTCAACACCTGGAGGCTCCGGCGGCGTACTGCCGAATTGATAACGCTCCGCGACTTGCAGCAGAAGTTGCGCCAACTCCTCATAAGCGATGCTCGCACCACGGAGGCGAATGGACTGCCAGAGTTCATGCAGAAAGTCTACGACCGGCCTCGGAGGCTGATACCCACTATTCGTCAGGATCATCCCCCCTTAGTATCTGAAAGTTGCCGATCCAAAAGGCGTGCCGCCAACCGTAAATGTTTTATGTTGGCCGTCCCCACCCCCACTCAGGCAATGACGAACGAAGCACGAGTTTGGGTCTTCTGTAATACCCGGACCATCATAACCATGAGTTATTTTCGGGGGAGGCGGAGAAGGCACCGTGTTTACCAAGCGCTCTCGAACTTCCCGTGGAGAGTTGCTGTAAACCTCTCCGATGTTACTTTCGAAGCTCCGGGTTCCGTTAGGTGTGGTGACTTCTACTTTCACAGGTAGCGCAGCAGCGGCGGCGATAGGCGGAGGAAGGGCGGCGGCGGCAGCGACCGGAGCGATTGGTGCAACCGGGGTGGGTGCTGACTGAACCTCCAATCCACCAATCATGATGTTGAATTCCTCTTCACTTATTACGATTTCACTCAGCCGTTCAATTTGTTCCTGCTGCATTTCTTCATGGCGAACAGTTTCCAGGGCGGCCTTTGTTTGCGTAGAAGGTCCTCTATTTGCGGCGGAGTAAACCATAGCTCCGGCAAAAATGGCAGTTACTACGCCCACGAACCTCAACCAGCCATACCTTGCGGCTGCTTCTACTTTAGGAGCATTTTTGATGACCTTATCGCCAAGGTCTTTTACTTGTTTCCACTTCGCCCCGAACTGCGCCTCGGCCTCAACCTTACTCATGCCCCCGCCCGTCCAGCGCGTCGTGACGTGCTTCTTTACTTCATCACGAGCAGCGTCAGTAGATGCGCTTCCTGTGTCTTTACATGCTTTCTCAAAATCACGCCAAGTCTGCTCCGCATCACCCGTACCTTTGACCGCTGCATTGGCAGCCTTCTCAAAGGTGTCGATGAGGTTCTTATGAATCTTGGCTACGGCAGTAGTGAACGACATTATGCTTTAACCCGGCGAGCAGGCTGATACGCTCCCCAAACTGCGGCGAATGGCGCGCCAATTGAACCCGCAGAGCCAACCATATTCAGTGTCGAATTTACGTCCCCCACCGTACCACGTGCCGGCATGAGCAAGAACGTCGCCCCAAAACCGAGCCCTAGTACGAGCCCGAAGCCCAGAACAGCGTATCCGAGCGAGGCTAAACGACGTGAACTTGTGTAGATCGCTTGGACCAGTAAGTACACAGCGATCAGATCGACGGCAATAAAAACGATGGGATTCATGGGTGGCGGCTCCTAACGTAGTCTAGCAGGCTATTGAAAACAGCTACTCGGGTTGCAATCTGTCCCATTGGTTGGCTCGGAGCAGCTGCCTGCTAGAGCTAGCCAGCAAAATTATTATGCAAGAAGTTTCACCCCGGCCGTTCTTTGCATGTGGGCAAAACGCCCGCCTGAATAGGAGCGCCAAGTTTATGACGAAACTGAAGACAACGAACAAACTGATCTTGGGCGGTCTCGTAGCCTGCACGTTGGCCTGCCAACTTGAAGCGATCGCTTTCGCCGGCGCCGAGCCTCCATCGCGTTCCGCATGCTACCGCGTCCTCGACCCGATTGAGTCGGGAAGCGTCACTTTGTATCCCGTCGTTCGCACCCACCCGGAAGATAAGGCCGGGCGCTGGCAGTACCTGACTCTGGACAATGGCTTGAAGAACGGCGAAGTGGTGATCACGGAAGCCGGTAAAGCGCGCGGCCTCGTGCGCTCACGGAACGGCCGTCACGGCAACGTCACGGAGTCTCTGGTGACCGGCGGTGACGAGGTAAATACCTTGGTACTTGTCAACAACTCCAGCCGGCCATTGGTGCTGTTAGCCGGTGAGATTGTGACCGGCGGCAAACAGGATCGCGTAATTGCCAAGGATCGGATTGTCCCGCCTCACAGCCAGCCACTGGACCTCGGCGTCTTCTGCATTGAGCCTGAGCGCTGGGTGGAGCGCAGCCCCAAGTTTGACGCGGCCGGCAAGGGTGCGCGTTCCAGCTTCATGGTCGAGCCCTCTGTGCGTAAAAAAGCGATGGCCGCACAGAATCAGCGCGAGGTCTGGGATGCTGTAGGCAGATCTATTGCAAGCGCGCCCTCCGCATCCGCCGCTAGCGAGTCCGCGCATCGCGGTGAGGCGGTGGGGCCCTATGACAGCCCGTTCGCCAGCAGTTCCTACGCACAGGTCATGTCGACTCCTCAGGCGCAAGCCCAGATCGATGCCGTTGCCGCTCCCGTGCTCGGCGAAAAAAATGAAGTTATCGAAAAGCTCCGGCACCAGCAGGTGATCGGTGTAGTTGCCGCCATCGACGGACACATTGTCTGGGCCGATCTATTTGCCAGCCCTGATCTGCTGGCCGATTACTGGACCAAACTAGTGAGATCCTACGCCGCCGAGGCAATCCACCTTGATACCCACGACGGACCCGATGCCGGCAAGCAACAGGCGTTGCAGTTCCTTGCCGGCGCTGCCAGCGGAGACGAAACCTGCGAAGGGAAAACCGCCGTCTATCGCTATCGTGAACTGCAGGGGGCCAATGAATCTCTATTCATCCTGGAATCACTGCTACCAGGCACCGGATTTGAAGTTCACCGTACGAAACTGGTCCAGGGTCACGAGTTGAGTCGAGATGGCCTGCCCCCGAGCAGCCCCGAATTTCATATCTACTGATAGCAGCAATGTTGCATTTGGAATGCGCAATACAGTCAGCATTAGCCTATGGCGGGGACCCGCAGCTTCGAGTTGACAGACTGCGGGTCATCGTTCCAGATCCGCCAAAGTGTCCCCCAAAGTCATCTTGCCGTTTGGTCATCTCCCAATCCGTTTTGTTTTAAATACGCGCAATAAACGCGGTAGCTAGCAACTTTGACGACCGGTATCTCATTCCAGACTTGTCCCTTTTTGACCTGCTCCGTCGCCAGATCAGCCCCTCCCCAATGCAAATCGCAATGTGGTACATCCAGATCGAAAGCAAATTTCTTACGGACGATGCGCAGCTTTGGGAAGCGCGTAGCAGGAGCGCCGCAGGCACAGCAAAGCTTCGGGAAGAAACATGGATCTGGAACCCGCGCCGCGAACACCGGCGAGCTGACGACGCGATCCGCTTCGAGTTCACAGTATTCCCCTTTTACGACCTCGCCGTAAGCCAGGCAGTGGTCGCAACGATGGATTCCTCCCAACCTCTTCTGGGGTGAGCCGCACGCCGGGCAAATGCCGGTATAGGAATGGGTCATCGCCGTCAACAAGCCGGCGAAAAAACAAATCAGAAAAATCAGTGTTCCGATCACGCCTTCAATAGTGCGATTCACGTAAGCAAGGAAGCAGCCCAACCCCAGCATCACTAGGGCGAAGGTCAGGGCCGCAAGTGTGCGCGTCCAGGACCGCGTGACTGGGGTGCAACGAAAAAAGTGCATGAGTAACAATTCGCCTTTTATGTTGCTTTGGCTTGTTATGTTGCCTGGCTTGCAAAAACAGGTTCTTCCGCGATCGCTACTCAAACGCCGGTGGACCGTTAACGTCTTGAGCGTAGACGCGCTTCCGTGCGATTCTCCTCAGGAGCCTTACGGCAATATACGGCGGAGCGATCGCCAGTCCGAATGGAATCGGCCCCAGCCAAGGTGACGAAATCCATGGGAAGCGGTTCTTCACAACTGGCTCGATCCTGGCGACATACAAAACCATCAGTGCAATAACCGTCAACTCAAACAGGTAGACCGAAGCAACCTGACCCAGATTGGGCGCACGCTTCTCCGACACTAAATAGTAGCTGTCCTGCATCTCGTTCCACTCATCATTCTTGGGGTCGGGAATCACTCGGACGGTGTGGAGGGGAAAGAGGGGAAAGAAGAACACGCAAAAGAAGGTCGTCGTCATATACGAGCCATCTTTCCGGTAATCGCGCTCACCGCAGTAGCGTGTGCCGAATCCGCCGAAGCTTTTGGGCATCCAGTCTCCCGTCTTTCCGAGTTTGTTTCCTCTTCACCGCACCGGATCGCCGCAGATTCATTCCGCCCGAAAACATAGGTGCTACTGAGATCATGCCTTGGGGGCGCTACTCGCCTTCTTTATTCTCCGCGTCAGCACCGCGGTTGTATTCCCCTACAGTCCCTCCGTTGTCACTCAGCGCATCCTGCGCTATGGCGCCCATCAGCGCCAATCCAAGCCCAACATCAAAAACCGGGGATGAGAAGACAAACACTCCGGCAGCGACCATAGGAATAACCGATGCGATCGGTGCGTGTCGAACGACGTATGCAAAAACGAGAAGCAAGAATCCCGACAAAACCAGAGCCAGACCACAATAGAGCGCGTCCATAAAACCAAATCTATGCCGAAGCACGAAGCGTCCGACCCCGAACAGAAACAGCAGGCTCCCAATTACAAACATGATCAATGGTCCCCACTCGACCTTTCGAAAGGTAAATCGGTTTGCGTCCAATGCGCGTCCTTCCAGTCAATCCCGTTTCAGTGCCATCAAAGTGGTGTTTTTCTTGATTGACCCTATTCTTCTCTTGTCTCACTGACCCTCGACGGGATCTTTCCTGCTTAAGAAGGTGGCCACCAGAAATATCGCTGCAATCGTTCCGGCACATAGCCACGAAAAAGAAGGGTCAGGCCGCTCCAGCCCACCAGAAAGGACGAATGTGCTGCCGGAATAGAAAATCGCTTCAATGATTCCGAGGAGAACCGGCGTCGCTTGACAGACTGCCACACCTAACACAAGAGCCAGCAGTCCGCCCGGAATGCAAAACCACGGAGACAATTTTCCCGCAAACGCACCGCCTCCGAGTGCAAAAGCCAGCACAATAGGAATGCATGCAAGGGTCAACAGTCCTTGTGCCCACGACGAAGACCTATGGTCAGCCCCGTGCGATTGAGGCAATTGGGGACGGAGCAATCGCATTGGATCCGGAAGCGGAATCATTCGCAATCCCTCCTGTGTGGTTCGCTGTTTCTTGCAGAAAACAAATCAAACCATTCACGCTGTTAGCTTCGATCGTCGCCAAAAGGCCGAAATTCGTCTCTAGCTGAATTGGCTACGGAAAACGCTCTTGATATGCGCCAACCGATTCTCCAGTCGTTCGACCTTCTGCTCAAGGCCTAGTTCGCGAGCCAATCCGATGGCGGTGTAGAAGTACTCTTTCGCATCACTGTAACAGACGGCAGTGTCGCTGGGATTGTGTGCCTTTTCGTACATATCATCGTAAGCCTGCTCACCCGCCTGCTCGCAGCTTTTCAGTTGTCGCAACTTGTTCTCGCGCACTTCCGGCGAGATCTCAGGAGCTTGCGCTTCTGTCCAGCACTCCATGCAGACGATCTGGTTCTCGCCCTCAGCCAAAATCACCTGCGTCGACGGAGCGACCAACACTTTGGACTGGCAAACGCTACACTTCTGGATAGCGCTGCCCTGAACATACCGTTCCGTATCGATGTCGGACGGCACTCGAAGGCAGATGATTACACCTTTACTGGAAACAATCTCCTCTTCCGAAATGGGGGTCATCGGCAACTGCTGTGTCGAGTGTTTCTCCGAAACTCGATCGTCAGACACCATGAGTTCACGCTCAATCTCGATCCGTTCGGAGATGGCCCTTGCGATTCCTTCGGCACTGACCTCGATCTCAAAACCTTTGATCCGAACCTGCCGCACGTGCATGCGTTTCAGCTTCTCGCAAAGCCAGCTTGAGAACAAGTCGATCGCACCATCTGGCCTCAGCGTCACGACCACAGGAACGAGGGACACCGCACCGTAGGTATCTTTCTCCACGCCCCCGAGCGTCACAGTGGCACCACCCGGAACCGCACGGGACATTCCGCTGGCAACACTCTTTGCTTCGAATATCTCTAGTATCGCCTGCGGGGGAACTTGCAATTCGACAAAGCTCATCGGTAGCGAGAGAGTACCACAAAGCACTCCAGTTCTATTCGCAGATGCTGCGCACCTACCCAGCAGCAGCTTCTCTGCACCGCCTTGCCATGAGCACCTCGCCAGCAGCATTGCCCGGCAATCCAACTCACCCCCGCCGCCCTTGCCAAAATAGGTATTGGTTATCAGAATGCCTCTGTGCCTACCAGGAACTCGCGCGGGGCTAACGGCGATTTTCACGGCTCCAACGTACCTTGTGAGCGCTTCCGCAAATGCGAACTCCTCATCTGAGGGATACTTCATCTAATAAGTGTACGAGCCGATTCTCAATCGTGACATAGGGGAATTCTGGGGAGACAAATGCCGGAAAAATCGGATCTCGGCGGCACATTCACCCTTCCCAACACTTCAATAACCTTGAATCGCATGGGTTATGGCGCAATGCAACTCGCCGGACAGGATGGCGACAAACGAGTCGGGGGTTCCCGCGCGATGTTCCAGGTGCGATGGCTGTTTTGCGCGAGGCCATTGCAGTCGGCGTGAACCACATCGATACCAGCGACTTTTACGGCCCACACGTAACCAATCAACTGATCAAGCAGGCACTCCATCCTTACACGGACGATCTCGTGATCGTGACCAAAGTGGGCGCGCGGCGGGGCAGCGATGGCTCATGGCCGCACGCACGCTCGCGCCAAGAGATTATTGACGCGGTGCACGACAACCTGCGAAATCTCGGCCTTGATGCGCTCGATGTCGTCAATCTACGCCTAGGCGGCTTGACCGGGCCGGTGGACGAACCCTTTGAAGAGCCGCTGACCGCGCTTGCCGAACTCAAGCAGCGGGGCCTGATCCGGAATCTCGGCCTCAGCACGGTCTCCCCCCGGCAGTTGGCTGAGGCGCAGGCTATCACGGAGATTGTCTGCATCCAGAACTTCTACAACGTGGCCCAGCGCACCGACGACGGATTCATCGATGCTCTCGCCTCAGAGGGCATCGCCTACGTGCCGTACTTTCCACTGGGAGGATTTTCCCCACTGCAGTCGTCCAAGCTCAATGCAGTAGCCGCGTCGCTTGATGCCACTCCCATGCAGATAGCGCTCGCGTGGCTGCTGCGGAGATCTCCGAACCTGCTGCTGATCCCTGGCACATCGTCAGCGAAGCATCTGCGAGAGAATCTCGAGGCTGCAACGCTTGAGTTGCCCGAGGAAACTCTTGCAGATATCGACAGCATTGGCGCCGCAGCCGCTTAGAAGCCAATCACAAGGCGAGTGACGCTCGAAATAGGTGCCTCACTCGCCAAAGTGGCGGGAGCCATCTACCGACACAAAAACAGCAGGAGGTGGATTGATACTGGCAAGTCGGCTTGCGTTTTCCGATCTGCCGACCACAGTTTTCTTTCGTCCCTTTTTGCTGGTGTCTCTGCAGCATCATCCTATACCGCTGCTTGGCGACCCGGTGCACGCAACAGGAAACGGAAGGCGACAATGTGCGTGATCATCAGTACCGGCACCTAGATGATGGGGATCGCATAGGTGACGCCCAACTGCCCCGGCATCGCTGGCAGACCGGCCTGAATGGCGTGGTAGTAGTCGACGATAATGTCAGGCGCTCCGACAAGATTGAAAGCGACAACGAGGGACCAAAACAGCGGACGTAGCCTTGCGGTGAGCAGCGCCAGAATGGCCAGCACTCCGGTTGCAAAGTCTCCGTAGGCGGCAAACACTGCAAAGCTTGCGGGCAGATTGGGCCTACAATGCCCGGAAGGACAAAGACGAGTCCGAAAAATCGAAAGCTATGCAGTGTAGCGATTGCGCGTTGCGCATGACCCCGGTTCATCGCTTTAAGCCTGGGCATGACGTAGGCACTGAAGCAGAGCAGCCACGCGACATAACCCAAAACGGCACACCGTGAAGAATGGGCAGACATTGGCCGGTTAAGCCCGTCATCCGGACGGAACCTCGACGCAAGCGCCGGGTTCTAACCTTTCCGAACCCGACTTCTGGATGCCTTCGGGGGGTAGTGGTTTGCCGCTGATCCACAACTCGTCCGCGCTCATCGAAGGGAGATTAGGGAGATGACGCTGAAAGTACCTCCTCCTTATCCGATCGATTGATGCGGACTGCGCAATAGCGCGGAGTTTGTTGCGGTAGGCCGCGCACGTCGATGAGGATCAGAGCGGCTTGGCGTCAATATGGTTGCCTATTCACTTCGCCCATTTCCTGAGAAAATGAGTAGCCCCGGCGATCTCCAGCGCCAAGACTACGATGAACACTAGAAGCCCAATCGGCCCATCGGTGATTCCTACGAGTTTCATGATAGCCAGTGGAATCAGAAGCATCGCGGTAATCACGAGTCCAAAAACCGGGATGCAGAGAATACCACCCCAAATGGCGAGGTAAGGGTGCTCCTTTTTCTGGAATACAGACCACGGCCTTGCCTTACCCGTGCCTTTATAGACTCCCATTCTCGTGCGACCATTCTGTGAGCGCCGTGCTCATGTACCCAGAACTATTGAATTGAATCATCACATAGGCATGATATAGTGTCTCGCATTCTCGCCATAGTTTCTGCATTTCAGTTTGCCAAATATACACCGCGCACACAGCTTTCTGTTCGCATTGATGTACGGCGGGCCGCGAATGACAATTCAGCCCGCGACCTAATGTAAATTTACGACCGTGCCGAGCTGATCAAGCTGATGGTTCATGAACAGCTTCCTGAGCGGTACTAATTGAGTGAGGTCGAAAATGCGCAGAAACATCTGCTTTGGTGTACTCACCGCTTGCTTGGTTGTAATCACGGTGTCCCCCGGATTCGCCCAACATTGTCAACCCTATTGGACGGCTGAATACCGATGCATGGAGGGATGTGGCGGGTGTCCGACAAATCCAGGCTACGACAACGGTGCCGCCCAACGTGCTGCGGCGGCGAGGGCAGAAGCTCAGCGGCAGTGGAATGCAGCGGCGACCACACAGAACCAACTTGCTATCACGGCTGCCGATCGTGGAGACTGGGCACTTGCTGAAATAGAGTTCAAGAAGTGCCTGCAATACTGGCCGCACGATCCGGTCATCCTGAATGCCATCGCGAATGCCGAGCAGTTGGAGGGAGTGGCCGCCTACAAACGTGGGGACTACGACGCAGCGCTGGAGTTTTACCGGCAATCGATGGTCAACGAGCCGCCGACGGACCAGTACTACCAAACGATGCTCGACAACTACAACGTTACGAAAAGAAACATCGAATCCATTCGTGCCAAGCAGGCGCAACAGGCCGAGGCCATTCGCAGCAGGCAAGCGCAGCAGCGGCAGGATGATCAGACCAGCCACCACATCGATCAATCCATCCAGAGCTTTACGCAATCGTTGAGTACAACCCAGCCGCCGGACGGACTGGACTTCAACGACGGCAAAAGTCCCAAGCGTGACGCCAAAACCTTGACGGAGGCGCGCGTGGCCGCGGCGACGCCCCGGAGCGCGGACTGCGTATTCGATGGCAGGACGGGATGCGCAGCACCGGTGGCGCTTGTGACCGTAAGCGCAGGGAGTCCTCCCGTGCCCAAGGATGCTGCGAAGTATATCGAGAGCATTCCGAAAAGTGTTCGCCAGAATCCTGCGGTGAAGGCCGATATCGCATTGTACGAACATATGGCGAGCGTTCGCGGGCAGTTACAGAACCAGTTGATCGCCGATGCCGCCGCGGCCAAGGCGCATCCCGAGGATGAGAGCAAGAAGCTGAAGGTGATGGAAGATTCCGGACATTTGAATGTGGCAAAAGAAGATGAGAAGAAGTCCAAGGAACGTGTCGGCTTCAGCATTGGTTTGCTGAAGCAGCCATCTGGTGCTCCGAGCAAATGACAGGTGACGGACGCGCTGCGATGGCAGGCAGCGCTGAGAACAAGAAAGACAATGAGGGCTTTATGAGCGTACGCACGACATTTCCCCTGGTTACTTTTTTGGCGGCAGCGTTGTTGCTGAGCGCGGCCTGTGCAGCGCACGCTGAGTTACCGCCTGCGGCACAGACTGCCGTCGATAACGGAATTGCCGCAGCGAAGACGCAGGACTACCTGCTGGCGGTCCGCTACTTCGAAGAAGCCCGCAAGGTTGCTCCCCTGGCGCCGGAGATTTATTACGATTTGGGCTTGGCCGAATCGAAGATTCCGGGACGGGAGCTACGGGCCATCGCGTGGTTTGAGTCGTATCTGGCCGCCGATAAGAGTGCCACGAACGCAGCCGCAGTGACTGGTCAGGTAAATGCGCTGGATGCACGAAGCCGGGACAATATCGCAAAGCTCCTCAATTCAGCACGGCAGGCTGCCACCAGTAATTCGCGCGATGAAAGTTTTACACCGTATTTTCTGTCGGAGGTTGCGCGCGTCGCGGCCGAGGCGGGTAACGTGAGCTTCGCCTTGCAAACGGTTGATCTTCTCAGTAGCGCGAAGGACAAGGCCAAGACCCTCAAGAATATAGCTTGTGCCCAGGCAGATGGCGGTGATTTCACGGGAGCTGTCACAAATGCCTCAGCCATACAGGACCCGTACTGGCAGGCTTCAACGCTGAATCACATCGGCGGGCTACAGGTGAAGGCCAGCAATTTCTCGGGGGCCCTCGAGACAGTCCAAATGATGCAGACTCCAGAGAACAAGAACAGCTTGCGCCGCACCATTGCAGAAGCTCAGGCAGATGCGGGCAAGACGGCAGATGCCTTGCTGACGATCGAAGCGATCCAGGAGCCACTTGCGAAGGGCAGTGCGCTTCGCGATATCGCCAACGCGCAGGTGAAGCGGCGCAATGTTGCAGGGGCAAAACAGACATTGGCACTGGCCCTGAAAGCTACGCCTCTGGTTACGGATGTGAGCGACAGAGCCGCGCTCAGGAATCAGATTGCTGAACTACAAGTGACCGCTGGTGACATCGCAGGGGCGAAGCAAACTCTAGTATTAGCACTGAGCGACGTGCATCTTGTCTCGAATTCGGACCTCAAAGCTAGCGCCGAGGTTATGTCTGCGATTGCCGTCGTTCAGGTGAAGGCTGGCGATATCGCGGGCGCTCAAGACTCTTTCCGGTTCGCACTCTCTCAAGCCGATCGAATCCAGGATGAAAACGATAAGTACCATACCAAAGCAGCCATCTCGAACATGCAAGTCGATGCCTTTAACGTTCTGGTGCAGACGAAAGATATTGCCACTGCGGAGAGTATCGCCAATATGATCCTGAAGCCGGACGATCGATGCGGAACTGCGGCACAGATTGCAGAGTTCAAGAAAAGGGCAGGAGATGAAGCCGGTGGCGAGGCCATTTTAGCTGCCGCGAGACGGGATGCCATGCAGACGGGAGACATCAATCTCCGGTACGAGGCCATAGAGAAGATTGCCAATGCCCAGATTGATGCTGGCGATTATGCAGGTGCTTTGAAGACGAGCTTGCTGACTGCCGGCGAAAAATGGGAGGACATAATTGACGATTCGATTGCCCAAGCCCAGTCCAAAGCAGGTGACATACCGGGCGCACAGAAAACCATCGGAATGATGCACAACGCTAAGTTCACAGGCGATGCCCAACTCAACCTGGTAAAGGCTCAATTAAAGGCAGGCGACATCGTCGGTGCCCAGAAGACGGCGAGTCTCATTGAAGTCACAGGCTACAAGAGCGCATCCCTAGAAGAGATCGCGGAAGCCCAGGCACAAACTGGGGATGTCGCGGCGGTGCAGAGTACGGCAGATTCCATTCAGGACGCCACATCCAAAAAACGTGCAGAGAAAGCCATCGCCCAGGCGCAAGCGAAGTTGAGTTCGACGAATAGACCCGCAGCAACCGTCAGTCGGACAATCAAATCGAAGCCTGCTGTTCGTCATCCTGCGTCTGTTCCGGGCGGGCGGGCCATTCCGGCACTCACCGCTGCCGACTGGCTTGGAAGGCTCGATGATGATGAAGACAACCAGCTTCACGAGCGTGCGCTAGGCATCGATCTATTCCTGAACATGAGTCATTCCTTGGCCACGCTGCCGACGTTTGCAGAGAATCCCGGTGTGCAGATGAATGAATTCATTTTCGCTATCGAGAAGGTCGTCAAGGCGCAGAACGTTGTTGATCGAATGCTTAAGACAACAAGCGGGGAACACCGCCAAAACACAGAGGCCCAAGCGGAACTAAAACGCTTGCCGACGAGTCCGGTGAAGACGGCTGGAAAGAGCGGCGACCATGCGGAGCACGGCCTTAAGCGGATCGATGCGGCTGCTCCTGCGTCCAAGCGCGCAACGATGGCCGACGAGGTTCTACAGCATCTGACAGCATTAGCGGACTATCGGGATATTCAGACGATCTACGACGAGAATGCAACCCAGCACGGATGGACTGCAAGCGACGAGGGCACGGCCATTTCGCAACGGCTGGCTATGCTTCGTTCAGACGCTGTTGCGACCACGGTTGTTAAAGGTCCGGACGGCAGCCTTTTTCAATATTGCATCGGTGGCCAGAAGGTGACTGACCTTGGAATCGCAGTCGCTGACTTGGAGCGGTCAAAGGCCTACCGTTCTACCATCGCAGAGGCCATCGCGCAGAATATCGTTACGACCCCATCCGATGCGAAGGTGCAATCGGCCCTTGACCGCTTCCGGCACGTTCAAAAATAGCTTGCCTTATCTTCCAATCCTTAGGAGGACGCAAATGCGAAAGCGACAGAGCACGATTGCGGTGCTGATATCGTTGGCACTACTGGGAGTGGGGCACGGGTTTGCGCAGAGTGGCGAGATGCCTGATCTGTCAGGGCTGACAATGCGGGTGCGGCAGGCGCATCCGGAGTATACGGAGCAGCGTGCAGACCTGAGTGCAGCAGTATCGGCGTTCAACGTCGAGGCCACGCAGTTCAACAGCGACTGCGGCTCGATCGAAGCGGATGACGCGGCGAAGATACAGAACTGCAAGAGCCAGTTGGCGCGGTTGCAGGCTGAGCGAGACAGCCTGATTGCGCGGTTGCAGTCTTTCAATGGGCTTGTTGCGGCGGCGCTGGAGCATGCACCGTACCGGCCTTCTGGCAATGGGATAGTGGGCGGGACGGGATGGATTGTCGGCTACAACGTCCCCAAGCCCACGCCGGAGCTGATTGCGAAGTCTCGGGCGATGCTGGCCGAGCAGGAGCGGCTTGCCGGACATAGCTACGCGGACGCGATCGACTTTGACAGCTACAACTTTGTGATTGGGATTGCTGCGGAGACAAACTTCTTCGACGACCTGCTGCGCCGCGTAGGTCTGAAAGACGAGATGACCGCCGGGCAGTACTCGATCGAGAACCAGCCTGGATATGCGGCGCTGGCAGGGCGGAGCTTTCATGATCTCGCATGCCACAGCAACGGTGCGATGGTGTGCCTTGCGGCGTTGCGGGCCAAGGACGTGAAGGCCGACAACGTTGTGCTGTTTGGGCCGCAGATCACTCAGCAGGCACTGGAGCAGTGGAACGAGATGGTGCGCAGCGGACAGGTGAAGTCGGTGACGCTGGTGGTGAACAGCGGAGACCCGGTGCCCCCAATGTCTCTCGGCTTCGGCGATTATGTGCGCAGCCGGTTGGAGGGACGCGAAGAAACCTATCGAGACAAGCCGCTGCTGCAGATCAAGGGGCTCACTTCGGCGGTGAATGAGACGGCGCCGCGCCTGCTCGTGCATGTGCACGATTGCTCGTTCAGCGTGAGTGACCCGCTGCATTGCCATGGGATGGCAACTTACAAGAGCGAGGGTGCGCGCTGACATAGGTTGGCAAAGGTTTTGCCACTCAATCGCGCAAAGGCGGAAACCTTGAAGAGACTGTTGATCGCGTTGGCCTTGACTCTGGTCGCATCGCCGGCCTGGACGCAGACACCCGACGAAAATAAGGCACGGTGCTTTAGCACGGAAGCCGAAACAAAAATTAGCGGATGCACCGCGCTGATCAACGCGAAGCAGACGACCGGCGCGGAACTCGCCGTCATCTACAACAATCGTGGCGTCGCCTACGACTTCGAGCATCTTCACGAGCAGGCCATCGCCGATTTTACCCAGGCGATTACGATCCGGCCCGACTACGCATACGCCTACTTCCATCGCGGAGTTGCCTATGAGGGCTGGGGCCTTCCCAATCGTGCCATCGCCGATTTCTCCAAAGCCATCGAACTCAAGCATGATTATGCCGAGGCCTGGTATCAGCAAGGCTGCGTCTATTGGAGGACCGCTCATTACGACTGGGCGATCACCGATTTCACCAACGCGATAGCGGCCAAACCCGACTACGCCGATGCCTACTATATGCGCGGCGGCTCATACCATGCCAAAGGCCTCCGCGAACAGGCCATTGCGGATTACCGTGCCGCGCTGCAGATCAATCCGAAGATGGAAGTCGCGCAATCCGGATTGATCAACGAGGGCGCGTTGCCGCCCGGCGGCGCGCAAACCGTCGTCGCAACTCTGCCTGGCAGCACATGGAGCCGCTCTACAACCGACTGTGAGATCCACGAGATAGAATTCCGCGACGCGACTAGCGCGCGCATCCAACGCGCCTGGGATTTCGGCAGTACCCACTGGGCGTTCGTTGGCGACCAACTCCAATTTACCTTCGACGATTGGGACGCAAGGCTCACCGGAACTGTCGTCAGCGCCAACGAAATCGACCTGGCTTTCGAGTGGAAGACCAACGACTACGCGCAGCATTACGACAAATGCAAGTTCAACAAAAAGCAATAGTCAGACTGGGGTCGGCTTCCACTGCAGATGGTGTTGCGCACGGACTGAATCCGCAACGGATAATCACTCCAACAATCCATATTGAGTTGCTTTGCAGTCGCTGTGGCGTCCACACAGACTCAGGCCAACCAGAAGGGCTAGAGCAGTCAAGCTGACCAAGGCTGCAGGCATCCGCATAAGGTTGTGGCTCGATGTGAAGCCCGTCAAGCCCGGAATTGCGCCCAACAACAGCATCCCAGAAATGAATCCAAAGACCGTCGCCGGCCGTGCCGGAAAGCAACCAAACGCTGCTGCCAGGGTAACTGCCATCGTCATCTGGACGAGGAAGATGGCCGCCGTGGCCGCAGGCGCACTGGTTGAGGCAGCATGGGTGATCGGCGCCAGCACCAAGAGTGCGCCAACAGTACACACACGCCAACCCAGATGGTCTGCGATAAAGCCTCCCAACACCTTGCCTGCCAACGCCGCCAATGCCAAGAACAGGCTCATAATCCACAGCCCCCGCCAACCGCCTGCGACTGCGCCACCCACCAGCGAACGCACCACGACCACGACGGCAAGCATGCCGACGCCGGCCAACACCGCGCTTCGCGAGCTGCCGAAATTCAGCGTCTCCAGTGGTGGCAGCGAAGGAATTCGCCGCACGAAGAGCAGGAGAGCGGAAGCCATCAGGGCCAGCATCATCGCAAGATGCGCCGGAAACCCTGCGCCGCCCAGCCAGACTCCCAGCAACACGCCTGCCGTCCCAGGGGCAACGAAAATACCGAGTCCCGTTGCCCGGCCATTGCAACGTTGCAACACGAGAGCTCCGGCGCCGACATGAAACAATGCATTTCCCACGGCCACCATCACAACGGCAACTTGCGGCCAGCCACTTAAGCTGAGCGCGATCGTCGTGGCCAGCAGGCCTGCGCCTGCCGCCGAGTTGTAGGAGCGGAGAGAATCTGCCAGCCATCCCAACGGAAGCTGCAATCCAAAGGCAAGGCAGTTGTAGAGCAGAATCAAGCGGCAAATCTGCTCCCAATGCAATTGCCCGCGAGCGAGTTCGCCATAAAGAAGAGCAGCCGGCGCCGCATCCACCAGCGCGTGCATGAGTCCAAGTTGGAGTGGAATCAGCATCCCCTTGCGCTGCCACGGCCCGGCGTTCAGGGGCCACCATGTTGAACGTTTGTTCTGCGTCGATTCCATCTTTACGAAAGGGGCGTGATCTCTACCGTCGCGTCGGCGGCAGGTTTCTGGTTGTCGATCTCCCACAGGACAGACCCATCCGGTTGGCGCTTCGTGTGCAAGCTAGAGGAGGTCGGCTGCACCTGCAAGCCTTTCTCCGGCTTAATACGCACGGCTTCATGACCGATCGGCCCAGCCCACGCCGCTCCGGATTTCAAAATGTAGGTGAATTGCCATTCGCCCTGCGGATTCGCCTCCTGCGTCAATTCATATGCGATCGTCACGGTCTGCTCGGCGCCGGGATTTATCGTATCCGGCCAGACAAATCCTTGATAGAAAGCTTGCCATCCGGCGGAGGAGGGCCAAATACTCTTGCGCATCTGATTAGCCGCAACAGACTTGCCATCAATCTTTAGATAGAGAAGGCGGTAGCTCGTCTTTTGACTGCCTTCGACTACCGGCATTGCCATGTCAAAGTCCACGGGAGGCTGGTGTGCACCGGAACAAGCCATCTTGAATTCAGCCTCGACCACAGCCGTCAACTTGGAAGCATGCCGTTTTAGTACGACCTCGACCGTGGCTCGCTGCATGCTGATCGCCGGAAGTTGCGGTTCCGGTCGTGATCGCTTTTCGCCCGGATAAGGAAGAATGTCACCCCATGCAAAAACAGCCAGAATGCACGCCACAATGCTCCACCGCAGAATGCTTGAGAATCCTCTCATCGCTAGTCGCCGTGCTCCTGATCTGTGCAAACCAGATCCTGCGTAAATTTCTATAGATTTGGGATCGGCGAACTTGCCGAATGCAGTGAAAATATGGCGAGAATCAGACACACTGTAGCACTCGCATCTCAACGATTCAATTCAACATTCAAAGGCAAGAGCAGATTCGTTGAGCGCTCATTACCACTGCCCACGGGCTGTATGCCAGCGAGCCCATGGGCATCGCGCTGGATCAGAGCCTCTATGCTCTGGATTCTCGGACACAACGAAACCCGATGTTGCGGTCACGAAGACCCGAGGCGACGTTAAGGCGAACGGAAGTACGGATGCTGCTGGCATTGCTGCCCCAAGAACCGCCGCGCACGACACGAGCCTCCCTTAATGAAGGCCCCGGCGGGTCGGTTTCCGGTGAGTGTTCGTAGTAATTCTCATCGAACCAGTCCTGCACCCACTCCCAGAGATTGCCCAGCATGTCATACAGTCCCCAGGCGTTCGGCTGCTTGTGCCCCACCGGATGCGTCTCTTTGCCGGAGTTGTCGTCATACCAAGCCACAGCATTCAATTCGCCGTAGCGGGCCGATGTACTGCCCGCCCTAGCTGCGTATTCCCATTCCGCCTCCGTCGGCAGGCGATAGCGATACCCATCGCTCTTGGCATTCATCCGTTGCAAAAACTCCTCTGTATCATTCCAACTGACCATTTCCACAGGCCGGTCCGCTCCTTCGAAGTGGCTGGGGTTAGTGCTCATCACCACTTCCCACATCGCCTGCGTGACCAGGTATTTGCCCATCTCAAAACCCTGTGTGATACGGACGTGATGTTGCGGCTCTTCACCCTCGTAACAGCCATCGCCTGGCGAGCGGCCCATCTCGAACTCGCCGGGGCGAATCGGAACAAACTCGAAGCGCAGATTGGCTGGAAACGTAACTTTCTCATTCAAGGTGGTCTTGTGTTCTCCTTCCCAAATGGTTGCTTTGTGGGAGTGCCGGGCTCGTATTCGTTGGTACGTTTTCCAGAGCATCCGTTGTTGCATAATAACGGATGGAAGTTTCCTTTTGCGATATCTTGAAGGTGGAGGGCCCAGGACAGACAGCGCCAGTTGCTCTGCGCGCCCAATGTCAAGCGATGGTCGGGAAGCATCCGCTAAATCCATGGCCGAATGGTGGACCCCCCCTCCGATAAGCCGGTGAAATGCCGCCACCGAGGTGATTCGCAATCATTCCGGACGGATGGCGGCAAGCCATCCCCGACGCCTGAAAAGTCGGCACTCCAGTTATGCTATTGGCACAGCGTCAGAGCTTCGGCTCGATTCCGATTCGATCATTCACCGCCGACCGAATCCGCTGCTTGCACCCAAGATATTGCTCAGTGGTCTGCACCGAAACGTGTCCGAGCAGGAACTGTATCTGTTCCAACTCGCCCCCAGAAGCCTGGCACAACTTCGCGCACGTGCGGCGAAGGTCATGCGGCGCGAGTTTGGGCACTCCGATCTTTGCTGCACCTTCCTTCACGATGTGCCAGACCGCCTTCTCGGTCATGCTGTCGCCCCATATGCGACCCATTTTAGTGACCTTGCGTAAGATCCTTCCCCGCTCGATCCCGGCAGCGCTGAGCCACTGGTTCAGTTCCGCAATCACCCAGTCGGGAATCGGAACCGTTCGGATGTGCCCGCCCTTGCCCAACAGGTCCACGATGGCCCAGTGATCCTCCCGCTGCTCGAGATGTTCGAGTCTCAAGGTGACGACCTCGTGTCGCCTCAGTCGCATGCCAAGAGCAACGCCAGAAGGGCACGATCCCGTTTTCCTTTCATCCGACTGCTGTCCGGGGCCTGCCAAAGTGCCGTGCCTTGTTCCGCCGTTAACCGGTTTCCAAGGCGTACGCCCAACTTCTTGACGCCCTTGACTCGGCGAATGCCGGCTGCAAGATCTGAGCTGAGAAGACCGCTGTCGGCCGCTTCATACGCCAGTCGGCGCACTGCTCCCAGCCTCAGGTTAATCGTGCCTGATGCCAGTTGCCGGGTCTCAAGGTAGCTCCGGTATCTGAGAACGACGACCCGATTGAACGCGAGCCTGGGTTCGGAACAGTACCAGTCCACGAACTCGTCAATCACATGACGATATCCGCGCTGTGCATCGGAACTGGTGAGACTGTTTATGACAGCTGCTTTGGCGAATTCGAGATCAGGCAGACGCAACACGGTCTTGGGCTTCTTGCGGTTGACCTTGGAGCGCGGATACTGCTTCATGGCGAGTGGCCTCCGTGCCACCCTGCCATGATCCGCCCAAAAGCTCTGTCCAGCTTGCCCGTCATCCACCGAGCGCCGGGATAAACCGGCATGTTGTAGGGGGTGCAAGTCCCCTACAGGAAAGGAGACAGCGACTCCATCCTGGCCTCGAGTCTTGCAGTCGGCATCGTGAGGTGTCGGTTGAAGCGTAGACAGAGGGACCAGTGGGCCCGGCTATTGAGCTTCGTAAAACGGGTTGATCAGGATGCCGACTGCATGGTGTGTAGTGGGAAGGCAATACGGCAGCCGCGTTACACGCGAGTGGCTGTTCGGTCCTGCGTAGTCGAAGAACCCGGGCACGCTGACAAAACAACATGCACGAGAACCGGGAGATCTCCAGCGCGCCTTCATCATCAGACGAAGGCCGGTCCGCGAAGGCCATAAACCACAATGCGGACATGCACGTGCTGGAGAAGTCGGACTGTGCCGTACTACCTGTGAACCGGCCGAACAAGGAGGGGCAACCTTCTGCGGAGGTTGGGGAGGGAAGGGCACAGCCGAAGGAGAACATCGATCAGTCGCACATGCCCCCGACACAGAGCGGGAAACGCGTGTCCCAGGGACTGGACGGTGTGCGAAAAGCAGCAAAGGAAAGAAAGCAGGAGCGGTTCACTTCTTTGCTCCACCATCTGAATGTTGATTTACTCCGCGACAGCTTCTACGCGCTGCAGCGTAAGGCTTCGCCGGGCGTAGACGGCGTGACGTGGCAGGAGTATGAAACCGGGCTGGAAGATCGGTTGATCGATCTCCATAGCCGGGTTCACCGTGGAACGTACCGGGCGCAACCTTCAAGGCGAGTCTATATACCGAAGGCCGACGGGCGGCAACGCCCGCTGGGCATCGCGGCTGTGGAAGACAAAATCGTGCAACAGGCCGCGGTGACGATCCTCAACCAGATATACGAGGTTGACTTCAAGGGCTTCTCTTACGGGTTCCGTCCGGGCCGCAGCCCACATCAGGCGCTGGACGCGCTGACGGTGGGCATCCAACGGAAGAAGGTCAACTGGATACTCGATGCGGACGTTCTAGGCTTTTTCGACAACCTAAGTCACGAATGGGCCTTAAAGTTCATCGAGCATCGGGTGGCCGATCGGAGGATACTTCGCCTGATCCGGAAATGGTTGAAGGCGGGAGTATCGGAAGACGGCCAGTGGTCGGAGACGAATCAAGGTACGCCGCAGGGAGCAGTGGCTTCACCACTGATCGCGAACGTGTACCTGCATTACCTCTTCGATCTGTGGGCTGATGTCTGGCGCAGGAAAGTGGCAAAGGGGGATGTCATTATCACCCGATATGCTGATGATCTGGTGCTGGGTTTTCAGCACCGAACGGATGCCGAACGCTTCCTTGGAGAGTTCAAGGAACGGCTGGCAAAGTTCGGCTTGGAATTACATCCGGACAAGACGCGACTGATCGAGTTCGGGCGGTTCGCCGCTCGCGACCGGAAACAACGAGGCGAGGGAAAACCTGAAACCTTCACGTTCTTGGGCTTCACTCATTACTGTGGGCGGCGCCACAAGACCGAGACCTTCACTGTCTGGCGGATCACTGCGAAGAAGCGAATGGTTGCGAAACTCAAAGCCATAAAGGTTGAGCTTCAACGCCGAATGCATGATCGCGTGGTCGAAGTCGGTGCATGGCTTCGGAAGGTCGTATGGGGTTATTACCAATACCACGCAGTTCCCGGCAACATCGACCAGTTGACCACCTTCAAGCATCGCCTTCATCGACTATGGCGGAACGTTCTGGTTCGTCGCAGTCAAACCGCGAGAAAGAAGTGGGCAAAATATACGCCAGTCTTCGACAGATGGATACCAACGCCCCGCATCCTGCATCCCTATCCCGAGGCTCGCTTCTACGCCACTCATCCTTCGGAAGAGCCGTGTGCGTAAACGCGCCTGCACGGATCTGCGCAGGGGGCGATCAGTGATGGTCGTCCCTACTGCGACCGGAACCCGACGAAAGCGCCATCGCAGCTTCCAACTGTCGGGCCCCTCAGGCTGAGCGCTCCGCGTTCATCGACCGATCCGGACAGTGAACCGTATTCGCTAATCGCAGCCGCTTGGACGGAGGCCGCAGGTGAGGCAGTGAAGGCATTTCCCCTGACCACGGCCAACTGCGTAAACTACCGCGTGGCAAACAACAAGCATACGTTCAGGGAGCCCGGTTCACACTGATCTTGGTCATCATCCGCACCCATCGCGCGGGCCGTCGATCCGCCGGTACGACCAGTTGCAACGGGCCGTGTTTGTCATCCAGCGGCCTGCCATCCAGCGTGTCGGCCACCAGAACCTGATTCTGCTGAAACATCGGATCGATCTCTGCGAGCGCCAGGACGACTTCGTATCCGTCCTTTGCGCTGATGGCGATGTAGGTGCGCATTTCCGGGCCGCGTAGTCTCTCACCGGAAGGGACTCCCACCTGATCCAGCAGTGCACGTAGCGGCACCCCTTCGTACTTCTCTTGTTTCTTTGTATGTGGATTTTTCACTGTCAACGTCTGATGTGGCATCTTTTGAAACTCGGACTGCGAGATCGTCTTCTGCGCACCGCCTTCGACTTCCAATGTGAGTTGTGCCATCGACACAGCGCTCGACAGCATTACCGTTATGACTACCATGCACTTCATCATTCGCTGCATTTGTCCTCCTGCGTGCCGTATGGAAAAAGAGACGCTGGTCACACTCGGCGATCGCCCTCGCCGGTCTTTCGCGCTTCAAAGCGATCATCAGCTACAACATCCTTGGCCGATTTGCCGGTATACCATCCTATGCGCTCTACATCGAAACAATCGAAGTCCGGAACGTAGGGCTTGATGTCGAGGAGAGGCGTGCCATCCAACATGTCCACATCCGAAACGTGCAGCCGGTTCTCTTCCACGCCAAGAAGGCGGACCGCTGAAAGTCCAATGTGATTCGGCCGGGCCGGCGAGCGCGTGGCGAAGATGCCGTGATCCTGGATATCCAGATAGGGTAGAGTGGTCAACTGGTGTGGCGCGGCGCGATGCAGCAGGTAAAGCAGCCAGAGACGCTCGAAGTCCGCCACATCTCGCAGCCCGGAGGTAAACTCCGGAAATAGTTCGACGATGCCTTTGGCGCCGTTGGCTACTGCGCTTTGAATCGGTGTACCTTCCGATTGTTGGAAGGGGGTGTAGATCACGCCGATCGGAACCATCGTGATCACTGCAGCGCTGGATTGCGGATCGTCGTCGTTGTCCATCTATCCTCGTATCAGCTTCATCAGTCGCGTATAGAATACATAAATTCCCCGATGGGGGCTTTACATGAAAATGGACGTGCAGAATAGTCTCGCGCAGTTGAGGGCAAAAAGAGGCTTCGGAGCTGCGCAGTTGGCTGCCGCGATTGGTATCAGCCGTGCGATGGTGTACGCCATTGAGGCTGGTACCTACGTCCCCAATACCGCGGTCAGCCTCAAACTGGCACGCATCCTTGACACTACGGTCGAGGAGATATTTCAACTGGAACCAGAGGAGCAGGCGAAGGCTGAGACGGTCGATGCAATTGTGCTTGGCGATCCAGAGTCGATGCCGTCTGGTCAGCCACTGCGGCTCTGCAGCGTGAACGACCATATCGTAGCGGTAATGCCCGAGGCCGTGGCCTGGGGATTGCCTCCAACCGATGCGGTTCTAGTCGCGCCAATCCATGGGGGAAAACGTCAGAACGCGAAGGTTCGGATCGTGGGTACTGGCTGGAATAATCCTGGACGTATTCTGATCTCAGGTTGCGATCCGAGCGCTTCCATCCTGGCGAACGCATTACAGCGGCAGGGTTGTGATCTCGTGATTGCCTACGAGAATAGCTCTCGATCACTGGAATTACTGCGTGAGGGACTTGTGCATGTCGCAGGTACACACCTCTCGGAAAAGGCCAGCGGCAAGAGTGCCCTATCGCCAATCACAAAGATGTTCCCCAGGAATTCTGTTGCCGTGGTTTCTTACGCGATCTGGCAGGAAGGGCTTGTGGTTGCGAAGGGCAATCCCAAGAAAATTTCCGGTATCGTTGATCTCACACGCAAAGACGTGCGGATTGCAAATCGCGAGCAGGGTGCAGGTTGCCGGATTCTACTGGACGAGTTGTTACATGAGCGAGGCATCGCCACCAGCCAAGTGAAGGGGTTCGAGCGAGTGGTAATGGGACAACTTCCGGCGGCGCGACTGGTGCAGAGCGGAGAAGTGGACTGCTGTATCAGCGCACAGGCCGGCGCGACTGCACTGGGTCTGGACTTCATTCCCCTGGCGCAAAAACCATACCGGCTGGTCGTCCGCCGCACACATCTCGACCTCGCACCGATTCAGACCCTGATCGAAACATTGGGCCGCGCCTCGTTCCGCCGCGAGGTGGAAGCCTGCATCGGTTATGACATGCGCACGGCTGGCGACCGCCTCGCCTGAGGCGCATGATTCTGGTCGATGGCAACGACTCTGGGCTCGCCTGGGGCGCCTAAATAGGCGCAAGCAGTGAGCGCAGCAGAGGAGTCGCCGGGGCGCTGTAAAGCTCATCCCATGAGCCCTGTTGCACAATCTTTCCGCGCTCAAGCACGATAGCCTGCTGAGGACATAAACGGTTGAGAACCTCGGCTTGGTGGTCGACAGCAATCATGCTGAACCCCATGGTCTGGCTCCAGTAGATAAGATCATCAATCAGTTCGCGGACCAATCGGCGGTCCAAGCCTGCAAAAGGCTCGTCCAACAAGACCAGCGGCGGCTTGCGCGCCAGCATACGCGCCAAACTCACACGACGAGCCTGTCCTCCAGAGATCAATGACGCTGGTGCTGACCACAGCGGGCCCAGGTGTAGACGGTCGCGCAAGGTTTCGATCCACTCGTTCCGTTCACCATCTGCTGCAACTTCTTTGGAAATGCCAAACCTCACGTTCCCGGCTACTGTCAAATGAGGGAAGAGGCCGGGCTCCTGGGTCAAATAACCGAGCGGGCGCCGATGCAAGGGCAGTGACGGCGGAAACAGTTGCAGACCGTCCAGCTTCACGAAACCGTCGTCCGGTTCATCGATTCCAGCGATACACGCCAGCACAGTACTCTTGCCCGCACCCGAGGCGCCGAACAGCCCCAGCGCGTCGCCCCGTTTCAACTCCAGTGAAACATCAACGTTCATCTCGCGACGTTTCTTGACAATGTGGGCTTTAAGCATGGCGTCGTCGCTGTGCCAGTACGTGAACCAACCACGGAAGCGGCAGAGCAGCCGCTAAAAAGATTACGAGCAGCGGCATCACCGCGGGCAATCCAAAGCTCTGCAGGTTTACCCACAATTGCACCGGCATTCCGGAAGGATAATAGGCCGTGACCACGACTGCACCAAATTCCCCGATTGCCCGAACCCACGCGATGCTTAGGGCAACGGCCAACCCTAGCCGCGAGAGCGGTAATGTCACGCGCAGAAAGACCTTCCATGGAGTAAGGCCGAGCAAGGCGGCCTGCTTCTGCAGCATCTGTGGAACCGCATCAAAGGCGGCTACAGCCCCGAGTACGTAATAACCCATGCCGACATAAACCTGCGTCGAGACAAACGCGGTGGCGCTGTTCGTCATCTCTATACCAAACCGTTCCAGCCACCCGCCTACGGCTCCAAATGGACCAAATGCCAAGCTCAGAAGTATTCCCAGCGCCAGTGGTGGCAACAGGATGGGAATTAGTAACACGGCTTGCCACAGCAGCCGTTCGCGCATTCGGCAATGCGCAATGTAGGCAGCGACGGGCGTGCCGACGGCCACAATGATGATCATGGCGCAACTGGTGAGCAACAGAGACACGCGGATGGAAGACACCGCCGGTCCACGGACTTCTTCACCCCATTGCCACGCACCGATGCGCGCGAACAATGCAGTGAACGGATACAGAAGAGCGAGCGCGAACAGCGTGGCACCCACCCTGGCGATCCATCGATGATCAATCCTCATGCGTGTAGCGCGGAGGCATCCCCCGGCGGGTCGTAGTAGAACCGGCGGAAAATTGCCTGCCCCTCGTCGCCCTTAAGCCACTGTGCGAAAGCGGCAGCACCCCTGGGGTTGGGGGCATCCTTGAGTACGACAGCGTAATAGATGAGCGGTTCGGGATTATACGTCTTGCCGCCGACGGACAACGTGATCTCCGGATGTTCGGCATGAACGTTTTGGCCGCTCAGGTTAATCTCCTTGGGCAAAGTAATGTAAGGCAGGTTAAACGGCCCGGGCTGGATCTTATAGGCCGAAGCCGCGTCCAGTTCGCCGCTCTGCAACCGTGCCTGTACGGTTTGCTCTTGAAAGATCTGTTTCTCGTTGATAGCTGGGCCGAGCACCTTCTCCACTAAATCCGGCTGATGATACATCTTGGCGGCCAGCATCATGGTGAAGATGATGTTGCGTCCCTGTGGATCAATAACCGGATCGGTGCGTCCAAAGCGCAGACCTGGTTCCTGCAGGATCTTCCACCAGTCCGCTTTGCCCTTGGATGCTGCTTCGAACTTCGGCGCGAAACGGCTCTTGGGACTGTACGCAATCACCATCTCCGTGTGAGCGACCGGCTGGGCGGATTCGGCTTTACTTGCCCGCAGAACCGTAAGCGCTGGTCCCGGCGTGACGGGGATGAATACATCCGGCCGAATACTTCCTCCCACGATCAACTGCGCTAACGCGCTCGATCCTTGAGCGCGACCGTGCATCTCCAGATGGAGCGTTGCCGCAACTGCAGTCTTGATAGGCTCCTCCATCATGGACCCCATGGAACCGGCGTAGGCAACATCCAGAATCGCCGATTGTTCTGCACGCAACCAAGAGTCTCCGGCCGCAACGGCTAGAGCCACAGAAATTCCTCGGATCAAAAACTCCCGCCGCCCCACGTTGGTGAATGAGATTTCCAATTCAGTTCTCCTGAACGCAACCCGAGAATTTACGAATTACCGGTGCCCCTTTCGGTCGTGCTTGGCAAGCAATAGGAGCGGGTTCCGTTCTGCTGGACCTAGAAGCAGAACAAAACGACTCCTATGGATCACCGTTCACAAACAACGCAGGCTAGAACGGCACGCGTGCGGTCAAAATCAAGCCGTTCTTATACTGGTGGTAGTGAGTAGCCGCAATTTGATCGCCTGCGCCGAAGGTGAGGCCCACGCGATTATGAATTTTGATTCTGCCAATGACGAGTCCCGGCGTCAGGAATACCTGTTTCTTGCCGTTGTTTGTGCCGCCCTCGAAGAAGGTGGAGTTCATTTCAACTTCAGGCCAGAAATAATGCGCGACATGGTATTGCCCGGTGACGTTCCATGCTATTGCGTGCCCGACAGTGCTTTCATTGGTGACAGGCAAGCCGCCGCCGAGAGTGCTTTCTATATCGAACCTGCCCCACCCCTTGCCACCGGCTAGGTACGGCGTAACTGCTGCCGCCGGACTTCCGTTTTTGTAAACTCCGGTCGGTATGCTCCCGCCCAGAAAGAACGTCAGGATGTAGTTGCCATTCTCTTCATTGGCTGAAAAAAGGCGTACCTTGCCCAAAAAGCTGACATCGCCCAGCCCGTCATGAAGCTTCGGATTGTTATGGACTATGTAGGGGGGAACATTGAACAGCAATTCAATCCGGCGCTGCGGGATAATTTCCAATCCCTTGCCGTTATCCACGTTCCAAAGCGGATCGCCACCGCCGCCTGGCGCGGTTGCTTGCGCATTCCGTGTTGCATCGAAACGAAACTCTTGTTCCAAACGGGGAGTGACCGTCGCCACTGGAGTAGCCCAGTGAGGCTGTTCGGCTTGCGTCGCGGATACCATGCTGAGCCAATCGGCAACAAATCCATTCTGCGCAAATGTCAAAGTTGATGAAAAACAGAGAACCACAAGCAGTAGAACCCACTTACTCTTACGCATTTACCCCTCCAAATGTGGTGACCCGCCGCGATTTCAGCGGGTGGCTAGTGCCAGAACTGCATGTACGTTATGACTCAAGCTGAAGGCATACCAGGCTACGATCCCCATCTCCGCCAAAATGAGCCCAGCAATGAGGCTTACGTATCCCAGCCAGAATTTGCCGCGATCGCTCTGAACAATCTTCCAGAGAACTCCGCCCGACCACGCGCCATTCGCGATATGAAACACCGTCCCCAGAATTCCCGCTAACAGGAACGCGATGTTGATGGGATTCAATACGAGGGAGTTCCATGGGTGAAACCCGGCCGCCGTGCTCACAATCACCGATAGATCCTGTCCGCCCGTCGAGGCAGAGCCTAGAGGCTGCGGGGTGCTCCATCGGCTAAGCAGCGACGGCCACCACGCACGCATGCTGCCAACATGCAGCAGCAGAAAGGCCGACATCGCCAGCCCGGTCCACCGCTGCAGGAAGTAGCGGGGCTTTCCACCGCGGTCGCAGCGCTTGACGTCGTACTGAAGGCCCGCCTTTGCGATTAGGTACAAGCCGCTCCCGGCCTGCAGCAGCATGGGGACAAAAACCAGCAACAGCACCGCGCCAGGCAGGTAGGCAAGCGAGCGGTGCAGCAAGCTAACTGTGCCCTCGTAGTTGCGCGGTTTCAAGCCAGTCAAGCCGATTGAAAAGTGCATGGCAACGAACAGCGCAAGCCATAATCCAACTACGGCATGGAATTTTCTCGGCGGGCGCAAGGTGCCGCACTTGCAGGCTGGCTTTCCCGCTGGCTGCGCTTGCAGCAGAGGATGGTCGTAGACCGTCGCAGAAACACTTCCTGCAACCGGCGCCGTCTTTGCGAAACTTGCCGCATCCGTATCCATTGGAAAACTCCGGCAGCGGAACCTTCGGAGGCTCTCCAGATCGCCGCTTGCTATTAAGAATGCAACCAAGTCATTCTACTTTACAAGACATAGTTTTTTATAGAGGTGATACGGCAAACGAATGGAGCTCTGAATTCCCCTCCGGCCCGGAGTTCTCGTTTCCCAATGTTGCCGACGAGTGCGTCTTGGAAGCGGGAGCTGGGAGGTTTAAGCGAGTAAGCGAGGCAACACCAGCATGATGCTCAATGATTGGTCGAGGCTGCGCCACACGCGCAGCAATCACGCAAGCGTCGAGTTTCTGAAGAGCGTGCTTGCTTCGAAGCGACAAGTTCTGCGTCGCCCTCATTCGCGCCTCTTCTTCTCGGCCAGTGACCGAAGTTCCTCGTTGCAGATGCGATCCTAGCTACTCTGGATCAGGCAGTCTGGTCAAGATTGCTCGTTTCGGTTTCCACCGGGCGCGTCCCCACGTAACTTAGGTATGCGCTCACTTCGGCAATCCGCACTTTTGATTGGCGTTTAAACCGCAAGCATGGGAATACCCGATTGCGCCGCTGCGTCAACTTGGCGACGTGATTGCAGTAGACATAAAGTTGATCGGTGGATCGAACCTGCTCGATTACTCGACGCTCACCGTCGAATCTGTCCTAATCGAAACTGGGGCAGGCCTGCAAACATATGCTTGGGCGCGGTGAGGCGTGGAGAGACCACGGCGACCGTCACTGCGATACGGGAGCGAATACAAAAGTTCGGACACACTGCGGTGCGTGTCCGAACCGCCTTAAAGGTGTGCTTTCATTCTTTCTGTTCCCTGCCGATGGTTTTGCGCTTTACTTTCGCCGCATTGACAATCCCGCCAGCATCCCCACCACAAGACCTGTAACCAAGGTTGCTGCGACTGTGACCAGTGGATTTCGCTGGATGCGCCGAGTTGAATCATTCACAAAGTCCTCAGCAGCGTCGCCGCCCTGCTTGGCGGCGCGCTTGGCTACTTCCACGCCGTCCGCGACCGCGTCTGCCATCGCCGCGGATACGCGGGAAGCCTCGCGGACGGACCGAGTGAAGTGCTCACCAGCTTTTTCTACCATGGTTTGCGACATATAATTCCTCCGTTACTGTGCATGAAGTGCCGATTCACGACCAACGGAGCTTTAGAACATGAGCCCCAGTGAACTCGGCATAATTATCCCTTGCAGGCTTTGGTGACTACGCGTCTCCTGTTCTGATGCCCCTGTGCATGCTTTGGGGTGTAGTCACAATGATCTGTCTCCACTAGAGTGCCATCTGCGACTGAAGAAGAATGGTCAATCAAGCTCACAGTTCCGCATGTCCCGCACTCACTGAGAAGCTGCCTCGCGGCGAGCCTTTTGCGGCGAGGCGGCCCAGGACAGCAGATTCAGGCCGACTCTCGACGCTTCGTTTTCCAATCGCACGGTTTGCCACCGCTTCTGGCGCACCGCTGTGCAGCAAGGCATATAGTTAAGCAAGATGTACGGGATACTTTGGTGAAAAAATGCGGTTCAAGAGTTCGTTGATTGCTGGTCTGATTGCATTCTTGGCGCTGTCGGCAGCTCCTACGGTTCGAGCGGCCGGTGCAAGCCTGTCAGCAGCTCCGGTTTCCTATCGGCTGCATCTTTATCACTTGCATACCGGCGAGCATTTGAATCTTGTCTACCGGATAGGTGATCTGTACCTCGACGGCCCAATAGCGGAGCTGAACCATTTTCTCCGTGATCACCGCACCGGGGATGTGAAGAACTATGACATCAGGGAATTCGATCTCCTGCATGATCTGCTGGTTAAGCTAGGACGCCCCGACAGCGAAATCGACATTGTATGCGGTTATCGCACTCCGGCGAGCAACAGCTATCTCCGCAAACGCGGACCCGGCGTTGCGCTGAACAGCCAACATATCGAAGCCAAAGCTATTGATATTCGTATTCCGGGAGTACCTACAGCCGAGGTTCGCGATGCGGCCTTGTCCCTGCAGCGCGGGGGTGTGGGCTATTACGAGAAATCCGATTTTGTCCATGTGGATGTAGGCCGAGTGCGCAGTTGGTAGTGTCCAACCGGGATTAGTCATACGGCGGTCCCTTTGCAAGCCTTGCATTCAGTAAACGATCGTGTCCATAGATGTCGTCGAAGAAATAGACTTCGCCATTTTCCTCAACCACGGCGGTCACATACACAATCACCACTGGCACCGGACTGGTAAGTTTCACCTGCTGATTATTTGGACCTGAGTTCATAGCTGCACTGATGGCCTCCTGCGTCCATTTCGGCTGATCTTGCAGCAGCCACGCCGCAAGTTCCACCGGCTTTTCCACCCGAATGCATCCATGGCTGAAATCGCGGCGCGCCTGAGAAAACAGTTCCGGCGCGGGCGTGCTGTGCAGGTACACATCCTGATCGTTGGGGAAGATGAACTTCACCAGCCCGAGCGAATTGTCAGGTCCTGGCCTCTGGCGTACCAAGAGCTTGCCTGAGCGCAATTGCGCCAGGATCTTAACGCTCACCGCTCTCGTGGTCACCACTCGGCCGGCCTGATCGGTGATCTCGAGATTCTCATCCGCCAGATACTTACTATTCTTCCGTATGTCAGGAACGATTTCCGCGATGGTAATGTCCCGAGGAACATTCCAGTATGGACGGAAGACGATGTACTGCATCTCTTTTGCGAAGACGGGAGTCTGAGCCAGTTCCTTGCCCACCACGACTTCCATGCGCATGCCGATTTTGTGATCGTTCACAAATGTCCGCAAGAGGAATTCTGGAATATTCACTACGATTGGTAATTGCGGATAGCCTGACGGTAGCCACCGCCAACGCTCCAAAGCATCTTCTAGCTGGAGCACGCGATCGCTCAATGGAGTGTTCAGGTGGCGCAGTGTTTCTTTGCCCAATATGCCGTCCGCTTCCAATCCATGTCGGGATTGGAAGTGCTTGACCGCCTCCACCAATTGCCCGTCGAAGACGCTGGCATCAACGACCGCACCTTGCGGCAGATCGCCGCGCAATCGCAGGCGTTGAGTTAGCTGCGCAATCCCTGCATAGGCCTCGCCGATTCCCAGGTCATTCTTCACATCAGGCAAAGGCGCGTCGTGGTCTTGGGATGCAAGGGCAAGATAGCTTTGTAGGGCAGCCTCGGTGCGTTTATAGCCAGTATACTGGGGCTCGACTGTGCTGACTATTTCCGGGACATTGTTTTCTGTCAGTATCTTTTGGACAAGAAACTCTGCCAAATCGTACTTCTGTTGCGCAATCGTGACGCTGAACTTTGGGTGCCTCGGGTTAACACGTCCGCCGTGCAGGTCGGAGATATACCGCATGGCGCACACGGTAAGCGCCGCATCGAAACGAGCCAGCGTATCCGGGTTTCCAGCTGAGATCTTCAGTGCACTCAGACGCTGCGGCCAGCGTGATGCGTCGTAGTCTTCTGGAATTAGCCCTCTCCTCTGGCTACTGACTAACTCAGCAATGACTGCCAGTGCTTGGGGAGATGCTTGCCCATCGCGTACCCACACCGGTGCATAGTTCACTGCCTTATACAGCTCTTGAGTACTCTGACGATAATCAGTGAAGTTTGGCCATCGCAGATCAGTGAGCTTTCCATTGGTAGCGATCGCCTGCAGTCGCCCGGCGATTGCTGCCGGGGTACCATTTGCCGGAGTGGTTTTGGGAGCTATCTGTGAACTGCATTCAAGCGCGAGCAGCGACGAAAGCAGAAACAGAGCGCTGATCTTAACAAAGTACGTTCTAACTCGTATTTTCATTTGTGTGATCTCTGTCAGCGTTCCCATTTGGTGCGCGGCGGCCTCGAGACTATTTTCATGTATAACCTTCGGGCGTCCCCTAAGTCTGAGCTACATTGACCTATTCTGGAACGCGCCATGGCTTGTTTTCAGCGTTAGACGGATTGCGTCACGAGCCGGTGGAAGGCGGCGCCCCAATGGCCGGCGGATCTATTGGGGAGGCAGTTCAGTACGGATCAGTGATTCCACTTGTTTCCATACGCTTGGGTCGCATTCAATTTGGGTGTGTGCCTTCGAGAAGACGCGGTCGTACCATGGATACGCGCTGCAGTTGTACGCGCTCTGTTGGTAGTCGAATCGGATATTACCAATAATGTAGGTACGTGTTGGATCGGCGGCACGAATCTTCGACTGGCCATGCAGATACCCATTCGTTTGGTAAAAATTGGCGGCCTGAGCCACATTGTCGGGGATGGCTGCGTCATTTTCGTAAAACTTAGAAACACTATCCACCTGAATGGTGAGTAGCACAGGAATGCCGTTCTTTTGCAGTTTGCGTGCCAGAGTGATGGCCTCCGAACCGCCCCAGCTATGCCCGTAGATGACAATGCGGGCATCTCTCTTCTCCGTGGGCGTCAGAGCTCGATCATGGTTCGTGTCCAGGAAGCTCTGCACCTTGTCCCACGCCTTCTCCCTGTGGTAACTCTCAAACGTTTCCACGTCCACACCCAAGGGGTAAGCTTTGCGCAGGCGAGCTGCAAGTTGCACCTCGCTGTGCACCAAATTATCGTGCTTGATGAAGCCTCCGACAAAGCCGATGACGAGCACGCGCGGAACCGTGGGAGCATCGGTCGCCTTAAGAACGGACGGCGCGCGTGGCTCAGCGCTGTCTCCATCGACCGGAGCCGGCGTGACCAGCCTTAATTGATCCAGCGAAATCAGCACTCCGCGCCAGTGCCCCTCATCCTTCTTGGTCACGATCGGCAGTGAGAGGTCAGAGTAAAAGTCGAGAATATTCGCGCGAAGCTCCGGAGAGGTTTGATTGAATTGCCGGTCTGACAGACGAGTCAGCAATTTCGCGTAGGTGTCGTCAGTCAGCGAATATTCCGCTGCTTTGGTTACGTTCCCGCTATCAAGGTCACAATTCGGCAGCACGAGTGTGTTAGTGCGGAGTGCTTCGAGAAGGACCCTGTAATGGTCGACGGTGGTATTGATGCTCTTGATATACAGATCTTCGGTTTGCGCGGTCGGAGTATTAAACGCCAGCCCTTTCAAAGGTCCAATTTTCGGCATGAATCGAAGAAGGCTTGATTCGATGCGCGTGCCAAAACCCGGCTTCACATAGTCCTTTCCCCACTCCTTTTCATAACCTGAGCGCGAAAGACGGTAAAGGAATTCCCGTCTTGAAAAGTTCTTCTTTTCGCGCATCAATTCTCTCTTATGAGTTTGCAGCGCTACCCGGGTCATTTGCGGAATCAACCGACTGACGGCATAACGATAGGAACCGACCGCGAGATCTTCGTGGGTCAGCACGTCTGTTAGCGGCACTCCGTAGACGACGGGAAAGACCCTCTCCAGCAGGGACTTCGATACCTTGAATCCGATGAAATCGTGATATTGCTGCGAAGCATAGCGATTCCGCGCGACCTGCAGCGTGTCGAACCCGAACTCTGTTTTCAGGTGCGCAGACTTGTCCTGCGCATACCTGACGGATTTTCCGAACCTGGCTTCCAGCTTCGGATACTCAATCGCGACGGCCTGATTAACCGCTGGGTGCCCCGCGATGTCGGAAGCATAATGCGACAGCGCACCTATGGCGAATGCATACTCATTGACGTCGCGGCTCTGAATTAGCAATTCACGAACAAAGTCTCCACTGCGGACGTAATGAACAAGGTTGCTGAATTCTTTGCTGCCGAAGGGATAGTAGCCGAGGTCCTGAATGACGGCACCCCCATACGCGTAGGCATGCGCCTCCCTGATCTGATCCTCTGACAATCCCGGGTATCGCTGGAGCAGGAGCGGTTTGATCTCGTCAGACCAGAGCAAGTCAACAATTTCCTCATGCGTTAGAACTGAGTACGCAGGCGAATTGACATTGCACATGAGGACAACAAGGAAAAGCGCGACAATACGGATGACAAGCGGCAGTGTTATTGAACGGCCCATGGTGAATCCATCCCATCGAATAGCGGAGCGCGTGCTCCACAGATGTCCCCTGCGAGAGCTTAGCTGCAGCGGCAATGGCCGCCTTTAGACGCGGTCGCCGAGTTGAGTGCCGGAGACAATAGGAGTGATGATGGGCTGATCCGACCCCAAGCGGCCACAGGGAGGATTGCCCACCTACCATCTCCAGACATCTTGCCTTCGGGACTACTGAGGAGAGTTGGCTTTCTCTGCCGCATCCGTGGACTTGTTCTGTTGCTTGAGCGCCTTGGCTTCGTCCTCGGCTTCCTTAGCCTCGTACTTCTGGGCTTTGGCATTTGCGTTCGCAGACTTTTCCTCCTGCTTCTGCTGTTCCCGCTGGTCTTTCATCTCCCTTTTGGTCATGGGCGCATCGGTACCGGGCTCGTCGGTGCCCTGCGTGGTTGTGGCGGGGGTGGCAGAGTTCTGCGACATGGGGGCGGCGTCTTGTGTGGTTGTGATGGGGGCGTTGGAGCCCTGCGTGGTTGTAGTTGTGGTAGTGGTCTGAGAGGTGGCGTGCTGTGAATCTTGTGTGGTGTTTTGTGCCATCATGGGCAAGGACACGGCAAGAACAACAAGCGACCCCAGAACGGTGGCAAACAGCTTCTTCGATTTCATTCGGCTCTCCTTAAAAACGTTGGTCAGAGAGCATAGTAGAGCCTCAAACACCACTTAATCTGTGCAACATTGCTCACTGCACAGCTCTGGAGGAAGGTGTTATGACGTGCTGGTCACTTGCCTATAATTGAGAGCAATGGTTCGGTACCTTCTGGTTGACTTTTCTTAGGAGGCAAGGATTGCGCCAGTGATTGTTATCGCGACTGTATCGGATTGCTCAGCGTACCACGTTGAGTGATGGGACACTGAAATTGCGAACATCATGGCTGCCTTGCCTAGAATAGAAAGGCGCCGAAGCGTTCCCTGGAGGATTCCGTGAAAAAAACAATGCTTGTTCTACTGACCGGTGTTCTGCTGCTGAGCGCAGCAATGCCAGCATTCGCCGCAAGGCACCATAGACACCATCACCATCATCATCATGCCACCATCGTCGTCAGGTAACCGGGTGAGCGCGAAGACGAGCTGACCTGCTCCCTTGAGCAGGCAGCAGCGCACTGGGCGTATTCGGCATTGCCTTCTGTGCGGCTTTCCCGCATCGCCCACCTAATGTACGGCCAGGATGAAGATCCGGCGGATAGTAACCTGATCTGCTCAAACTCGCCTCCCGAAGCTCCAGCATGAAATGGGTGTCAGCGCAGGAAGTGGATTGCGAATGGCAGACCGACCGCCAGCAACACAGCCAGATACAGCGCTCCCATGGTCGCACCCAGTCGCCAAAAGTCTTTGGTGGGGATATAGCCGCCGCTATACCAGATTGGCGCAGGCCCACTGGCGTAGGGAGTAAGTACGCCCATCAGACCCAGCGAGTAAACCAGAACCAGGGTCACAGCTTTGGCAGGAACGCCAGGCACAGACAGAACAGCCAGCAAGAAAACTGGCAGCAGCGCGGTGGCCTGCGCCGTGATGCTGGCAAACAAATAGTGAATGATGAAAAAGAGCGCAACGGTGGCGACCAACATCGGCACAAGCGGAATGTGGGTCATGTAAGTAGCCGCCCAGGAGCCGAACCAGGCAAGGAAACCAACCGTGCTGAGTCCTTCCGCCATGGCCACCAATGTGGCAAACCAGACCAGGACACTCCAGGCTTGTCTATTGGCGAGGATGTCATTCCAGGCGACTACCTTGGCCAGCAGCATCACTGAGATTACGGCCAAAGCGACGGTGACCGGGCTTATCCAGCGGCCGCCGAAGATCCAACCCACCAGTGCCGCCACGGCCAGCATACCCATGGTCACTTCGCTTCGAGTGATCCGTCCCATGGTGATGAGTTCGGCACCAGCCCAGCGCGCAACCTCGTCGCCGCGCTTGATCTCCGGCGGATAAAGGAAATAGACAAGCAGCGGTGTCGCAGCGAACAAAAGAATTCCGACCGGCAGAAAGCCCAATGCCCACACGCCCCAAGATATGTCAACGTGTGCCACCTTGCGCGCAATCTCCACAGCCAACAGGTTGGGCGCCAGCGCGGTCAAAAACATTGAACTAGTAACGCAGGTGGTGGCAAAGCCGGTCCACATTAGGTATCCGCCAATTTTTCGCGGGTTATTGTCGGGAAACGAACCATAGAGTGGCGGAATGTTCTTCACGATGGGATAGATCGTGCCTCCACTGCGCGCCGTGTTCGACGGCATTACTGGAGAGAGAAATAGATCAGATAGCGCTATCGCATAGCCAAGGCCGAGGGTCCGCCTGCCCAACGCCTTTACCAGTAGCAACGCGATCCGTCGGCCCAGCCCAGTCGCTTCATATCCCAGTGCAAACATGTTCGCAGCAAAAATGAGCCACACCGCATCGTTGGAAAATCCAGAAAGCGCCCATTTCATCGCCCCGTCCGGCGTCTTTCCAACCAACAACAGTCCCGCAGCGACAGTAACGCCAATAAAGCCAATTGCAGCACCTGGCAGCGGTTCGGTGATCAGGGCGGCAATGACAGCAGAAAATAGCGCGAAGTAATGCCACGTTGTTGCGGTCAGGCCGGAAGGCGGCGGGATCAGAAGCAGTATGAGTCCCAGGGCCAGCGGCCCAATCCATTTTCGAAGCTGCTTGGAGGTAGTAGGCAGAGAGCTAACGGGCGCGGCTGTTTTTGGGGGCGCAACGTTGGGCGAGGGCATGGCATTGCCTCCTCAATCCGAAGAACACGCTCTGACGCGCTCAGCATCGCACTAATGCTAGCTGCTGGCGGTGATGAACAACCGTTTGCAACGTGACGAGTAAGCCTCGGAATACGCCGCGGAAGTGATTTGGACGCTGAACCCTATATCAGGGGCATGCTGGATCGGATTCTAGACAGAAGCAACTTCATCAACGAGACTTTTTGGAAGCGGAAGTCAGATCACAATGACGCCGGGCGCGGTTTCAAGCGTCTTGGTCGCGCTCATAGCGTTCTCCTGCTATACAGTGGTGACTCAAAGTGCTACTTTGAGCATCTCTGTCGCCCCGGCGATTGGGACTCTGCTGAGAAGCTTTATATCAATGTGGAGCCTGGAACCGGGCGGCGGTATCGGCACGGTGATCTCATTGCTGCGGGAGACGCTGCTTCATGGAACCGGAAGCCTAAGTACGAGTTCCTCGGCGTGACGCGCAGTTGGCGCTATTCGAAGGAAGACATGCAGAAACTTCGCGTGGAAGGCCGCATCGACCAGACAACGCTCGGAGCCGAGCCTTATTTAAGACAGTATCTAGACGAAGTAGCGGGGGTTCCAGTGGGGTCGGTGTGGGACGATCTCGAGCCACTCCATTTCCATGGCGAGGAGCGTCTCGGATACCCTTCGAAAGAACCGCTGAAACTGCTGGAGAGTATCCTTGAGATTGCCTTGAAAGTGAATGATGCTGATCCGGGTGAACGTGGACATCGTGGTACGGCTCTGGTTGCATCACTAAACTCGGCGCGGCAATGGGTTGGAATTGCACATTTCACAAACGTCCTTGCACATAAGGATACGTTGGTTCCGGTTGGCGACTCTGCCGCCTAGAACAAGCAGAAAGAAAGATCGCATTATGGCAACATTTTTCATCACCGGTGACGTGACAACCATCGCCTTTGGCCGCGGCGGACAGAAGTTGCTACGCAGAGCAGTGAGACGTATCCTGGCCGGCAGCGAGCGGGATGGTTCGCGAGGCAATCCGCTTCAGTCCCGGGAACCCCGGTGGTAACGCCCTCAATGACCAGTCAGCAGCCGACCTCATATGGCACTGCCAAACGGATGCGCGGTAATGTTGAGAGCGTTTTGAACAGCGTGGTGATGATGACCGTGGTGTGTGACGAGTGCGGTGCGAGATTTGCTGTAGCCCATCGTCCAGCATCTCGGGACGCTAGTTTGGCTGAGAGGCAGGCCGTCTGGCTGAAGGATCGGTTTGTCTGGGATCACATCCAAGAAAACAAGCATTCCGGATCGATCCCCCTGCCAGGTTCGCACGAAATGAAAGCAGCGTCCCCGGTACGTTAATCCGCAACAAGCCTTCGTCTCTATCCGCGCCCGTTTTGCTGGGAGGTGAAGTCTCTGAAGAGTACCTGGTTTGGGGAGGCGCCTCGCCCACGCCAACGCCCCTATGGCCGGAGCGTGAGAAGCGTCGGCGTTAGATCAGCTATAGGAGTAGATGATGTTGCACCTACAGCAAGATGTACGGTGAAGGTGAATTAGAGCCGTGGGATGATCCCAGTACCGTGCTCATACATCGCACGGGCGCCACAGCCTGAAACGCGGATCATCGGTATACGTCTCGTCATACTTCTGGTTTGCGGTTTTGGAATCGGGCATCTGGGGCGGCCTCTGGTCGGGCAGTCTGAAGAGATTTTCCAGCAACTCTATTTCGGCGATGATCCTTTCGGCATTCATATTGGCCTCAATTCTTTAATACGCTCCATGCTAGATCCTGCGAAGGCGGAAGTCTGAGCAAACCAGACCGCTTCGGCTGAGCCTCATGTCTTCCCGCGAAAACTGGACCACCGGAGGAAGTCGTCGAGGCAGGAACTATGTCCTGCTGTGCCTAGTTCGCATTGCCGTGCCTGGCACCAGTAAATACGCGGAAGTGAGCAATATGGGACAGCCGACGACAGGAGTCATGCGTACTATTCGAGGCGAGGTGCGTTATGTGGCAGAGAACTTGTCCCGTATGCAAGGGCTTTTTGACGAAGTGTTCCATAGCTGAAACACTCCGCTGCTGGTGTGGTTGGATATGGAGATAACCACAAGAATGCTGTCCCGATGGGGCGAAGAAATTGTCTGAGCTTCGGCCAGAAGGACACCAAGAGGTTCTCCCGGAGGTCTAGGGGGTGATGGCCGCAGCTCTTGAGGCCTGCCCGATTATGAGCAAAAAGGGACAGACTCGCGCGGCCGCTGATGCGATGCTCTAGCCGTCAAAGGTGTGAAGAAGTCCAGCGATGTGGAATTCTCAGGAGATCGTTTCTCTTTGGATCCAAAATGAAGAGGGCGCAATGCAAGCCATCATAGATGCTGTCAGCACTTCGAAACGTGTACTAGCACTACAGGCGCTTGGAGATTCAGAAGCAAGATACCGGCGCCTGTTCGAGACAGCGCAGGATGGAATACTGATTCTCGATGCAAAAACCGGACGGATTACAGATGTGAATCCATTCTTGATGAAGCTGTTGGACTATACCCATAAGGAATTTCTGGGAAAAGAGCTCTGGGAGATAGGCCTGTTCAGAGACATCGAGGCTTCCAAAGCTGCGTTTCGAGAATTAAGTTCCAAACGGTATGTTCGTTATGAAGATCTTCCGCTTAAAACCAAATCCGGTCTATCCATCAGCGTGGAATTTGTAAGTAATGTTTATCGGGTAAACCGCAAGACGGTCATCCAGTGCAATGTTCGTGACATCACGGCACGCAAGCGTGCCGAAAGATCAGAACAGCTACTCCGACAGGCCCAGAAGATGGAAACCGTAGGCCAACTTACCGCGGGTATCGCTCATGATTTCAATAACCTTTTAGCTGTCATCCTGGGGTATTGCGAGGTGCTGGAAGAACGGTCGGACTTATCGGAGCCGGCTCGCAAGATGGTCGGAGAGATTCGAAGCGCAGGCACATCGGCAAAATATCTCACGCGAGACCTTCTTGCTTTCAGCCGTCGGCAGGTGGCAAAGCCAGTACTGTTGGACTTGAACGCGACCGTCAGTCGTCTCCATACGATGTTGAAGCGGCTGATCGGCGATGACGTCGAGTTGGTAAGCGAACTCGCCAGCGACCTGGGAACCATCAAGGCCGATCCAATCCAGATTGAGCAAATATTGTTGAACCTTGCAGTCAATTCTCGCGACGCAATGCCACAGGGCGGAAGGATCACGATCGAAACCGCAAACGTTGGGATGGATGAAGCTAATGCCTTGCAGAACTCTTCCGCCAACGTTGGTCCATGCGTAATGCTTGCCATTAGTGATACGGGAATCGGAATGGACAAGGAGACTCAATCCCGCATTTTCGAGCCTTTCTTTAGCACAAAAGAGGTAGGCAAAGGCACAGGGCTTGGCTTGTCCACCGTATTAGGCATCGTCACACAGAGCGCCAGCACGATCTGCGTTCTCAGCGAGCCAGGGCACGGAACAACGTTCAAGATATTTTTTCCTCGATGTGATGAGGCAAACGCTGTCACTCCGCAAGAGAAGGCGGCGCCATCACACGGAGGATCAGAAACAATCCTTTTGGTTGATGATAATGATTGTTTGCGGGGGCTAACGCGGCAGCTCCTTGAAAACTGCGGATACACGGTGCTTGATTCTGGGCATCCAGCAGAAGACCTTCGCATGGCAGAACAGCACGCAGGACCGCTACCTCTAATGATCACCGATGTGATGATGCCCGGGCTCTGCGGCCCTGCTCTTGCCAAACAACTTGCCGCAGCCAGGCCGGAAACGAGAGTGCTCTACACGTCCGGATGCGCTGACGACGCAGTCTTCAAGCGCGCGATGCTTACCCCGGACTATGCGTTTTTAGAGAAACCTTACACACGAGACGCTTTGATGCGAAAAGTACGCGAGCTTCTAGATTCACTGGTTGGATTGTCTGCCTAAGGCGGGCGGATAAGGTGTAGCATTCTTCTGATTACACGTATTCACGTACACTCCTCAATGTTAAGGTCGAGGAGCACTTTGGATGGCAACGAGATGATGCTTTCACGGGAAACACAAGATTTGGCCCAGCGCCTGCTTGATTATGAAGCGGCTGCGGACGGTTCTTCCGAGTCAAAGAAGTCTGCGGTCATTCGCGTCTGTGAGAAGCTGCGTCTGCCTCTCTCGGCAATCGTGGGAGTTGCGGATTATCGCTCGCTGCTTTCTCGCGCTCTGGCGCTAGCGAAGTTGGAAGCTCCTAGTCTTAGCGCAGTGCAGGTCACGACGGATGGATCATTGCAGGATCTGAGCGAGACCGGTTCGCAAATTGACCAGAAGCGCGGTGGGGAGGGAGGAGTCATTCTCCTCGGCAAGTTACTCGGGCTGCTGCTTACCTTCTTTGGTGCGGCCCTAACCCTGCAACTCATAGAAGACGTATCTCCCTCCCTCAAAGCGATAACCGAGTCAAGCGCACCTTTGCCAATTGATGGTATTTTGCGAGAAGTTGTTCAACTCAACAACGTGAGCTGTCGTCTTGAGTCGTTGGCCGACGACCATCCCCTTGTGGAAGACGCTCTCATGAGCATCTCCGGAAACATTCGTAACACGGCTACTACGTTGGAGGTTCTTGCTGTTATCAGAGGCAAGTCTAACGGGCCGAAAAAAGGCGAGCGGAAAATACAATCGAAGCCCTATGTGATGTGAGTCCCGCGAGATTGTTGCACAAGAGCTTGTAATACACTCGAACGCACGCAGAATCGGACGAAATCGATGCTACTTCCAGTGACGCGAGATTTGGCCCAACGCCTTCTTGCTTACGAATCCGTTGAGGGTGAGAGCTCGGCGGCGACGGGGCCCGCGTTTTTTCGTGTCTATGAAAAGTTGAGACGGCATCTATGTGCGCTTGCGGGTATTGCCGGTTTTCACTCGCTCGCATCTCGTGCGCTGACGTTAGCTCGCTCGGAGGCTCCAGGCCTCAGTGCGGTACAGATTACGGTGGATGGATACTTGGGGGGATTGGTGAGCTTGACTCGCTACTTGACGGCCCCAAGGGCGAAGTCATGCTGCTTGCCCAGTTGCTCGGGCTACTCTTTACCTTTATTGGCGAAGCTTTAACACTACAGCTCGTGCTAGATGTGTGGCCGGAACTAGTCTTGGACGATAGCGATTCCGGATACGGAGAAACGCATGAACCCACGCGATAAGGTTACGATTCACAAACTGCCGACTGGGGTCGCAGGCCTCGACGAAATCGTGGGCGGCGGCTTCCCCGAGTTCTCCTTTAACATCATTGCGGGCGCACCGGGAAGCGGCAAGACCACGCTGGCACACCAATTCGTGTTTGCCAATGCGACTCCAGAGCGCCCCGCTCTCTATTTCACTGTCCTGGGCGAATCAGCCATCAAGATGCTGCGCTATCAGCAGCAGTACACATTCTTCGATCCAACCAAGTTGCCCAGCTCTGTCCGCTTTATTAATCTGAGCCAGGTTGTTTTAGACAAGGACTTGAGCGCGGTCCTAAATGAGATTACCAAAGAAGTTGAGAAGGTTAACCCTGCCGTCGTGGTGGTGGACTCCTTTCGCACCATGATGCGAAAGCCGGGAGAGGGCGTCGGCGAGATGGATATGCAATCATTCGTCCAGCGGTTAGCCCTGTTCCTCGCCAGCTGGCAGGCTACGACTTTTCTAATCGGCGAATACTCGGAGGATGAGCTGCGTGATAATCCCATCTTCACGGTGGCCGATGGCCTCTTCTGGCTCAGCCAGACTGCAGAGCGAAATTCTGTAGTGCGGAAGTTGCAGATCATCAAATTGCGCGGGCAGCCGTCGGTACCCGGCCTGCATACCTTCCGCATTACCAATGACGGACTGCAAACCTTTTCGCGTACTTTTGGGCTGAGCGGACACAAACGAAATGCGCCCGGCACGCGGCGCCTTTCCATCGGAATACCGGAGTTGGACAAGATGATGGGGGGGGGTATTCCCGAGGGCGATAGTGTCTTGATCACAGGGGCGTCAGGAACGGGAAAATCGGTCCTGGCAACTCAGTTCATTGCCGAAGGCGTGCGCCAAGGGGAAGCAGCGATCGTGGCGGTTTTTGAGGAACGGCCGCAGGCGTACGCGGACCGGGCCGGCAGTTTTGGTCTCGACTTGGAAACGCCGCAGAAGGATGGAAAGCTCCTAATCCTATATCTCCGTCCCCTCGACCTATCAGTCGATGAAACCATGCATGCGATTCTCGACGCGGTCCAGAAGATTGGCGCGAAGCGTCTGGTGATCGATTCGCTGGCGGGCTTTGAGATGGCGCTGTCGCCGGGCTTCCGCGAAGACTTTCGCGAATCGCTCTACAGAATGATCTTCGCGTTGACTGGGATCGGGGTGACGATTCTGAGCACGGTTGAAGTGGATGAATCGTTCACCGCATTCCCATTCAGTACCTACTCGATTTCTTTCCTCACCGATGACATTATCCGGCTTCGATACGTGTCCATTGATGCCAAACTTCGCAAGATCCTAATGATTATCAAGATGCGTGGCGGCAAACACAGCCAGGAAATTCGCGAATATGAAATTACCGCCAATGGGATGAATATTCTCGACAAACGGCTCACAGATTATCAGCGTCTTGTCACCGGGGTTCCTGAGTGGGTGGACCGATCCATCGAGAAAGAAAAGTCCTGATAAAAGCGAAAAGCCAACAACAAAGCTGAGTCACTTATGGATTTCGGTATTAATAGCGACGAGGGCGCAGTTCAGATGCCCGACTTACCGCGCCTCTGCCATACGATTTTCGATAGCTCTCCCCTGCCGATGGCCGTGGTGGAGGGAGACAAACACGTCTTGCGCTGCGTCAACCGTGCCTTTTGCCGTCTGCACGGCATCAGTAGAGAACAACTGATCGGGAAACTCTTTGGTGAAATCTTGCCAAAGGACGGAAGTCTGTCGTCGCTCGACCGGGTTTATCGCACAGGAGGGGCCGAAACACATGCGGCGCCGGAACACTCTGAATCCAAAACGGCGTTTTGGTCTTATGCGATGTGGCCGGTTCTCGGCGGCGATGAGCGTCCCTGGGGTGTCATGATCCAGGTGACAGAGACTGCACGTTTCCATCAGCAGGCGACCTCGATGAATCAGGAGTTGCTGTTGTCGGCGTTACGCCAGCACGAACTCATCGAAACGGCGGAGAAGCTGAACGCGCAGCTTCAACGGGAAATGGCTGAGCGCAAGTGGTTGGAACAGGCTCTGCTGAACAGCGAAAAGCTGTCCGCGACTGCGAGACTCGCGTCGACCATGTCCCACGAGATCAATAATCCATTGAGCGCAATTACAAACCTGATATACCTACTGGCGCCACTGCAAACCAGTCCAGAGGCACAGGCCTACATCGCCACGCTGGGAGACCAGGTAAAACGTCTAAGTCGCATTGCTACCCAGATGCTCAAGTTTCACCGCGACAACAACCTGCCGACTGAATTCAAATTAGAGGAATTGCTGCGCGAGACGGGGGAGTTTTATCGCCACCAAGCTGAAAAGCAAGGAATTGTTGTTATTCAGCGCCTTGAGACAGAGGGATCATCCTGGGCTATCGCGGTGAAATCATTCAGGTCGTTACCAATCTCTTGCTCAATGCGCTGGAGGCTACACCTGCCGGCGGGAAGATCTTTGTACATCTATATCCTGCGGCTCCTTGGCTTTGTGAGGCTCACAACCGATGTGGTTACTGCCTTTCTGTCGCGGATACGGGCGTCGGAATCGATCCCCAGCACTATGCGCGGATCTTTGAGCCTTTTTTCACCACGAAAGGGGACAAAGGAACAGGGCTGGGGCTGTGGCTCTGCACAGGTATTGTCAATCGGGTCGGTGGCTCGATTCGCGTCTGGAGTTCACGCCGCCCAAGTCGAGTACGCACCTGTTTCTCGGTTTTCTTGCCTGCCGAAGAAGGTTCTTTCACACCGCATCGGCGCCGATACGAGCGGGACGATTCGACATGTCAGAAGAAGTAGAGCACATAGCATGCTCACTCGCCCTCTTGTCTCGGCAGCCGGAACCACGGATTATTGATATATGTCTCGTTATCCTTCTGGAGGCCCACCTTCCAGTCGGAGATTCGGAGCGGCCTATTGTCAGGCAGCCTAAAGAGCTGTTCCAGCCACTCTACGTCGGTGATGATCTTTTCCGTGTCCATAAGGTCACCTCACTTCTTCCTTATTGAAGAGAACGATAGAACTCGCGAAGATCAATGTCTGATCAGAATTGACCACTTGAGCGCTCGATTGCTGAGCGCGCCACGCAGGATTGTGAACGGACTCGCAACGTGATCCATACAACCGTGATTCTTCACATGTGAGCTATCTTGCTCAGGCACAGACGCACGTTCCTGTCATTCTTTAGGCTGCTGAGTGTGTCAAGGGTGTGGAGACGCCCAGTCCAGGGATTTCATTCCCCGTCGACAGGTGAGACTGCAATCATGGCCCGCGAAGTAGGAAAGGTAGAAGTCATGCCGCTGATTCAACTCGTGGAAGTTCTGATCGTTGTGGGTGTCCTTCTCTGGCTTGTGAATCGCTTCATTCCAATGCAGGCAACCATCAAGTCAATTCTGAATGCCGTTGTGGTCATTGCTGTCGTCCTGTGGGTACTGAATGTTTCCGGGCTCCTCCACACATTCTCCAGGATCCGCATCGGCTCGTGAAGTATCACGCAGGAGAGGGCGGCCAAGCATAGAGTTTGCGGTGTTCGAAGTGCACGGTACGCCTTCTTTCACCTTGTAAACGCAGGAATGCTGACCAGTTGTAACGAGGTAAATAGATGAAAGTAGTCGGAATCACCAGCACAGCTTTTCTTTCCTTGTTCTTGGCGATTGCCCCTGTCTACGCGCAACACGAACAGCAGGGCGAAAATGGTCATGGCGAGCAACACGAGCAATCCAGGCCTGCAGAGCAGCACTCCCAGCCGCAACAGCAGCACGCGCAACCGCAGCGGCAGCAATCGCAGCCGCAACAGCAACCACAACCACAGCGGCAGCAACAGCAATCCCATCGCTCTCAGCCGGAACAGCAACCACAGCCGCAACGGCAACAGCAGCAAGTTCAGCAACAGCAGCACGGCCAAACCTCTCAACAGCAGCACGCCCAACAACAGCAGCACGCCCAACAACAGCAGCACGCCCAACAACAGCAGCACGCTCAGCAACAGCAGCGTGATCAGCAACAGCAGCACGCTCAAGGACCACCACAGCACGGTCAACAGTCACAGCATGCTCAACAGCAGGTTCGCACGCAACGTCCCCAGATGCAGCGCACACAGGAGCAGCGGCGGTCGCAGGAAGGCCAACAGCACGGAGCCTGGGAGCAGCACCGTGCACGCAGCTTTGAATCCGAGCACCGCACATGGGAGCAGCGCGGCGGCTATAACGGATACCGGGTTCCGGACTACTATTTTGGCGCCCACTTTGGCCGAGAACATTCATTCCAAGTCTTCAGCCTTCCATTTCTGGTCGTTGGTGGTTTTCCGCGCTTCCAGTATGGTGGCTACTGGTTCAGTGCTGTTGATCCTTATCCGGAATATTGGGGAGCCGACTGGTATAAGACCGACGATGTTTACGTCGACTATGTCGATAACGGGTATTACCTGTACGACCGCAGGTATCCTGGGCGCCCAGGGATTGCAATCAGCATTTCACTGTAGCGTTCAGATCGGTGCAGCCTCCCAGGTTGCACCGAGCCCGCTGGAGTGGTCCATTGTCCAGCTGTGAAGTAGCCGATCTGCAGAACGCCAATGCACCTCAACCGGGTATAGGTTTCGGCCGCTTCCATTCGGTGGGGTCCTGGCCAGCCATGTTACACGATGATGCCCGAGCGATCGGCACCACCACTTCCCACTTCAGCTTCTCCCTCGAGCGTTTTCGCGAACTCGGCTTCATCGACTCCAAAGGCGCCGAGATGCTTGTGCATAGCTCACTCATGAACATTGTGCCGCATGACAATGGCGTATGCTGAAGAGGGAACCCCTAGTGACCGAGAATCGCAAATTGCTCGGTGCTAGAGCTGTAAGGCAGTCCCTGTGCCTCAAAACGGACTGCGGGCTTCGCGCGGTCCGAGGAGTGATAGGTTCCGATGGAATACTCGAAATTTAAATCGTTGCTGCGCCGAGTGATTGTGATCCCCATGGTGCTCACGGCCGCCCTTGCCGGATCGCTCCTCTGGGAATCCTTCGACTTGAACAGATCCCTGCAGCGGGTTGCCCATACCGATCAGGTTCTCGACCATTCCGCGCGTCTGCTCAAGTTGCTGGTAGATGTCGAGACCGCCATGCGCGGATACCTCGCGACTGGTGACGAAACCCTCCTTCTGCCCTATCTGGAGGGCATTAAGAGATTCGATTCCGAATATCAGACCTTGTATCAGTTGGTGGATGACAGTCCTTTGCAGAAGCAGCGACTGGAGGACGTCCGTGCCGGCTTTGTTGGATGGGAGGGGTACACCAGCAAAGTTGTAGCCCTTCGCCGAACTGGGAAAGCCGATAGCGCTCTGTATGAGAGCCAGCAAGGAAAACTCGGAATGGATGCGCTCCGAGAGCAGATCTCGGAGTTTCAAGGTGTGGAGGCAGGACTGCGCGTCCAGCGCATTCGAAGCGCTCACCTGCGATGGACCTGGATGGTCACAAGCTGCGTTGGCCTTGGCTTGGGATTTGCGGTGTTCCTCACGCTGTTCACTCGATACCATGTCGAACGATTAGGCACCAAGCTTTTGCAGAGCGAAGAGCGATGGACGGCTACTCTGGGCAGCATTGGCGACGCCGTTATTGCGACCGACAGCGAGGCGCGAGTCACATTCCTCAACTCGGTCGCCGCCGCCCTAACCGGGTGGCAATCGGAGGAGGCTCAAAATCAGCCGCTCCAGGACGTGTTCAAAATCATCAACGAGCAGACCGGGATTGGCGCAGACGATGAAGTGCTCCGTGTGCTCGAAGAGAGACAGATTCTGACAGTGACTAATAACGTGGCACTGATCGCAAGAGATGGGCTCGAAATTCCTGTCGAGCACAGCGCGTCGCCAATTCTCGCCGGTGGAGGAAAAGTCATCGGCGTGGTACTGGTCTTCCGCGACGTTGGGGAAAGGCGGAAGGAGCAGGAAGCGACTGCGGAGCAGGCCGCTCTACTCGAACTCACTCAGGACTCCGTCTTTGTGATCGACATGGATGGGACGATCCGTTTTTGGAGCCGTGGGGCGGAGGCGATGTTGGGATACTCCAAAAGCCAGGCTGTCGGTAAAATGTCGCACGATCTGCTCCGTACGGAATTTCCGCAGCCGCTGGATGAGATCAAGGCGGAACTCATGCGTGTGGGACACTGGGAGGGAGATCTTATCAAGACGGCTCAGGACGGCAGGCGTATTGTGGTCGCGAGCCGCTGGGCGTTGCAGTGGGGCAAGCGCGACCAACTACCTCGTGTGTTGGTGATCAATAGCGACATCACCGAACGCAAGCGGGGGGAAGAGTCGCTTGTCTCGCAAAAAGAACAACTTCGGGCGTTGGCTGAGCGCCTGCAGTGGGTGCGCGAAGAGGATCGCAAGAGGGTCGCTCGCGACCTGCATGATCAGATAGGGCAGATTCTGACTGCGATCAAAATGGATTTGACATGGGTGACCCGTCATTTGCCAGAGTCTGAACAAGCGGTACTCGCTCGACTGACAGAATCGATTCAGTCGATCAACGATGGCGTCAAATCCGTACGCACTATTTGCAGCGGGCTGCGTCCGGGAGTATTGGATGACCTTGGCCTTGCGGCAGCTATTGAATGGCAGGCCGGCGAGTTCGCTTCTCGCACTGGTGTTAGCTGCCAGGTCTCTGTCCCTCCTGTTGATTTGCACTTGGATGGTGATCGAGCCACCGCCGCTTTCCGAATTTTCCAGGAGTGTCTGACCAACGTGATCCGACACGCGCAGGCAAAGTCGGTGCACGTTTCCTTGTGCCAGGAAGATGAGAACATCCTTCTGGTTGTACAGGACGACGGGATAGGCTTCTGTGAATCGGACTTATCAAACTCCCTTGGATCGTTGGGGCTCTTGGGCATGAAAGAACGAGCGCAGTTCTGCGGCGGTGAAGTACAAATCTCCAGTTCACCCGGTAATGGCACAACGGTCACAGTTCGCGTTCCTGTGGACACTCCAGGCGCCGAGAGGGAGCAACCATGCACATTCTGATAGCGGATGACCATGCCGTCGTACGCCGTGGACTCAGAGAGATCCTGGCCGATGTTCTTCCCGACGCGGACTTTACCGAAGTTGGAAACGGGGATGAGGTGCTCAGCCACCTTGGCAAATCCCAAACCTCCATGCTGGTGCTGGACATCAACATGCCTGGGCGCAGTGGGATGGACGTGCTGCGGGATGTAAAACACGCGTACCCACGGTTGCCGGTGATCATACTGAGCTGCCAGCCGGAGGACCAGTACGCGGTGCGCTGTTTGCGGGCTGGCGCAGCCGCCTACATTAACAAGGAGAGCGCTCCCGAAGAACTGGCGCTAGCGACAAAGAAGATATTGGGGGGCGGTCGCTATGTCAGTGCGAGCCTCGCAGAGAAACTGGTTGCCAAATTAGATGAGGACGTCGACAAGCCCCTGCATGAGTTGCTCTCGGATCGGGAACACGAGGTTATGAAAATGATCGCCTCCGGCACACCCTTGACGGAAATCGGCGAACGCCTGCATGTCAGCGTAAAAACAATAAGCAGCTATCGAGCGCGCATCATGGACAAAATGCAGATGAAGAGCAACGCCGAACTCACTCGCTACGCCATGACGCACAACTTGATCGACTAGATTCGTCCCGTCGGTGTAGGAATAACCCTACAGAGCAAGCTTACGAAACCCTACAGAAATCACGGTTTTCGCTGGTTTCAATTCCTTCAAGCCTCCGGTAACGTGGTTTCAAGCCGCATTTGCGGCCCAGGAAGCGGATACAACGATGTATGTGCTGATAGCAGATGACCACGCGAGCGTGCGCCGGGGTCTGAGAGAGATTGTGGCCGACGCCTTTTCAGGCGCACACTTTTCCGAAGCCGCCAACGGTGACGAGGTGCTGAAGCAACTGGCCAGTTCTCAATTTGGCGTACTGTTGCTCGACATCAATATGCCCGGACGCAGTGGGCTGGAAGTGCTGCAGGATGTAAAGCATATCTACCCGCTGCTTCCTGTGATCATGGTGAGTGTTCAGCCTGAGAACCAGTATGCGTCTCGCTGTCTGCGGGCCGGAGCGTCCGCCTACGTCAACAAGAACAGTGCTTCAGAAGAGCTAGTGCCCGCGATTAGGACAATACTAGGTGCCTTGGCCAACTGAAGACCAGCGCCTTTCACAGCGGACCTGGAACATCCTCCAGTCACAGACTTCGATGAATCCGTATACAAGACCTTACTTGAGTTGCTCTCAGCAGGCATGATGTTTGTGCGCTAAGCTGCGTGTTTCCCGCTACGCCATAACGTACAACGATCAATGTTTCGGCGTAGGAAAAGCCCTACAGAGTTCCAGCGACAATGCCTACAGCAATAACAGTGTTCGCTGATTCCGTTCTTTTTCTCAACCCGTATCTTGGATATAGACCACATTGCAGCGGTTGCCACATCCGCACACCCTGCAAAATTGAAAGGTATTGATTATGGCTACCACTTTCGCGACTATGACGAGCACGGCACCCAGGTTTCCGGTGGGCCTATCCTTTCCATTACCTTCGGCGGCGAAGCATAAGTCGATGACCGAGTCGAAGAAGATCAGCACTCTGCCTGGGAACGTGCTCCCATTCGACCCACAGATTCTGCTGACCAAGATTTTGGCTGGGAAATTGACGCGCGAATACCTGACCGATGACTCCATCTTTTCGCAAGGCGATTCGGCCGATGCAGTTTTCTATATCCAAAGTGGCAAGGTGAAGCTCACCGTTGTATCGACGAGCGGCAAGGAAGCTGTGATCGCCTACCTTCCAGAAAAAAGCTTTTTCGGTGAAGGCGCCCTGGCCGGCCAGCCGCTTCGCATTTCCACTGCTAGCGCGCTTCAATCCAGCACCATCGTTCGGATCGAAAAGACGGTCATGCTGGGCCTGCTCAGTCGTGAGCCGGAGTTTTCCGCGCAATTCCTAACACACATGCTCTCCCGCAACATCCGCATGGAAGCTGATCTGGTGGATCATCTGTTCAATTCCAGCGAAAAGCGCCTGGCCAGGCTGTTGCTGATGATGGCCAACTTCGGCCAGGATTCGAAGCCCGTTCCGGCCATCGCCAAGATCAGCCAAGAGACACTGGCCGAAATGATAGGCACCACCCGCTCGCGTGTAAGCTTCTTCCTCAATCGGTTTCGCGAACTCGGCTTCATCAACTACAACGGTAGCGGGATGCATATCAACAGTTCCCTGGTCAGTGTTGTGCTGCACGACTAATAGGGCTCACACAGTGCTGATATTTATCAATCTGATTCAGACCGCGATGAACAGACGCAACGGCGGGTTCACTGCCGCGCTGCTCCCTTTGGGTGCTTTCGGATTGTTCTTCTTCGGCATTTTAGACAGTTTACCGTTGCCAATATTCGCCGGCTCCGATATTCTGACCGCCGTCCTCGCCGCCAGTCATCGCAATCCGTGGTACGAGTACGCAGCCGTTGCGACAACCGGTTCGCTGATTGGAGCTTATGTCACGCTCAGGTTGGCACGCCGAGCCGGTATTGCATATTTGCACACCAAGTTTGGAAGCAATCGCGTTCCAGCCATCTTAGGAATGTTTGAGAGGTGGGGCACGCTGGCTCTCATCGTCTCCACTGTTATTCCTTTCTTTCCAGCCAGCGTGTTCTTTGCAGCCGCAGGTGCCTCTGGCTACCGCACGCGAAAATACCTCATCGTAGTTGGATTCTGTCGGGTTGTGCGTTATTCGCTCATTGCAATTCTCGCAGACCATTACGGCCGTCGGATCATCCCTGTGCTTCGCCACCCAGCTCAACACTGGAACTGGCTGCTGCTCATCGCCGCGACCGTTGCTGGTGCAGTCGTCCTCGGGATTCTTATAGATAGACGACTGGTAGATAAACGACTGGCAACCCCTGCCAGTGCTGATTGAATATCGGTGAGTTTGTGACAGGCGACAGTCATCAGGAACTGCGCTAGGTCGTGCCGGAGCACAAGGAGTAGGCTTGCTAGATCGCTATAGCCGGCACGAACTCGTCAGCGTCGACTTCCCGAAGGATGCAGATCCGTTGAAACCGTCGAAGCTTTGATGACAACGCATGGTAATCATTCCTATTTAGGAACAACCCGGACCAAATGCTGGTTCCTGCGCTTGAGAGCGTAAGCCGAAAGAAAACCGGCAGTGCTGACACTTAGTTCGAGAGCCCTTCGCAGCAATTCCAAAGGTGGTGCCGCGAATAGGTCGTATAGCAGCGTTCTGAGGGGATGTTCCATAGCTTTAACGGTACCAGGTCAGAATGAAGACTTCTGTGCAATCGGGCTCACATCCGCGAAAATGGGTCGCGATTCTAGTCGGCGAGGAGAAAAGTGTGCAATGCTTCGTGTACGTGCAAACTACCGTTGTAGTCGATGTATCCCATCTCCCGAAAACGATTCATGAAGTAACTTACTCTGGACCGGGTGGTACCAACCATTTCCGCAAGCGTTTCCTGGTCTATCTTCGGGACGTCTGAATTCGGCTTTCCTTTCAGCCTAAAATCTGCGAGTAGCAACAGAATTCGTGCCAATCGTTTTTCACTGGAACTGCAGACTTGATCTACTAAATCCTCTTCGATCCTGCCGATGCGAAATAGCAGATGTGAAGTGAAGAGCTTGGCAAAAGCTGGTTCCTGTCGAAGAATGCGGACGATGGCTTGCCGTTGCACCCGAGTGATAGTGGAAGGCCGAATCGTAGTTGCGGTAGAGGGCCGCAACGCTGATGTGGTTAGACAATTTTCACCAAAGAAATCGCCCCGCCGTAAGATAGCGATAACCGCCTTTTTTCCGCCCTTGGACTTGACCGTCAACTTCACATTGCCATCTTGTGTCATCGATCATCTGAAAACGTAGTTTTCTGAACATCTGCCGACCCTGTTAGATAAAGAACACCATCATCTGCGCCGCAGGCGCACCTCATCTGTCAATCATCATTGGAGTCTGTTGAGGTGTAAGTTCATCCTCTGACGGTGGGAAAAGGTGCGGGGTCTCGTCGCTTGCAACGGCGAGACCCCGCTGGGCAACCTTCATCAGGTAGCCATCTGTAGCAGATGGCTTCTACCTTGCCATGATCGGTTGCCGTTGTCCAGCCCCACTTGGCAACGTGGATGACGACTCATGGCGAGGTTGTTCTCCGGCAACGAGTTTGCCGCGGCTGTAACGCGGTGTTCTGGATCTGTCCCCACTGTGACCGCGGACAACGCTATTGCTGCCCCTCGTGCCGAATCCAGGCGCGCCGGCAGCAACGGCGTTGTGCTAACCGCCGGCACCAGCAGAGTCCCGAAGGACGAGATGACCATCGCGATCGGCAGCGGGAGTACCGGCGTCGCCACCGGCAAGTTCAGTTATGTGTGACGGATCAAGGTTCCGCTTCGATCACCTCGCCGGGCAAGATGCCGGAGTGGGATGCGAGATCAGCGCGGACTGTCAGCCAGGTTGGCTTCGCCGCCGCTTCTGTCCAACCGCTGGCGTTGTCGGCGTGGCGGAGGCCATCGGAGAAGCCTCAACCGCCGTTTCTTTGCTGTGCTTGGTGTGGATGCCGCGGCCGTTTCGTCGATCCGTTCCCCAAAATCCCGCGATTCTAGGAACCTCGATGATTAACTCAGAAACACGGATGCAGATCCGTCATTGTTTCTACGCCGAACATTGGAAGATCGGCACCATTGCCCAGGAGCTTGGCGTCCATCCTGATGCTGTCCGCTCGGCGATTGAGTCCAACCGCTTTCACCGGGCGCAAACCCTGCGCTGCTGTATCACCGATCCCTACTTACCCTTCATCCGCCAAACGTTGGACCAGTATCCCCGATTACGCGCCACCCGCATCTACCAGATGCTCTGCGAGCGCGGCTACCAGGGCAGTATCGTCCAGTTGCGGCGTGCTGTGGCCAATCTGCGGCCCTGTCGGCCAGAACCGTTCTTGCGCCTGCATATGTTTCCAGCCGAGCAAGCGCAAGTCGACTGGGCCCACTTCGGAGAAGTCATGGTCGGCCGCGCCCGCCGGCGTCTTTCCTGCTTTGTCATCACCCTTTCCTACTCGCGGGCGCTTTATCTGGAGTTCTTCTTCGATCAGAGCATGGAGAACTTCTTGCGCGGCCACGTTCACGCCTTTCAAGCCTGGTCGGGCCAGCCGCGTGTGATTCTTCATGACAATCTTCGCAGTGCCGTGTTGGAGCGGCGCGGCAATCAGATCCACTTTCATCCTCGCTTGTTGGAGCTGTGCGCTCACTATCACTGCGTAGCCCGGCCTTGCCAAGTGCGAGCTGGTAATCAGAAAGGCCGCGTCGAACGTGCGATACGTTACGTGCGCGAATCCTTCTGGGCCGGCCGCGACTTCACCACCTTGGAGGAGTGCAACCGTCAGGCTCTGCGATGGCGGGACCAGGTCGCGCATCAGCGCCCTTGGCCTGGGGATGATCGTCGCACCGTGGCACAGGCCTTCGCCGAAGAACAACCGCGCTTGTTGCCGTTGCCACTCCATCCTTTTCACACCGATCTGATTGTTCCCATTCGTTCTGCCAAGACCATCTATGTCCGCTTTGATCTCAACGACTACTCGATCCCGCCAGTTGCGGTTCGACGTCCACTCACCCTGGTCGCCTCCGACACCTGGGTTCGTATTCTGGACGGAACCCAGGAGATCGCCTGCCACCACCGCAGCTACGACCGCCACCAACCGGTACTGGATCCGGATCATCAACAAGCGCTGCTAAAACAAAAACGCAAAGCGTTTCACTCCACCCCGACCGGCTGGCTTGCCCAAGTGGTACCGGAAAGCGAAACCTTGCTGGATCAAGCCTTCGCCCGTGGGGAATCAGCGGGCAGGCAGACTGCCCAACTGCGCAAGCTGCTGGATATATACGGTGCTCCAGCGTTGCGCCGTGCCATCTGTGAAGCGCTGGAGCGTGACACCCCCCGCGCCTCTTCGGTGGCATTCCTGCTCCGTAAGTGGGAGCAGACGATGCCTTCTGCTGCACCGAAGGTCGACCTCAGCCGTCACCCAGAAGCGCAATCCATCGATGTTCAGCCCCACGACTTGGAGACCTACGATGAACTCGCTCGCCACGACGATGACCCCCATGAATAACCTCGCTGCTCAACTCCAACAAATCGGCCTGCGGGCGGTGCCTACGGAGCTGGACGATTTTATTGCGCGCGCCACCAAGGGACGCTGGTCACCCAGCATGCTGTTGGAGCAACTGGCGCAGGCCGAAGCCGATGACCGTTCCCGGCGCAGCCTGGAACGGCGCTTGCGAGTCTCCGGCATCAAGAGCTTCAAACCGATGGCGGACTATGAATGGTCATGGCCGAGCAAGATCGAGCGAGACATCATCGAACGCGCGCTCACCTTGGACTTCCTGCACGAGGCGCGCAACCTTGTTCTCGTTGGTCGCAACGGGTTAGGCAAAACTATGATCGCCCAGAATGTCTGCCACGCCGCGGTGTTGGCCGGCAGCTCAGTACTGTTTCGTTCCGCGCCGGCGCTGCTGGAAGAACTCCAGCGCCAGACCCCGGAGGGGCGCCGCCGCAAGCTTCGCACCTATGCCAACGTTGATCTCCTGTGCGTCGATGAGGTCGGGTATCTGTCCTTCGATGATAAAGCCGCCGACCTGTTGTACGAAGTCATCAACCGTCGCTACGAACGCAAGTCGGTGATTGTTACAACCAACAGACCATTCAAAGAATGGAACGAGGTCTTTCCCAATGCCACCTGCATTGCCACTCTGCTGGACCGACTCCTTCATCATGTCGACGTGACAGTGATCGAGGGCGACAGCTATCGCGTCCGGGAAAGCGAACAGGAAGCGGCAGCTCGCAGGAGAAAGAAATGAACGCCTCGGCAACCCACTCCGATGGCATCAGTTACGTTTCGGCAGTCCTAGCTTTGTACTTGGAACTGCCCGAAACGCCCTTGCGCACAAGCGCCCAGGATCAGAGGTGCGCTCGCCAACTCTATGATCGCGGCGTGTCTTTGGGCGTGGTCGAGTCAGCTTTCCTGCTTGGTTCTCTACGCCGATTACTCCGGCCAGCAGACGCACCGCAGCTATCGCCCATTCGTTCGCTGGCCTACTTCCAGCCCGTCATCGCTGAGCTACTTACCAATCCTGCACCCGAAAACTATCTGGAGTACTTGCGTCTCAAACTGCGGCGTGTCGCCAGAGGCAAGATCGTAACAGGGTCGGCAGATGTTCAGAAAACTACGTTTTCAGATGATCGATAACAATCTTGGACATAGAACATGGCATCGGATTTATCGCCCTGCGCAAAAATGGCCTGACCGCTCCGGTATTTCTGAGTGGTTGACTGATCACCGATACTTTTGGATGAACCCAAAGAATTGAATGCAAGAAGATCTTTATCGGCCATAGCGGTAGCTTATAGAACTCAGTTGCAGATACGCTGGTCAATCAAGCTCACATTAGAACATTGTTGCTCTGAAGAAATAATTTCATCGCGCAGGCCGCAGACTGTATCGGATTGCTCAGCGCGCTGGATCGGGCGCATGGGACACTGCGTCCTGCAGGCGCTTCAGATGCTTGCTTGGGAAGTCTTTGCGCTGCTGGAGGCAGCAGCGTTGTCGTGATGTTCGTCTACCGAAAGAAACTGGAGATAGGAATGACCGACCGCAATTCCGTTGTAGCCGTTTATGACACGCACGAACAGGCCGAACAGGCCGTTAAGGGTCTTCAAGAGGCTGGCGTCGACATGAAGAGCCTGTCGATCGCGGCGAAGGATCAGCACACCGATGAACACGTTGTTGGTTACTACAATACTGGTGACCGCATGAAGCACTGGGGAAAAGTGGGCGCATTCTGGGGCGGATTCTGGGGACTGCTTTTTGGATCTGCGTTTTTCGCCATACCGGGCATCGGCCCAATCCTTGTTGCTGGTCCGCTGGTGGCTTGGATCGTGGCTGGCCTGGAGGGCGCAGTGGTCGTGGGTGGCGCTGGGGCGATCGGGGGAGGCTTGGCGAGTATCGGAATACCGAACAACAGCATTCTCGAATACGAGCTTGCGCTGAAAACTGATAAATATCTTCTGATCGTTCACGGCTCGCCGGATGCCGTGGCCAAAGCAAAAGAAATCATCGAGGGAACAAAACCCAGCTCGTATGCAGTGCACGGCGAGACTGTTTTGGTTAGCTAACTTCCCGCGGAACACAGTTGAGGAGACCACCATGCCGCAGAGCACGCATAATCCGGCTGCAGAGCTGCACAACCTTGCCATGCACGCTCATGAGGCCGCAGCCGCAGCCCACGACAAGGGAGATCACCTGACCGCTCACGAACTCGCGAAGCGGGCGCTTGAACATTCCATGAACGCCTACGGACTCTCCGAAAAACTCGCGCTCGATAAGGACAAGTCCGGCAAGATGCGGGCGTGAACGGGATCTGCGATGTCGCGTTCTTGGGAACGAATCAACAGAGAAATCAATAATTCAACGGGCGTGCAGAAGAGGCAGGTTTACTTCCTGGATCTTCTGCACGGCTTTTTTTGCGCAGAAGAAATCTTCAGCCGGACCGAGGCGTTTTCCGCTGGAGTTTAAAAAATGGTCGACAAGATCGGCTCCATGCAAAATGTTGCGGGTGAGCAGGCAGACGAGAAAACGTTCGGCGGACTCGGTAAAGAAATATAAGCACCTCACCTGAGCACTATTGCTCAGACTGCTTCCTTCGACGCGGCTAAGGTAAGAAGTACCTCGCGGGCAGGCAAATGGCGATTCAAGCAGAGATGCGGCGCGCGGAGGTAGAAAAGAGTCAAAACCGTGAAGAAGCTTATGTTGTTCGTTACATTACTGAGTCTGACCTGCCTGGGCTGGGCGGAGTCCCACCATGAAGCATCCACCGATCGTTTGGACAATGCCGGCAAAGTCTTGAACGAGATCATGAGCGCGCCAGATAAGGGCATTCCAGAAGAGGTACTCGAGCACGCCAAGTGCATCGCTGTGGTTCCCCACATGCTGAAGGGCGGATTTGTCTTCGGCGCAGAAAACGGACGCGGCGTGGCGACCTGCCGCACTGCCGACGGATGGAGCGCGCCAGCCTTCTTCGCTATCACGGGCGGTAGCTGGGGATTGCAAATCGGCATCGAAGGCATTGATCTGGTCATGATCATCCAGAACGAAAAGGGCATGCGGCAGTTGCTCTCCAGCAAGTTCGAGCTTGGAGCTGATGCCTCGGCCGCAGCCGGACCAGTAGGCCGCCACGCCTCAGCCGACACCGATTGGAAGCTGAATACAGAGATCCTCACCTACTCTCGCGCCAAGGGCGCATTCGCCGGGCTCACATTGAACGGCGCATCAATCCGCCGCGACGATGACTCCATGCACGCTGTCTACGGACAGCATGTTTCGACCCGCGCCGTACTGACGGGCCAGATAGCTGTCCCAGATGCAGCTCGGTCGTTCCTGAATGCAGTTCGCGGCGCAAAGGCACAGGCCAGAGCAGCAAACTAGCAAGCAGAGTTTAAGCGCGCGTGTGTGCCCGGGAGAACGTTGAGTCCCGGGCGCTCACGATGCGAAGAAGGTTCGATATGCTTTGGACCATTTTTGTGATTATCCTGATTTTGTGGCTGCTAGGCTTCAGCCTTCACATCGCCGGCGGCCTCATCCATCTTCTGCTAGTTGTAGCGCTGGTCGTCCTCATCTTCAACCTCGTAACCGGACGACGCTGAATCGCGCGAAACAACGCTGAGGAGCTACGAATGTCGTCACAAGAGAACGCATCATCGAGCGGAAGGCCACCTGGAATGAAAGTCGCACGCTCATGCTCGAAGGAAAACTTGCGGCGTCGTTGCGATCGCGGGTAAGCGATTCGCTTCCGAGCCGAGTCGCAGTAATCGGAAACTATCTTCCGCGACAGTGTGGAATCGCAACCTTTACGACAGGCTTATGCGACGCCATCGGTACAGAGTACGAAACTATGGAAGGCGACCGTCGGGCAGTGGAGGCCGGACGACCTGTGAGTTCGGGTACGGGCAGGTGAACAACATCTACTCCCACAACTGATTTAACACCGATATGCAAAGCCGAAAGCGTAGCGTCTCGTCGTGAGCAGGCTTGAGGTTATGGCGCGGGCGGCAAGGTGGCGGCTCACGGCTCTTCTGGCGCTGCTGCCAGCCCCCATCATTCTGTTCATTGAAAATGGAGACGAATATGAAAGTCAGCGAAGAACTGGATCGGAGCCATCATGTGCATCATCCCTATTGGAAACGTGCGCATCATGACTGGAAGTTTTGGGTCGCCCTGATCCTTATGCTAGCGGCCATGATGATTTATGTGATGACCGATGATCTGGCATTCGTGCCTCGCATCCACTCGCGACAGGCGCAGTCCGGCACCACCGGAAATAGCGGAGCCCGATGAATCAAATAGTTCTGTATCCTCTGCGATTCGAACCGATCTACTAGATCGCGATGCTTGAATCCGCGAGGGAAACTAGATGCGCGGATTACGTCACTTCGTCAGCAGCTTGCGGATCGATTGCAATTCCAGGCGTCGCTGCGCGGTGGTCTTGGGATATGCCATCTTGAGTCCATTGAGCGCATCAAGGACAATTTGGGAAACGATCAGACGGGCATTCTCCTTGTTATCGGCGGGAACGACGTACCAAGGCGCGTGGTGGGTGCTTGTCGCGCTCAGGCAATCCTCATAAACCTTCATGTAATGCTTCCAATATTTCCGCTCGTGAATGTCCGAGAGGCTGAATTTCCAGTTCTTCTCCGGTTCATCAATGCGCTCGATGAAGCGCTTTCTTTGTTCGGCATTCGAAAGGTTGAGGAATATTTTGACAATCCGCGTTCCGTTGCAATAAAGGTGTTTCTCCATGTCCACAATGGAGCGATACCGGTTCTCCCAGATGGTTTTCTCGTTGCGTAACTCATCTGGAAGCCGCTGGGTGAGGAGAACCTCCGGATGAACGCGCGCGACGAGCACTTCTTCGTAGTAGGAACGATTGAAGATGCCGATCCTTCCGCGTTCTGGAAGGCGGCACGCCGTGCGCCAGAGAAAATCATGTTCCAGTTCTTCGGCGCTCGGTTGTTTAAAGCTGAAAACCTCGCAACCTTCTGGATTTACTCCGGACATGACGTGCCTGATGGCGCCATCCTTGCCGGCGGCATCCATCCCTTGAAAGATCAGCAGCAGCGCATAGCAGTGAGATGCGTAGTGAAGTTGTTGCAGTGAGCTCAACTCCTCAACGTGTTTTTTCAAGAGTTCCTGATACTGCTCCTTCGACTTGCAAACCGGTTTTACTACCGTCGGCCATTCGCTGAGTTCGATCTTCTTTCCGGGAGGCACACGGAAATCCTTAGAATCGATTTTCATCTCGTTCCCTTCAGTGTTGCCAACTGCGTGGGCTCGCTTCGCATCATGGTGATCACAAGAACTTTCCAGCTTTTCTGGTGGGCGGTTGATCTTTTCTAATCTCCCGCTCCGCCTCATGCCAGTCCTGATCCTGCTGGCTTTCACCGTGGACCCGCTCCTGATAGAGTTCATAGGCGCGTGCGGCAATCTGCGGGGTGAGATCGAGTGGCTTCCTGACAAACAATGGAGCTTTCGTTGGATCAAAAATGCGATAGGCGAGCAGTTTTACGCGGTCATTGACGAGGAACCAGGCAAGAGCGTAGACCCAAACAAACGCCGCCCACCCCCAACCCAGTGGTGTCATGAACACTCCGAAAACCGCAATCAGGGTCGCCAGTATTTGTGTGCCGAGCACTGCTAACCACAAAATCCGCGCTGGGCGGATGGACCAGAACGGTCCCCGCGTGCGCGTCAAGAAAATCGTGAGATGTCCTGCCACGGAAAGCTTCAGATACATCAGCGTCTGGATATGGGCGCGGTCGAGGTGAAAGACGCGCTCGCCAAGATAGAACAACCCGAAGGCTGACACCACTCCAATCACGCCCAGTACGGTCGAGACGCCCAGCACCAAGTGCATGTTCCAAGCTTCGGGCTTGTCCTTGTAATGAACATTGTCATAGGCGATGGACAGGATCGCTCCGTCATTGAGCAATGCCAGCATCACGATCATCACTGCGGTGACTGGATAGAAGTTGAACACCAGAATCGCCAGTGTCATAAACAGGAGCACGCGCAGCGTTTCGGCGATGCGGTAAATGGCATAGCTATTCATCCGCTGGAAGATGCGACGGCTCTCTTTGATTGCGTCGATTATCACCGATAGGCCGGAGGTCAGGAGCACAATGGACGCCGCCGCACGCGCCGCATCTGTCGCGCCGGAAACAGCGATGCCACAGTCGGCTTTCTTGAGCGCCGGGGCGTCGTTCACCCCGTCGCCGGTCATGCCAACGATGTGCCCACGCTGTTGCAAGACATCGACAATGTGAAACTTGTGTTCTGGGAATACCTGGGCGAAGCCATCGGCTTTTTCGATGGCCTCCGCCGACTGCGCCGTTTCGTGATGTTTAGTGTCTCCCAATCCGCTGGCATCAAGGATGTTCGCGCCCATCCCGAGTTGCATAGCCGTTTCTCGGGCGATGGCCAATTGATCGCCGGTCACCATTTTGACGTCCACGCCCATCTGCCTGGCGCTCGCGATGGTTGCTTTGGCCTGCTCGCGCGGTGGGTCGAACAAGGGCAACACTCCGGCAAACTGCCAATTGCCTTCCTCATCCGCGCGGGCTACACCCAAGGAGCGGAAGCCGCGCCCCGCAAACTCGTTGACTGCTTTCTCGACGGCGGCCTTAATATCGCTGGCATTCTTCGCCATCTCAAGGATCACCTGTGGCGCTCCCTTGGCCACAAAAAACTGCTTTCCATCTGTTGACTTGACGGTGGCTTCCGTTCGCTTATGCACCGGGTCGAAGGGCTGGAAATGGACTACCTGATAGCCCTTCAATGCTTGATCGTCTTTCACGCCGCCAATCACGGCTAGGTCGATGGTGTCCTTGTCTTCCGCCCGCGAAGCCAGTGCGGCCCACAGAATCACCTGATCCGCGGGAATATTGTTCACTGTGAATGGATCGCCGAGCGTCAGCTTGTTTTGGGTAAGGGTGCCAGTCTTGTCCGAGCACAGCACGTCCACCCCAGCGAGTTCCTCGATCGCCGATAGCCGTGTAACAATCGCTTCTTTCTTCGCCAGTAGACGTGCGCCGACTGCCATCGTCACAGACAGCACGGTGGGCATCGCCACCGGAATGGCAGCTACCAAAAGCACCAGACAGAATTCCAGAGTTGTGAGAACCTTGTCGCCCCGGAAGAGCGCCACGGCCAATATCAACACGACCAGGGCCACGGCAAGAATGATCAGGTAATCTCCAATCTTCAGCACCGCACGCTGGAAGTGGCTGACGGTGTGGGCCTCTTGTACCAGTTGCGCGGTCTTGCCGAAATAGGTGTTTGCGCCCGTGGCATACACCATCGCGTCGATCTCCCCCTGACGGATAATCGATCCCGAAAACACCGCTGCGCCAGGTTTCGCTGTGACGGGCAAGGATTCTCCAGTCAACGCGGACTGATCGACTTCCACGGGGTCACCCGCCAACAAGCGCGCGTCGGCGGGCACAATGTCGCCTAGTCGCAGACGGATGACGTCGCCGGGCACCAGTTCGGATGCCTTCGGGGTGTCCCACTTCCCATCACGTTTCACCTTGGCATTGATGGCCAACTTGGCCTTCAGGGCAGCGATGGCGTTTCCTGCCTGATGTTCTTCCCAGAACCCAACCACTGCGTTGGAACAAAGCAGCAAAAGAATGATGAAGAAGTCGAGCCAGTGCCGGACAATACCCGACAGAATGACTGCTGCTTCAATCATCCACGGAATCGGGCCCCAGAAGTAGGTAAGGAACTTTAGAAATGCGTTCGTTTTCTCTTCCTTGATCTCGTTGGGACCATATTGCGCCAGTCGCTTCTGTGCCTCGGCCTGGCTGAGACCGTCCGGAGATGCGTCCAGTTTTTTCAGCAGCTCCGGCATGGGAAGAGATTTCAGATCGTTCTCAGACTTGTGATTGCTTGCCTGCTCCGGATCGGGTTTCTGTGAAATCGATTTCACGATGACCATCCTGTCCTTGCTCCCCCAAGGTCTTGGGTGAGGGGAGGGCTTAGAAATTTGGTGGGCCGGGCATAGAAGCCTCGTTGAAGGCTTCAGAATTCCTAGCGTCTGCAGAAAGTATTGGCCCATGAAGGTGTGAAAACTGTTCAATCTTGCTCACAACGGGTCGAATGGACAGCACAAAGTCGTTATAGGTGGCGCCACGCGAGATTGAATTCGTTGGACTGTTTGCGGAGACGCACGTTCGAGTCTCTGCTGGTCCGGCTGTTACGGTCGGGTAGTAGTCAGCCCGATTGTAGGCGAGCACGGCTCGCGCCTGTCGATACTGCGGCTCTGCAGCCTTCAGGTTTTGATTCGATACCTTGATCTGGAGTTCCAGCGCATCAAGCTGCGGATCTTGAAATATCTTCCACCACTCACCACCAAGATTCTGGTCATTGGGTTGAGCGGGCTTCCAGTCTTTCAACTCCTCATAGGCGGAAGGCACCGGCGCAGCAATAAGAGTAAGGGTTAGTCGGCCGCGTCGCTGCACGGGAATTCTTCCTCCTCCGACCGTTTGGTAACGCGTCGACTTGGATACCGGCCATCCTAAGGTCCAAAGATCAGCCGAGTCGTTTTCGATTGGGACGGAGGAGGCTATGGGGGAGCGGCGGTAAGGTCGCTGAGATGTGTCGTACTCACGAGATACTTCCGACGGTGTTCTATCGCTGTCAGGACGAAGTAAGAAGGCGCACTAGCAGTGTGGGTGGAAGATCGTAGCCGCGGCCCGACGAAGATCAGCTCGTCGGGGGATTGGACTGAATTGTCACTAATATCCGCAATCTACAAATTTTAGTCACAATGGTCTATATCACTGAAAAATATAAGACTGTGACAAATATCCCAATCTTTAGTCATTTCATGACTCTCTTTAAATGCCTAAAGATTTGGATATTTTGACCTATTATGTCAAAATGCCCGCGTGCGGATAGAGTGGAAGCCAAATCCGGAGCTCTACAAACCATACTTACGGCCCCGAATTCTCAAGGGTCGGGGCATAGGGACGGGCATCGGGTACAAATCGTGGCTGGATGAGCACAGTTTTGCTTCATTCGGAACGATGGTCCAGCTTCGGAGCTGCCTCGTTGACCGAGAGTTCACGTTGTTTTCGACGGAATATGAGCAGAGCGAGTTCTATTTATTGGAGCGAGATCCAAATGTTAAAGATATCCGAGAGAACCTGCCGATCTTTGATATCGATTTCACTCTCGAGCGCTGTGCTCGATACGGTCTGCGACATTCGTATCGAGATGGATATCCTGATCCGTTCACAATCGATTTCATCATCACAGAATTAATTAATGGCGTTCTTCAGGATCGAGCTCTGAGTGTGAAAACTCCGGACGATGCGAACGATCCAGAGGTCAGACAGCGCCTCAAGGTCGAACGGGTATGGTGCCGCGACCGTGCTGGAATACCTTGGTCGTTAGTGGACACGTCTAAGTTCAGCAAAGATCTGCTTTCCACATTGTTGTTTATGCGTGCCTGGTTTCAGCTTGACTATGAGCCCGACCCAGATCGGGAAGCAATGTTCTTGGACTACTTCTTACGCAAGTACACCAGAAATACTCCTTTGAGAGAGTTAATCCTTCGGTCGGCAAGAGCGCTGCGGATGACTGAAGATATGGCCACGGATACGTTTCGTTATTGCGCATGGAGAGATCGCATTCCGGTGTCGCTGAGGCACCATTTGTCATTACACCTGCCGCTGGTTCTGAGAAGTTCGGACAAAAACGATGATTGATTTCCAAGCTGTAAAAAACGCTCGGCCAGCTGCAGGACTGGTACTCAGAGTCGACCGCCCGTCCGGATACGGGTACATGCGGCTAACGCATGTCTGGGAAGGTAAGTGCGTTTACTACATGTGGATAGGAGAGCCAGAGGAGGTTCGCAACGCACGCCGGCCTTACCGAATGTCATGGATCGAATTCACGAAGCGTGTTTTGGAATACGGTTCGTTATTGGGGAGAGTCGCACTACCGCCCGCCCTCGCGCAATTGCCTGCAGAAGGTAGCGATGAGGACGCACTTCTAAAGTCGGCCTGGATGCTGATCGAGCCGCTCATTCGGAGATTCGATAAAGAGCCCAATTTGTCCCGTCGTAAGTTTCAATCGCTGATTCGGAACCATGCCGAAGCAACGCAAACCAACTTCTTGACACTGAGACGTCTGGTACTTCGGCACTACTATTTCGGGGGTGATCGAGCTGCGCTATTGCCTCTGCCCAGGGGGGGCAATCCGGGCCAGGCCGATACGCAGCTAACTCAGGGGAAACCTAGAAAGCGGAGAGGGCGTCCGGGAATACTGGCTGCGGACGAAAAAAATTTCAAGAAAAATGACTTCGTCGTTCGACCGGTAGACATCGATGATATGTTGAAGTGTTATCGAAAATGCCTCAACGCTGGGCCGACCTCAATTCCTGAGGCTCATAGACAATACCTCGCGAATGAATTCAAGACGCGCCATCCTGACCTTTTTGCCGAATACGCTAAGGGAGTGGAGAAACTTAACGCGGACGAGCAGAAGCGGGGAAAGAAGAAGCAAGGGAAGAAAGAGAAGAAGCGCATCGAACCCGTTTCCGAAAAGCAATTTCGGACCTATGTAGGCGAACATAGAAAAGAATTCGACGACCTATCTGACAACATTCGCAGTCAAAAGAGAAGCCAGCGGTTCGCCGGGATGCTGCAAGCTTCCGGCCCGGGGGAGATCGGCGAGTTCGACGCGACTGGAGGACGTCTTTTTTTACTGTCAGCCGCCAATCCGCCAGTAGAGGTCGGGAAGCCTGACATTTATCTCATGATCGATCGATGGAGCCGCTATATTCCCTCCGTTTATATAACCCTTCGATCGCCAGCCTATGAGGAAGTGCGCTTCGCTCTTCTGATCGCATTCACTTCGCGTGAGCCAGGATTCAGACTGCTGGGCATTGACATTGACGACAAGCGCTGGCCCTATTCCCCACTGTTTTTGCAGCTGTGTACTGATCGCGGTCCAGACTTTCTGAACGCCTCGATAAAGGCTGGTGTGGTTCGAGATTTCAAGACCCCGGTTTTGACACTCCCTCCTTTCTGTCCTGATGGAAAAGCAATCATCGAGCGAATGATACGAGAGCTGAAAAAGGAAATGGCGAAATTGATGAAGGGCACCTATGCAGATAGGCCGCTTACCCCTGAAACGAAGCGAGCTCTTCGAAAAGCGAGTGCGGCGGCGGTATTTTCCTTATCACAGGCTTACGCGAAATTGATCGAGATTGTCGTGGAGCACAACAACACTGAACACCCGGCATTGAAGAATATGGGCATACTAAAGCAAGCGGGCATTCCGCCGACACCGCAAGCTGCTTTCCTATGGGGACTTGAGAATATAACCGGCCTCCGTGTCTCCAGTCTCGGCAATCAGGAATTTAACCTTCGTCTTCTCGCCGTCGACAAGGCGAGCATCGCAAACGGCGAGGTTAGATACAAAAAGCATATTTACAAGCCAGCAAATCGGCTTGCCCACAAATTGGCTGCAGAATCCACGCGACGTCCTAAACAAATTGAGGTTCGGGTTAATAAATCACTTGGTGGACCGTCTGAATTGTTTGTGAGTAATAGGCAAGGGCAGAGGGCGCGATTTGAGGTCTCACCGCAAGGCGCACGGGAGATGGCTGGGATAACAATTCAGGAAGAAGAGGCGTTGGAGCCATCTGCCAAACTTCGCAGTGCCAAAGCCGCATACGAAACGCGCCGCAGACGTGTGGTTGCCGCTGCGAACCAAACACGACCAGCTAAGAAGCGCGGGGCCACGGTGAAACTGTCTCGCGAAGAGACCGCAGAAGTGCGTAAGCGCGAAACAGTCAATGTCAAGGCGGCTCACCGACGAACAACTTAAGGCATTTTATTCGCAGTTTGTCACCGATACTCCCTTGGGGCGCGACGGCGAGGCGAGCGAGATCTCCTCGGTCGTGGCACTCCTCGCCTTATCGAGTGAGTCGTTGCACAAGTTCCTGCAAGGCCTACGAATAGATCCCAGGCGCCTCATGTCCAAGCTTCTGCACGTACTCAACGTACGACCCAGGATAGACAGTGGGATTGCGGTCGGTGCCGCTCTCACCGCCCAGTTCCAACACACGTGAGCCGAGGCCGCGAAGGAACATGCGGTCATGCGATACGAAGATCATGGTGCCTTCAAAATCTTTGAGAGCTTCCACCAGCATTTCCTTGGTCGCAAGATCCAGGTGATTCGTCGGTTCGTCGAGCACCAGGAAGTTCGGCGGATTGAAGAGCATGCGCGCTATTGCCAGCCGCGATTTTTCTCCACCGGAGAGTGCGCGGATCTTCTTATCCACGTCTTCGCCGGAGAATTGGAATGCTCCTGCCAGGTTCCGCAATGCCCCTAGACCGTCTTGTGGGAAATCTCGTTGCAACTGTTCGATCACGGTGAGATCGGAATTGAGCACGTCCAGCGACTGTTGCGCAAAGTAGCCCATATGCAGGCTGGCGCCGAGCCGCACACTGCCGGCATCCGGAGCACTGGCGCCGGCAATCATCTTGAGCAGCGTGGTCTTGCCCGCGCCGTTTCTTCCCATGACGGCCCAGCGTTCTCCGCGACGGATGGTGAGGTTGAACCCCTCATAAATCACACGGGGGCCGTAGCTCTTATGCAGATTTTCGAGGACGGCCACCTGTTCGCCGGATCGCGGGGGGACACGAAAGTCCAGCTTCACCACTTGGCGTTTCTTCGGCAGTTCGATCTTTTCGATCTTGTCCAAGGCCTTAATCCGGCTCTGCACCTGGGCCGCTTTGGCGGCATGCGTCTTGAAACGATCAATGAAGCGCTGCTCTTTGGCAAGCATGGACTGCTGCCGGGCAAATGCTGCCTGCTGGTTGCTCTCTCGCACGGCCCTTTCGCGCTCGTAGAAGTCATAGTCACCCGAGTAGGTGATGATTTCGCCGCCATCGATCTCCGCGACCTTTGAGACCAGACGATTCATGAACTCGCGGTCGTGCGAAGTCATGAGCAGCGCGCCCGGAAATGACTTGAGGAACTGTTCGAGCCAGATGATGGATTCGATGTCGAGGTGGTTGGTCGGTTCGTCCATCAGCAATACATCCGGCATTCCGAGCAGGACCCGTGCCAGCGCAACCCGCATTTTCCATCCGCCCGAGAGAGCGCCCACGTCGCCGTCAATCTGATCATCTTTGAATCCCAGACCGTGGAGCACTTCATGGGCTTGCGATTCGAGCGCGTAGCCGCCTAGATGCTCGTACTCCTCCTGAACGTGACCGAAGCGATCAAGAATGCGGTCCATTTCATCTGCTTTGTCGGGGTCGGACATTTCCCGCTGCAAGGCTTCGAGTTCGTGGTGCAGATCGCCGACGCGTCCGCTGCCTGCGATCGCTTCATCCAGAACCGAACGACCCTGCATTTCCTCGACGTCCTGTCGAAAGTAGCCGATCGTCAACTTCTTGGGGACAGAGACCGCGCCCTCGTCGGGAGTTTCCTCGCCGACCACCATCCGGAAGAGCGTTGTCTTGCCCGCCCCGTTGGGACCTACCAGTCCGACTTTTTCGCCGGGATTCAACTGAAACGAAGCGTCCACGAAGAGCAACTGCTTGCCATATTGCTTGTTGATGCTGGAGAAAGAGATCATTTTTGAAGGAGCAACTCGCGGCACGCTGCCTCTTCCAGTATAGCCCGGCAAGAAAATTGCCGGCCAACGCTGACACGTAGGATTATTAAAGGTCTGCCTCATCCGCCCAGAATCCAAGCCAAGGGACCAGATCACTTTCTACTAGCCGACTTGGACTTCCCGGGACTAATCTCGTCGCGAAGCACGGAGTACTTCCGGATTGCGACAATGCGGGAGGAATCCAACCGTAGGTTCGCAACAGGCCGGCCTCGGGCCCATGCTATGAGGTTAGCGCTCCGCTATACGGGATTGGCATGAGCAGAGTACAATTCGCTTCTCCTCTGGAAGTGACGCGAGCGATCCCGATTGGAAGGTCGAGTCATGGAAATGATTTGGAAGATCGACGAACGGACCGAGCAGGCGGCACGAGGATACCGGCCCCCAATAAAGAGCGATATACCAGCGCCCCAGTTCGGAGGTTGTCAGACTAGCACGCTAGTGTGGAATCATCGGGTGGTGCAGTCCGCTACATGGAATGAAGGGCCGTTGCTGTCGAGCCCCTATGAGATCATCAAACAGTTCCGGGATGGCCGCTACACGCAGGCACTCGCATTGGTCGTGTCTTGGGGAGGAATGGCGCGCACATCCCAGTACATCTACGGCAATAGCAAGCGCGAGACTATCGAACGCATTGAGCAAACCCTGCTTAATTGCGCAGAGAGCATCAAAGGTTCGCGGTCCATCAAGGATTCGTGGAGGGTTCTCACGGGCGGAGAGGATGGTCAGTTAGGCTGGTCGGCCGTCATGACCTCCAAGGCTCTTCATTTCCTCTGTCGGTCTTTGGGCTTCGAACAGAATCCACCTGTGGCAATGTCCATGACTTTGTATTCGAACTCGGCGCCTGTGTAACGCGGCGGCTTCCCTTGACAGTGTGCGATCCGCCCGAATGGAGGATTCGAAATGGCAAAATCGAACATTCCTAAACCGGCGGGCAGGTTAAATATATCGGCCTGAATCCACGTAGCTTCGGGGACGGTGATTGACAAAGCGAGGTTCGCGATGGTATCTGGCCCGGTTTTCGTGATTCCGTCCCGTCTGGCCGCGGCATAGGCGATTGGGGTGGCGATGCATTCGAGGCATACTGTCGATACATGACCGCAATCCTAACGTGGGCAGCTCAAAGGCACTGGACTACGACCCAGGTTGAGACCAGTTTGACCAGCTTAGTAGACGAGCAAAAGCTAGTTGTGCGCCGGTTGCTTTCGAATGATGGGTAGACCGGAAGTGTCGGTTCGTGAGTTGGATTCACAAACGCCCATCCGGCCGGATATCGGGAGCGATTGAAATCCGGGATGCTAGCCGACTTATGAGGACGGATTTCCCCAGCCCAATCGAGTTACATTCAGTTTCGCCGTGCCAATTAGGCTGCAGGGCATGGTCATGTTTGTTATCGTGGCCTACCGGGAAAGAGCCCTGAGCATTCCAGATTTCTCCTCCTCGTTAAAAACGCCTTCTCTAACTGCTCTCATAAAATGACTAAAGTTGTAGAATTTGTCCCCTCTAAGCTTGTGAAAATAAGAGTCGAATATAAAAGTTACTAAAAATTATTGGTTGCGGATATTTATACCCCGGGCGCCGACCGCTTGAGCTCAGATCGGACCCTCTGCCATGTCTATGCGTGCAGTATCAGGATGTTATCTTCGGAGTTACTGACGAGTAGGCGACTAGAACGAAGCCGCTGACGCGGCGGACGCTACCGCGTGCGTGTCCCGTGAGTTTTCATACTGGTGTAGGGTGTGGGTCACAGGAGGTGCATGTGACCCATTTACGCAAGATCATGCTGGAGGAACTCCAGCGCCGCAACTACGCCGAGACTACGATCCGCCACTACCTGCGTTGGGTGGAAGATTTTGCCCGCTTCTTCGGCAAGCCGCCAGACCGGCTTGGTCTGGAGCATCTTCGCACCTACCAGGCCTACCTGCTACAGACACGCAAGCTGGATCCTGCCACGGTTGAGAACCATGTGGCAGCGCTGCGCTTCTTCTTCGTACGCACCTTGAAGCGACCCGAGTTCCGGGAGTATCTGCCCTATCCAAGAAGGCGACATCGACTTCCCGGCATCCTGAGCAAGGAGGAGGTGGCGCGGATCATCAACGCCAGCGGGAACCTGTTCCGGCGCACCCTGCTGATGGTTCTTTATGGCACAGGCATGCGCCGATCCGAAGTCGCCCGCTTGAAGCTCAGCGACATCGACAGTCAGCGCATGATCATTCGCGTGGTGCAGGGCAAGGGCGGCAAGGATCGCGATCTTCCCCTGAGCCCAGCGCTGCTGGAGACGCTGCGCGCCCACTGGCGCTGGCTCAAGCCGCAGACCTACCTGTTCCCCTCACGCACCCGCCACGACATTGAGCAACCCATCTCAGACAAGACCGTCTGGATAGCATGCACCCTCGCGGCTAAGCAGGCAGGCATTCGCAAACGGGTAACGCCGCACACGCTGCGCCACAGCTGGGCCACGCATCTGCTGGAAGCAGGGACCGACCTGCGCACGATCCAGCTCCTGCTCGGGCACGGCGATCTGGAGACAACGGCCAAGTATCTGCACTTGTCGCAACGACACCTGCAGCAGGTTTCCAACCCGCTGGAAGATCTCGCGCTCAACAGCGTCGATCAGAGTCGCCGTACGCTTCACCGTCCGCATCAGCCATGAGCCGGCCTGTCATGGAGGTGGCCGATATCCTCCGTGCACAGGGCGACCGGTTGCTGGAACGCTATCAGACCAGCTTCAGCTATCAACAGCTGAAGGCGTTCCGTGCTGTCTCCCGCTGTCGCACTGCCGCGCTCGGCGGCCACCTCGACGTGTGCCTGCGTTGCGGCTATCAAGCCGGCATCTCCTATAACTCCTGCCGCAATCGCAACTGCCCCAAGTGCCAGGCGCTGGCACGCCAGCGATGGCTTGAGGCGCGGCAACAGGAGTTACTGGACACCAGCTACTTCCACGTTGTCTTCACCGTGCCCCATGAGCTGAACGTCCTGGCCCTCACCAGCGCAGCAGTGTTCTACGATCTGTTGTTCTCGGCGACATCTCAGACGCTACTGGAAGTGGCGGCCAACCCGGTACATCTGGGGGCTAAAATCGGCTTCCACTCTATCCTTCACACATGGGGTCAGAACCTGCTGCTCCATCCGCACATCCACTGCGTCATCCCAGCCGGAGGACTCGCACCCGACCGCTCGCGCTGGATCGGTACACGTTATCGCTTCCTACTTCCCATCCCGATTCTGCGCAAGGTATTCCGAGGCAAGTTCATTGCCGGGCTACGGCGCCTCTATCGCAAAGGCTTGCTTAACTGCAGCGGCCCCGCCGCAGCTCTTCAGCAGCCGAAACAGTTTGCGCAACTGATGCGGACCGTTCATCGCCAGCACTGGGTGGTTTATGCCAAGCAGGCCATGGGAGGACCGCAGCAAGTGTTGCGCTACCTGGGGCGTTACACCCATCGCATCGCCATCTCCAACCACCGCCTGCTCGGCTTCGACGGCGAACGCGTTACCTTCCGCTGGAAAGACTATACCCATGGGAACAAGCAGCGTGTCATGACCTTGAACGCCATAGAGTTCCTGCGCCGATTCTTCCTCCACGTTCTTCCCAGAGGCTTCGTGCGCATCCGCCACTTCGGCTTGCTCTGCAATCGCTTCCGCCGCCAGAGCATCCCCTTGGCAAGAACCCTGCTTGCGGCCCAATCGGACCATAAGCTCATCGAGCCACCGCGTAAGACTGCCACAGCGGTTACTCCGCTGTGGCACTGCCCAAAGTGCGGCGGAGCTATGGCCGTCTCGCGAAGACTCGACTCCATGGAGATCAACTCATCGTGAACCACTGCTACAACTCGTATCAGCGACTTGCTCCACGCACGCCTATGCACCCGTGTGACCGCATCGCTTCGAAGCTTGCCCGGATCCACTGTCGTGAACATCTGACAGCCACTCGTGAAAGCGCATCGCTTTGCCAGACGCGTCTTCAGATCAGTTTCCAGTCCTCAGCGCCGAATCGAATAACCATCCTGCCAGCACCGAGGCCGATTCAAAACCCATAGCTCCCGGTAACTCACCGCGTCCGCCGCGCCAGCGGCTTCCTTCTCGTCTCCTTATCGAAAACGCCTCGGGAGCAAACACATCTACACACAAGTCTGCCGCCAAGGCGTTTCCGATCAAGGCTAGCGACCATCCACCCAGAATCCCGCAAACAGGCTCGGCGCGATGCCATCGTGCGCATTGCCTGCCAAGCCGAAGAGCTCGGAATTCCGACCGAGGAATAGGAGGGATAAGTGACATCCGCGAACGCCTCGATCGCACCTCCGTCCTGGAGCGAAGTAGTCCGCCCGAGGCATTTGCAGATACGTCGCTGCCCGTGCGAAGATGGCGGCGTGATCGCACCAATTCCTCCATGGGAGCCGTTGTCAGAGCCGGTGCTTGCAGATCAGCGCGGTACCTACGATCGGATGCGCTTCGAGTGTCCGCTGGCTAGGTCGCCGCGTGGTGTCACGCTGTTCAGACATGCCGATGTGGTCGCGGCGGCGGCCGACCCGGCCACGTTCTCCTCGGCTGTATCCGCCTATCGCATGGTGCCGAACTCCCTGGACCCGCCTGAGCACACCGCGTTTCGGGCGGCCATCGACCCTTTCTTCACGCCCGAGCGCATGGGAATCCTCGAGCCGCACGTCCGGAAAATCGCTCACGAGATCGTTGGCGCGCTGCCCCGCGGCGCTACCGTGGATGCGGTGACTGAGATCGGGTATCCGCTTGCCGTGCGCGCACAGGCCGACTGGCTGGGGTGGCACGGGATCGAAGATGAACTTCTCGCGTGGATGGCTGAAAACCATGCTGGCACCCGCTCGGGGGACCGATCACGGATGTCCGCCGTGGCCACCGTCTTCGACAAGCTCGTCCTGGCACAGGTGCGGCGGCGGCGGCAGATGGGCCGTGCTGCTCCGAAGGACCCTACGACCGAATTGCTCGGGGTTGCCGTCAACCGAGGGCTGTTGCCGGATGCCGATATCGTATCGATTCTTCGCAACTGGACGGCGGGCGACCTCGGTTCCATAGCGGCGGCATTTGGTGTCGTCGTCTATTTTCTTGCGACGCACCCCGAGGTGCAGGAGGCGCTTCGGGCACATCCCGGCAATCTGGCTACCGGGATCGACGAGATGTTGCGGATCGACGACCCGTTCCTCGTCAGTCGTCGCGTGACAACGGTCGCGACGCGCGTCGCCGGATTCGTGCTCGAGCCCGGCACGCGAATCTATCTGAACTGGACGTCGGCTAATCGCGATGAGACGGTGTTCGGCGACCCGGATGCCTATCGGCCTGAGGAACACGCGGCGCATAACCTCGTTTATGGCACCGGTACCCACGTTTGCCCGGGTCGTCCGCTGGCAACGCTGGAACTGGTCGTGGCTGTACAGACGCTGCTGGGAATGACAGCCCGTGTCGAACTGGCCGCCGACGCGGAGCCCGTCCGAGAAACGTACCCGCTCGGCGGCTGGAGGCGGGTACCCTTGCGACTGCTTTGAAGGATCTCTGGCACCCCAAGCCTTTAGGCTCGCGGCGAAATGTCCGGGCCTGCGCAAGACCACGTAAAGGGGAGCTCGTCCGCAGCACAGAGGTAGGTATCTGACGGGCACCTGCCACCGGCGAGGAGCCAGCATTTGGACAAACATGCCCTTCCAGCGGCAGCAGCCATCGACGCCAGAGCAGCCGCCCGTGCTATCCACAAGAGTACGAGCATCCCGCCGAAACAGATGTGATCGCAGCAGTTGAGAATCAGGCCAAGCTTCCGAGATGCCGGTTTCGGAGGAGACTGGCCGACAAGGCAGGACGAATCTGTCGTAAAAGAAGCTAAACGCATCCCTGCGATACACCGGCGTTTGTCACAATTCCACGACGTCTGGAGCATTCTCCCCCGACCCGATTCTTAGAACCTTGGCTGATTTTCGCTTCGAACTGCGCCGTTTCTTGTGTTTCAGTGAATCCGCTGGCATGCAGGCTGGACCGCAGCCACAACAGCACCAATTGCTCTTGCAGGTGTCGGGCGCTCCGGATGCGACGCCTGTGACCATTTCATATGCGGCCGAGCGCCTCGGGTTGAAGCACAACAGTACAGTCGAACTCGCCGATCGCTCGGAGCGTGAAGGGCTCCTCGAGCGCACGGTGGACTCTGCCGACAAACGGCGGGCGATTTTGAGGCTGACCCGCAAAGGCAAGCGGATTCTTGACCGGCTGGCGGATGATCATGCGCGGGAGTTAAACGAGTTGGCACCGAGGCTGATACAGGTTTTGGAATGCGTCCGGTTGCATGCGCACACGGAGGCTCGATGAAATCCAGGCCCTCTGCATTGCGCGACTTCACCGTGGACCACCGGGCGTGGCTGCTGACCGCTGTGGCGCTCCTGATCGGTGCCTGCGCGTCGGTGCTGGCGGTGCTTTTGTTGAAGGCCATTTCGCTGGCAACAAACATCTTCTACTACCACCGCCTGAGCCTGGCGATGTCTGGACCTCCCGGGTCACCTGAGCCGCGTTGGTTCATGGCGCTCGTGCCGATACTGGGAGGATTGCTTGTCGGCCTGATTGCATTCTACGGGTCGGACAAGATTCGCGGACACGGAATCCCAGAAGCTATCGAGGCGATTCTGTTGCGCGGCGCGCGTGTGGAGCCGAAAGTTGCGATTCTCAAGCCCATCTCTGCGGCGATAGCGATCGGCTCAGGTGGGCCATTCGGCGCCGAAGGCCCGATCATCATGACCGGCGGAGCATTTGGCTCGCTGGTTGCCCAGTGGCTCCATTTGACAGACGCCGAACGTACCACATTGTTGGTGGCTGGTGCGGCCGCCGGTATGTCGGCCACTTTTGCGGCCCCCATGGCGGCGATTCTGCTGGCAGTGGAACTGCTTCTCTTTGAGTGGCGGCCTCGTTCATTGGTGCCGGTGGCGGCCGCCAGCGTGATGGCGGCCGCGGTGCGTATCGTCTGGCTCGGTGCGGGACCGCTCTTTCCCATCGAGCTTCCTCCTGCGATTGCCCTGAAGAGTACTCTGCTCGCGGCCGCGCCGTTGGGAATGCTGGTTGGTTGTGCTTCGGCCGCTCTGAGCCGATTAATGTATTGCTTCGAAGATGGTTTTGAACATATCTGCGGTCGTTTACGCCTGCACTGGGCTTGGTGGCCGGCAATTGGAGGCATCGGAATCGGACTTGGAGGCCTCTTTTTTCCTCGCGGGTTGGGCGTTGGATACGACAACATAGCGGAACTGTTACGCGGCAATGCTCCTGTTGCGTTGCTGCTGGGAGTGCTGTTAATCAAATCGTTGATGTGGGCTTTTTCGCTGGGTTCGGGAACATCCGGTGGCGTGCTAGCGCCATTATTGATGATCGGCGCCGCTCTGGGCGAATTGGTTGCCCGGCTGGCGCATCTTCCTGGTGAGGCGCAGGCCCTTTGGGCCTTGATGGGGATGGGAGCGATGCTCGCTGGCGCGCTGGGTGTACCTATGACTGCGATTCTCTTCTCGATTGAGCTAACCCACGCTCTCCCGGCTGTGCTCCCACTCGTACTCGCTTGTACGGCTTCTTATTTGGTGACCTCGCTTGTGATGCCACGATCGATTTTGACCGAAAAGCTCAGCCGCCGTGGATATCACCTGTCACGCGAGTACGGCGTCGACCCACTAGAAACTATCTGTGTTGCCGAGGTGATGACGGAATTCTCGCCTGCAGCCGAGAACACGAACAGCGAATTTGGGCAACTCCCTGCGGTGCTGGCTTACGCCGATGCCGTGCTGGCCTACGCCGACGAAACCTGCCGGGCCGTTGCGGAAGAGATGGCGACCACCGGAGTGATGAAGATGCCGGTTCTGGATCGGAAGACGGGGTGCATCTGTGGAAGTATTAGTGCGCGGGAACTGTTGATTGGCCGCAGGCGTGCGGTTGTTCGGGAGGCCGAGAGGAGCAGACCCTTTCAGCTTCAGTCGCTCCTTGAGTTGCGGAAAGAGTGATCGCCACCCAGAAATGTATCTCATCTCAATCTCAACAGCTCGTTATCGTTCGCCGTGCTGTGCACACTGCGGACACCTATCCATGCGCTGCGCCAGCTCGTCAACCAGCACCTCGTACGAACCGTGTGTCCTGAGGCCAGCTTCCACGAGATCGAATTGATGACCTATCTCGGGCGAAGCGAGCGATCGGCTCGCTGGCCACCAAAGGCAGCCGAGAGCTCCCTCGAAACTATTCGGAAACCTGCGGCCGTGATGCAGAGAACGGAGAGGATCAGAATCAACTGCTCGCGTGCATTGTTTTGTCGCAGCATAGTGAGTACTAGAATCAGGTCAGCAATCAGTAACAGCGTCAACGAGAGTCCGCGGTGAAATTTGCGGAGTTCGGACTGCAGCCACGAGTCCGGCTGAACTTCTATAACTCGGCCTTCGTCAGAATCAGTGCAGCGGTACTTGATCGGACAATTATTACAGTGATGTGCCTGCGCCCTGTAGCGCACAACGCTCGATTCAAATCTCATCTCGGTGCGATAAAGGTGTTTGCCGTTTGGACATTTCCAAACATCTAGATCTGGATGATAAGAGAACCCAACAATAGGGATCTTTCTCGTCCGCTGATGTGAATGGCGTGCAGCGAGTTCAAGGATCGCGGCGACGAATGCGAGAAAGATCGCGTAGCCGGCTGCTAACAGTACCTGAACATCTACCCCCTGCATTGCTAACGCCCTTTTGTCGTGCTGGTCAGTTCTGTGAAAAGAATGTTCTCTGGCTCTTCGGCAGGCCAACGTTTCCGCATGTGACGAACTCCCAACCAGCAGAGGTACAGAACGGGCAGCGTGCCGCCGAGAATGAATACGGTGTCGCCTGGAAGTCGCAGCCATTCGATGAGCGAATTGGTTGGATTTCCTGCGAATTTCAGAGTCCGTGCGTCGTAATATCCGTAGGCGACGGAATGGTAGAGTTGCAGTACGCCCAAAGGAAAGAGCGTGGCAAACACCATCCACGCCAACCCCAGATTCAGCGACCAGAAACTGATCTTGGCGGCTCGGTCAGACCAGCGCTCTTCGGGAATGATGTAGCGCAAGCAGAACAAAGCCAGTCCAACCGACAACATTCCGTACACTCCCATCATTGCGGCATGGCCATGATTGGGCGTGAGGGCTGTACCGATCTCGTAATACGACACAATGGGAAGATTGATCAGAAAACCGAATATCCCCGCGCCCAAGAAATTCCAAAATCCTACTGACGCCAGAAACATCACAGCCCAATAGTGCGGGAAGAAGGTTTTCGACTTTGTTTCCTGCTCCGCTCCGAGTTGCAGAAAGCTCCATGCCTCCAGCGTCAAAAGCGTGAGGGGGATCACCTCAGCTGCGGAAAAGAAGGCGCCCAACGACATGTGAATCGCGGGCTCCCCTGAAAAATACAGGTGGTGCATGGTGCCGATCACACCGCCCGCCGAGTAGAGCACCATATCGAGATAAATCATCGTCAACGCGACGCGTTCATGTACTACGCCTAACAGCACGAAGACGTAGGCGACCATGATCGTCGTGAACAACTCCAGGAAGTCTTCCACCCAGAGATGCACAACCCAGAAGCGCCAGAAATCAGTAGTTGTGAAGTGCGATCCGGGGTGAGCGAGCAGACCAACCGCGTAAAACGCTGGAATCGACAGAGCCGAAAAGAAAAAAAGCCAAGGCATATTCCCCATGTGCTCGCTTTGCAGTCGTCCGCGAAGTCCACGAAAGAGGATAATCACCCAGAACAAAAGGCCAACAGTAAGCAAAATCTGCCAGAATCGGCCTAAGTCGAGGTACTCAAAACCCTGACTGCCAAACCAGATCCAGGCCTTGTTCCTGAACCATCCTTCGATTCCGACATATTCGCCAATCAGGCTTCCAAAGACCACGATCGCCAAAGCACCCAAAAGACCGTATGCCAGCAGGCTTTGGCCACGCGGTTCGCGACCGGTGATCATCGGTGCCAGGAATATTCCAGCAGCGAGGTATGATGTCGAGACCCAGAAGATTGCAAGCTGCAAGTGCCAAGTGCGCGCGATGTTGAATGGCAAAAGACGAGCAAGGTCGATTCCGAAAAAGCTTGAGATATCAGCACGATAGTGCTGAGACGCCCCACCCACAAGCGTTTGCAACAGGAATAGCAATCCCATGACGAGGAAGAACCAGGCACACGCCCGTTGTGCGGGGGTCAACAGAACCAGATTCGGCGGACGAAATGAGACCGTCTGCTGTTCACGTCCATGCCAGCCTAAGAAGTTCCAGCGCCCAAACGCGGCAAACAATAGGCCAATGCCCCCCAATAGCGCAATGAGTGATAGAACACTCCACACAATGGCGTCGGCAGTCGCCCGGTTCTCGACAAGTGGTTCGGGAGGCCAGTTGTTGGTGTAGGAGTATTGCTGGCCAGGCCTGAGGGCCGATGCGGTCCAAGCCGCCCAGCTAAAGAAAGCGGTCAGTTGGCGAATTTGTTCAGGGTCACGAATGTCGTTGGGTCGAAGGCCATACTTGGAAGTTGGCTCACCGAAGAACTCGCCATAATAACTCCGCAGTTGCTCAAACGCATGCACCTGCGCAGGCGTATAGATCAGGACGTCGGCAGAGCTATTGAACCGATTGTTCTTGAAATCGGTCACCGTCTGCGCCTTCGCGCGATCAGAGGAATCTCCTCCGTAAAACTCGATCACGCTGAGCGCCGCCCGATGCAGGTAATCGGCGGTGAAATCTGGTCCAAGATACGCGCCATGTCCGAAAATTGAACCGTATTCCATCAGGCCGTTACGAAGGAATACTCCCTGGCCGGCAAGGACATCGCTACGCGTGAACAGAACATGGCCCGCGGTATCTGTGACGCGTGCCGGAATCGGCGGCTCACCAGTGTAGGTCCGGTACGTTAAGATCCCCATCACGGTGAAGCCAAAAATCATGACGATCGCGACTGCCTGGATCCAGCCACGCGCGATCAGGAATTGGCGCCGTCGAGCGACTTCCATTCCCTCTGCTCCTCATCTGTACTTATCGAATGCTGTCGGCTGCTAGCTATCCCAAATGACAATCGCGAAGCTTACCCCAATATTTACTGTGCTGAGGAATTACGCCTGTCACTAGATTGGTGACGATTGACTCATTTACGGGAGCTCGTATGCCGCCGAGCACTGTGATGCCAACCGGCGTAGAGGTTCTGCCATCGAAAACCGGTAGTGCGTCTGGTTGCCCGGAGGTGAGCCGATGAGTACACAAGATGAGAGCTGCCATTCCGACGAATATCGCGCCAGTCTGACTAGGCTTCCCGAATTGGCTGGGACGACGATTCAGTTCAACGTGGCGAAAGAATTGGAGCAACTCCACCATGCCGCTGCGTGGGATCAAACGAGCGGTCGCAGTTCGAAGACCCTGGCGAAGTATGCAGACTTCAGGGTTGTATTGATTTCGATGAGGGCAAATACCCGCATGGATCAACATAGAGCCGAGGGCAGGATTTCAATTCAGTGTCTCGCAGGACAACTCCGCATACATCTTCCCAATTCACAAAAAGCAGAAGTGGCAGTCGGAGATGTATTGGTTCTGGATTGTGGGATTCCTCACGATGTCGAGGCTATGGCGGATAGTGCGTTTCTCCTAACAATCTGCTGGCCGAATTCGCACGCAGCGGAGGCGAGGTAGTTTATTTTGGAGCCGGAATGCCCGACGTGACCATCACCGTTGACCGGAGGAAGCGGTTCTCTCGCGAAATTGCGGGATCAAGTCAACCGTAGCGCGAATTGAGTTTGTAATCATGCATGTCTCCAGGGTCTCCTGCATGGCCTCCCGTGCAGGAGCAAAATCAATGTCTGCGTTAAGAAGCACCACCGGATGAACCTCCACTCGTGTTACACGATACTGGCCCTCAATATGTTCGAGGGTTCCCTGAGCGCTGCTCTCATAAGCGACCACCTGCAACCCGCGGCGGTGGGACACGGAGAGGAACGTCAGCATCAGGCAGCTATTCAGTGCCCCGATGAGCAAATCTTCCGGGCACCACACATCGGGGTCTCCCTTGAAGGCGGGGGGACTGCCCACCTCCAGATCCGGATGCTGCGAGGCGGAGAGCAATCCTCGACGTCCTGACCTCCAGGCAATGGTGTTTTCAAACTGGAATGTGCGATACGTTGTCTTAGTCTTATTCTCCATAAATTCTCTCCAAGCTCCCAAAGACGTAAATCATTACGAACCTCCGAAGCTTAGTACCCCGCGGGCAGCGACGGGGCACTCAGGCGGCTCGCATTCCGGACATTGAATGTTGATGAACGCGAGCCATTTCAGGATATCGACAACTCTTGGGAGCGGCTGTCCGCCAAGCGTGCGGTAGGCGCCAAACACTTTCCCAAAGCGATCTGTTACATAAACTGCCGCTGCATCTGCTCCTGCAAGTCAACTGCACCCAGGTCGCGATGGACACGCCCGTCTTCGTCAGCCAACAATGAGTACGGGAGTTTCAATTCTTGCTTCCGCTCCGCCGACTGGTCGTACAATCGTACGATAGCGAGTATCTCGGCGTCCTCATCTTTAATTTCCTGGTACTGACGGGCCACATCCAATAGCAATTGGAGTGTTTCTGTGCGATTGTCGTGCAGATCAGGACTAGATTTGAACGGCCGCGATAATCGGAAAATCGGATGCGGCGACCGAGTGTCGATGTTAGCTCAAAACCATAGAGGCAATGCCCCTTCGACGGGATTTCGCCCCGTGGAGTAACTACTCCCCCGGCTATTTCTGCTTGCGACATACGAATCTCGATTCAGTAATCAGCCCGAAGCTTGATGATTATCGCGGCAGCTTCTCCATAGAACACTGTGGACATTCGCCGACACGTCGCATCAAGTCATCTACCAATGCTTCGTAAGTTCCATGAGCATTGAAGCCGAGACCGGACTCCGCAACAGTGAACTGTTGCATGAGCAATTCATCATCGTTCACCGACAAGACCTTTCCGCTCATAGGGAACAGCAGGTATTCTTCCTTCCAGATGTGCGCTGGGTATAGGGTGACAAGGCCCTGCAAAGCCTCGATCAGGTGCACGCGTCCGCTTTCTTGATTCGCGATATACACGGCCGCCGCTGCAGCAAGATCATCCGTTGATTGCCGCCCCTTGACGTGCTCTCCCTTCAAGGCTGCCAACGGACATCCCGTAGACGCAACTCCCTTGTTTTCCAATAAAGGAAATAAATAGCTCTCCTCTTTACCATGGTGGCATTGATCGCCGAACTCTCTCATAAAACGGATGAGTTCCCGCAATATATCTGCATCAATCGAGTGTTTCAATTCCAGTTGCTCGACAATCCGCGCCATAACGGCAACTGCTCTCTGAATGACTTGGTGCTCACGTTCGAGAACTTCTGTCGCTTTACCCAAAGCGTCTCCTTTCGTCCTCTGTTCATCATAGTGAGATACGTGAGCTGAAGCGAGTTTGCAAACAGGCCTTAAAAAGATGAGAGGGCGTCACATTTCGATGTTTTGAGTGGTCTCAAAAAAACGAGAAATCAAGATCTGGCCCACGTTTGCCACTTGGGAAAGCTGGCGCTTACCATCAGCCATGGCGTGCTCGGGTAAATGGGATTGCCAATCTTTCCAGGTTTCCAGATCCACCTCGATGTGGAACTGCAACCCATAGGCGTTGCTGCCGAAACGAAATGCCTGATGCTTGTAGTTTGAATTCCGCGCCAGCAGGTGTGCTCCATCTGGCAAGTCAAACGTATCAGCGTGCCAGTGGAAGACCGGAAGCGGATCAGGAAGATTCTCGAACAACGTATCTTGTTTCGCCGCGATGGTTAGATCCACGTTTCCGAACTCGATCTCGGAGGACGGGCCGCCGTAAACCCGCGCCCCGAGAGCATGAGCGAGCAATTGAGCCCCGAGACACACACCCAACACTGGGCGCCTACGCCGAACCATTTCTGCAATCAGCGTTACTTCGCTCGCCAAATGAGGGTACTTGCTGCGTTCGTAAACTCCCATGGGCCCGCCCATCACGATCAGTCCGCGGAGCCCGTCCGCTTGCGGCATCGTCGGATTCAAGTCCAGGCGATAAACCTCTATGCAAAGCCCTCGGCTGCGGGCGATGGAGGCGATCAATCCGGGACCTTCCCAAGCAACGTGCTGAAGAACAGCCCAACTATCAGCCAATGCATTCACCTCTACGCGTATGCGCCGGCAGCGGATTCCGGCCCACATCGCGCCACTGCCCGCGCTCCTTATTTCCGGTGATAGGCAGCCAATCCATGTGAATCGCGTCTTCCAAGCAGGCCGGGATGCAGTGCTCCTCACTTCCGCAAGTGTCAGGCAGGGTGAGCACGGCAATGTCGTCGACGAGCGCCAGGGACTTGGGGCCACAGGCCTCGACACAGTTGCCGCACCCCGTGCAACGGCTTGCAACAACAACAGGCATCCATTTGTACATAGTTTCATCTCCACATGAATTGGTTCTGCGTAATGTTTCTGTTTCGATCTATGCAATCCGATCCTGAGCAAGCCGAGACGAATCAGCTATGACTTTAGTCACGGGATTGCCCACCTCATAACCCCATTGTTGTGGAATTCGCGTACCAGTCCTTTCCCGCTTCAAGAACACCAAGCTTTGTCGGATAGGTACAGTCAGAACGTTAGGACACTGATTGGAGACTGAAACGTGTTCGCAGCCGGGCCGTTGCGACCCTGATTTCGCGCTCTATGAGTGAAGTCCTCTTGTCCGACGACCGCGGATGCGTTCATGCCATTGTGGAAGGGCGGCGCGAAGATCAGGACCCGGTTGTTGTTGAAATCCGTCACGCTGAGCTTCCCGCTACTATCGAAATCCAATCCCATCGGGATACTCAAGGTGTTTGCATCTGGGATGCTACCACCCTGATTTCGTTCTTCATGCGTGAAGTCCGTCTGACCTATGACCGTACTTGCGGCCATGCCATTGGAGAATGGAGGGACGAACTCCAGCACGCGGTTGTTGCCCTCATCGGCTACCCAGAGATTGCCGCTGGAATCAAATGCTGGTGCGCCTGTGCAAGACAGCGAACTGGCCGAAACGCCGCCGTTATCGGGCGAATTCGAGATGAACGCCGTCGTTGCCGGTTGACCCAACTCCAAACTGGCAGCCATTCCGGTAGAAAACGGCGGGGTGTACTCCAACACTCGGTTATTGACGCAGTCTGAGACCCAGAGATTTCCTTTCAGATCAAAGGATGCTCCGGCAGGGGTGCACAGCGTGCTGGCCGTGGGCTCAGCGCTTCCTCTATTGCATGGGTTGTCACCAGTATTGCCTGTGCTGATTTGGCCGAGCGCCAGCGTTGCCGACATGCCATTCCGAAATGGCGGCACATACTCCAACACGCGAGAATTCCAGTTATCAGTCACCCAGAGGTCTCCGTTGTGGTCGACCGCCACTGAGATCGGAAGATCCATGCCGGTTGAGGTGGCCTGCGTTTTCATGAGGCAACGAACCTCGGTAAACCCGCGTTGCCCGATTACCACGCTGGCACTCATGCCGGTAGTGAATGGAGGGTGGAACTGCAGCACTCGGCAGTTCGCACTATCGGCGATGTAGAGATTCCCGGCTGAGTCCTTGGTAATACCATGAGGGCCCCACAGCGTATTCGCAATGGGCTCAGTACCCTGATTCGAGTTCCCTTGGTTGAAACTGGACTGCCCCAGAACCACGCCGGTGCTCCCCTTGATGCTGAGGAGGTCGTTGTCGTAGATAATAACGCGGTTGTTACCGCTGTCCGCAACCGCAAAGCTCTCGATTGCAGCCTTCGGCGCCCTGTTACTGCGGCCGTCAAAGCCCGTTAGTAAAGCCAAGGGAACAAGCAGCAGCACTATCGCCAATGCAACTCGAAAGATCCGTTTCGTACCTTCCAATTTGAATCTCCGAAAAATCAATCCTGCGACGCTTGGGTAATCAGCAGTACGCTCTCCTCGCTGGCAGAGACGTCATGTAAAACTCCGGCAGGAAAGAAAACAACGCTTCCTGCAGGGAGTTCGTAGTCTTTTCCTTCTGCCGAGAGGCGTGCTGCACCAAGAATGGTTTGGACGGTGATTGCACCGGAAACCTGATGCGGTGGTACGTAGCCCACAGCTCGAATGTAGAGAAAAAACGTTCGCAGACCTCCGGGAGAACTGATTGGCTTCTTCTTGCGTTCCGCCGTGGCGCCAACTTCACTTGCAAACTCACGCGCAGCCTGCGTCAGATCAAAAGGCGAGAAGGTACCCGTCAACTCAGTTTGCATCCAGACTCCTTTGGAATTCCCATACTTGAGCATAGTTTGATCCGTACTCCGCGACGATGACTAATGTCACAACCTTACAATGTGCAGCTCGGCTTTTCTTGCCGCCTGTCACGCAGCGGGATTGGGGAACCGTCGGGACAATCGGACGATGTCTAACAGACCGGACGCTAGCAGCCTACGAAAGAACGGGCTCGTAGACATCGACTGCTTTGTTTAATGCATCACGATGTTTAGTTGGCCGCAGGGGCGCAACTCTCTCTGCATGGGCGCTCAGCCTTCGAAAAAGGAGTTCGCATTGGCAAATGCAACGGCGGCTCTCGAAGTTGAACAAGGTGATTTATGAGGCAGTGGCTGTAATGGCCCTTGGCCAAAAGGGTAGTTGGATGGTCTTACATAAGTACACCAAGCAATCGTGATGCACTTTCCATGCAATGCTGCGGGGAGTCTTTTTATGATTCAACTTAAACGAGTCCGTGATTCGACAGAGGAGAGTGACGGTGCGCGGTATCTTGTCGAGCGGCTTTGGCCGCGCGGCGTAAGGAAGACAGCACTTCCCCTCGACGGCTGGTTTAAAGACGTTGCGCCTACCACGGCGTTGCGTAAGTGGTTTTCTCATGATCCGTCCAAGTGGGCGGAGTTTCAGCAGCGTTACTTCGGCGAACTCGATGCGCATGCAGATAGCTGGAAGCCCATTCTGGATGCCGCTCTGAACGGTACGGTCACACTCATCTACAGTTCACACGATGCGGAACACAACAACGCACTTGCGCTCAAGAAGTATCTGAACAAGAAGCTGCATCGCAGAGCTCTCAGTGGATCGCGGAACCCGGCCGCCTGAATTTGATCGGTGTAATCGGCGAATGGCGAAAGAAATCGGTTGCGCGCAGTCGCGAACTCTTTATCGCAAAGCGGGTCATCTAGCAATATAGAGTGGCCACCGAAGTTTACGAATACAGCGTTGAACCGCCCTGCATATCGTGCCACGATTGAAAACGTTTATGGAAAGTGGCGACTATGGACATTCTAGATGCAATCGGTATTCGACTACCATGCAGGAACTGCAGAGAGCTCTACGAGGTACCTCTGCGTGACGTTCACATTTCGCACGAAGTGATGGATCATCGGGGCTGCCCGGTAACATCAGAGACCGAGTGCCCGCCCATTTTTCAGGTTTTTCTTGCCGACGACGCGGACATTGTCGCGCTACAACAAACCTGGCAAAGGCTGCAGGAACGAGCGCGCAAAGGTGGCGGGGAGTTGGTGTTCATGAGTGGTCTACTAGCAAGATCAGGGAAGACCATTCCCTAGCCGCCTAAGTCTTGCAAGCACCGACTTTCTTATTGTCATTGTCAATCGCGCTGAAGCGATCTCGAAGTGCCTTATGCCGAGCCCAACTAAAACTGTGATGCAGGTTATCGCTGCGCGATCTCCCGGCCCGGCGCGGACTCAGTCGTCCTCGGATTCCGATACCAACGGACTACCTGGGGCTTGCGCCAGAGATACGGATTGGGCATTACCAGGGAGTGCACGAGGCGCGTAAATGGGAAGAATCCGATCAGTGCAAAGGCATCGACCACATGCAGTTTCACCAGCAACGGCAGAGGGGCTATCAACTCCACCCGAGGATGCAATGCGACAATCGACCATAGGTAAGGCGCGGCCACTCCGGCATACCACGAACTTCCCCACCGGTAACAAAGTGCGATCCCCACACCACTGGCTACCTGAAACAGCAACATGGCATAAAGGACCCAATCACCCCCGCTGGTAACACGGCTCACCTTCGCCACAGTCAGCCGCCGCAACATCGCAGCCGCCAATCCAATCAGCGTCAATAGTCCACAGATCAGTGCGGTGTCCTCAAGCACTGCCAGTCGCAGCGGGTTACTGTTCCACAACAGAATCTGCCGCGGAATCAGAAACGCGATCAGGTGTCCGGCCAACACGACCAGGATGCCGTAGTGGAACGGCACGGTGGCCCAGAAATGCAGGCGGTTTTCCAGAAACTGCGAGGAAAGACTGGAGTACGTGAACGGCTGCATACGGTAGCGCAGGATCGACACCAAAAAAAACAGGAACAACGCGACGTAGGGAAGCACGCCAAACAGCAGCGGGTTCAGGTATGTCCAGAGGTTCGACATGGTTCAGTCCTCTCCAGTCAACACCGGCAGTTCGATCTTCGGCTCCGGGATCTCCGCCTTGGCCGGCAGCGCTTCGCGCACGGCCCTTACAGCCGCCACGAACGGAGTCTTCTCCCGTTCGAGCGCAGCCAGTAACTTTGCAATCGCAGGCGCCGTGAACTCTCGCGCGAACTTCTCGGCATCGTTGTCATCCATTCGGCCCAGCAGCCTGAGCGTATGCGTCAGGTGGTCCGGCAGCTCCGCCGATTCGGCGATGCCATGGCGGCGCAGCTCCCCACGCATGCGGACCAGAAATTCTCCCCTCTCGTACTGTTCCCCATAAAGATGCCATCCCATGTCCAGCGTGGTGGCGGGGTTCCAGTCGAAGGTGGAGATGAACAGCTCTTGAATCCCCGCTTCCGTGAGCTTCGCCATCTTATCGGTGAATTCGGTCAGCCCTGCCTCCCGGCAGCGCTGGACGTAGGACTCGTCCGGGTACTCGAAGAGCCGCGCCAGGGCATCGTATTTCGCCATCACAGTGTCCTCCGCGGTCCGCGTAGGAAGCCGAAGCCGGCCTGCTGCTTGTGCTCCATCGTGTCTTTCGTCATCGCGATGGCCTCTTCGCGATGCATGGGTGGAATCACGAAGCGCTGTTCGAAGGAGCAGAGCGAGGTAAGCCGGAAGATTGCCTCGGCCTCTTGGCGCGAACAGTCGGCTTCGCGCAGCATGCGGTCCACTGTTTCCTGCGGCACGTCGCCGACGGTCTGCGCCCGCCGGTACCAGCGCACGGCCTTTTGCTTGCGCAGCGCATAGCGCACCAGCTCTTCCTGCCCGGCGCCGAGCAGGCTCGCCATAAACTTCATGGGGATGCGTGCCTCGTTGATATCGTGGAACAGGTCCTCGGACAAATTGCTCAAATACCCGTCCTTCCGCTGAGTCATTACCGGCGCCATGGGCGGCACGTAGAACAGCATCGGCAGGGTCCGGTATTCGATGTGCGGAGGCAGCGCAATCTTCCACACGTTCACGAACTGATACACCGGCGATTTTTGCGCCGACTCGATGACGGAGTCGTGGACTCCGTTTTTACGCGCAGCGGCAATCACTTCTGGATCGTTCGGATCAAGGATCAGCTTGCGTTGCGCTTCCACCAGTTGATCGGCCGGAAGGTTGGCGACCTCCTCGATGCGCGACGCATCGTACAAGACCACACCAAGATAACGGATCCGCCCCACGCAGGAATGGAAGCACGCAGGCGCATAGCCTGTCTCCAGCCGCGGATAACACAGAATGCATTTCTCGCTCTTGCCGGTGCTCCAGTTGTAGTAGACCTTCTTGTAAGGGCAGGCCGGAACGCAGGCGCGCCAGCCGCGGCATCGGTTCTGGTCCACCAGTACGATGCCGTCCTCGCCGCGCTTGTATAGGGCACCGGAAGGACATGAAGCCACGCACGACGGATTCATGCAGTGGTTGCACATGCGCGGCAAATAGAACATCACCAGTTCTTCCACCGCAAACAACTGCTGACGCGCTTCCGGAGTCAGGCTCTCCAGATTCGGATCGTTTCGCGCATAGATGGGAGAGCCGCCGAGATCGTCATCCCAATTCGGCCCGGCTTTAATCGGGATCAGCTCGCCGGTCACCATCGAAATGGGCCGCGCAACCGGCTGGTCATCACTCGGAGGTGCGTTGAACAGTGTCTGGTAATCGTAGGTCCATGGCTCGTAGTAGTCGTCCATGGTCGGCATGTGCGGGTGGTGAAAAATATTAAAGAGAGCCTTCGCCTTGCTGGTGGATTTTAACCGCAGCTCGCCGTTTTTCAGCTCCCATCCGCCATCGTACTTGTCCTGGTTCTCCCATGCCGTTGGATAGCCGGTGCCAGGCTTGGTCTCCACATTGTTCCACCACATGTACTCGGTGCCCCTGCGGTCCGTCCAGATGTTTTTGCAGGCGATACTGCAGGTGTGGCATCCAATGCACTTGTCGAGGTGAAAAACCATCGCCACTTGTGAACGTACGTCCATGTTTTTCTCCTCTCACCATTCCAGCTTGGGCAGCTTGCGCACGAAGATGTTGGTGTCGCGATTGACGCCCGTGGGCCCCCAGTAATTGAAATGGTAAGTGAACTGGCCGTAGCCTCCCACCATCAGGTTTGGCTTCAGGCGAATGCGCGTCAGGCTGTTATGCCCTCCGGCCCGCTTGCCTTTGCGCAGCGGCGACTTGGGCACGGAGTAGGTGCGCTCCGGAGCGTGATACTGGACGCAGATGCCGGGCGGAATGCGGGCGCTGACCGCGGCGCGAGTCACCACCACGCCATTGTCGTTCACTATTTCAACCCAGTCGTTGTCCTCCAGATGTAGCCGCGAGGCGTCTTGCTCGCTGATCCAGAGCGGCTCGACGCCGCGCGAGAGCGTCGTCATGCGCTGGTTGTCGCTGTAAGTGGAGTGGATCTTCCACTTGCCGTGCGGCGTGATGTAGCTGAGCATCAGGCTCTGGCCCGGGTCCTCGGTAAACCTCAGGTCGCCGAACTCCTTCATCGGCGGCCGGGGTTTGTAGGTGGGGAAGTGCTCGCCGAATTCGATATAGCCGGGATGGTCCAGATAGAAATGCTGGCGGCCGGTCAGCGTGCGCCACGGCACCAGATGCTCCACGTTCGTCGTGAACGGCGCATAGGCGCGGCCGTTCTCCACCTGTCCGGACCACATCGGACTATTCAGAATCCGCATGGGCCTGGCTTGCAGATCTTCGAAGTCCACCCTGTGCCCTCGGTTCTTTTCCGCCAGTTGCGCCAAGGGCAGCCCCACCTTCGCCTCCAAGTCCTTGTAGGAGCGATACGCCAATTCGCCGTTCGTGACCGTCGCAAAACGCAGGATCGTATTGCAGACTTCCAGATCCTCGTAGAGCGACGGATATGTTGCGCCGCCCCACGTAACGCTCTCCGGGGCCTGCTGGGCTTCGTCGTAAACATCGGCCACGTCATAATGTGTCCCGTGCACGCCCAATCCGTTGTCGCGCGTCTGCGGACCAAACGAGATGAACTGGTTGTAGAGGTTCTTGTAATCGCGCGTGACCACCCGGAGCGCTGGCATGGTCTTGCCCGGAATGGCCTCCACCTCGCCGTCGATCCAATTGGCGATACGCGGCTGTGCGATCTCGGCCGCCGAATCGTGCGCCAGCGGCTGCGCCACAATGTCCTTCACGGGCTGCGGAAAGTGCGGGGCGGCGAGCTCTGAAAACTTGCGCGCGATGGTGCGGAAGATTTGCCAGTCGCTCTTCGATTCCCAGCAGGGCGGCACGGCCGCCGAGAGCGGATGGATGAAGCTGTGCATGTCCGTCGAATTCAGGTCGGTCTTTTCGTACCAGCTCGCGGCTGGCAGCACGATGTCGGAATAAAGCGCCGAGGAATCCATGCGGAAGTTCAGGTCCACCACCAAGTCCATCTTTCCTTCGGGTGCCGTCTCGTGCCACTCCACATCGTGAACTGAGTCCTCCGCAATGCCCTCGGCTATGGCATTGTTGTGCGTACCAAGGTAGTGCTTGAGGAAGAATTCATGCCCTTTGGCGCTGGCCAGCAGCGCGTTGCCGCGCCAGATGTACCACACCCGCGGCCAGTTTTCCGGCGCATCGGGATCTTCCGCCGCGAACTTCAGCTTGCGCGCCTTCAACTGCTCCACCGTGTAGGTGACGATCTCCTCATCCGACTTGGCTCCTGCGGCCTCAGCGTCCCTGGCCAATTGGATGGAGCTCCGGTCAAACTGCGGATAGAATGGCAGCCAACCGTTGCGCACGGCCTGCACCTGGAGATCGGCGGTGTGTCCCTTGGCCCACGTGGCGCCTTCCGGGACCGTGTGGTAGTCGGTGAAATCTTTTTCGTATCGCCACTGATCGGAATTCATGTAGTGCCAGCTCGGCGCATTCTGCAGGCGAGACGGAGGATACCAGTCCTTGCCGAAGGCGATGGCCGACCACGGCTCCATGGGCGCGAGCTTTTCCTGCCCCACATAGTGAGCCAGTCCTCCGCCGTTGACTCCCACACACCCCGCGAACATCAGCGCGTGAATGGCGCCGCGATACATGAGGTTGTTGTGATACCACTGGTTGACGCCAGCGCCGATAATGATGGTGCACTTCCCGCCGGTAATCTCCGCGGTCTTGCCCCACTCGCGTGCGAAACGGATGAGCACGTCGCGCGCGATGCCCGTGTACCGTTCCGACCAAGCCGGCGTATATGGGGCGGACTCGTCGTCATAATTCTCCGGATATTGCCCCGCCAGACCACGCGGCACTCCGTACTGCGCCATCATCAGGTCGTAGACGGTGGCCACCATGACGGTTTCGCCGTTTGCCGTCTGGATATTCTTGACCGGAACGCCTCGCTCGTGTGTAGTCCCTTCACCAAAGTTGTCGAGTTGCACCATCAGCACTTCGTCGTAAGCATCGACAAATGTAAGAGTGGGGTGAATGTCGCGTCCATCCACCGGATCGCGCAGCAAAAGGTTCCACTCGCCCTTTTGCTTGCCCCAGCGAAAGCCGGAACTGCCCATGGGCATCTTCGGACGCTGCTCTTCGGCGTCCCACATCAAAAACTTCCAGTCGCCGTTCTCCACGCCGCTGTAGCCGGAGACGCGGTTGGCGCGTAGCATCTGCCCGGCCTTCCACACTCCATCCTTGCGGCCGATCTCGACCAGGTAGGGCGCGTCGGTGTACTTCTTGGCGTAATCGAGGAAATACGGCGTCTGTCGCTCGTGCTGGAACTCTTTCAGCAGAACGTGAGTGACCGCCATCCACCACGCCCCGTCCTGCCCGGCGTTGATTGCGATCCATTCATCGGCGTACTTGGAAACCTGGCTGAAGTCCGGCGAGAAGACCCATAGCTTCGATCCGTTGTGCCTCGCCTCAACCGCGAAATGGACGTCGGGCGTGCGCGTCATCGCCAGGTTGGAGCCGGCCACGGCGATCATCTTGGCGTTGTACCAATCGGCCGATTCCGCCACGTCCGTCTGCTCGCCCCAGGTCTCCGGCGAAGCGGGCGGCAGGTCGCAGTACCAGTCGTAAAACGAAAGAGCAACGCCGCCCATGAGTTGCAGCATGCGCGCGCCGCTCGCGTAACTGATCATGGACATCGCCGGAATGGGCGAGAACCCGACGATACGGTCCGGCCCATATTTCTGAATGGTGTAAACGTTGGAAGCGGCTATCATTTCGACGGCGCTGTCCCAATCCCAGCGGCGAAAGCCGCCCTTGCCGCGGGCCCGCTGCCAACTGGCGCGCGCCTCGGGATTCTCCACGATCGTTTTCCATGCCTCCACCGGGTCCGGATGCGCGGCGCGCGCAGCTTTCCAGAGGTCCAGCAGTGTCCCGCGCACATAGGGATACCTCACACGCAGAGGACTGTATAGATACCAGGAGTAGGAGATGCCGCGCTGGCAACCGCGCGGCTCATAGGGCGGAATGCCGGATTCAAGGGGAGGATAGTCCAGTCCCTGCATCTCCCAGGTGACGATGCCGTCTTTCACATAGATCTGCCAGGTACATCCGCCCGTGCAGTTCACGCCGTGGGTGCTCCGAACTACCTTGTCGTGCTGCCACCGGTTGCGGTAGAACTCTTCCCAACTGCGCAGCGCGGGATCGCTCTCATCCTTGATCCACGGAAGTTTTCCGTCCGATTTCATGATTGGCCCCTTTTTTCGATTACCGACCTCTGTTACCGGCCACCAGGGGCCGCCGTACTGCGCTGAATCGTTTTCTCCAAATCGTGTCCATCGCCACCAGGACAATCAGGCATCCGCCCAGCCCGATCAGCAAGAATCTCTTCTCCGCACGCGCCGCGCCGCCTCCCTCTTGCTTGGAGAGTGAATCGAGATAGGCCGCCACAGCGTGGGCCTCATCCGGCTGGATGGCATGGGCCGAGTAGATGGATTTCATGGTGGGCGTGGGAGGAGAGCCCAGCCAGGCGGTTGCCGCCCTTCCTCCGCCCAGCCGAGTGAATTCATGGGTGAGGTCCGGCCCCAACGACCCGCCGCCTAATATGGAGATGCCGTGAAACCTGTGACAGGAGATACACGACGGCCCTCCGTTAGCCAGGGGCCGTGTACCCATCACAAGTTCCTTGCCGAGGGCGGCATCGGCGGCAGTGAACACAGGTTCCGCCGGCACGGCCGCTGCTGCCGGTTGCGCGCCGGTCGATTTCGATTGGGCCGCGATCCAGTCCAGCAGCGCCTCGGTCTGGGCGCGATTCAGATCGCTCACCGGGGGCATGACCACGTCATTCGATTCCCCGAGCAGTTTCTTAGCGTAAGGATCGCCCGAGTCAATTACCGCTTGTGGATTGGCGAGAAACTTCAGCGTCCATGCGCGGTCCTTGCGCTGTTCCAGGTTCTGCAGGTCGGGCCCGACGAGCGGTCCGCCGCCAATGGTATGACAAGAAGCGCAATTCGATTGGAAATAGGCTGCCGAATCCTGCGCCAGACCGATCGCAGGGATCGCCAGCAGCAGAAGAATGCCGCAAACTGTTAGGCACCCGGCTCTTCTAGAATTCAACGCCATGATCCCCGCTCCCTACTGCGCACATGTGAACACGTCCCGTTCTGAGCCCAGTTCTTGCGGATCGGCTCGCATCAATTGCCCGTGAGCGCCGCGTAGGTGAAAAAGCTGCTTAGGACTTGCGCCAAGAAAGCTACTCCCCTGAAATTGGCAGAGCAGTGACCGAAGTCACCATCTCACACAAAATTCAGTGCAAGCAGCGGTGCAAATTGCGCGAGAGAAAACGGACGTGTAGGGTCACACTCGGAACGAAGCAACCTCCTCATAAGAATCGGCGTTCCTCTACTGGCTGCTCGACAGAGGTCGCGGAGCGCGAGTTGCCGGCGAGGATGCTGTACCGAGGAGTCGGCTTGTGGCAAGGTTTTCCCGACGGCTTCGCTGTTCCGGACGGATGACGGGCTTAACCGGCCAATCTCTGCCCATTCTTCAGGGTGTGCTGAGTTTGCGCGCTTGGCTGAGGATCTTGGTGAGGCGGTTGGAGAGCCGGTCGAGGCAAGCGCGGGAAGGGCCCTTTGGTAGCGGGCGTCGGAACATCTCCATCACATGTTGAGCGGCGAGCAGCGAATCGATGACGCCTTCGAGGCCGGCGCGAAGTTGGGGTAATGCTGCCTTGGGTTGCGGCACCAGATGCTTTGGATGGGCCCGAGCTTGCTGGAACTCGCGCTGGAGATCGGTCAACGCCACATCGACATAGCGCATGGTCATCTCGGGATTGGTGTGGCCGAGCAACTTCATGAGGACAGGAAAGCTCACACCGGCTCGAAGCATCTCGGTGGCGTAGCTGTGTCGAAGCTGGTGCGGAACGATGCTGGCAGAGAGGTTGAGCGAATAGCAGACCTGATGCAGGTAATCTCGAAGTTGACGAACCAGCGCTTCTTTGCTGCCTGGACGCGCCAGGATCCGTCCATCGACAGGCAGAGGATCGAGGGAGCGAAAGAATCGAAGGCGTTGAACGAGTTCACTCGTAGAAGCATCTACGGGGACCATGCGTTCGGTTTTGAGCTTGCCGAGCGGCACATGAATCGCCCATTGATTCGGCCCGGTGGAGCGAAGGCAATCGCAGGACAGATCGGCACACTCTCCAATGCGCATGCCGGTGTATCGGATCAACAGCATGGCATTGCCGCCAAGATCGTTACGGCGAAAGAACTCCTGTTGTAAGAGCTGGTCCTGCTCAGCGGTGAGCGGACGTGGGAGTCTCTGCGGTTTGCGCGGAATGTCCTCGCGGCGAATCAGGCGAGCGAGTTTAGAACGTTTGTTCGACCAGGACAGATCGTTAAATACGCATCGCAGAGCGATGAGCTGGTTGATGCATGAAGCGGTCGACAGCGGCGGCGTTTGCGAACGCAGTCGGGACATCCAGCCGAGGATGTGAGGATCACGGCGCAGTTGATCCAGGCGGTTGACCTCGGGATGATAGGTGCCGAGATAACAGAGGAACTTGCGCACCGTCCCGCGGTAGTGACGAGTGGTATCAGGACTAAGTGCAGCTCCGATGGAATCGACCGCATGCTCGAAGACCGGAGCCAGCCGATGTCGGAGCGGAGGGCGGCGCGGGCGGTTCACGAAGAGCTCCTGGGAATGGGGCGGATACACTGCGCTACCGCGCGGGCATACTGCAGGTAGACGTCTTGCGGGGTGACCTGCACATAGCGCAGGGTGGTTTCGATGTCGGTGTGCCCCATCAGGTGCATGAGCGCTGGCAGGCTCATACCGGCGCGAACCATATCGGAGGCAAAGGTATGTCGAAAGCGATGCGGGTTGGCGAGATGGATGCCGGTGGTCTGACGATGGTAGCGGAACAGGGAGCGTAGCCCTGCGGGAGTCATGCGTGTACCGCGTGCGGGTCCTTTGAGCACGACGAACAGCGCAGCGGAGCAGGGATTAGGCCGTTCCAGCCGCAGATAGTGATCGAGCAGTTGAGTGGTTTCTGGCGCCAGCGGGAGGAAGCGCAGCTTGTTGCCTTTGCCGTGAACGCGGAGCTGTGCTTCGGAAAGCAGAACGTGTTCCGGATTCAAGGCTAGTACCTCGGCGGAGCGAAGCCCATGCAAGAGCATCAAGCCCACGATGGCCAAGTCGCGTGCGGTGCTGAAACTGGACCAGAAGCGCGCCACTTCGTCGACGGAGAGCGGCACGATGTTGAGCCTGGGCTCCTTCACACGGAGCCTGCTGATTGCGATCCGTGGCCGGCCAAGGCCCATCGGCTTACGCTGCAGAAAAGCCTGCTGAAAGCCGCGAGCGACCTGACAAGGAGCATCTGGGAACTCGTTGCGGATGGCTCGATCGGCGTCAGCGACGCGGTCATTAATGGTGGATGCAGAGGGCCGTGGTTGGAGGCTGGACTGGAAGCGCAGGTAATCCAGGGGCGACGATGTCGCCAGTGTGATGAAGGCTCTCCCACCAGCGAACAAAGTGCAGCAGGTTGTAAGCGTAGATGCGCAAACTCGTGTTTGCCAGCCGACGGACATACTCGCGGTCCAGGTAACGATTAACCCAACCAACTCCCCGGCCGGTGGTTTGCTCTACCACCTGAATCGGGCTGTGTGTGTTCGGTGCTGTCTTCTGGAAAATCACTTGGAACTTCATGACTGAGCGGCCTCCATAAGAGACTGGAACTGTTGCGCGTCACCACCCTGGACGAAGAAGGAGTTGGGATCGTGTCCTGGGGGCAGGAAGACGCGGCGGGCGTCGATACCTTGTGAGCCAAGACGATGAGCCAGCTGCTGCGCGGCTTGTTGTCCGCTGTGGTTGGCATCGACATCGAAGGTGAGATAAACGGTGCGTGGCTGGTCGCACAGCTGTCGCAACTGATCCACGTTGAGATGGGTGCCCAACGAACAGGTGGGGTTATGAAACCCCGCCTGCCGCAACACGGCATAGTCGAACAGTCCCTCCACCAGAATCACCTCGGAGCATTGCCGCACCTGTCCCCAGGCATACAGGCCACCCTTGGAGCCTGGGAGAAAGCGATGGGCAAAGGCGCTGCCGATACTGCGGCCATAGAGGTTGACGATGTGTTCGTCATGGCGCAATGGGAAGACGATGCGCTGGTAGAGAGCATCCGAGCCCTGTGCGTTAAGCAGGCCAATCTGCCGCAGGAGATCGAAGGAATAGCCTTGCGCCGTGAGATGACGGCGTAAGCTCCCGCCGGGAGCGTAGCCGATCTGCAGTTCTTCGATCAGGGCGGGATCGTGCAGTCCGCGCTGGTTGAGATAACGCATTGCCTCGGGGTAGTGATCGAGCTGCTGTTGATAGAAATCGGCAGCCTGCTGGAGCACGGCAGAGGCAGAGTCGTCTGGATGAGTGGTCTGTTGCTCCAGGTAGGCGAGGCTTTGGCGGAAGGACAGATGACTGGACAACTGGACAAAGCGAATCAGATCGCCGCCCTGTCCGCAGCCGTGGCAGTAGAAGAGATTTTTGCGGGCGTTGACATAGAACGAAGGCCGGGTTTCGGCGTGCAGCGGGCAAAGTCCGACAAACTCGGAACTGCGACCGGCAGGCTGACCGGTCCAGTTCCGCTGCCGCAGGTAATCCAGTAGCGGCAAGTGCTGTTTGAGTTTTTCGGCGTCCTCGCCCACGGCGTTGTGGTGCCTCCGGAGCTGAGCGTAGGAGAAGGCTGCCGGCATTCCCAGGCAAGGATGGTAGGTGGAAGAAATCTTCTTAAAGACGCAAGGGCCAGAGGATTGGTAGGACCGGAGCCAGCCAGGACAACGGCCCAGTTTCGTGATTGGTCTGATCGCCGTGCGTCAGCCAGTGAGCTATGCGGGCGATGGATTGCCGGGCAAAGGAAAGGGCCAGTTGAGAAAGGTCCAGGCCGCTCGACCAACGGCGGAGGGTGGAGGGATCGGGCAAGCGATTCGAGTCTTTCAGATCAGGCAATGCCTCTTCCCAGGAATAGTCCTCCACAAAGCGCCGCCGCAATGCCTGACAGCGCGCCAGCAAGCTGTAATGCGTATACGGAAGAGAAAACAGCGGCAGGAAAGTGAAGGTCTTTCCGCAACCAGGGCAGCGACCGCGACGGATCTCAATCCAGTCATGATACTCATCGTGTGCCTGCTTGCGGCGGCGGCCGTGGCCGACGATCGAACTACGTTCACAAACGGGACATTGCGGCAGGATGAGCTGGTCGCAGTCTCCGGCCCAATCAGTTTCGAGCTTGTGCGGCGAGACAGAAAGTGGGATAAAGAGAATCGTAACTCCCAGGGGTTCTGCCCCGGCGTCGACCCTCCAAGATCTCGGCCGGAAGTGGAACCCCCTCTCCTCCTGAAGAGAATCCAACTGGAAGAGAATACAGCTTCTCACCTACAGATCTTAGGGATGTGATTCAGAAGATTGGCCGGTTAAGAACGGCCACTCGGCAGTTACTATCTGGTAATTATGACTCTCGTCGACTACATTTGCATGCTGGCTGCAGGATTGACATGCGCTCAGCTGCACCACATCACAGCGGCGCGCCATTATGTCTAACCCGGGTAAGCTCGACTACTTTGCCGTCGGTGAATTTTGCCCTGTATTCAAACCACTCACATGGCTCAGAATGAAGCTGATCTCGTCCAGTGTGTGGATCAATGAAGAGCAGCTCGCCGGTATGGCAGTCGCCATAGAACCGCAGCCAACCATCATAGTTGGTGTCGACATCACGTTCGCTACCCGCCCTCACACGAAGCGTGCCTAACAGGGGACCTAACTTGGTATTCCATTCGGGAGTGCCGTACAGCGGGCGTTCATCTTCCGGGCATTCTTCGTACTCTTCATAGTGCTCAATCAGCCGTCCCTCGCGGGTGATTGTGTAGCGCTTCAGCAAACACTCCAAGTCCTTCGTCTGGAACTCAATCGACGTCGGATCTGACAACCCAGGCAGAGGGTAGTGGCAGGTTATCGTGTCGAACATTCCCATATCCGTTTACCTCTCTTCGGCTCCCTCCGTTGTGCGGAGATCATCGTAATAGTCGGCAGTATTCCAGTCGACTTCGGGATGCTCGCCACCTCCGATTTCACTTCCCACGCTTCTTGTATTGCTGATACGTGATCACGACGCCACAATCCGGCGAAGGAGCGCGTCCTGCCGGATGTGCGGGAACACGTCCCGGTGGGTGCGGAAGAGCCCGAATATTTCTTTCAGTTCGGCTGGCGTGGCATGTCGCATGTCGTTTCTACCATAGCTGGCCGGAAGCATTTGCGCCAGACCACTGCCCGGAATTGGCGGCACCAGACCTCCGGAGCCACTGGCCGAAAGTCCGGATGCAGCCCATCCCATCCGCTCATGCCGGACAAACTCAAGGACCGTCGAGTCGATGGTCACGCCGAAGGTCTTCTACCGAAACTCGGTGTGCCGGGGGCGCGGGTCGAGAGTAGGGGAGAGCCGTGTGCCCGTGCTCTGGACTTTAGAAAATTACCTGGGCACGTCCGAGGACTTGCCTTGCAGAACTAATCTTCTCACTTGCACTGGACGTCTTTGAGTCCATCCTGATCATGTAGAAATGCCCTTCGTATCTGACAGTGGCCTCGAAGGCATCTGACTTGTACGATCCGCTACGCTCTACCTCTCCTCTCGTGATCGCATCCGCAACTTCAATAGGAGAAACTTTTCTGCGCATGTCTGACACGGAGTACCAGAACCATTTCTGCGCGAGTTGGAACGTAGCTCGATAGCCCTCTTTCTGTGTGGTGTGGCTAATGTATGAACCATCCTCATAAAGCGTCAGCTCGGGGTTGCGTAGGATTTCGGCATATTCCGTGACGGTCATGTGCGCGGTTCTCCCATCTGTCAATACTCAGCTTAATGGTTGAAGCAACATAGGATAATACCCCAGTCCGGCCATACGCTTCGGGGCGGAACCAATATTGGCTGCGTGCAGTCAAGCGGTTTCGTCTGGTAAGAAACTCAAACGCTTGCGTTATTTCACCACTTTAAATCGATATTCCCCCGACCGAAGCGCAGCAGAGCCTTCTCGAAATCTGGTGGGCCAGAAAGATTCCATCCTCGACGGCGTCGAAGTGGATTCATCAGAGATGGCGGAGTGCATTAAAAGCTCTACTCGCCAGTGTTCCCAATATACGAAGTACCGTATCGCCCATTGCGCTGAAGATAAAGTTGATAGCGTCGATTGCTGCCAGAATTAGAACTCCGCCCACAATGCAAAAAAGAATAATGGCTATCGGCAGCCCCGACTGACACCGCAAAACTGCAGTATTTGCAACGGAATTGAACGACAGATGTCGTTGTCTGAAAGGCGCTCGGTACCAGCCCCCACACAGTCGCACCACGAGCAGTACGTTCAAAGATCAGACCTATCTCTTTAAGCGTGCTCAAAATGATCGTGTAGATCGGTTCAGCCAAGTTGCCAATGGTCGGGTCTAGTCCATAAAAGGACTTCTCAAGCCAATCTTCGTACCATGTGGGGGTCGAATTGCTAGATTGGTGGATCAGCGTCTGAAAGCGTTCCCCGCCGCGAGAGGTGAGGAATACAGGTGCACACCGTCTCGAAAAGCTCGCGTGTCGGCATGCGACACGTAGAGCAGATCAGCGGAATGTATGCTGTGCTTCGTGATCGCACTTCTGAATCCTTCGATTTCCGCCGCATCAAAGCTAGAAGTTTTGTGTAAGACGATCCGCGCTGGCATGGTGAAGTGCTCACGCCGATACTGTGACAGCGCTCCATCCATCAACTGATTTGCGGACGCGCTATCCAGATGCACCTGCATGTCATCTTTGCACAATTTAGCGCTGCCGCCACGAACGATCACGCCCTCGCCCCGCTCGTTGAATACTTGTGCCATGCTCGTTTGTAGACGAGTTTTTTCGAGAGCCCTATAGAAACTCACGCCAACGTAGAGGGTCGTCATGTCCGTGGCGGATCGGCTCATCCGCCACGGCACTCCACCGGCCTTGTAGTAAAGGGCCAGGTGGAAATTCCATGCGCGGGTCGCCTCATCTTGAAGCTGCCGTTTCTCCTTTTGGCGGCGGGTTTTTGGGAGCGATTTCGTTTCATCATATGTACTTGGCCACACTACCTGAATCGGCACGGCCGCAGTCATCGCATGTGCTTTCAGCCAATCATGAAAGTCAGGAGCTTCTGAGAGCTCACTTTTTATGCCAGATTCCGTGAATCCCACGCCGGATTGTTCCGCAAAGTACTTGAAAAGAAGCATTGGCGGCGCGCAAATGATGACCTGCACCTTTTGGCTGGAGGCGAGGTACTCGATTTCCGCAAGAAACAACCTTGCCACGCTCTCGACAGCGGCAGCGCGTGACGGGTTTTTCAATAAGGGCTCGATTTGAGAATCCAGGATCTCTCGAAAGCAAGTGGCGCCAATCTCTACCGTAAATTTGAGATTGGTGTCTTGATTGCACCCCGGAAATTTAGGAAAAAGGTAGGGGTAATGGCTTGTCTTTGCCTCAATCTCGTTGCGACACTTTCCAATCCAATTGGCAACTCCTTCGATAGATTCAGGGGAGCCGACGATCCCGGCACGAATTCGGCTGGCTGGCGAATCCCCAAAGTCCACCGGCCCGTGTGCCATCAAGCCGAAGCGAATGTCTACGTGTCGGCCGGTTCCGAATTCCAATTCGGGCTCCGGCAATAGAATTGCCTTCATTTCAAAAACTCCAAATCTTTCTGTGCCGAAATTCGTTCGGACTCAACCTCGCGAGACAACCACTGATCGTCATTGATGCCGTAATCGAGATCGAGTGATTCGAGTGAACCGAATCGTAGAAAACGATAGTCTCCGGTGAAGAGATCTCCTTGTCTCGCCAACAGATCGGCCCACATCACTACCTGCCCAAGCACGGCGGCATTTTTCTCTCTCTCCTTGATCCTCTTCAGATGTTCCTCAGCGAAGAGGTCGGGAAGTAGGCCGTCGCGCGTGTAGTGGTACGTTGGCGTTATTTCCAAGTACCACTTGCCGCCTAGAAAGTGAAACTGCCACTGCATTGCGGAATGTCGGTAGTACAGTACGCGAGCAGGGTCTTTCTTGGAGTAACGTGGGCCGCACACTTCGCGCTCGGTGTCAGACCTCAGCCCTCGATATTGCAAGCGGCGTGCTCGCCCGCTTGCAGTGACGACAAAGTACAGGTACTCCTTCATTGAGTGATGCGCGAGAGGGTGCGCTCTGGCTTTCTGCCTCAGCGCCAGGTTAAGCAGTTCTCTAAGTTCGTTGCGTAAATCGGTGTCCTTTTCCCACTCGACGCGGTGGTGCCGTTCGACTGTCCCTTGGTCGCAGTAATGTTTTAACGGCTCTTCTGAAAGATCGTGAAAGCTTATAAGCATCTTCCGGCGAATTAGCCACTCTGAATCGCAATTACGATTATCCGCCTTCATCGCGGCGCGCAGCTCACGATAGTCGCGGTATTCCGTGCTCGCGATAAACAGCAATTCGGAAGGCATAGTGGGCAGCAGATTCAAATACAGCTTTTCTGCTTTAGGCACGGGCGAACGGTAAACACCGATATCGCTAGGAACGGCGAGCTTGCCGAATTCCAGAGCACATGCAACGTCGAAGCGATTTCGAACTCGATCAAATACGATTCGGCGCTTTGCTTTGTTCGAAAGGTCGCGGAAGTACTCTTTGATCGGAACCCAATACGCCTCGTCGGTACGCGGGCGCACAACGATCAACACGATCGGAGCATTTCCTTGCAACCAGTAATCGAGGTCGCGCTGCGTGCACACCCACTCGAATGTCGAAGGCGTTTCTTTTAGGAAATCCTGTTGCGTAGCTTTTATTTGAACGGCTATGAAAAAATTTGATGCCGCGCCAGTCGCTCGATCTCGGAGTTCGATGAAGCCGTCAATTCCAGCTTCGAGGCTGTTCGTCGTATGCAGCACGAAACCCATGCTGAGCAGGATTTTCTCGACGAAGTTCACACCCAACTGGCCGAGTATCGCATTGTCCGAAATGACCTTTGGAGCGTGCATTGTCGTGAATATATCGCAAATCAAGTCACGTCCACACCTGAATTGGTGCTGCTCCGAGGTTTCGGTGCATTTCAACGCCCAGGATGGCGGACGTTCGGGAGGAAGCGATGAGCGGGCGGGGTGGTTTGCGTTAGTCTTGTGGGAGGAGACCGGAATGCAGGAATCAGCCGCGTTGCCGCCCACCGATCCAGATTCGCTGCAGCAAGCTATCGACACCTTCCGCGTTTATTGCGGTGTTGTACTCCAATCGTTCGCTCAGCATGGTCAGGGACTTCGAGACACCATTGCGCGGAGATTCGTCGCCAGAGGAATGAATTGTACGCAGAATATATTCACCGTGTGGCGAGCCGGGAGCGAGCATGACGCCTGGATTCTGCATCGGTCGCTCATCGACCGCCTTTTCCATCTTCATTATCTGGGCGAGGCGGACGGATTCTCTCAGTTCGACGATTTTTCCTTTGCGTCGATGTACGAAGCCAGGCAGCGACTCCTGGGCGATCCAGACATGAGGAGCAAGATTCCGGAAAGGCTAAAGGGTGCACAGCAACAGGACAAGGCGCGTTACGAACGAATCCCTCCAAGGCAGTCCCGATGGCGCCGCCCAAAAGCAGGCGACGTCGCCAAGCAGATGGACCTCGTGTTTCTTTACTCGTGCGGCTACGATTGTGCATCGGCTCAGGTACATCCGATGTCCTATGAGGGTGAGGCCGATTTCGAGATGTTGACGAAGCCGGGGACGGTCGCTCTGCCTGACTCTACCGTCGTCACAAATTCAATTCTTATTCACACCATGCTTATTCAAGAAGCGTTGAATATTAGCGACATGCGTTGGTGCGCTATTGTCTACGATTTCCTCGAACATGTGCGTTTGTTTCTCGAAAGCGGAGACCAGAAGTTTCAATTAACTATGGGTAAGATCAGTCAGCACTGGCCTGCTTCGCCGCTTTGCGAGGCCGCCGCGCCAAGCAGCAAAAGCTGATGTATTTAACGGCGAAACATCGATGAGGATGCACGCGATGGAGGATGATGTCGAGATTAGGAGATTGGCGCTTGCACGAGAGGCGCGGTTCGCTAAATCGGCCGCGAAGCTGGCATCGTTGCAAAAATGCGTCTTGCCAGAGCTTTGCGGTGGGCTATGGCACACGACTCATCCAGACAGATTTAAGGCCATTCTGAGGAGCGGCGCGATCTTGCCCGAGCCAGACATTCCGGATAATGAGCGCTATTGCACGGGTTTAGGTAAAGAACACTACCCTTACGTTCGCACCCTTGGCGGCGTCAGTCTCTTCGACTTCAACGGGTTCGACCCCGATGTTTACACAAAAGAATATCCATCATCCACTTGGGCTACATTCATTCCATATCGAACAGATTGGGGTTGTGCAGTCTGGATCGAAATCGACCGCGATCAAGTCGGGCCTCCGCTCATCTCCGGTTCCGAATTACTAGCCAAGTGGAAATCCGACGGCGCGCATGGTCATAACATCATGCCCGAGATCGAGGCGGCGCACATAGGCCCCATTCCGCGGACCGCCTTCAGGCGAGCTTTTTCGGTGGGCAAAGAGAATAGCAATTTCCATGCACTTTGCTTTTGAAGTTCCGCGAAGTCGCTCGGCTGCGGCTGATTGCCCGATGCGTGTGTGGCGAAAGACGCACGACTGCGCCATGCCGTGCAGTTTTAAGTAATGCAGCAGCACTTGCGGAACTACCGCCTTTCCGATTTCCCACGCCTTGCTGGGAATCTCCTTCAGGCAGCCGAGCATCTTGTCTTCATCCTTTTCACCAGCAGCCTTCTCTGCGCGCGCCAGCAGGCCGACATGAACGACACTTTTCATTGTGCCGAAGGCTCAAACGAAGATGCTCTATCCTACGGCAGCCTACCGTCGCGGCGGCCAAACGAGAGGGCTCTCGTTTGGCGGTATCCGGCTAAAGACCGGGAAAATATATATCACACGAACGTTTGCTAGGTGATTTGCCGAAATAATTTCGATTCGAGATCCCTCTTCGTGGAGCAATTCACCTGTATCGGCGTCAATGTTGTTCGTGCCGTGAGATAGTCCGGGGGCTGCGGTATGCGAGCACACCGGTTGCTGTGGTTAGATCTGATTAGGATCGTCTGATTAGGATCGTCTTGCGTGTTTGCAAGGAGCGCGGTAAAATGGGCGCTCGCAAATGTGATCGCACGCGACACATTACACAGTGATTAGCGGCAGTGGTTGATGAGCTTCCCGAAAGGGTAGACGAGAATTGTGGTCACGCGAAGTTGGACGTCAGGATGTTGCGGTGGATGATGAGCTTCCCGAAAGGGTAGACGGAGAACAGCAGCGCGAGATTTATGAGAGGGTTCGGATGTTGCAGTGGATGATGAGCTTCCCGAAAGGGGAGCTTCGCTATTGGCGGCGCATGGTCTCAAGAACAGAGTTGTTGGGCCAGGGTGAAGACGCTCTGGACGCCGCCCATCGTAAATTTCCACAAGGTGACAGGATTCACAGCCAAAAGGGGCATTCTCACCTGCGAGATGTGGGATGAGTACAGGTGCGACTGCCCGTATAGCTGCGATGGATGGCGCTTGCGTCGGGTTCCGGGCGGATGACAGATTCCTTGCGCCAATCCAGCAAACACTCTCCGAGCAGCAGCTCATGCATCGGTAGCGTCATTGTTCGGCATCAGGCCATTGTCCTGAGCCTCTGCCCTGTGCTCCTTACGGATCACCATTGTGCCTAGGACTCTACCTTTGTGCGGCGTTCTACCTGCAAGTTAAGAGATCTGTTCAACAAGGAATGACACTGTTCGGCTTGTCCCAAGAAGAGCCGCTGTCGCTAGACTGAATTGTCGCAAATATCCGCAATTGAAAATTCTTGGTAACTTTGGTATTCGGTGCTTATTTTCATAAGTTTAGGGACGAGAAATACACCAACTTTAGTCATTTCAAGAG
>CAVTVE010000008.1:0-360198 GCA_963738165.1 uncultured Acidobacteriota bacterium
TCCCGACCAGGTCCACCATTTATAACTCCCCTAAATACAAAAGTTTACAAACGGCAAAACGGTTTCGCGTCAGTTTGCGTAAACTCCCGAGTAGAATTCCTTCAAGGGAGCAAGCGCATGCGCGGAAAGACTTGGCGTCTGAGTCTCGCGCATTTCTTCAAGACTGCGAAGTAAAACGGAATACAGCAGTCGGCTTCGTTCACCGCTTTTATTTTCCGCGGCTACGAGTGGTACGGATGTTCGGACCGGGACATCCCTACCGGTCGAGATGCGGAGAGATCTCAACAGCTTTGAATTAGCGGACTGGTAGATCTGTGGGAGCAAAAGGCTTCGCTATGTTGAAACACTTTCATATCCTTCTCTCGACTGTAATGGCGGTTGCATTAGCACTGTCGATACCTACGCTTGGACAGAGTATCGACGCGCCGGGACTGAAATTGGGAACGATTTTGGGTACCGTCACCGATGTTAACGGTAACACCGTTCCCGGCGCCATGGTTGTCCTGCAGGGCCCCACGCAGGACCGCCGGACGGTAACAACGGGTGGAAACGGATTCTTCGAATTTGATCGAATCGAGCCGGGAATTTCGTATCAGATCAACTTTACTGCAAAGGGCTTAGAAGAGTGGACATCGCCTGGTGTCACTCTCGAGCCAAGCCAGGCCAAAATCCTGAACGCCCAACTTCGGATTCCGATGGAGCAGACGACGGTAGAGGTTACCTATGACCAAGTGGAGTTGGCGACCAAGCAGGTCAAGATCGCGGAACAGCAGCGCGTCCTGGGCTTCATTCCAAATTTCTATGTGGTCTACGATCGTAATCCAGAACCACTCACGACGAAGCTGAAATTCCAGCTTGCCCTCAAAGTCTCGAAAGATCCGGTTACCTTTGTCGCGGTCGCTTTTATGGCCGGCATGAATCAGGCAGGGGATACTCCCAATTACGGGCAAGGTGCGGAAGGGTTCGGCAAACGGCTTGGCGCAACTGCAGCGGACGGTTTCACCGACATCATGATTGGTGGCGCGATACTGCCATCTTTATTGCACCAGGACCCTCGCTACTTCTATCAAGGAACAGGCACAACCGGGTCTCGAGTTCGCCATGCGATATTTAGTCCGTTTATCGCCAGGGGAGACAACGGAAAGCGGCAGCCCAACTACTCGAGTGTAGGCGGCGATTTAGCATCGTCCGCTATCTCGAATCTTTACTATCCCTCGTCAAACCGCGGCGCTGGGCTGGTCTTCTCCAGCTTCGCGATCGGTACGGCTGAGCGCGTCGCCTCCAGTCTGGCCCAGGAGTTCCTTCTGGGTAGGGTAACCCGAAGGGGAGGCCACGAGAACTAGCGAGTCTGGCGACGCTCAAGTCATATGCCTCAACCTCACAACCTGGAAAGGTCGGCTCAAATGCGCGGGATACAGAGCCGTTATTCCTTCGCTCCTCGGGCATCTCTGCGCCTGACTCTGCCATCGACCTTGATATGCGGCGCGTCGCCTACATTACCGTGTATCTGCTGCTCTGGACACCCTGGGTCACCGGGCCACTGCTTGCTCAAACTCCCGGCGCGCAGGTCCCGGTCGTTACCTACGTCCCCATGGGAGTACCCAGCAACATCTACACTCCTGAAATTCAGCTCGGCTCGGCCACGCAGCCGTCCGTCGTCACTGTGCCGCCGATTGAAGCAGAGATTCCAGTTCCCGCGCCCTACGTCAGCAATGCCCCACCGGCCAGCACCGAGTTGTTGTCCACGCGTCATTTCGACTTTGTTGTCTCGCCCGAGGACGTGATCCCCGGCAGCATGGAAGACCATTCGATCAGCCTCGGCGAATACGCCCGCGAACTCCGTGCCGCGAAACAAGGATCACCGCTCCCCAGCGCCGCGCCGAATGCGATTGGCAACCCAACGAACCCCCAAAAAGACTCCAAGTAATGCAGGGCATGCAAAGGTGATGCCTTCTCCGCTGACCTCTGCCCGGAAACGGCCAAAGCTGGTATTCTCAAAAAGCAACTCAAGATTCTGACTTCGCATCGTACTTTTTACATACCCTGAAGGCGCCCAGGAGGCGGAAGGGACACACCGTGGTAGTTCGCAAGCCGGTAGAAAATCTGCACGCGACGCACGACACGACCTCCGCAGCTCCGCAGTCCGCACCGGAGGTGGTTGTCGATGTGGCGAGGTCTAGCTCTAAGAAAATAATGGCTTCGGGAATGCCGGAAGCCGAAGCCATCGAGCGGGCCCAGCAAGGCGACGGGCAATGCTTCGAATCTCTTTACGGCATGCACAAAAGGCGAGTTTACTCTCTGTGCCTGCGCATGACCGGCAATACGGCTGAGGCTGAGGATCTTACTCAGGAAGCTTTTCTTCAGCTGTACCGTAAGATAGCGACGTTCCGGGGAGAGTCCGCGTTTTCCACCTGGCTTCATCGCCTGGCGGTTAACGTCGTCTTGATGCATTTGCGCAAGAAGGGACTGCCGGAAGTTTCACTGCAGGAAACCCTGGAGCCCACCGAAGAGGATGGGCCCAAAAAAGACATCGGCGCTCACGATCAGGTGTTGGCCGGTTCGATTGACCGGGTCAATTTAGAACGCGCGGTGGAAAGTCTTCCGCCAGGGTACCGTATTATTTTTGTGCTGCACGATATCGAAGGATATGAGCACAATGAGATTGCCGAGATGATGGGGTGTTCGATCGGCAACAGCAAGTCTCAGCTGCACAAGGCGCGCATGAAGTTGCGTGACCTTCTGAAAGTCACTCGCGCGGAAAGGGCCGGTGCACGACGATGAAGACCGGGCAGGATGGAAATGTGGCAACCCAAAAAGACGCTAGCGCTGCGGCCGCAAGAGCCGTTGAGACCACGGGGAGAAATGAACCCATGAATTGTGCCGAATTCCAGCGCGATCTGCCGCTTATCATCGACGCCGGTGGCACGGCGGAGCAGGACGAGCACCTGCGAACCTGCGCCGTATGCCACGACCTGGTAAATGATCTCCGCTATATTGCCGAGCAGGCCAAGCTCCTGGTCCCCATGTATGAGCCCAGTCCAAAGGTTTGGGATGGTATTGAAGAGAAGCTCAAAGTGGAGGGACTGATGAAACCCGTCCAGGCACGGCGCTCCTTCTAGCTGCGCTCATACGTAATTGTTTACTGGCGCGCTCTCCTGTTCCATACCCCGTTGGCCGCGACTTGATCGCGGCCACTTTCACATTTAACCAGCAGTTTTCATCCGGCGAGCACTTTCGCCAATCGTTCCCTTTGGCTGCGCCCCTGCTACAATCCCTTTTGAATGCCTCAGGATTCTTCAATTCCGTTGCTTGTTCTGATCGGATTCATGGGGGCGGGGAAAAGCACCATTGGACGGCTCTTCGCGCTTCAACTTGCCTGCCCATTCGTCGACCTGGATGTCGAGATCGCGCGAACCCATGGCTCGATTCCCGAGCTGTTTTCGTCCCGTGGCGAAAGTGGCTTCCGCGCCATTGAATACCATCACCTTAATTTCCTTCTTCCGCGCCTGAGGCGTCCCGCGGTGCTGGCGCTGGGTGGAGGAGCTTTTCTGCAGCCAGCCAATCGCGAACTGCTGGCCCGCAACTCCGCCACGGTTATTTTCCTCGATGCCCCCTACGAAGTCGTGCGCGCCCGGATCGCCGACAGCGGCCATCAGCGGCCGCTGGCCCGCGATCCCGAGCGGCTCCGCAGCCTGTTTGAGCTCCGTCGTCCCACTTATCTTCTTGCTCACCACACCTTAGACGCCTCAGGTAACGAACCCTCTGAACTGCTCGCCTCCCTGGTTCAACTTGCCAATGGCCTTGGCATCTACGGCCCCGCTCGCGATAAACTCTAGCGGGGAACTCTCACATGATCCGCCGGACTCGTCTCGCCATATCGTTTCTCGCCGCCACGTTGCTCTTCGCGCTCACCTCATCCGCGCTCGCCGGCGGCAAGCCGACTGCCGGCAAAGCCGCGACTGTCGTCGATCAGGGCTCGTTTGCCGTCTTCCAGAACGGCCAGCGCGTTGGCACCGAAAACTTCATCATCCGGCAGTATGCGGATTACAGCACTACTTCGTCGGAGCTGCGCGTCGAAGCCGGACCGTCGGGCGCCAATCTCGACCAGAGCAGCGAACTGACCCTGTTTCCCAACGGCAACATCTCCCGCTACGAATGGAAGCAAATGGCGGCGCCGCACAACTCCGCCACTGTCGAACCGAAGGACCAGTTCCTATCCATGCGCGTGGTCACCGACGGCAAAGCCACCGAGCAGCCTTTCTTCCTCACCCCGGACGCGTTCGTGCTGGACGACTACTTCTTCTCCACTCGCGAAGTCCTTCTCTGGAAATATCTCGCCAGCGCGTGCAAGCCACGGCCCGGCGGAGATGGCTGCGACCTCACCCGTGCCCGCTTTGCGGTTCTGGTTCCACGCCGCCGCACCTCTGCCGAGGTCTTCATCGAGTTTAAGGGGTATGACGATACGCCTCTGGATGGCCATCCCCAGCATCTGCGCCGTTTTGCAATGCAAACCGAAGGCCCTGAATGGAGCTTGTGGCTGGATGCCAATCACAAACTTCTACGCATCTCGATCCCTGAAACCAACACCGAAGTCCTGCGCCAGGAGAAATAGCGCTCGGAAATACATATTCCGCACGGGCATGCACCGACTGTTCGGCTCACCTGTGATCCGGTAATATGTATGAAAGCCATGTGAATTCCGTTCTCTGCCCTGCGAGCGTTACGGGCAGAACGCATCGCCGCCCCGGCAATCAGGGCTTTGTATTCCCCGAGTGGCCGTATCTGCACAAGTGCCGGATCGTAGTTCAGAGTGGTATAAGAATTTAAAACGAGAACCCGGCGCAGCCCGGAAAAAGAGAGAATCAGCCTGATGGCGAAGACCGCGAAAATCCCTGTAGGCATCCTCGGTGCCACCGGAATGGTGGGCCAACGATTTATTCAACTGCTCGAGCGTCACCCCTGGTTTGAAGTGGCCTGGATTGCGGCCAGCGAGCGTTCCTTCGGAAAGTGCTATATGGAGGCAGCCAAGTGGAAGATGAAGACGCCGATCCCTGCGCGCATCGCCTCGATGGTACTCTCCGCCGCCGAGCCCAAGGATGCGCCCACAGTGATTTTCGCCGCCCTTGACTCCGATCTTGCGCGCGAGATGGAGCCCGCCTTTGCCGAGGCTGGCTGCGCCGTGATCTCCAATTCTTCGGCCTTCCGCATGCACCCCCAGGTGCCGCTCGTAATTCCTGAGATCAACGCCGATCACCTCAAACTCATTGAGCAGCAGAGCTGGCGCAAACAATCTGGTGGCTTCATGGTCACCAACTCCAACTGTTCGGTGATGGGCTTGGCCCTGGCGCTCGCCCCCTTGCAGAAGGCCTTCGGACTGGAAGCCGTCTTTGCCGTGACCATGCAGGCAATCAGCGGTGCGGGCTATCCCGGCGTCGCCTCGATGGACATCCTGGGCAACGTCGTGCCCTTCATCAAGAACGAAGAAGAGAAGATGCAGGAAGAGGCCGGCAAACTGCTCGGCAAACTCAAGAACGGCTCGGTCGCTCCCGCTGAGTTCGCCATCAGCGCCCATTGCAATCGGGTCGCGGTGGAGGACGGTCACACCGAATCAATCTCGATCAAGTTGAAGAAGCGCGCGACCCCGGAGAAGATCATCGCCGCATGGCGCGAGTATCGCGGCATGGTTGACGACTTGAAGCTCCCCTTTTCTCCGGCGGAGCCGATCTTCTACGACGAGCGCGTCGACCGTCCTCAGCCGCGGCTGGATATCGAGCGTGGCCACGGCATGACCGTCACCTGCGGGCGCCTGCGCCCATGCTCGCTGCTGGACTGGAAGTTCACCATGCTCTCGCACAACACGATCCGCGGCGCAGCCGGTGCGGCGCTGCTCAATGCGGAGCTGCTGAAATCCAAGGGTTATCTGGACTAAAGCTTGTTGGTAATTGGAGTGTTCTCTGTGGTGTCATTCCGAGCCAGCGAGGTATCCCCAAGCTGCTCTCATCTTCAGTGGCGCCACGGAGGCATTTCAGCCAGCCAACTACCGGGTTCAGCGAGTAAAGGTCTGCTTTCATGATCGTGATGAAATTTGGCGGAACGTCGGTGATGGACGCCTCGGCAATTGAACGTACGGCCCAGATTGTAAAGGGCCGTTTGCACCGCCGTCCCATGGTCGTCGTATCTGCCATGTCGCGCGTCACCGATGCCTTGCTGGCAGCCGGAAAAGCAGCCGGAGAAGGTCATCGCGAGCAAGCCCTCGAACTGTCGCAAGGGCTGCGCCTGCGCCATCACACCACCGCCAAGGAACTGGTCAGCGCCACACAGTACTGCGAACTTGGCCCCGAACTCGAACGCGAATTCGACTCCTTGGATGAGCTGCTGCGCGGCATCGTTGCCGTCGGCGAGCTCTCTCCCCGCAGCTCCGATTACGTGGTCAGCTACGGCGAGCGTCTCAACAGCAAAATTGTCACCGAAGCCTACCGGGCTCGCGACATTCGCTCTGCCTTGGTGGACGCCCGCAAGGTCATGATCACCGACGCGCAGCATGGCAAGGCGATTCCGCAGGCCGAGCAGATCGAGCATCGCGCCAGGAATCTGGTTGGCCCGCTGCTGGAGGACGCGCAGGTTCCCGTGATGGGCGGATTCATTGGCGCAACCGAGCATGGCGTGCAGACAACCATCGGCCGTGGCGGCTCGGATTTTTCCGCCGCCCTGATCGGCTCAGGACTCGATGCTGAAGCGATCGAAATTTGGACCGACGTGGACGGCATGATGACCACCGACCCGCGGATCTGCCCTGAGGCGCGCCGCATTCGGGTGATCTCCTTCGAGGAGGCGGCCGAGCTCGCCTACTTCGGAGCCAAGGTTCTGCATCCGGCCACCGTGCTTCCTGCAGTCCAGAAAAACATTCCCGTACTGGTGCTCAATTCCTTGAACCCCGGCAACGAAGGCACCCTGATCGTGGGCCGCGCGCCGAAGTCAAAGTCGATGTTCAAGGCAATTGCCGCAAAGAAGCGCATCACCATCGTCGAGGTGGTAGCAGCCCGAATGCTGGGCGCTCACGGTTTCCTGAAGGCGATCTTCGAAGTTTTCGACCGGCATCGCTGCTCCATCGACGTGGTCGCCACCTCGGAGGTCAGCGTCTCGGTTACGGTCGATTCCAATGAGGCGCTTCCTGCGATTGCTGCTGACCTGGAGAAGATTGCTGACGTAAAATACGCCGGACGCAACGCCATCGTCTGCATGGTCGGCGAAAATATTCGCGAGACACCGCAAGTTGCTGCGCGCGTCTTCACCGCGCTGGGAGATATCAATGTGCGCATGATCTCCCAGGGCGCGTCGGAGATCAACATCACCTTTGTCATCGGCGAAGATGACGTGCCCGAGGCCATGCGCCGCCTGCACAAGGCGTTCTTTACCGAAGTGGACCCTGAGGTTTTCGATTGACCCAGCGCTGCGGCCGGCAGCGCAGCGTTACCCGGCGCGTACAAGCGTCTAGGCGACTACACGAGGATCGGGAGAGAAACTGATGAGGTTTGTACTGTTAGGCGCGGGAAAAACTGGCGCGCTGGTTGCCGAGATTGCGGGCACGCGTGGCCACACCGTCGAAATCATCGAGGTGCAGGAGAACTACAATGGCGCTGCGCTGACCAAGGCGCGTCTGGCCGGCGTGGATGCCGTTATCGATTTCACCACCCCCGACGCAGTGATGACGAATATTGAAGCCACCGTCCGCGCGGGCACCAACATGGTGGTGGGCACCACCGGTTGGTATGCCGAGATGCCCCACGTGCGCAATCTGGTGGAGCGCGCCAACACCGGATTTATCTGGGCCTCGAACTTCTCCATCGGGGTCAACCTGTTCTTCGCCATCGTGCGCGAAGGCGCCAAGGCGCTGAAGTACGGCTACGAGGGCCAGATCACCGAGACGCACCATATTCACAAGCTCGACGCACCCAGCGGCACCGCCGTTTCACTGGCAAAAACGCTGGAAAGCTTCGGCGGCAGGAAGGCGCCAATCGACAGCGTGCGCAAGGGCGAGGTGGTCGGCACTCATTCAATTCAGTTGAAGTCGGCGGCGGATACGATTACGCTGACTCACGAAGCTCTGAACCGCCGCGGCTTTGCCGAAGGCGCGGTGCGCGCCGCCGAGTGGGTGAAGGGCAAACGCGGATTTTACGAATTCCAAGAAGTATTCTCTGAACTGAAGGGCTAGGGCGGAATGATCAAATTACGTGGATGCGGAACGGCCATTGTGACTCCGTTCCTTGCCGATGGATCGATTGACGACAAAGCGCTACGCTCGCTGGTAGCCTGGCAGATCGAATCCGGAATCGATTTCCTGGTTCCCTGCGGAACTACGGGAGAAACGCCCACCCTCTCGCACGAGGAATGGCGCAAGGTCATCGAGACCACTATTGAGGTGGCCGCCGGGCGCGTCCCCATCGTCGCCGGAGCGACCTCCTACTCGACCGCCGAAGCCGTCTCCAAAGCCTCCGAGGCCGCCAAAATCAAGGGCGTGGATGCGATCCTTTCCGCCTCACCCTATTACAACAAGCCGACGCAGGAGGGCCAGTACCAGCACTTCAAGGCCATCGCTGAAGCCGTCGATAAACCAGTGGTGCTTTACAATGTCCCCGGCCGAACCGGCGTCAACATTGAGCCCAATACCCTGCTGCGTCTCTCCGAGGTGCGCAACATTGCCGCTGTGAAGGAAGCCAGCGGAAACGTCAGCCAGATCGCCGAGATCTGCGGGCGCCTCCCCGGCTTCACCGTGCTCAGCGGCGATGACGCGCTGACCCTGCCCGTGATCTCGGTCGGCGGCGTTGGCGTCATCTCGGTCGCCTCCAACGCCTTCCCGAAAGAGATGGCGGCGCTCACCCGCGCCGCGCTCGATAACAACTGGGCGTGCGCGCGCGAGCTCTATCACAAGTATTTCGCGCTGATGCAGGCCAACTTCATCGAGAGCAATCCCATGCCCGTCAAAGCAGTACTCGCCATGATGGGCCGCATCGAGGAAAACTATCGGCTGCCAATGTGCAAGATGCAATCGGCCACGCGCGCCAAACTCGAAGCCGTAGCCCGCGCCGCCGGAGTGGTGAAGTAGGCTGAAGCTTTCGCTAGCCCGGGACAATTCCTGAGCCCCGTGAACGGAACGAAGTCTCGATGAGAATTGCCCTGGCCGTTTTCAGCTTCCTCATTGTCGATCCGTTCGCTTGGCGAGCCGATTGGGCTTGGGGTGTGCCATTGATAATAGTTACGGTGCTCATCCATGTTTGGGGCCTCGGAGTCATAAGCCAAAGCGCCGCTCCAAATGACAGCCGAATTATGATTCAACGCCGTCACCCTAGGGCCGCGTTCGTGCTGGTGGTGGGTACCACGACATTACCGGCCACTTTCCTGCACGGGATAGAGGCAGGGATCTGGGCTCTCGCCTACCGTTTTCCCGGCACTCAACCTGATTTCAGATCCTCTATGCTTTATTCGTTGAACGCGATGACAAGCTACGGTCACTCGGGGCTAATCCTCGATGACCACTGGCGACTGATGGGCGCGCTAGAGTCACTCAACGGATGGCTGCTGTTCGGACTAACCACCGCTTTTCTGTTCGCTGTGATTAGCAAAGCCTGGATGTTAGGTAGCAAGGAGGAACGCCAATAGGCAGTTGGCAACCCGCTCATCGTTTCCACCCACCTGACAACCCGCGAGCATGGAACGCAGTCTAGTCTATCTGCACGAAAGGAGAGCTTCCATGCCCTCAAAACCAATCCTGGCCAGCATTTTCGCCATTTTCATCGCGACCGGTAGTATGAACCTGTTGGCGCAGATGCCGAACCCATACGGCGCGCCAATCACTCTGGAAGCGGCAAAGAAAGCCGCTGACGCTGCACTGGCCGAGGCCGCCAAAAACAAGTGGACCATGGTAGCTGTGATTGTCGATCCTAGCGGTAATCTCATTTATTACGAAAAGATGGACAACACCGAGCTAACCAGCGCCACTTTGGCGATCGACAAAGCGCGCTCGGCGGTGCTTTATAAGCGTCCCACCAAGGCCTTGCAGGACGCACTGGCCGCTGGCGGCGCCGGACTCCGCATTTTGCGCATGCCGGGAGCCATGCCCGTAGAGGGTGGCATTCCCCTCCTCGTTGATGGCAAGATCATCGGAGCAATCGGGGTCTCAGGAGACGCTGGCGAACACGATAATCAATGTGCGGCGGTGGGCGCAGCAGTCGTGAAGTAGTTTCTTTTCAGCGTGATTGATCGCTCCATTAATCGAACGCGAGTCTGTTTTCTGCGCTCCCGTGCTGCCCCTTGCGCCTCGGAATTTTTCCAATTCTGACGTACAACTCTGACGCGAGAGACACAATCTATCTATGGGAATTCGGAATTCCAGAAGTAGATTCCTGGAGAACCAGACGATGGATGCTTTATACTTCGGCGCTCGCCCAACGCATGATTTCATCCGAATGATGGACAACGCGGGATATGGAATTATCCATGCCCGCTATGAAAAAGGCATTCTGGCTTCGGTTCCAAATTGTGGCGCGATCGTGCTTCACTGGAATTTCAAGAAAGACCAGCAGGTCATCAAGGAAGCGAAGGCAGCCGGCTTGCCTGCAATGGTAATAACCTCCAAGCTGGCTCTCGCCTATGACGCGGGAGATACGCTTGCCGACCTCTATCTCGAGAAGCCAGCGCGCGATGAGGACGTAGCCGCTCTGCTGATCGATCTGATGAGTGCGGCGCAGCCTGACGCATCTGTCACCAGCAACCGGCGTATGAAGTCTGCGGCCTAGCCTCTGCGCGCATGCCAACGCTTCTGCTCTTCAAGGTTGGTAATTAACACCTCGTAGCCATCCGTCATCGCGCGCGCCGAGTACTGCCCGATTACCCACTCCCGGCAGTCCATGGAGCGAATGTTGCTTATCTCTCGGCAGGCAGCAGCCATTTCTTCCACGCCACTCACGATAAAGCCGGTTCCCTTCGGCACCACCTCACTCAGCGCGCCCACGCCAAAGGCAATCACAGGAGTCCCGCTGGCCATCGCCTCCAATGCGACCAGCGAGGTGGTCTCAGCCACCTGCGAGGTAACCAGCAGCGCACGCGCCTCGCGCAGCAGCTTCGTCTTTTGTGCAAACGAGGGCATCGGAACCCAGCGCACCCGGTCACCGTCGATCAGCGGCTTTACATTCTGCTCCCAGTAGTCCTGGTGCCAGCGGAAGGGATACACCTGCCCGGCCACCACGATCGGCAGTCTCGCGAGCTTTGCCGCCTCAATCGCCAGGTGTGGAGCCTTCTCCGGACAAACCCTTCCGAGCCAGAGCACGTATCGGGACTTGCGCCCGGCGAGCGTAAATCGTTCCACGGCGATGCCGTTCCGCACCACTCCCAGCATGCGGGGAAGATCGATAAATTCCGCACTCTGCGAATTGCTGACGCAGTTGAAGTAAACGTTATCCGCCAATCCTTGAAACGACTGCTCGCTGTAAAGTGTGCGCGGCAGATGCAAGGTCGCCAGCACGCACCCCTCCACCTGTGCGGCGTGGCGGAAGAAGTGCCCGCTGTGGTCCAGCACGAGGGAAAACTTTGATTTTGCACACGCGCGCACTACTCGCTCGGAGTGCTCGCGCTCGCGCTCGGCAAATCCGTCCAGCCCCTGAGGAGCCGCCCCGGTTACCATCAACTCGCCGTTGACCACGGAACCCGCGCAGGCTGCCACCTCTGTCTTCCAGCCGCGCGCCATCAGTTCTCGCTCAAGCGTAAACAGGATCTGTTCGGCCCCGCCCGCGCTCGCCTCGCTGACCGGCAGCAGCGGATAAGAGACCAGCAACAATCGATTGCTCAACTCACGTTCTCCAGAAACTCTTGAAATTTCGCGCTCACTTCCTGCGCGCTCATCCACCACTGCCAACGTTCGTAATTGGTCTGCCCCTGGTGCGGAGCGCGCCTGTACTCGTACCGCACCTGTGGACGCACCAGTTCCAGCCGTGCATCGAAAGTTCGCAAAAAATCGCCCTGCGAGACGTACTGCGCGCACATCGCGCGCTTTCGTTCCAATTCCCCCTCGCTGATCTCTACCGTCGCCTCGACGCCGCTGATGCAAACAAATTGCTGCAAGCGCAGTTCGCCCTCGCTGCTCACGCTTTGACTCCAATGATACAGAGGAGCCTCCCACACCGGCAGCGCGAAGCGCTCTCCCAGCCGAGCCCCGAGCAGGCTGCAACTGTCATGATCCGGATGCCCACCCTCATAGGCGAGGGTCGCAATTGCCTCGGGCTTCACCCGCTCCACCACTTGGGACAGGTGCGCGTAGGCCGCCGCTAGGTTCAGGAACAGGCGCTGATCCTCCAGCCGCGAATCCTCTTCGGCGAGAAGCACCAACTCGCGTACTCCAACCACTTTCATTGCCCGCCGAGCCTCATCCCGGCGCAGCGCCGCATAAGCTTCTCGCGAGCCGAAGCGCTGCCAGAAATAGGGATCGCGCGGCGCGCCGTCGGTGGCGATCACCACCACGGCCTCCCGCATCTTCTGCAGCAGCGCCCCGTAACCCACGCTCTCGTCGTCAGCATGGGCCACCAGCACCAGCGCGCGTCCCGTCAGTTCGGTCTTCCAGTCAGCCATGATATGTGAGATGCAGGTTCACATAGAGTAGCTTACTGCTGGCCAAATCGGCACCTCAGCGATGGTGAACTCCGGCCAGGATAGCGGCAAGAATTGCGATCATGGGCAAAGCAAGTGCCGCTTCGCGAAGCCGGAGGAAGAGAAGTCCGCCGATACATGCTCCTCCGGCATAGACAAGCCAACCTACGCCATAGATCACTGGGCCTTTGCGCACCTCGGGCGCCGATGCCGGCGCAGTCTCGACAAGATGTAGCCAGCGTATGGTCTCGATCATGAAGGTGGTCAATGTGCCAGTGACGTAGGTGGTCGCCGGGCCAACGTGCAGACGCAAAGCAACAGCGCTCTGTATCCCCATGGCAACCGCGGTGAAGGCAACTAACACGGCGGATGTTCCTGTGGTCGGATTGTGTCCGGCCAACCGCCAGAATAAGAGCAGGCAGCCAAGGACAGCCAGCTCGACAACCAGGGCACAGTTAATCGGCGACAGCCAAGATATAGAGTCGCGGCGTCTGATTATCACCAGCTCACCCGCGGCTGCACCAGCCATGTAACCCACAACCGAAACTGCCGCGAAGAATCCGATGGCGAAGCGACCCTGGACAAGAGAGACGGCAAGGAGGATTGTGTTGCCGGTCTGGGCTGCGGTCAAGACGTTGAAACCGAGAATGATCGCCGCGTCCACGCTGCCCCCGGCAACGGAAAGCAAAAGTACCATCAGATCGCACCGTGCGGATGAGGATGGGGAAACCGGTGCCGCACTGGTTGGCTTCGTAGTCATATCGGTCTGGATTTTCTGCGCCTGAGGTGCATTGGGAACAGGTGAGTTCGATCTAATGGTCTTGAATTCGCCGCCTATGCCGCTTCACGAGGGAGTTCGTTAAGTTTGAGGCGGCTTACTGCTTTTCTGAGCACCTCAGCACTATGTGCGAGTCCCTGCTGCTCTGTGGCGGACATCTCTGGTTCCAATACTTGCGCTACTCCTTCACTTCCAACAACGCTCGGCAGCGAAAGAGTAACGCCGTACCTTGGATTGTAGTAGCCGATAGGGATCACAGCCCTCTCGTCGCGTAGCACGATTTCGGCGATCCGTGCGCAGACCATGCCGATTCCGTATTGGCTGGCACCTATGCCTTCGATGATGGTGATGTTGGCATAACGGACCTCTTGCTCGATCTCCTGGCGTATCTTTTCGCGTCGTTCGCTCGACTCTGCCAATAGCGCCAACACCGGCCTGCTGCCCATCCGAGCCGACGACCACAGGAATATCGACGAGGTGCCGTGTTCGCCCAATACGAATGCATGCACATACGCGGGATTCACCTTCAGACGCAATGCCAGATGAAAGCGGAATCGCAAGCTATCCAGATACGTACCGGTGCTCAGCACGCGCTCATGTCCTAACGCACGGACTACGTCTGCGAGCGGGTCGGGCGGATCGGTGACCACCAGCACCAGCGCTCCCGGTGCAACACGGTGAATCTGCGGAACGATTTCCCGGTAGACGGCGACGTTGGCGTCCAATAGCCGCAGCCTCCCGGTGGGATCGTTGCGGTCGGTTGCACCTCCAGATTTCTCGTTCACACCGGCGGTGATCATCACCAGCGACGCTCCAGCGAGATCGGAGTATTCGCCGGCGCGCAACTTCACGGTCGGCGATAATGTTGCGCCGTACTGGATGTCTGTCACTACACCCTCTGCCCTCTTGCGATTTCTGTTCACAAGCACGACCTCGCGCGCAGAGCCCCGCATTACCAGTGACAGCAGACACGCTGAACCAACCGCACCCGCACCGATAATTCCGATCTTCATCTCTCCATCACCATTTCCCAGTCAGGGGTAGATGATCTACCCTTGCTTGGAAGTTGTGCGCGTACTTTAGGTTCACATTCCAACCTCTGATGCAGATAAAAACTTCTTTCTTAACCCTGCCTACGATCAGCTTCGCCTGTGGCATCTTGCAATGTTCTTCCCCACCACATCGCATCCCGGACAATTCTGCACAATTCCGATCTGTCCTGGACAGAAAACTCCGTTCGCAAAGCCTTCATCTACGGAACAGGTCGTCCCCTCAACAGGAATGTTCGCAGTACAGCACGAACCAAGAAACACGAACATTTCTAACATTTGGCCATTCACCACACTCGAATCATTAGGATCGCAAAAGAAGACGAGATTCCCTCTAATCAAAAAGGAGAAAGACATGCCATACGTCAATGTAGGTAAAGAAAACTCAGGTGACATCGATCTCTACTATGAAGATCACGGCTCAGGCGATCCAGTGATCCTGATTCATGGATATCCGCTGAGCGGTAGCTCCTGGGAAAAACAGATACCCGGGCTTCTGGCAAGCGGACATCGCATAATCACCTATGATCGCCGGGGATTCGGCAAATCCAGCCAACCAACCACAGGGTATAACTACGACACCTTTGCCGCAGATCTGGACAAGCTCGTGACCCATCTCAAATTACAGCGCTTCGCGCTCGTAGGTTTCTCCATGGGTGGAGGCGAAGTGGCGCGCTATATTGGGAACTACGGTTCAAAGAGCGTCAGCAAGGCGGTATTTATCTCGTCCGTTCCGCCGTTCCTGCTCAAAACGCCTGACAACCCCGAGGGTGTGGAGGCCGCGGTTTTCGAGGGAATACAGAAGGCCGTCATTGCAGATCGATACGCGTTCTTTACTGAGTTTTTCAGGAATTTTTATAACACCGACCTCTTGCTCGGCAAGCGTGTCAGCGAACAGGCCGTCCAGGCTAGCTGGAACATTGCGGCCGGCGCATCAGCCACGGCGAGTCTTGCTTGTGTCCCGACATGGCATGAAGATTTCCGTGCTGACCTCAAGCGCATCGACGTACCCACGCTTGTCCTGCACGGCGATTCAGACCGGATCTTGCCGATTGCTGCGTCAGGACAACGCACCGCCAAACTCGTTGAGGGAGCACGTTTGGTGATCATGAAAGACGGGCCGCATTGCATTACCTGGACCCATGCGGCGGAAGTCAACGCTGAGCTGCTAAACTTCCTTGGAAAAGGGGTTGTCAGCAGCAGCGCAGCCTGAGCCGACGCGAACAACGGCAGGGCGGTCGCCTTTTGACCCCGTCTTCCGAAGGAGAAGCAAGATGCCCGACACTCGCAAGGAAACCGACAGCCTCGGGGAAGTGGAAGTTCCTGCCAACAAGCTCTGGGGCGCCCAGACCCAGCGCTCGCTTGAGCACTTCAGCATCGGCAAAGATCTAATGCCACGCGAGATGATCGGCGCTTACGCCATCCTGAAGAAAGCCTCTGCCATTACCAACCATGCCGGCCAGCACCTCAAGGATCAACACCACAAGCTGATTGTTCATGTCTGCGATGAGATCCTTGCCGGTCAGCATGATGACATGTTTCCCCTGCACGTGTGGATGACGGGCAGCGGAACGCAGTTCAACATGAATGTAAATGAGGTGATCTCCAACCGCTGCTCTCAGGTTGCCGGCACTCCGCTTGGAAGCAAGGCGCCGGTCCACCCCAACGACCACGTCAACATGTCTCAATCTTCCAACGACTCCTTTCCCTCCGCAATGAACATAGCGGCGGCTCTGAGTGTAAAGCAGCGGCTGATTCCTGCGGTGAAGGCGCTGCACGATTCGATTGCTGCGAAGGCCGAGCAGTGGAAGGGCATCGTCAAGATTGGCCGCACCCATATGCAGGATGCCACGCCACTTACTCTAGGCCAGGAATGGTCGGGTTACGCGGGCATGCTCGCGGACGATATCGAGCGGATCGAAGATGCGCTGAAGGGTGTCTACCGGCTTGCACTGGGCGGCACGGCTGTCGGCACCGGCATTAACGCAGCGCCCGGCTTTAGCGAAGCCGTTGCAGCGGAGATCGCCAAGCTCACCGGGCTGCCATTCATCAGCGCGCCGAACAAGTTCACGGTGCAAGGCGCTCACGATGCCCTGGTGCAGCTCTCGGGAACCTTGCGCACGCTGGCTGTATCGCTCTACAAGATCGCCAATGACATTCGGCTGCTCTCCTGCGGTCCGCGAGCGGGCTTTGCCGAACTGGAGATTCCGGAGAACGAGCCGGGCTCCTCGATCATGCCAGGCAAGGTGAACCCGACGCAGGCCGAGGCGCTCACGATGATTGCGGTGCAGGTGATGGCCAACGACGTGGCAGTAGGCTTTGGCGGAGCAGGCGGCTATCTGGAGATGAACGTCTACAAGCCGCTGATGATCTTCAATCTCACTCACTCCATCACGCTCTTGACAGACGGCTGCACGAACTTCCGCAAGTTCTTGATCGAAGGGACAAAACCAAATCTGAAGAAGATCAAGGAGTACGTCGATCGTTCCCTGATGCTAGTAACTGCGCTCGCGCCTGTGATCGGTTATGACAAGGCCTCAAGGATTGCGCACTACGCACTGGACAACGACCTGACACTGAAGGCTGCCGCACTGAAGCTGGGCTTCGTTACGGATGAGGAGTTCGATCACGTTGTCGATCCGACCAAGATGACCCATCCTTACGTCGCGGCGAGTAAGTAATCGTGAACTAGAGCGACGGAATTAGGCTATCGCTGGCGAATCAGAACCACATCCTGAGGTCAGAGCTATGTCGCTCTGACCTCGCCTATCGATGTCACGAAATCGCGATCAGCTTTGAAGAAACAGGTAAGTGTGGGACAAAGGGGCGCGCCGTGATCTGTTTGCGCACGGCGGCGTCCCAGCGCCCGGGAATTGGGTTGTTGCACCTTGGGCAGCAGCCATCGGCTGTTAGACGATAATCGGTGATTCGATAACCGTAACGCTGCACAAGCAGCTCGTGGCAATCGGGACAACGTGTGTTTTCAAGGTCACCGACTGAGCCAGGAAGATTGCCCGCGTAAATGTAACGCAGGCCAGCCTTCTTTCCGATCTCCGCCGCGCGCAGGAGTGTCTCTGGGCTCGTGTCGTCGGGATCCGTCATCTTGTAGTCTTTGTGAAACGCAGTGACATGCCACGGGATATTCGGAGACACGCTGGCCAGAAACTCCGCCATACGCGTCAGTTCATCGTCGGAGTCATTGAAACCTGGAATGATCAGGGTGACGATCTCCAGCCAGAAGCCCATCTCATATAAGTGGCGAATGGTTTCCAGAATCGGTTGCAACCGGCCACCAAGCTGGTGATAGTGCTGCTCGTCGAAGCTCTTGAGATCAACTTTGTACAGATCCACCCACGGGCGCAGATACTCGAGCACTTGAGGAGTTCCGTTGCCGTTCGAGACGAAGGCAGTTGCCAATCCCGCCGCCTTCGCTTCTTTGAAGATGGCCACCGCCCACTCGGAGGTAATGAGCGGCTCGTTGTAGGTGCTGACCAGGAGACGAGCGCCTTGGTTGAGTGCCTCCTGCACCAGCATCTCCGGGGTTACACCCGCAGGCGAAACCATCGCATGAGGGTCTCGAATGGCCTGCGAGGTCACCCAGTTCTGACAGTACGAACAGTGAAGGTCACAGCCGAGCATGCCAAAGCTGTAGGCGAGAGCACCGCAATATGCATGAAAAAAGGGCTTTTTTTCGATCGGATCACACTGCACGCCGCCTACATAGCCCCAGGGTACGTAGAGTCTTCCGCCTTGGTTGAAGCGAACCTTGCAGACTCCTGCTTGCCCCTCGGCTATAGGGCAGCAGTGTCCGCAGGAGTAGCAGCGCACCCGGTCGCGGTCCAACTTTTCGTATAGCTCGGGCGCGGCTTCAACAACATGCTTATCGAGAACTTCCTTCAGGGTTGACATAGTTGCACCCATGAACAGAACTCGGAATAGTCACACAAACTGCCTATTAGGCTACCACCGTTCCTGAGTGGCTTCTGCTGAAAACACTACTTCTTCTGCCCTGAAGGCAACCAGCGACCACTATTGGCCCTTTAGCACTCCTGGTTCGTCGAACCCGGGTTGAATCTCCTCATTTCCTTTACGAGCGCCCAGGCTCAAGACCGTGCGGCCAAAAGACGAATTGATCATCAGCGCGGTTGCAGCATACCAGGCGATAACAGCGGCAATAATAAACAGCCACCCACCCAAAATGCGGAGCCCCTCAACGCCGAACAATTCACCAATGGCGGTTACAGTCGATCCGGCTGCCAGGACCCCCAGTACACTTGTGATCACTGACGATGAGGCCGAAGCAGCCACAGTGCCGGCCCAGGTTATGGCCGCCAGCACAATGAACCAGAAGCCTAGCGCAGGAAATGCTGCACCGTTCGGTGGAATCGTGACTTTGCCGGCGCCAACTAATATCCATAGGGTGCCGAACGCCATCCAGAACGAACCCCACATCCCGTGCATTGCGGTGGCAACAGCGTCGCGAGCCTTGTAGGCCCACATACCGGCCAGAAACTGCGCCAGACCACCAAAAAACGCGGCGAATGGCCATAGGACCATATCTGTCTGAGTCCCGCCAAACCAGTGTGCCATGTGTGCCGCTACCATAAACGTGGCCCCAGCGAAACCATACAAGCCTAGAACGGAAGGTGCGGCCACGGGCTGCAAATAGATCTGCGCTCGCGGTTGTTCCTCGACCTCTCGCCTAGGCATTCCTTTGATTGGACTTACGGGATTGCTACTCATTGCTGTACTCCTTTCCAAGCAGTCACGCAGAAATATCGCGCACCTGGAATACGGCCTCCGGCCATATTCCTACGTGCAGTGCTAAGCCGATTTTTCTGGGACCTATTCATACTGAAGCTGCCATCACAGGAATCGTTGCCTCGCGTCTACCTGTGTGGGTGATGAATCGCACGTTCGTTGTGCAAAGTCTGTCGCGCTGCAATCTCTCTAGCCCGTGCTTGCGACGCCTGTGCCAGAGGCCTGGAAAACAGCCCGAAAGTGGCTCTCGCATCCGGCACGATGATGAACAAGTTCATCCCATATAGCCACAGAAACCGAGTTCGGTTAAGTCACAGGATGGACATAGGCAGAGGGACATATGGTGACAAGGAGAGAATTTCTAGAGTTCGCTGCGGCTTCTATTGTGGTTGCAGGACTGGCCGAACAATCCTCGGGAGCGGAGACCAATGGTGTTCCGTACCGCACACTCGGCCGCACTGGCGAGAAGGTCTCGATGGTGGGAATTGGCGGATACCATCTAGGCAAGCCAGATGTCAGCCCAGAAGACAGCATACGCATCGTGCACAAGGCCATCGATGAGGGCATCAACTTCCTTGATAACTGCTGGGACTATAACGGTGGAGAAAGTGAACTCCGCATGGGCAAAGCTCTTACCGGCGGCTATCGTAATAGAGCTTTCCTGATGACCAAGATCGACGGCCGTGACAAGAGCACTGCGGCGAAACAGATCTCCGACTCTCTGAAGCGGTTACAGACCGATCACGTCGACCTTCTGCAGTTTCATGAGGTGATTCGCGAGACCGATCCCGACCGCATTTTTGCAGCGGGTGGCGCGCTGGAAGCTGTACTGGAAGCAAAGCATGCCGGTAAAGTGCGCTACATCGGCTTCACCGGACATAAGAGTCCCGGCATCCACCTGAAAATGTTGTCGACGGCGTCCGCCCACGGTTTCACATTCGACGCCGTACAAATGCCACTAAACGTAATGGACCACCACTTCAATAGCTTTGAAGCCAAAGTGCTTCCCATTTTGGTAAAGCGGCGAATCGGCGTTCTGGGAATGAAACCGATGGGAGATCACTACATTCTTCAGAGCAAGACGGCAACTCCGATCGAGTGTCTCCATTATCCGATGAACCTGCCAACCAGTGTCGTAATTACCGGCTGCGACTCACTTGAGATTCTCAACCAGGCTCTCAAAGCGGCTCGCACTTTCAAACCCATGAGCAAGGACGAGATCTCAGCTCTGCTGGCGAGGACCGCTCCGGCTGCGCATGCCGGAGAGTATGAGTTGTACAAGACAAGCCACCACTTCGATGGCACATATCACAACCCGCAATGGCTCGGCTAACAGGCATGGTCCACTGCCGACATTTGGGCGGGCAAGCCGCTTGATTGCGCTGCCCCCTTTTTCGAGAACTTGGAAGCAATCCCCTCAAGTTTGGGCGTAGAGTCTAATTTATGAAAACGCTCTCGCGCCAATTCGTATTCGAAGATTTCGAACAAGTTTTGGCTCCTTTCATCGGTAGCGGTGCAACCGTCACGGAACGGATCAGTGCCGTCACAGCAGCGCTGCAGAGTCACATGGGGCCGCAGCTCCGTGAGCTGATGGGAGAGTGGGCCCTCCGGATCATGCCGGCGGAAGCTTTGGTCCCCGACGCGTACGCACAGTGGCGCGCGATAGTGCAAGAGGCACTGCGTTTTACTCTGCTGCGACTATCAGATGTTCGCCTCGCCCCCAAGCTCATAGAGCAAATCGATCTTCCACCGAGTACAACAACTGAAGTCCGTTTGCTGCGATTCATCGCGAAGACGCCCGGTCTTCAGAAACTGGGCCAAGTGTTAGCCCGCAACCGATACCTGCAACCCTCTTTGCGAAGGGCGCTCAGCGAGCTGGAAAACAGTATTTCGGATGTAGGAGCAGCGGAAATCAAGGGAATTATTGTGGAGCAATTAGGCGCTCGCCTTCAGAGCTGCGCGGTTGAGATCGAACCGGAGATCCTATCGGAAGCAAGTGTCAGCGCGGTTATGCGATTCACGTGGTGGAATCTCGAGAGTTGCGAACGTGAACGGGGAGTATTCAAAGTCTTGAAGCCTCATGTGCCGCGATGTTTTGCGGAAGACCTCGCGCTTCTGCAGCAACTCGGTACACATCTCGAATCCAAGCACAGTGAATACGGGATTGCAGCCCACGTCCTCTACAATACTTTCAGCGACGTGCAACAACTACTTCAGCACGAGGTGGACTTTGTGCGTGAACAGGCTACCTTGTTGAGGGCGTTCGATCTATACCGGTCGGTTGCTGGTGCTCGCACTCCTCAACTGATTGCACAGCTGTGTACGCCACAAATCATAGCCATGACCGAGGAGTCCGGGGTGAAAGTTACCGACGCGGTCGCGCACATGCCTCCATGGAAACGGAACCTTGTCGCCGTCCAGTTAATCGAAACGCTCATCGCCGTTCCCTTATTTGCGTCAGAGGAGAAAGCTATGTTTCACGCTGATCCTCATGCCGGCAACGTTCTATACGACGAAGACAAGGAAGAACTAATCATTGTCGACTGGGCGCTGACAGAACAGTTGACGTACCACCAACGAAGGCATCTGATTCTTCTATTCATTATGGTTGCTCTTCAAGACGTGACTGGTATTTGCAACGCGATCCAGGCCCTCTCTGAGGATGGTTTCAGAGGCGATGGTCGACGGGAGCGCCTTGTCCGCGAAAGTGTAACTAAGTTTGTTGACCAACTACCATTCGCTGGCTTGCCGGACGCGATGGATGTCATCGGTCTGGTAGACCGGCTTGCTCTTGAGGGAGTTTCTTTCCCTGCGCCGCTCCTTATGTTTCGTAAGGTGCTGTTTACTCTGGATGGCATCACACACGAGATAGCAGGTTCACGCAGATCTGTAGAGTTCACTCTGGCCCGTTATGCCATGCAACGCTGGGCGGGGAATTGGGCGGCTTTTGGTTGGCCGCTCTTCCCAACAGACTGGCTTACGGTGCAGTTGAGTGCACTGCCTTATGGCAGCCGACTTTGGGCCCAGTGGACAAAGGCCTTCCTCAGCGCGCACGGGGCTGGCGCGGCACCGGATCAACACTTCGGCCATTCATAAGAGGGCCGCAAGGTTATACCTCAGAACAACAGTCCTGCTTCGATCACGCCGCGAGGCTGGTTCTGGTTCCTGCCCGCAGGACCGAAGACATCGCCCGGCGTGTAGCTGTCTGCCCGAACAAAAGAGAGGTCCCCACGCATGAAGAAGCGTTGGTATTGGTAGGTTGGGGTCAGCGTAATGGACCAGCCGGCGCTGCCAGGGCCGAACAATAGATTTACCGATTGACGAGCGGGGCTTCCCGTGGTCGAGATGTACTCTCCCCGGCCGGCTAGCGATAACCCGTGCTTGAAGGTGCGACTCATCAAGAGCGCACCGCTCGGTGTCGACGATCCATTCACCACGCCAACCTTCAGATTCCTTGGCACGCTACCGTATTGAACGTAGGGCTGAACGATCCAGTTCCCTTTCGTGTAGGTGTAGATCAGTGCGTACAAACTGCCGTTGTTTTGCACCGGTGTGGCCAGGGTCCGAAAGACCGTTTGCCCGAGATTGCCCATACCGACGAACGCGAGGCTGTGAGGTCCGTTTGCATAAGTTAAGGAGCCGCTCAGCCACGAGAAGCGATTGGAATAGTAGCCGTCGTTCCAACTGAACGAGGCGGTGAACTTACCCATCGTCTGATTCACCTGGATTCCGCGAGTTACGGCATTTTCCTGGTTCCACAACAGGCCGCGCGAGATGTTCATATTTTCGAAGTCGAAGGTGTACTCAGCACCCATTAAGGTCGGCAGCGCACCAATCAGAATGGAAGTGTTTTTCGCCGGTGCCAACTTCAGATAAGCGACCGGCACCGGGCCATAGAAATCGGTCAGCGTCTTATCGGTAGGGAGAAACGGCGTCGCCAAGGCCAAGGTGTTATAAGCACCCGCCTGGACATAGAACTGCCACCATCCATTGGTCTTCTGGAGAAATATCTGGGCGTCACTCAGAGCCGGCTGTGTAGGGTTATCACCGGGGACATGGTTCCCTTGCCACAGGCCCATTCCGCTGACCACTCCATTCAAGCTAAGTTTGCCCAGAGATCCACCCTCCAATGGGATGGGAGGAGCCGCTTGGAGCGGTCCCGTTATCGCGGGAGTGGGAAGTGCTGTCGGCGCCGGAGGAGGGGTGGTTTGTTCGGGTGTCTTCTCCGGAGGAGTGGGCGGGGTAGAAGGCGGGGCCGCCTGCTGTGACTCCTGCGATGTGCTCTGTTTCGCCTCAGCCTGCGCTCCGTTCGACTGAGACTCCGGAACCTGCACTTGCTGAACTTTGTTGCCATCAGCGCTTCGACTGTTCGGGTCTGTGGTTTGCGCCAGTACTTGATTCGTTGCAAACATTAATATGACCGTGAATATGTATACGCACTTTCCGATGGTCAGAAAACTGACCTGACTGGAGTTCCGAAGGCCGTCGGGCATCAGCTTCGTTTCCAGATCTCCCCTGTTGCCATTACAAGTTTCCATTGTCTTCCTCTTGGCGGTGCCTCTCGCCATTCCCTCTGATTCAATTCTGCTCGGCATTGTTGCTGCGCGACGGTCGATTTTAATCAACCAGAACTGCTTTTCCCTTAAGAAACTGGGCCCAGCCGACGCAGCGTGGGGCCGCTCGGGCCAACGCAAAAGCAAGATTGGCCCTGGGAAGCCACGAGTTACTCTGGCCAACGGCACAGTAAAACCGCATGCTTTCGGGAGGCGTCCAGCGGAAAATGCTGGGCTAACTGCTGGCTCTGCAGACCGTGATGGTTAAAACTCGAGAAGCACTGGGACTTCAACCGCGACTTCCGCGTCAAGACTGTGCATCCCCCTTGATATGACTCAAGGGCCAACGGTGCTCGGCCGCTGCCCGCTTCGAGGTGACAACGGCCTCAATCAGCAGAACCGCGCAGACCAGCAGCAGCGCCGCCGTGCTCGCCACAATGTTCAGAAACATCAGCCTGTTGCCGACAGGGCGATTGCGGCCCTTCTTAGATTCCGTCCGCCACAATGGTTGCCAGTGAGAGCAGTCTGGAACTTATCTGCAAGTGTGCCCGCTCCGCGCCATGGGGATTCACTTCGAAGCGGATCCGGCCTTCGTTCAGCAATAAGTTGACGATCCCTCCACGCTGACCAAATCCGTCAAACTCTCCCACCGTGAGCACGCTGGTACCGCGAACGCGCTCCAGCACCGACGGGGTGTTCTTGCGTTCAGAGTCACCCAAAAAGATTACCTGGCATGCCCTGAGATCGCCATCGAGCCCAAGACGACGGACGACAACTCTCCTGCCATTCACCGTTTTGCCGGACACCTGTCGCTGCAGCGCGTCGCTGGTTGAATCGGCGCCAATAAAGCCGATCACCAGGTCATTGGTGCTGTTGCTCGGCCACTGGACAAAGTTCACCAGTTTGAGCACGAATGCAGCTTTGACGTCATCCTCTCCCAGGGACTGCGCCTGCGCACCGGTACTAATCCCGCCCGCAGCGATCATCATCAAGACACCGATCACCGCAATCGTTAACCGGCGAATACACATCAGCGCACGAACTCTCGAAACCCTGCCGGAATTGAATGGAGAGCTTTCATTTAACCGCCTGCACAATAGAATACCGACTCGCATAAGCATCACCGGATCCCTTCTGGGTGCAGTTCATGTTTTGCATCCTTGTCGCTGCGTTCACCCGAGGTCCAAGTCAGTTTGAAGCGGAAGCTTCGGCGATCATCGGGCAACAAAGAAGTCGAAGCTATGTCGTGAGTCTGTTCGAAGTACCCGGATGTCCGCTCGCTCATACTTCGGCCGACCAGATTGTAACCACTTCCTGAGGCAGAAAAGCCGCGCCAGAACTGACGGCTGGACAAGCTGAGATTCAAAAGCACCGGAGGTGCTGACTCGCCTATCGCAGGCCATACGGTCGCGCTCTTACTCATATATTCGGCCTCGATGGCAGGCGTCAGCATCCGGCGAAACACAGGAGCAGCGAGGTTCACTCTCACCAGATGCCTCGGAGCATCCGGCAAAGTGGCGCCGGTTAGCTCGTTGCGCGCATCCTGATACGTGTAGCTCAGGCGACCCTCAACCCCCGATGAGAACGCGTCTTTCAATTCCAACTCCCCACCCTTGGCAGTCCCTTTGGAGTTAGAAAACGTGGTTTGGTCCATGTTTTGGTTGATTACTTTTGTTTGCTCTTGGATGTAGCTTCCGATGCTGTTGTAGAATCCCGCGGCGCTAAACGTAACGCGCCTGCCAAGTTGCTGCTCCCAGTCTCCCTCAAATGTACGGGTGGTCTCGGGCCGCAGGTTGGGAGCCGCTACGCTTGCCATCCCCACGTAGTACAGTTCGGAAAAACTCGGCACGCGGAAGGCGGTTCCGTACAGAAACTTCAAAGTAGTGGACTGCCGCGGACTGTAGATCAGTGCAGCGCGAGGGCTGGTTTTGCTTCCAAACAAGTAGTTGTAACGATCATTCCGCACGCCCAGGTTCAAGATCACCTTGGGCAGGAGGTGAAATTCGCCTGCCGCGTAGATCCCCCAGATTGCCGAAGTGCGGTCGTAGTTCACATACGTTGTGGAGGTCACAGGGATGTTGTCCATGATGTAATTCTGCTGTGCCTGATGAAAGTTATCGCGGTACTCGGAGCCAACCGTGATCCGGTGCTTATCGAAGAACACCCTGGTCAACTTCAACTCCACGCCTGTTCGGTCGCCATGGGCACTATCGTAGTCGTAAAGCGTGCCGTGGCACTTCGCCTCGCTGCAACCCCGAAAGTCGTTCACGTCGCCATGGGATTGATATTTGTCGTAATAGGTCCGCGCAGTTAACTGCGTCCCCTTCCAGAGGCGGTGATCGTACTGCAGATCGGCGTATCCATAAAAGTTGGTCGCATGGGTGTCGGTCTGATGGCAACTTCCGCACCACTGCGCCGAGGATGGCGTCTTGCCTTCCGCGCTCGATGCGACGCCTTGCAAGGTGAAGCCGTGGCTTGTTACCAGTGCCATGGCGCGACGAGTCTGGTCGTGTTCACCGATGTGTCCGCTTGGATTTTCTATGTTGTCTAAGTTTCCCGGAGCAGCGGTGTCCCAGTAGCTTGCCGACAACATGGCTTGCGTGCCGCCCCGGTTGAGCCCGTAAATCGCTGTTTGCTTGTACGTGCCCAGACTACCCGCCTCTCCGGATACCATCTCGCCCTGGCTCTTTCCCGTTCGGGTAATAACGTTCACAACACCCATAAAGGCGTCGGCTCCATAGAGCGACGAACTTGGGCCGCGCACAACTTCGATGCGCTCGACCAGATCCATATCGATCGGGAAGTCGTTTCCAATCGGCGCCGAATCATCGATATTGTTGTTAAGCGCATGGCCGTTCACCTGAAACAGAATGCGGCCATTGGCGTCGCCTGTCGGGGCAAACCCGCGCACGCCCAGTGTGGTGTAGTTGAGGTGATTCTTCACGTACAGTCCCGTAACGCTCTGCAAAGCCTCTTGCAGGGTTCGGTACCCATAATGCCGAATATCCTCCGCAGTGATCACACTGATAGAGGAAGGCGCTTCCGCCTGCTTCTGCTGATACTTAGAGGCGCTGTAAACCTTCGCACTCAGCAGATCCTCCAGACTTAAAACGTCGGTGGCAGGAGATACCTGAGCGTAGACCGAACCTGTAACTACAAAAATGAGCGATACAGCGATTGAAAAAAAACAAATCCGTCGAACTAAAAAATACAAAATATAAGATATATAAGAACTGGTGCAGCGCATGGATCCCCCTGTTCCAAGCAGCCCTGAGGCCCAGAATTTTAGAGAACTGGAAGACGTGCGCAGGCTACGCCGGGGTAGCTTTAATGGCAAGTTACTTTTGTGCTACGAACCAAAGTTTACAACTACATCAAGGTTGCAACTGGTAGTTGATTTCGGCGGTGCATTCCTGGTCGTGATCAAGTGCTCTCGGTCGAAATTATGGGTGCAAAAAGGAGCCGGCCCGCACGGTGCGGCAGCATTGAATCGAGCCAGAGGCTTCCTCGAATACAGCCCGTCAGTTCGCCGCGTCTGCTATGCGGCCTTCCGAACGTAATCGTTGCGAATGTGTTTCTGCGCCAACGGCCGAAATCAACCGCGAGGTTTTGTCCGCTGATCCCCAATACCGGTCCGGTGCCGAAACGCCGATGGCGGACGTGGTCACCAATCTGGAAAAGATTCTATCTGGCAGATCAGCTTGTTCCCTGTGTTCCGTGCCGGGTTTCTCCGGCTCTCCTGATACAAATGGTGCGGCAACTGCTTTTGGGAGTTGATACCACTCCTGTCTCATTACCCATCGTTTGCCGGGCAGAGGATATGGGCGATGCTCATTCTGCCTAAGGATTTCGTCTGCATCACAAGCGACTGTTACGCGATCTGCGGCTTCTGCGGCCATAGATTGCACTACGCCGCGATTGAATTCTCCGCTGCGGAAAGCGGGGTGCTAATGGACTCCAGCGACTGCCTTTCTGCTTTAACTCCAACCGCAGCTTCAACTCCGGCAGCGATAACCAGCAGTGCAGAGGCACTCATATAGCCCCAGAAGACGTGCATGCGAAATCCTGAACCGATCAGCACGCCAAAAAGAGCAGGCGCGCCTACACCACCAACCAGAGTGCCAATTGCATAGAATATTGAGATGGCCATGGCGCGAATTTCCAGAGGGAATACCTCACTTACGGTAAGGTAAGCAGAGCTTGCGGCACAGGATGCGACGAAGAAAATCAACGCCCAGGCTATAGTTTGTGTAGTTGCGGTAAGCGCACCGCGCGCAAACAACCATGCTGAAATCGCCAGCAGCACTCCCGATAATGAGTAGGTAATTACGATCATTGGCTTGCGGCCGACTGTGTCGAAGAATTTACCTATCACGAGCGGACCAACCACATTGCTTATCGCAAACGGAAACAAGTAGCGGCCCACAGCGCCAGCGGGCACGTTGTAATACCTGACGAGTAGCAAGGCATAGGTAAAAAAGATAGCGTTGTAAAAGAAAGCCTGAGCCACCATTAAGGTAAGGCCAAGAATGGAACGGCGACGCTGGTCGATGAGCATGTGCTTCCAGATTTCGCGCCACGGCGTGTGGTCGCGTACTGTGATCTTCAAAGGCTTATTCTCAAGTTCAGGAAGCCCCTGTTGCGCCTCCTGCTCTACTTCTTGCTCTACCTCCTTCTCTACTTCACTGACGATCCTCTCGGCTTCCTCTTCTTGGCCGTGTGTCATAAGCCAGCGGGGACTCTCGGGGATGAACCGCCGGATAAAAATGATAATCAGCCCTAACAATGCACCCAGTCCAAAAGCAAAGCGCCACCCGACGTCTGGCGAAATCAGATCCCCCCCAAGCAGAAACACCGTTGCCGCGGCCCCCAGAGCCGCTCCAATCCAGTACGTTGAGTTGATCACCAGATCCACATGACCACGCACGCGTGCGGGAATCAGTTCGTCGATTGCAGAGTTGATGGCAGCGTATTCGCCCCCAATTCCCATTCCCGTAAATGCACGAAATACTGCGTAGCTCCAGAAATTCCAACTGAATGCGGTCAGCAGAGTAGCAGTGAGATATACCACGAGTGTGATCGTGAACAGCTTCTTGCGGCCAAGCCGGTCAGTGGCGTATCCGAATCCAAGAGCGCCAAAGACAGCTCCGATCAGGTAAAAAGTGGCCGTGGTTCCGACCTGAGCGTCAGAGATATGCAGGCTGTCTTTCAGAACACCGCCAATCGCTCCGGCCAGCGTCACTTCAAGTCCGTCAAGCACCCATGTGACGCCCAGTCCTGTAACAATCAGCCAATGCCAGCGGCTCCACGGCAATCGATCGAGGCGGTTGGGAATGTTGGTGCTGACCTGTGATGACATAGTGCCTTTATGCCGCCGAGGCTATTACTCGAAGCTCCCATCACAACTGCAAGTTGGTTGCTCACTCCTCTATTCCTCCGGCGTAACTGCAGGTTTTGTATGCAATGTGATGCGGCGGAATATCTTAGGTGACGACACCCTCCTAAAATGCGGGAGAAAAGGCGCCTAGAGTAGCTGCACGTTGCGAAATCAGCTCCCGATGTTTGTTTCCGAAACTGCTACTTCTGCCAGTTATTGCATTATCACAACACGCCTATTATCTCGGACTGAGGACTGACTTAGTGACTAAGCTATCCAGAATACGAAAGGGATGACGATCATGAGAATGAGATTTGGATTATGCGTGCTGCTTCTGTGCATTACAGCCACGATTGTTGTCGGGCAACAGGTTTCAGTCAACTACAACCGCAATCAGAGTTTCGCGAACTATCACACATACGCCTGGGGTTCCAACAATGCCAACCAAATTCGAAACTCGATTCTGGCGCAAGTTGCGCATCAGGACATCAACTCGGCAATGCAGGCCAAGGGTCTGCGAATGGTACAGGAATCCGAGAACCCTGACCTGATCCTCATCGCAAACGGTGGAATGAAAGAGCAGACATCGTATACCGCGTGGGGTATGCGCGGAGTCGGCGGAGGAATGGGTGGACTCACTCCACAGCAGAATGTGATAGGAACGATGATTGTGGATTTGTACGACGCGAAAGATAAGTCTCTGGTGTGGCGCGGCATTGCTCAAGATACGCTGAGCAACAATGGCAGCAAGAATCAGAAGCTGGTGGATAAAGCCGTCCAGAAGATGTTCAAGCAATGGCCAAAGGCGTGAACAGGAAATGCCAGCGCCAGCGCATCTGCAACCCGGATTAGGACCAGCTCGCACCGTGTGCAGCAAACCTTCTGAACGCGACCGCAAAGAAGCTGGTCGTGACACGACCAGCTTCAATTACCAAGAGCGAGCTGGCGGTTAGTAGCCGAGCAGCACTATGCGGCCGTAGCACGTCAGTCTTGTTTTTTAGCTTTAGGCGTGAGACTGCGCAAGATGAACTCCTGTAACAGACCAGAGACCACGCGCTCGCCGGTGCCGATAAAGAAATTCGAAAACATCATTCCCGCGCCGCGATCCGCCGCCGGATAGTAGGCATCCGAGATGGCAGCCGAGGCCAGATCGCCACCTATGCTCGAGTAGTTCGGTTGCAAATGTCCATTGTCCCCCTTGCAGATGAATGGGGCGGAGATTGCGTGGAGGGTGCGAGACTTCTTTGTGCCCGTGCCCTGGTAGAAGTAGCGCGGATCCTGGTGCAGAAGCGATGGCAGAATAGCCCCGCCGATCATGATGTCGATAACGCCATCGGCATAGGCAGCGCCAAAGCGCTCAGCGTAACCCTTCGCGCCCTGGCCGTAGTTGAGGCGGTCTGACGCCTGCTCGATGCCGGCAAAGAATCCTGCTCCGATGAAGGTAACAGGATCGATCGAGACTTTGAGGGCAAGCCTGAACTTCAGCTTGGTCGTGAGCGGCTCTGGGTGTGGATCATAGACAACATAGAAATTGGGGATGATGCCAAGAACGCGCTGCTGCTCCGCGGTCTTGACCTGCTCGGCTGCGATCTGCTCGGAGGAGTAAACCACATTGATCGTGGTCCGCGCCTCTGCGACCTTCATCCTGCAGCCAGTGAGAATCAGGTACTGGCCTGGATTGAGGATGACGGCCGGCGAAGTCCAGTCTGCAAATCCCTTGGCGCTGACGGAGACGTGATACGTTCCTGGATCGAGAACTTTGAATTCGAAGAATCCGCTGTCGTTTGCCACTACCGTACGGTGATCGCTTCTGTCAGCGCCCTCGATAACGACGACGGCGCCAGGAACGGTGCCATTGTTCACATCGGTTACGGTACCGATAATATTTCCACTCTGCGGATGGGGCGCATCCGGGAGTGGCTGCATGCGTGGCGATGCAGTAGACGATGCCGGAGCCGAAGGCACTGACTCCTCACGGTCCTGAGTCTGATGAGCGGCTGGCGCAATCTCCGACGCTCGTGAATCCGATGTTTGGGAGAATGTAGCAACCCCAAAAAAGAGGATGAGAAGAACAATAGCAACAGCTCGATAATCACAAAAACACTTTTTGCCCAGAACCGGCGTTGTCAGATGCACCATGTAAGCGATCCGTCCACTCTACGCATCGAGTCCTTGAACTTTGGCCACACGCGTGCGCATTCTGGCGGTTTGCGCCATGAATGCCCTGTACACAGCCTATAGGCGTTAGGCTACCCCCACAGCTGTCAAAAATGACAGCTCGCAACGGAGATCGTCTGAGATCTAGGGCATCAGGTGTGGCAGTCCGGATCTCTCCTACCAGGACTGAGGTGCCGACGAGTAAGCTTCTCTGATTGCGAATAAACATTTCACCCAGGGACTACTGTAGGTTTTGCCAGTTCTCCAATCTCTGGACAAGCTCCAGAATCGCCGGGTCGCCTTCTGCTCAGCATCATCACGCGCGAATTACTAACCCGTTCCCTAAGCGTAGTTCAAAGTAAAGGAGACCTTCTGTGAGTACACAAGACAAACAACGGACCGTCCTTCCCATTCCTGATCAGCCTCGCGTGGGATTAATAACCTATGACGCCAAGGACCCAGAAACAAAGTTTCCACCGATCGAACAGCTGCGCCCGCCCAAGGGTGCGCCCAACGTGCTTATCATCCTCATCGATGACGCCGGCTTCGGTTCATCCAGCGCCTTCGGCGGCCCTTGCCAGACACCAAACGCGGAGAAACTGGCGGCAGACGGCCTGATGTACAACCGCTTCCACACCACCGCTCTGTGTTCGCCGACACGGCAGGCGCTGCTGACCGGTCGCAACCACCATTCTGCCGGAATGGGCTGCATCACCGAGATTGCAAGCGGCGCGCCTGGGTACTCCTCGGTGCTGCCCAACACCATGTCACCTCTGGCTAAGACGCTGAAGCTCAACGGCTACAACACGGCGCAATTTGGCAAGTGCCACGAGGTGCCTGTGTGGGAGACAAGTCCAGTGGGACCGTTCGACGCATGGCCCACCGGCGGCGGTGGCTTCGAGTACTTCTACGGCTTCATAGGCGGCGAGGCGAATCAGTGGTATCCCACGCTCTACGAGGGCACCACGCCGGTCGAACTGAAGAGGACGCCGGAAGAGGGCTACCACTTCATGGAAGACATGACAGACAAGGCTATGGCTTGGATCTCGCAGCAAAAGGCCCTTGCACCCGATAAGCCCTTCTTCGTCTATTTCGCGCCCGGCGCCACCCACGCTCCTCACCACGTGCCCAAGGAATGGGCTGACAAGTACAAGGGCAAATTCGACCAGGGCTGGGACAAACTGCGCGAGGAAACCTTCGCTCGACAGAAGAAGCTCGGCGTTATTCCTGCGGATTGCCAGCTCACGCCGCGTCACAAGGAGATCCCTGCGTTCGACGAGATGCCGGAGGCGCTCAAGCCCGTGCTGCGACGGCAGATGGAAGTATACGCAGGCTTCATGGAGTACACCGACCACCACGTCGGCCGCATTCTCGACGGATTGAAGAAGCTGGACATCCTCGACGACACACTCGTTTACTACATCATTGGCGACAACGGTGCCTCGGCAGAGGGCACGTTGAACGGAACCTTCAACGAGATGCTCAACTTCAACGGCTTGTCGGCCATCGAAACGCCGGAGTTTCTCATGGAGCGAATCGACAAACTCGGCGGGCCGGAGTCCTACAACCATTACGCTGTGGGCTGGGCGCATGCCTGCGATACACCCTATCAGTGGACCAAGCAGGTCGCTTCGCACTGGGGAGGAACGCGCAACGGAACCATCGTCCACTGGCCGAAGGCGATCAAGGCAAGGGGCGAGATGCGCTGGCAGTTCCACCACATCATTGACGTCGCGCCAACAATCCTCGAGGCCGCGGGACTTCCTGAGCCGATCTCTGTGAATGGCGTGCAGCAGCATCCCATCGAAGGCGTCAGCATGCTGTACTCGTTCAACGACGCCAAAGCGGCGGAGCGGCACGAGACGCAGTACTTCGAGATGTTCGGCAACCGCGGCATCTACCACAAGGGCTGGACGGCGGTGACACGGCACAAGACGCCCTGGCTGCTCATGGGCGAGAAGACCCCCGCCTTCGACGACGACGTCTGGGAACTCTATGACACGGAAAAGGACTGGAGCCAGGCGAACGACCTCTCGAAGCAAATACCGGAGAAGCTTCATGAACTGCAGCGCCTGTGGCTCATCGAGGCGACGCGCTACAACGTCCTGCCCTTGAACGATGACCTGATGTCACGCATGAACCCGGACACTGCGGGCAGGCCGGTGCTCATCAAGGGGAAGACGCAGCTACTCTTCTCCGGAATGGGCCGCCTCTCGGAGAACTGCGTGGTCAGCATCAAGAACAAATCCCACGCCGTCACCGCCGAAATCGTGGTGCCGAACTCCGGCGCCGAGGGCGTGATCGTTGCCCAGGGCGCGAACATTGGTGGCTGGAGCCTGTATGCCAAGAGTGGCAAGCTCAAATACTGCTACAACCTTGGCGGGGTTAAGCAGTTCTTCGTCGAGTCCGCAGCTCCTCTGCCCGCAGGTGAGCACCAGGTGCGTATGGAGTTCGCGTACGCTGGCGGCGGTTTGGGCAAAGGTGGCGACGTGACCCTGTTTACCGACGGTAAGAAGGTCGGCGAAGGGCAGATCCCGATGACACTGGCAATGGTATTCTCTGCCGACGACGGCTGCGATGTTGGGGAGGACAGCGGAGCCCCTGTCTCCCCGGACTACGGCCCGGTCGGCAACCAGTTCAACGGTCGCATTAAGGGGGTTCAGATCGCCATTGCCGACGCTGCCGAGAGCGTGGATCATTTGGTCTCACCCGAAGAGGCCCTCCGCATCGCTATGGCTCGTCAGTAGTTGTGTTGGATCGCCCGGGCGGTCGCAACCACGGCCGTCCGGTCGCACATCTGATACCCTAAACATCGGGATTATCGATGCCACGGGTAACTATCGAAACGGGCCTCACGGGTCTGGACGGACGCGAGGAACAAGTGACAGAGTACATTTGCGACTCTTCCGAATGTCCCAATATCGCCACCCATGTGCTTGGCTGCATTGCGGAGCTTGGGCTTTTCATGGCAGTTTGCGACGAGCACTTCACTCCCGGACAGTTCTGAATCCGGCTCCGCTCGGACATTAACGGCTTGCAGGCTTCACTTCGGGTAGGGATATCCTTTAGCGAGTGCTTTTTCCAGAGCAAGGTCATGGCCGTAAATATCGCGATAGAAATAAATATCTCCGGACTCCCGTACAACAGCTGTCGTGTAAAAAATCACGATTGGTACAGGCTTCGCCAGATACAACGTGGCATTGTCGCGACCGTCGTACATAGCGTGCTCCACACGTTCCAGGGTCCAACCTGGGTTGTCCCGTAGCAGCCATGCGGCGAGCAAGGAAGGTTCCTGCAAATGAATGCATCCGTGACTTAGGGCTCGCACTTCCTGCGTGAACATATGCACTCCCTCCGGCGTGTCATGAAGATACACGTGGTGATCGTTGGGGAAGATTACTTTCAGTAAGCCCAGTGCGTTCTCCGGGCCCGGCCTTTCGCGCACAGTTAGTTTTCCCGAACGGAGTTGCTGCAATACAGCATCACTAATTCTGCCTGCTGTCACGACTCCTCCGGACGCATTGACAACTTCCATGTTGCTGTCTTCGATATAACTGCGATCCTCTTGTATATCGGGAATGACCTCGTTCCGAAGAATCCTGGGCGGGACGTTCCAGTAGGGACGGAAGACAAGGTACCGAATGCTGTTTTCGAAAACTGGAGTCTGGAAGTCATAGGCATCCCCAACGTTAACGTTCATCGTAAGTCCTACGTGACCGTCGTCGCCCAGGGCGTATAAGCGAAACTCAGGGATATTTACAATGATCGGTGGTTGCGGAAAGTCGTAGCGCAGCCAGCGGAAGCGTTCCATTGCAAGCCGTAATTGTTCGACCCGGTAACTCAGCGGAACATTCAACTGCTCGAATGTTGCCGGCCCAAGGTAACCATCAACACTCAGCCCATGGCGTTTCTGAAAACGTTTAACAGCCTCCACCAGAGGTTCAGCATAGGTCTCTGCATCCGTGGGAGCCTCCGAGCTTTCCGGCAGATCACCAACTAATCGAAGCAATCTGGACAGTTGGAAGACGCCATTATATGGAGTTCCAGGAAAGACTATGCCATTGGAGATGGGCAACAGTTCATCATCGTTATCCTTTGCCAACTCCATATACTTGAGCAGCGCCTTGCGAGTCTCCTTGTAGACGGCAAATGGCGGCTCGATTTCCGCCAATTCAGCTCTCACATTGGCTTGACTGACGAGTAACTGCCGGACAAAGCGGGGCAAATCCAGCCTTTTGTGCTCGACGTCGAGGTAGAACTTGAGATGTTTCGGGTTGATGCGTCCAACTCGGACGTCGGAAACGTAGCGCATTGTGCAAATGGTTAGCGCAGCATCGAATGTTGCTTCGTCCGACGCGGTATGTGCGCCCGCTAAATGGGAAAGTCGATCAGCCCATCGTGGGCCGTCGTAATCCTCAGCACGGAGACCTTCGCGATCAGCTTGCCGGAGTACGTCAATGATTTCCAGGGCCCGCGCCGTTGGCTCCCCGTCACGCATCCAGGCAAGTGAGTATCCGGAAGGCCGATAAAAACTTTCTACATAAGCGCGGTAGTCAGGGAATATGGGCCAACGAAGATCTTCAAGCCGGCCTGATAAGACAATTGCGCGCAGCGCGGCTTGTGACTGAGTTAGCTTTGTTGCTGCAGTTGATTTGACATTATCAGAATTCGACGCAGCCTTCACTGTCTGTGCGTGAGCAATCAATCCCAAAGCTGGATTCAAAAGCAAAACCGAGGCAAAACAGCGAGCTGTATTTTTAAGAAACACGCCTGTTCTCTCCAGCCAACCCGCAATATCCATCCGCTTCGTTTTGTTCTCGCCGGCCTTGGCCTGCCGGCACCTAGGTCAGCTCCTATGCCTAACATGCTGGATACGTTATAGGAGAACGTACCACGGTACCACGCCACCTGCACAATTGAATTCATTGTGCTCCGCCACTTGGCCATTCGGCAAAATGAACGTGTTTGTGAAGTTTGGGCTGGTGCGGACGTACATGAAGGCTTGCGAAGTCTCAAACTTCGGGTACTCGCCCTGAGCCAGGGCCAGACCGGCCGTCATCAAGAGCAAGCCCATCAAAACAAAGTATCTAACGCATCGTATTCTCCTTTTCGATCGGGTTAAGCTCAAAATCAGCGGAACGTTCCTTGGCTTACCGCGACCTCTTTTCAGCACAAGTGGGCATGCGGTTGCTCTTTAGCACGCGCTTCGCAGGCGAGCCTCATGGCACTACAGCGACCAAATCTTAAGGACCTCTTTCTCTTGCGCATACTGGCAAAAGTGACAGCTCTGTTCGTGATTCCTGAACTTCGCGGCAGCAGAAGTTCAAGGCCAATACTTAGAAAGCCCTTGTTTCAAGAAAGGTAATGAAGCCGTAACCGGACAGTACGTCTCGTCAGCGGTCGCGGCTGTCTCTGTAACTGCGTTTTGGATTGTGCGATTAGTGCCAGTTTCTGGCGAAGCCGGCTGCGGCTTTCAGGCTCAGGGTTGGGCTGAGCGGCAGACAAAGAGCCGAAGCTCTGGCACTCCCAAACGCCTTTCGCGAAGTTCGAACTGTCATTCTTGCCAGTAGTCGTTTTATGCCGCTCAAATAAAGCTATAGAGGATCTTTGGTAATCGGAAGCTGACATTTCCCTACCGAGCTCAAATATCGTCAGGCATACGCTAACTATCGAGAGCCAAATGCATTGTGAGGTCATTTATGAAATTCACAGCACGCCGTCTGTTGAACACTACGTTTTCGATGCTGCTCGTCCTTGTGGCAACCGCAGGATTCAATCGCCCTGCGTTTGCACAGAATCCCGAACTACAACAACGTGTCGCGGAGATCAAAGAGTCATCCGCAAAGAACAAGCAGGCCCTCGCCTCTTATACCTGGAATGAACAGGTAACGATTAGCCTGAAAGGCGAACAAAAAAAACAGCAGCACTTTCTGGTCCGTCTCGGACCGGACTTGACCCCACAGAAAACTTCGCTCGATCCGCCCCCTGAGCCGCCTTCCGGAGGACGGCTGAAAAAACATGTAGTCGAGAAGAAGAAGGAAGAGTACAAAGATTACGCTGATCAGATGAAAGCGCTGGCGCAGCAGTATGTGCCGCCTGAGGGCGATCTTCTGCAAAAGGCTTTTGCGCAAGGGAATATTTCCTTGGGCCCGGCTGGAGCTCCCAATGAAGTCCAACTCGTCATTCACAATTACCTCAAACCTCAGGATTCAATGACTCTAGTCTTTGACAAAACCCAGAAGCAGCTGCTTCGAGTTCAGATTGCTTCCTATATGGACAATCCGAAGGATGCAATGAACTTGACAGTGCAGTTCAGCCGGCTGCCAGACGGAACGAACCATGTTGCCGATCTGGTGATTGACGGAACCAGTAAGCAAATGAAAATTGCTATTCAGAATTCGAACTACCAGCACGTGTGAGCTTTTATTCAATGCATCGCGCTCTGACAGGAATGGAAGGATTTCCTCATGAAGTGTTCTAGAAGTTCACAGGCTGGCAATACGCCACTCTGCATCATTCGATGTTTCCGGACACTGACGTGCGCTCTGGTACTGATACTGCCGCTAATGGCACAAGACACGCCAGTTGGTTTGCCGGGAACTGAGTTAGCCACGGAGCAAACGCCAGCTGCAGCGGCCAATGCCGAGGAGCTAAGAAAGGAGGCACAGAACCCGGTCGCAAATCTCATCAGCGTTCCGGTCCAAAACAACAACAACTTCGGCATAGCTCCGGGCAGCCGTGTTCAGGACGTACTGAACATCCAGCCTGTCATCCCGTTCCGCTTGATTGAGAAATGGAACCTCATAACACGCTGGATTACGCCGATCATTTATCAGCCGACAACGAGTCAGCCTGTCAACCAGGGCGCGTTCGGATTCGGAGATATGAATCCGTCGTTCTTCATGTCTCCGTCGAAACCGAGCAAGATAATTTGGGGCGTGGGACCGACGATCGCACTACCCACGGCCACCAATCGGGTGTTAGGTCAGGGAAAGTGGAGCACGGGGCCTAGTGTGGTTGTACTGGCGCAGCCAGGCAAATGGACTCTTGGCGGGCTGGTAAACAACGTTTGGTCATTTGCCGGGCAATCCCACCGCCCGGATGTCAACCAGATGCTCTTCCAGTACTTCATCAATTACAACCTGCAACACGGCTGGTACATCACTTGGCAGCCCACATTGACCGCGAACTGGGAAGCTACTAATGGCGGTCGCTGGGTCGTGCCGTTTGGTGGTGGCATCGGAAGAATTATGAAGCTTGGATTTCAGCCGGTGAACGTCACCACACAGTTTTATGGCAATGCGGTGCATCCCCAGGGAGCTTCGCCTTGGGGCCTTCGGGTACAACTCGCGTTTCTGTTTCCCAAGTTAACCAAGCAGCAGCAGAAGATGTTGCTGGAGCAAAAACTAAAACAGATGGAACAGGAGCAACCGTAGAAGTGAAGGCGTTGGTGGACCGCGGATTAGCTACAGGCGCGATGTAGACTTTTGCTGTGAACCTTGAACTTGCAGATGCGCGCCTGATTGGCAATTCTGAGCAGAACTCCCGAAGAGTTCTGCTCATTCAAGCAGAAGTCGCTTACGCACTTCTGAGTTTTACGATAACTAAGCGGCAACGAGGTGGTTCCTGACGGCGTACTTGACCAGTTCGGCGTTACTCTTTGCGCCAAGCACCTCCATAATCCGATACTTGTGATAGGCCACAGTCCTGGTCGTCATGCACAAGATGTTGCCAACTTCCTTCATCCCCTTGCCTTCCGCCAACAATTGCAATACTTCCCGCTGCCTCTCGGTTAAGAGTTCGTCTTCGGCAACTAGTTCCTTGTTCTGCCGCCGCAAGAAATTGATGGTGTCTCGTGGCAAGGCCTGTGAGATATACGATTTGCCTCGCAACACGTCGCGAACGGAAAGCACGATGTCTGCTGCGGCGCAGGTCTTAAGCAGGTATCCTGCGGCTCCGCGCCGGAAGGCCTCAGCAGCCACTTCCACGTCTGGATTCATGGTGAGAAATACGAGTTTTACAGCGGGCAGTAATTTCTTCACCTGCTTCCCTGCATCCAAGCCGTTCAGAATGGGCATGGCAATGTCGACTACGACCACATCCGGTCGTAGTTCGCGCGCAGCACGCACCAGCGCACGACCGTCGCTAACCACTCCGACTACATCAAATTCAGTTTCGAGAAGTCGCTTGCACAACTCCGCTATTAGATTGTGGTCGTCCGCGATAAGAACGCGAGAACGATTAACCATCAGTTGGCTCCTCTCACCGAATGCGCACTTATGAATTTCGTTCTCTCGCAAACTGCCATATTGTGTCGAGAACCCCTGCCGGCTTCTGTTTTGTGCTCGCCAGACAGCGTCAAGGAAAACGGGGCGTGCCTTCGTCGCTATCGTAAGACTTTCGCGACCACCGAGTCTCGCACCCGGTCACAAAGATATCCGTGATGGGCATCACGTCTCGCTGTACATACCCGTTTGTGCCTTAATCCTGAACTAAGTCTTCGATTTATTTTCTGGACTCTTTTTGTTAAGTGTCGAGAGCAACAGCGTTGCAGATTCCGGAGCCCCCACCATATGTTTGAAAACAATATCCTGCGCGGTTATCTCTTTTCCGTAAAGGTTCTTATTTGCGGCATTGTCTGCGCGTAACGTCGAGCCCGCGAGAGAAATTCCAGCAAACAGTCCACGGGATCGAGAATAGGAGAGAATCTCTGCTCTCAGTGCTACGTCTGTTTCGGCTGAAGCGGATCGTCCAACCGGACCCGCTGCAGCAGAGACATCACCCCCGAGTTTAACCTTGCTGCTTAGTATGCTCGATGCCGACCGAGGGCTCATCAGCAGCAGTACGAAGTCGGTCGCCTGACCACCCAGTTGCAGACCTAAGCTACCACCCTCAAGTGCCATCATGCTTGGGGCGCCCCACGGGCCTTTGAAATCTTTCCCGCCGCGACAGGTCATTACGCCCCGTCCGTAGCTCCCGCCAATTCCTATCGCAAACTTGAGTACAGAAGGTAAAACGACCACACAGTCCGCTTTGTCCAGTACGTCCTGCGGAATGTCGTCGGGAATGTTCAAAATTTCTTGCATCACATTTCCAGCGTTTTCGACCCGATCCTGTTCTTTTTTTTGCCCCAGAGCAGGCAATACGTTAACCGCAACAAGAAGCCACACCCCTAGCCAGATCTTTCTCATTGTCTTCCTCTTCGTGCGTTTTAATCAAGATGTCCTTCCGGTCCTGAAGCACCTTGAAATTTGGCCATGCCGGCGCAGCGTAGCCGGAATTTCGGCGCATTTCGCGTCGCAGATCGATTCCAAGGCACTCTGTTCGCGAAACAGAAAAAGTAATCCAGCACAGACTCGCGCCACACACCTTTGCCCCATGCTTCATACACCGTCCGACGCTTGTAGATGAACTGTCAGTTCTACCAGTCTTGCCGGTAATGCAGGCTCTGGACCAGCGCGATTTCGACTTTGTCTCGGGGCGTCCTGGCTTGCTATCGCGTACCCGGTTTTTAGCGGTTGTTTCTCTAAAACATCCCAAAAAAGATTGCGATCAATCGGCTGGGCGCTTCTTTTCCACTGAAAAGTACAAGTACACTGCCAGACCAATATAGTTTTCCTGCTTATTCGGGCGCTTGCCGGTGTCGTTTTCATGCTCGTAGTAGGGATTGAATTGCACATGGCTCCCTACAGGAAGCAAGCAACCAGCGAATTCGGAAGTAGTACTCCACTTCCCATACTGGCCCGTGTAGTAGGGCTCAAAGGCGACATAGGGAATTGGATGATAAGAATGAATTGTGAAAGTTCTCTCAATTGTGAGTTTATTTCGGTAGCGCCATTTCAACACTCCTCCTATCCAGTCCAGGTCCGCACGATTTCTGTCGGTTATCAAAAATCCATACTTCATGGGGAAATGGGAAGTTACTGACGGCAAAAAGCGAATGTAAGTTGGCTCATTCGGAGCACTGATATAGCGGTATCCAGCCTCCAGCACCAAAGCCCTGGGCTTTGCATCATCCAGATCGAAAGTGGTGATTCTTTTTAGCCGCAGGAGTGGTTTCACTAACAACTGGATACTCGGTCCGGTGGTAACTTGGGTTGACTGACCGCCGTCTCGATCGTCTTTGGCATCGTAATACACTCGAATTTTCGAGTTAAGCGTGAGGTAACTGTAAAATTCCGGCAGAAACTGATCCGTTTGCGCGGGCAGCGAAGCACAGGCAAGAAAAGCGAACGCTATTTGCGACCATTTTGAGCGAAGTCTGCACACAAATGCTACCACTTTCCATGCGACTCGCGACGTTGCGGGAACTGAGCAAGGCCGACGAAGCCGTTCAGGTTTGCGAAAACCCCAGGGACTGAGCAGACGAAGTAAATTTTGCGAAACAGAAACACTGCGCAGCCGTTCCTTCATAGCCTATTCACTCCCGGGCACGCTACGCGATACGGTGCGAGTGCACACCTGTCAAAAATGGCAGGTGTAGAAAGACATAGCGAGAGCTACATTGATTACATGGCAAGTGTTTCGCCTGCATCAAACGGCAATCAGTCACAGGGATCGCGCGATCCTCACGGCGGCCAATCACGAAAATCATCGTCTGCAGGACCGGCAGAGTGCAGAGGTGAAAGATGCAAGACATCCATTTCCATTATCAGCATTGGTTTCTACAGTGCTTCGCCTTGGTATTGCTCTTCTTGACTCTAAGTGCAGCATGCTCTGCGCGAGAAAAAAGAGATGTCATTCGGCTCGTCAATGGCGACCGAATTACCTGTGAAATCATAAAGCTTGAGAAGGGTTATTTGTATGTCAAGCCCGAGTACGCAGATGGCACGGTTGCGATGGATTGGTCGAAAATCGCCAGCATCACAAGTTCGCAGTCATTTGTTGTTGCGGACAATGCAGGAAAGCGCTATTCGGGTACCCTGCAGAGTAAAGCGGAAGCAAATGCTCCACATGAATTACAACTGCAGGTGACAAACTCATCGACGAGCCACGTTATCGACGCTAAAGAAGTTGTTCAGATTCACCCGACAGATACTATTTTCTGGCAAAACCTGCACGGCGGAGTGAATGCCGGCCTGAATTACGCTAAGCAGCAAAACCGCACTCAATACAATTTTCAGACGAATGCGGCCTTTGAACGGACGAAGTGGCAAGTCACCGCGAATTATGAATCGAGTTTCAGCGGAGGAGGTAACCTCTCCGATCTTCGCAACGATTTGCGACTGAATGTTATAAGACAACTGCTGTCGCCTCGCAATTTCTACCTGGGGCTTGCAGATTTTCTGCAGAGCGATGAACAGCAACTTGACTTGCGCACGACCTTCGGCGGTGCACTGGGGCACAGGTTCAGGTACACGAATAACAGCTTTATCGCGGCGTATGGGGGTGCCGTGTGGAACCGCGAGCGCTACTCATCAGAGGCGACGACTAATCGGACTGGAGATAGCGCTGAAGCAGTTTTAGCGACTCAGGTGAATTTTTTTAAATTTAAAACGACCGATATCCTTGCCGACGCCCGCCTGTATCCCAGCCTGACTGACCAGGGGCGCGTGCGTTTTGACCTTAACACTTCGTTGAAGCTGAGGCTCGCCAAGGATCTGTACTGGAATTTTGGCTACTATCTCAACTTTGACAGCCGTCCACCGGACACCCTGCCCAAAACTGACTTTGGCTCCACTTCTGGCCTGGGATGGTCCTTCTAGAGCAGGTATTTGGGCAAGGGCACCACACCTGAATCTGGCAAAACTGACAGTTGCCGAACTCAAACCCATCGCCGAGCATAGTACCGACGGTTGTCTTTTTGCCGCTACGCCAGCACCATCAGGCGACGATTGGCGGAAAATCATCTCTCCGTGATTGATCGACAAGTTCGCCTGAAAGGCTACCGGGCGGGAAGCGAGAAGCCAAATGATTACGACTTTTGCGAAACAGGTATTGTCGGTGACGTTATCCTTGCTGCTGGTCATAGTTACAATGCCCATTGAAGCTGGAGCTCAGGAACCGCCGCCACCGACAGGCTATTCTGGACAGGGTGCACCGCTGTCTGCCGAAGAGCTACAACAGTTGGTCGCTCCAATCGCGTTGTACCCAGACGCTCTCGTGGCGCAGATCCTTGGAGGCGCAACGTTTCCTGATCAGATCGCTGCCGCTGCGAGCTGGCTTCAGCAGAACAGCAATCTCACCGGCAAAACACTAATGAAGGCCGTGGATGCGCAACCTTGGGATCCCAGTGTGAAGGCGCTCACGCAATTTCCCTCGGTGCTCGGCAACTTGGCGCAAAACCTGAGTTGGACATCTGCACTCGGAGAGGCGTACCACACACAGGCTGCCGAAGTCATGTCGGCTGTCCAGGTGTTGCGTGCAAAAGCGCTAGCTGCTGGAAACCTGAAGTCCGGGCCACAGCTGACGGTCGTGCAACAGTCGCCACAAGTCATCGTGATTCAATCTACGAATCCGCAGGTAGTATATGTTCCGACGTACAATCCCACCGTAGTGTACGGATACCCCTACGTAACTCCTGGATACAGTACTTCGACCGTGGTAGCGACCGGCGTGCTTGCCTTTGGAGTTGGCATCGCGGTGGGTGCGATGATGAGCGGCGGATGCTGCGGGTGGGGATATAGCAGTTGGAACTGTGGCTGGCATGGCACCACAACAGTTGTATATCGAGGCGGAGCTTATTACGGAAACAACGCCTGGCACGGCGGCTACTATGGCTCCAGTAGGTCAGTGTATGGCGTCAACGGTGCAGCGCACTACAACACCGGCTATAACCCATCCACTGGTACCTATGCGCGCACCGCATCAACTACCACTGCCTACGGAACTCAAAAAGCTGGTCAGGCGTACAACCCACGCACCGGGGCCTATGGCGCCACTCATCAATCGTCCAATGCCTACGGAAGCTATGGAAGCTCCGTCTATTCTAAGAACGGCCAGACTACATACACCCAGCATCAGACGACCTCGCAGGGAACCGTCGCATCGGCGCAAAACTCGAGCGGTGGCAAAGCTGTTGCAGGTACGGGTAAGTACAACAGCGCTGCCGCGGGTCAAACGGCAAATGGTAATAAGTACGCGACAGCGAACGGCAATCAGTACAAGAACACAGGGAGCGGCTGGGAGACAAACAAGGGCGGAAGCTGGAACAGCGTACAGAAACCCAGCGGCTCAAGTTACTCGGGGAGCAACTCTGCTGCCTCGAAGGGCTGGGGCGGGCAGCAAAAGAGCAGCGGATCATCGGCTTTCAGCGGAGCTGGCGGCGGCTGGCAATCGCGGGCCGACAGTGCTCGCGGCTCGGCTAGCAGAGGCGGTGGCGGTGGCTGGGGCGGTCGCAGATGAACCCAAAGTGGGAGTCGCAAACTCGTCACATCCTGTTCATTGTAAGGTGCCGTACATTCGATCTTTGGAGGTCAAGTATGTCGCTCGATATCCGCAGATACTGGCTGATACTATTCGCGCTTGTCATTCTCTTCACTGCCTGCAGCAAGTCCCAGAAGCCTTCGTTGAGCGAGAAACCTTCATTCAAGGTGTTCACTTCGCCCGACGACGCGGGTAATGCACTCTTGGACGCGGCAAAGGCCGGGGATAAAAGTGCGGCACTGGAAATCTTTGGTCCCGATGCGAAAGAGATTATCTACTCTGGCGATGCCGTACAGGACAGGGCTGCGCGCGATAGATTTCTGGCGGCCTATGCTGTGATGCACCGTTGGCGCAAGATGACGGATGGATCCCAGATTCTGCTGGTGGGAGCCGACAATTTTCCCTTCCCAATTCCGCTGAAGAAGAACAGTACCGGGCAGTGGTATTTCGATGCGGCTACGGGTAAGGATGAGATTCTGAACCGCCGGATTGGCCGAAATGAACTGGCAGCCATCGATATCTGCAGAGCGATCGCCGATGCTCAAGCCGAGTACTTCTCTCAACGTCATGATGGCGGAAGCGCGAAGCAGTATGCTCTGAAGTTCATCAGTGATGCTGGCAAGCATAATGGCCTGTACTGGGAATCGCCCGAGGGGCAGCCCAGGAGCCCGCTCGGTCCTCTCGTAGCCGACGCAACCAGCGAAGGCTATGCCGCGAATCAGGACTCGCACTTGCCCTTCCATGGCTATTACTTCCAGATGCTGAACAGGCAAGGCAGCCACGCGCCAGGCGGTGCGAAGGACTACGTGGTCAATGGGAAAATGGTAGGCGGGTTCGCAATTGTCGCGTATCCGGCTGAGTACGGCAATTCGGGAGTGATGACATTCATCATCAACCAGGATGGCGTGCTGTTGCAGAAGAATTTGGGAAGCACCACAAAAGAAACAGCAGCCGCAATGGTTGAGTTCGATCCCGATGCCAGTTGGAGCCAAGTAGCAGAATGAAGACTTCTTCTCAGTTGCGGTTAGAAATGGAAAAAGTATTGCCAGCCTGTCGTACCTGATTCCGAGTTTCCGGCCCGGGGCAGCCGCTGGCGGAACAAACTATGAACATCATGAACTTTCCATTTCTGATGTCCGTGCTCGCCTTCATCGCGCTTTGGCTCTCGGTATTTCTTGGCGACCACCTTCGCACAAGATTACGAGCTTTAGAAAAAGACGAGCGGGAAGACTTTGGCGTTATTCAAGCCGCTTCTCTGACTTTGCTAGCTCTGCTTATCGGATTCACGTTTTCGATGGCTATCGGCCGGTACGATCAGCGGAAAAACTATGAAGAGGCAGAGGCTAACGCGATCGGTACGGAGTACGTCCGAGTCGGCATGCTGCCAGCCCCCGAGGCGGCGCAAGTACGTGGGATGCTGAAGAATTATCTCGATCAGCGCATTTTGTTCTATAGCACCCGTGATAGACAGCGTCTTCGGCAGATTAACAACAATACTGCTCAACTTCAGAACGATCTCTGGTCCGTTCTGCAGGCTCGCGCTATAGTTCAGCCGACGCCCATCATCGGCCTGACGGTTTTGGGTATGAATGACGTGTTGAACTCACAAGGGTACACGCAAGCTGCCTGGTGGAACCGCATTCCATTTGAGGCCTGGGTCCTACTCACAGTGATCGCCATCGGTTGTAACCTGTTGATCGGCTTCGGCGCACATCGAACACGAAAAAAAATGTTTTTAGTTTTACCGCTTGCGGTGTCTATCTCTTTCTTTCTTATAGCAGACATTGACAGCCCGCGCGGAGGCGTGATCCGGGTGCGACCACAAAACTTGGAAGCCCTCTCGCAGGGACTAAATGGACATTAGGTTCCGCAATCGTCTCCTTTGCCGAGCGCAAATATCACTTGCGTGTGTAGGCCACTACTGTCAACATTGGCAGTCGTGGCTCACGTATAGGCAACGTGCAGTTCACGTTGCCCATGCACGATGTAAGGAGAATCGCAACGGGACAGTAACGCCTTAACTCGCTTGTTCCGTCACATAAGTTCCATGGGTCGTTGAAAGGTATGGAAAAGTGAATCCACTGCGTGGAACCAGTGAGGGTCCGGCACCGGGATCGGCAGCGTTCCGGTGCGAACTGGTTTGCGTACTATTTCTTAGCATAGTTCCACACTGCTTCTCCTCAAGTATCTTTTTCGGTACCGGCGCACGCATTCTGCCGGCCCACTCCAGTGCTGCGACACGGCCGAGGTACGAAAATTCCGTTGTGGCCAATGTTATAGTCGGGGGCAGCGTCCTGTACTCGGGCAACGTAGGACGTATTTCGCAGGGTGTTTTGTTCTATCTGGAAAGATCCGCATGGGAACTCTACCGCTGGAAGGTCCTTGGTATTTCCGCAGCTCTGTTCATCGAGGCGCTACTCATTGCTTTGCTGCTTAACAAGGTCGCAAAGCGTAGGCGTGTTCAGCTAGCGATCACGGAGAAAGAACTCGCAGAGGCACAGCGGCTTGCTGGTGTGGGCAGTTGGTTGTTTAACCCGGCGACTAACGCCGTTATCTGGTCGGAGGAACTCTACCGCATCCACGGACTTGACCCCAAGGTGCCCCTGCCCGCGTTCGACAAACTCAACCATCTTTTCACCTCCGAGAGTTTGCGCCGGTTGAACGAAGCAACAAAAGAAGCATTGCGAACGGGAGTGATTCCGGAGATCGAGTTGGAAGTAGTATGCCCGGATGGAAGCACAAGATGGGTTCATGCCCGTGGCGAAGCTGTACGTGATGCTGCCGGCCGCGTTACGCTTCTTCGCGGAACAGCTCAGGACATCACCGATCGAAAGCACATTGAATCTAAGTTGCGCGAAAGCCAGAACCGGTTGAGGGCTGTTGTTGATTCAGCAATGGACGCCATCATCTCCCTCGACGACCAGCAAATTGTAGTGCTGTTCAACCCCTCTGCAGAGAAGATGTTCGGGTGCTCCGCTGCCGACGCGATTGGGTCTTCCGTAGAACGCTTCGTTCCGCAGCGTTTCCGTTCCGAACACATACTACAGCTTCGCCATTTCGGCGAGGCGAGCGCCACCAACCTGGCTCTGGGAGCCCCGCGCCTACTCTGGGGCATGCGGTCCAATGGGGAGGAATTTCCCATTGAAGGCTCCATCTCCCACGTTGAAGATGGCGGAAAGAACCTGTTTACCGTCATCATCAGGGACGTCACCGAACGTCGCCGCGCGGAAGAAGCGACGAAGGAGAGCGAAAAGCGCTTTCATTTGATTGCAAACACCGCCCCCGTGATGATCTGGATGTCCGGTCCAGATAAGTTGTGCAACTACTTCAATCAGCCTTGGCTCGAATTCACCGGTCGCAGCTTTCAGACAGAAATTGGCAATGGATGGACGGAAGGGGTGCACCCAGACGATCTGCGAAAGTGCGTCGATACGTACACGAAATACTTTGATCGCCGGGAGGAGTTCAGGATGGAATACCGACTCCGTCGCCACGACGGAGAATACCGTTGGGTGTTGGACAAAGGTGTGCCGAGATTCAACGGCGACAATTCCTTCGCCGGATATGTGGGCTGCTGCATGGACATCAGCGATCTCAAGCTAGCAAAAGCCACCGTACTCGAATTCAGTGCCCGGCTCATGGAAGCGTCTGAAGAGGAGCGCGCGCGGATTGCGCGCGAGTTGCACGACGACATCAACCAGCGGCTGGCGCTGCTGGCGAACGGACTTCAAGAAGCTGCGCAGGCAGCAGCCGAAAGTACGGTTTCCTCGCAACAGAAGGCACTGCAAGAGCTTTTGCAGCTTACAAATGAAATCGCAAGTGGTATCCAGTACATCTCTCATCAGTTACATCCATCCAAGCTGCACTACCTCGGGCTCGCGGCAACAGTGCGGCATCTCTGCAAAGAAGTTTCCCAGCAACATAGGATTGAGGTCGAGTGCATAGTGAACGATCTGCCCGGAAACCTCGAGGAAAACGTCTCTCTCAACCTATTTCGGGTAGTGCAAGAATCTTTGCACAACGTGGTCAAACATAGCCATGCCCATCACGTGAAAGTGGAATTGACCTGCCATTCGAGCAATCTTTATTTACGCGTTTCCGACGACGGGATTGGATTCGATCCAGACAACGAAACAATTGATCGTGGGCTTGGAGTCACCAGCATGCGGGAACGGATGCGCTCTGTCGGCGGCACGTTGTCGATCTGGTCAAAGCCGTCTTTGGGTACCCAGGTGGAAGGGATTATTCCGGCCAAACTCACCCGCCAAATAAAGGAAACCGGAGCTGCCTAAAGCAGCGACGCAGATTAGTCGGCCCCACTCGCAGTTTTGACAGTAGTAAAGACAGTTGAGGCCAATTAGCATCTGGCGACCGTTGGACTGTATAGCGTCGCGGTTCAGCGCCGTCGCAATGATATTTATCGATTACACACTCTGATGCGGCGGCCCTCGAAGGAGGTTCTTGTCAATAACGAAGATCATCCTCGCCGACGACAATTCTGCCATCCTTACTCACGTCAGCAAGTTGCTTGAGAAACGAAAAGACTACAAGGTTGTCGCCGCAATATCCGACCAGGCAACTGTGGTACGAGAATGCCTACGGCTCAAATCCGATGTCATTATCCTCGACATCTCCATGGGAGACGTGAGCGGGGTTGCTGTTGCGCGCCAATTGCGAGATTCAGGATGTAACGCCAAAATCATCTTTCTTACCGTCCACGAAGATACTGATTATATGAACGCTGCCATAGGCGCAGGCGGCTCGGCGTATGTTATGAAACCCCGATTGAGCCTCGATCTGTTCCATGCCATCGACGCAGTGCTTGCCAATAAGCTATTCGTGTCTCCGAATATGTTAAGTGAACTGGTTGTGAACGGCAGAGTAAAACGGCGCGAGCCATAGCTGCTGCCGTCTATTTGCTCTCTGCCCCGGCTGAAGCTGCCATGGCCCCAGGGAACGCGGCAAATGTATCTGTTTCCCCTTGGCGATCAATGGGCCGGTAGTATTGATGCTTGTAATCCACGTAATACCCTTCTCTAACGCCCCCGCGTGAGCTAGCGCTTGAGAGAATGGGCCGAATGCGAAGGCGTCAGCAGTCTCGTCCATTCCTGTTAAATCTAACAGTTGTAGGCTCACACCTCTCCTTCTACTCTCCGCGCAAGTAACTTTAGGATTTCGCGACGGGCACATGTCATTCGGGTGATCGAAGACGTCGCGATACGCGGTGGCGCGCCGCTCAGAGGAGGACGGAAATGTACCTGCCGAGCTTTCCAAACCTGGACTTATTCTCTGCCGGCATCAATGCCTTGAACGGAGTGCTCGTTGCCCGCAATCCGTCGCACAACCGCGGTTATACCGTCGCTGGACTGCTGATCATGGCCTTCTTCGGAGGTATTGGCGGCGGCATAGCGCGCGACTTGCTGCTGAATGACATCCCTTCGCCGCTCAAGGATGTGAGGTATTTTTTTGTTTGCCTTCTGATGGGTTTGCTGGGGCTTGCAATTTATCGCTACGCCGACTCGCGAGAAGAGCGCTTCCGCACGAGGACACTTGCCTTCTTCAAGTCTTTCACGCTGCCCTGGTTTGCGATCCTGGGCGCGCATAAGGCGCTCGATCACGGCCTTGGGTTCTTCGCCGCGGTCCTAGTTGGGTTGATCTCCACCACCGCGGGCGGGGTGTTCATTGACCTCTTCTCGGGGGTCACGCCGGAGATTGTGAGGCCGTGTGAGCACATCGTCACGACTGCAGTGCTGGCGAGTGCGGTCTACACACTGCTTGCGATTCAGTTGAAGGGGAGTCTATCCTTCTTCCCCGTCACCCTGGTCGGAGTGCTGGTTTCGTTTCTCTTCCGCGTGGCTGCTGTCCGGGAACACTGGCCTCAGATCGTGCCGCTCGTCGCACCTGCCGAGGGCCCACCGAACTCTAAATCCAGCGCCGTATAGCGCACATGTGAGGAATGATCCCAGTGAGCCTGGAAACAGCGCCAAAAGACCGGGGAACGATTCTCGCCGAAGAGCGGACAGAGCTGGCTCGCCAGCGCACCCTTGACGCGGCGGAAAGAACGCTGATGGCATGGATCCGAACCGCCCTTTCGATGATTGGATTCGGCTTCACCATTTATAAGTTCTTTCAGTACCAGGCCGAAGAAGTTGCCGCCGGTACCATTCGGCGTCCGCAGGTGCCGCGCAATTTCGCAATGAGTCTCATTGCTCTCGGCACGTTTGCATTATCCGCAGCAGTTTGGCAGCACTGGAGTTCTCTGAACAAAAGCGGAGCCCCCCAGAAGAAGCACGCGTGGTCTCTTTCCTTTGTAGTAGCGATTTTTGTCGTCCTGATCGGATGCCTCACCTTTTACGGTGTTCTGCTGCGCAGCGGCCCGTTCTAGAGGAAGGCGAATTGCATTCGAAAGGGAGGCGGAGTGTTTTTTCGTCTCTAACTTTGTCCCGAATCATTCGACGTAGCGCCGGAATTCGACTTCAGAACTCAAGCAGCTCGGACCGCTTTCCGAGCGGCTGCACGATCGTACAAAACAGGAGGGCTCCTAGCGGAATCGGCGCTTTTGTAGGTTCTTAGCGAAGCAGATTACCCAGCAGATCAGGATCTTCAAATCGTGGGCGAGCGAGATCACCCCAGGTGTCCGCGGGTGCATCATGGGCGTCGGAAAAACAGTTCGCATATCATCCTCCCGCAGAGAGCCGCGTGTCCCTTTGATGCGCTGAATCGAGGCACGGGCGATCTAAAGACTGTGCGAAGTTATAACCTCACTCGGACGGAGCGAACACTGTCAGAACTTACAACCTCGTTGGTTGCAGTTCTATTCTCAATACGCAGGTAGGAGGGTTTAGCCGAATATGGCCGAGCGTCTATCTCCGCTGTCAGATTTACCAGTTGAAGACATCATAGACCGCCTCGTAGCCTAAGCTGCAAGGCGATCAAGGTGACGCGACTCCGCGCAGAACAAAGAACTTCAGATTGTCTTTTGTCTTCCACGATGGTGCGATCCAAACCTACGTTCGCGGCGAGCTGGGGCCAACGGGCGCAACGGCTCCAGAAGGAAATTCATGTCTTCTATTTTGTGTTTAAACATCCCCGGACGCGCTGGTATTCAAGGTTCATAGCAGCATGCTCGGCAGCCTACTTGTTTAGCCCCGTTCAACTCATTCCAAACTTCATTCCTGTGATTGGATCTATGGACGACTTGCTGGTTCTGTTCGTGGGCGCAAAGCTGCTTGAAAAGCTTACCCCGGCGGATGTGCTCACCGAATGTCGTGAACTTGCCAATGCTGCCGAGACGCGCAGGAAGGAAGAAGTCAGGTGGGCAACTTCCCTCTCTGCGTTCCTCCTATTCGCAACTGTGTGGATTGTCGCAGCCATCACCGCCAGCGCCCTGATAGCGGCATACATTACGAAGAAAAACCCACTGCACTGACTTGGATTGGAGTTCACAAGCAAATCACTGTGAGTTTTGCCAGTTCACACACAGCATCTAAGTCGCTTACACCAAGGGAACATTAAGTAGGAGGCCGAAAAAAATGTACTACACTCGCGTCATTCTGTGCGGAGTTCTGTTTCTAGGAATCGGGATCGGAGTTGCACAAACGGTAATTCGCGTTGCGCCGCCTCCGCCTGTCCACGTAGGTGTGGTTGGAAGAGCTCCCGGCCCCGGCTATGTCTGGATAGGCGGATACCAGCGCTGGAATGGCCGTGCGTACGTGTGGGTACCTGGAAGGTGGGTTCGTCCACCACGTCCCGGCGTCATTTGGGTGGGCCCGCGGTGGGTTCACACCGGAGGAGGTTGGGTGTTTCACGCGGGATACTGGCGCTAGGAAGGAAGTCCAGCACGCCATCCCTCACCTGTGTGTTTTGACAGTTACAGAAATTGGAGTCCTCGGCCTAGTCTATCCCTGCACAAAAGTCAGCAGACCAGGCTGCGGATCACACGGATACCAGGAAGATGTCACCAATGACTGACGATACTCGGCCAGACCACACACCGCCGTGCTTCCACCTGCTTGCAAAGCCGAGTGGTTCCACTTGCAATATCGATTGCGCTTATTGTTTTTTCCTGTCCAAGGATGCGCTGTATCCAAACGAAAAGCACCGGATGTCCGATGCTACGCTCGACGCCTACATCCGCCAGTTGCTTGAGTCCCACCGTACGCCCAACGTAACGGTGGCGTGGCAGGGAGGCGAGCCGACGCTCATGAAGGTCGAGTTTTTCCGGCGCTCCGTCGAACTCGTCGAAAAGTATCGTCGGCCCGAGCAGGTCGTGCAACACACTTTTCAGACCAACGGCATTCTTCTCGATGATGAATGGTGCGCCTTCTTTAAGGAACATAACTTTCTCGTCGGTCTGAGCGTGGATGGCCCACGCGAACTCCATGACACGTACCGGCTCGACCGCTCCAAACGGGGTACCTTTGACCGGGTCATGAAGGGCTGGAGCTACCTGCGCAAGCACGGTGTCGAGTTCAACATACTGTGTACGGTCAACGCCGCCAACGAGAAACATGGCCGCTCGGTCTATCGTTTTTTCCGCGACGAGTTGGACGCGAAGTGGATACAGTTCATTCCCATCGTCGAGCGCGCGTCGGAGGAGACGATCCAGATCGCCAACCTTGGCTGGAGCGAGCAGCCAGGCCGCAAGCGCCTGCTGTACACACAAACCGGCAACCTGGTGACGAATCGCACGGTCGGAGGCGAACAATACGGCCATTTCCTCGTGGATATCTTCGAGGAGTGGGTGCGCCACGACGTGGGCCAGGTTTACGTTCAGCTCTTCGATGTGACGCTCGAGGCCTATTTCGGCCGCCATCTACTCTGCATTCACGCACCGACCTGTGGTTATGGCCCCGCGCTGGAGTATAACGGTGATCTTTACTCCTGCGATCATTTTGTCGAACCGCGCTTCAAGCTGGGCAACATTCATGAAACTAATCTGCTGAAGCTCGTCTCCTCGCCCGCGCAACGCAAGTTCGGGGATGACAAACGCGATTCGCTTACCGCGCAGTGCCAGGGATGTGAAGTAAGGGCGCTATGTAACGGAGGCTGTCCAAAGGACCGGTTTGCAGTGTCGCGCGACGGCGAACCGGGCCAGAATTATCTCTGCGCCGGCCTCGAGTTGTTCTTCACCCACACGCGCCCCGCAATGCAGACAATGGCCCGACTGCTGCAGAGTGGCCGCCCACCTTCCGATGTAATGACGTTGACCGCTGCCGAAGACAAGAGGCGCGGGCCCTATGCGCCCTGCCCCTGCGGGAGCGGCCGAAAGTTTCGTTTCTGTCACGGCGACCACGCGTCTCGCTCGCCCGTTCTTCTTCGGCCCGAGCAGGACAACCTTACCCATAAATCAACTTAATGGAGTCCACAGGAAGGAACAAAACATGGCTACAAAACAACCCAATATCCTGATTCTTTGGGGCGATGACATCGGCATGTGGAATGTCAGCCACTACAGCAAAGGCATGATGGGCTACCGCACGCCAAACATCGACCGAGTTGCCGAAGAAGGTGTCTGCTTTACCGACTGGTACGGCCAGCAGAGTTGCACAGCCGGACGCGCAGCCTTCATCACAGGCCAGAACCCCCTTCGCACCGGCTTGACCAAAGTTGGAATGCCCGGTGCCCCTGTCGGACTTCAGGCGGAAGACCCGACCATCGCAGAGTTGCTCAAGCCGCTCGGCTACGCGACTGGTCAGTTCGGCAAAAACCATCTCGGCGATCGGGATGAATACCTGCCAACCATGCACGGGTTCGATGAATTCTTTGGCAATCTGTATCACCTGAATGCGGAAGAGGAACCGGAACTGCCAGACTATCCCAAGGACCCAGAGTTCAAAAAACACTTCGGCCCCAGAGGCGTGCTGCATTGCATTTCAGATGGCAAGGGCGGGCAGACAGTTAAGGACACCGGCCCACTGACTAAGAAGCGCATGGAGACCATCGATGAGGAGATCACTTCGCGAGCTCTCGATTGGATGGAGAAACAAGCCAAAGGGAACAAACCCTTCTTCCTCTGGTACAACTCGACGGCTATGCATTTCAGAACCCACCTCGCGGACAAGAACCGCGGAAAGAGCGGGCAGGACGACTACAGCGACCGGATGGTGACCCACGACGAGCAAATTGGCGAGATGCTAAACAAACTCGATGAGTTGGGCATCGCCGACAACACCCTCGTCATGTACTCCACCGACAACGGCCCTGAGAACGACACCTGGCCCGATGGCGCCAATACGCCGTTCCGCAGCCAGAAAGACACCAACTGGGAAGGTGCCTGGCGCGTCCCTTGTCTCCTCCGCTGGCCCGGCAAGTTCAAGGCTGGCACGGTCCTGAACGGCATTGTCAGCCACCAGGACATGCTGCCGACGTTGCTGGCCGCGGCAGGCGAGCCGGACATAAACCAGAAGCTCTTGAACGGCTACAAAGCCGGGAACAAGACGTTCAAGGTGTGTATCGACGGGGTCAACATGCTGCCCTATCTCACAGGCGAGGTGAAGGAGAGCCCCAGAAAAGCCTTCTTCTACGTCAGTGATGACGGCGATATCATGGCGCTCCGACATGGTGACTGGAAGTTGGTGTTTGAACAGCAGCTTTCAACGTCAACGAATGTTTGGGCAGACCCCATGGTGAAACTGCGGCTCCCGCATATGTTTAGCCTGCGTCGCGATCCGTTCGAGCGCGCAGATTTCAACTCCAACGTTTACTGGGATTGGGTGATCAATCACGCCTTCCTGCTTTATGGAGCTCAGGCACTCGTGGCGGCCCAGATCGAGAACTACGTGAAGTATCCGCCCCGCCAAAAGGCAGCCTCATTCAACCTCGACTCGGTAATGCATCAGCTAGACGCCAAATTGGCACACGCGGCGCAAGCAGGATCGGAGCACCCTGGTCCAGGTAAGGCTGCGTAATTAAAATGCAGATAGAGAAACCGGCTTCCCCGGCGGACAATCGTCTGCCGGGGATCTGCTGAGTCACTGCAAAGCAGAGCTATAGCCGCCAACAACATAAGCATAACGTTTGAGTTTAGGAGGAAGTCATCATGAAGCGTTACTTCCCTTGGATTATCGTACCTGCGCTGTTGTCTCTCTTGTTCATCGGATTTACCCTGCTTCGCCCCAGCGACGCCAAGGCTCAGCAGTTCCCGCTCGTGGACAAGGTCGCGGATAAGGTTGTTCAGAAATACATGAACTCCTCTTGCGAGCAATTGTGGCAGAAGAAAGCCGAACACGCTCCGCCGAGCCCTCAAGAACAAAAAGCCATTCAGCTTCTCAAGACCGATCCCCAGATGCGCACGGAATTTATTAACAGAATTGCAGCCCCCATCGCTAATAAGATGTTCGAGTGCGGGTTGGTTCCCTGAGAGTTGTTGGACCCGAGTTCATAACTAAGTGTAATCGAGCGCTAATTCAGATGAGCCAACGAGAAGAACGTCTTTCGCCATTGCTTGACGATGTAGCAGAAGAAGTTCGCAACTTCTATGACCGTTATCCCTACCCTCGGCCGGTCGATAATCTCGACAAATACCGAGAACTCTGGGAGGACCGGCAGAGACGCCGTGCCGATTATCATCTGTTCTGGCCCGATCGACCTTACAGGGAAGACCACTCCATCCTTATCGCCGGCTGTGGAACATCTCAGGCGGCCAAGCATGCACTGCGTTGGCCCGCAGCTCAGGTTGTCGGCATCGACTGTAGCGCAACCAGTGTACGCTGCACCGAGGAGCTTAAGCGCAAGTACAACCTGACAAACCTTCAGCTCCACGAACTTGCCATCGAACGAGTGAACGATTTGGAGATGAGCTTTGATCTGATTGTATGCACCGGCGTTCTCCATCATCTCGCGGACCCTGATACGGGGCTCAGTGCTTTGCGTAACGTGCTCAAACCGGACGGAGCGATGCATCTCATGGTGTACGCACCCTACGGACGCGCTGGCATCTATATGCTGCAAGATTTCTGCAGACGGCTCGGTATTCATGCCACCGATGCAGAGATTCGGGCTCTGATCGGTGCGCTCACTGCTCTGCCACCTGGGCACCCGTTGCAAACCCTGCTGACCCAGGCGCCGGACTTCCGCCATGAAGCCGCACTTGCCGATGCTCTACTGCACCCGCAAGATCGCGCCTACTCCGTTCCGCAATTGTTGGATTTTATCGCAAAGAATGGGCTGGCATTCGGCCGCTGGGTGAGACAAGCGCCCTATGCTCTTCATTGTGGCGTTATCGCAAAGATTCCGCAGGCCGACCGGATGGCCCGCCTTCCTCTGTCAGAGCAGTATGCTGCTATCGAACTTTTTCGTGGCACGATGGTTCGCCACAGCCTCGTTGCGTACAAAGACGATAATTCCAAAGGCCGGCTACAGGTCAGTTTTGCTGATGACGCCTGGCTTGGCTATGTGCCTATCAGAATGTCAGACACAATCTGTGTTCAAGATCGGCTGCCACATGGGGCGGCGGCAGTTTTAATCAACCAGACCCATACTTACAGGGATCTTTTCTTCCCAATCGGATCCATAGAGAAGCGGTTGTTCGACGCTATTGATGGTGAACGCAGCATCGGCGATATTGTGCAAGCAACCACGCCGGCCTCCTCGCAGCAGTCACCGAGCCTAGGCACGGTGCGTACTTTCTTTGAACGGCTGTGGTGGCACGATCAGGTAGTCTTCGATGCATCGGAGTATCAACGGCGGTTTCGAGGGATTGGGGATCGTGAGCATGGGCGGACACGTAAACTTCACCACTCACAAACCACAATGCTCGGACCGCGAGGTACTTAGATGTTGCGCCGACGCCGAGCTCTCCCGGTCCTGAAGATTACTATCATCGGTCTTCTTCTCATGATGGTGATTTCAACGACGAGCACCGCGCAAGAGCACCCCGAAAGCTGCGCCGCGGGGGTTGCGGAAGCATGCAAAAGCCACGACGGCACATGGCTGAAGAGCTATTGGGAATGCGAGTACGCGGACCGGCAGTGGTGTGCCGAAGCTGGTGGACGATTCGAGGAATGTGCATCTGCTTGCCGCCATAACCCTGATCCGGCGGCCCCCTGCACAATGCAGTGCGTGCCGCTTTGCATCTTTGCTAAGGATAAGCCTAACAACATGGGGAAGATCGGCACACGGAAGTAGCGCCGGCTCCTCTTTGCTCCTGGATCGCGCCTACAAGGTTCGCCATCGCCTTCCAAATACAACACGAGAGACCACCGCCTGCTGCTACGGGCGCCTACTCTGGCCACGAAATCCGGGTTGGGCCATTGACATTCACTCAGTTTGGAATAATTATGTATTCTGCATTCAAAATGTAGTCGTTCGGAAACGCGCGCCCAGATCCCGAAAACGGACCAGATCATCATCCGATTCGAATAAACTCCGGCGGCACGCGCTCCGCAAACCGCGGTTCCTATATCGTTGTTCTTTCACAAATGGGGGCCACCCCCGAAGATCAATCTTCACAAAGGAAGCCAAAATGAAAACTCTGGCAAAACCAAGTGCAAGCTACAGCTTGACCATGCGTCTGAAGATCAACAACGTCCCGGGCACTCTGGGAAGGGTTACGTCGATCATCGGCGATCTCGGCGGAGATATTGGCGCGATTGATATTGCAGGTGTTGGAAAGAGTCACATCATCCGTGACATCACGGTCAATGTTCGTGACCAGGAGCATGGCGACGCGATCGTCAAGGAACTACGCACGATGGACGTTCTCGAAGTCGTGCATGTCTCCGACCGTACGTTCCTCATGCACCTCGGCGGCAAGATCCGGATCAACAGCAAGGTTCCTCTCAAGACCCGCGATGACCTGTCGATGGCCTACACTCCGGGCGTGGCGCGCGTCTGCATGGCGATTCACGACGACCCGGAAAGCGTGTACAACCTTACGATCAAAGGCAACACCGTCGCCATCGTTAGTGACGGCACCGCAGTGCTCGGCCTCGGCGACATTGGTCCGGAGGCGGCCATGCCAGTGATGGAAGGCAAAGCAATGCTCTTCAAGGAATTCGGCAAAATCGACGCATTTCCGATCTGCCTTGCCACGAAGGACACAGAAGAGATCATCCAGACCGTGAAACACATTGCGCCCGCATTCGGTGGCATCAATCTGGAGGACATCTCCGCGCCGCGTTGCTTTGAGATCGAAGAGCGGCTGAAGCAGGAGCTCAACATCCCGGTCTTCCACGATGACCAGCACGGGACCGCCGTGGTTGTTCTCGCCGCTCTGCTCAATGCAGTCAAGCTGGTCAAGAAAGAGATCAAAAACCTGAAGGTTGTGGTTACCGGCGTCGGTGCTGCCGGGGTCGCCTGCTCCAAAATCATTATGGCTGCCGGCGGCAGAAACATCATCGGCTTCGACCGAACGGGTGCCATTCACAAAGGCCGCACCGAAGGCATGAACTACATGAAGCAGTGGTTCGCCGAACACACCAACCCGACTGGGTTCAGTGGAACCCTCGCCGAAGCCCTTGAAGGCGCCGATCTTTACATGGGATTGTCAGGCCCCGGCACCATTGAGGCCAAAAACCTGGCAAAGATGAACCGGGATGCCATCGTCTTCGCCATGGCGAACCCCACCCCTGAAATCATGCCGGAAGAGGCCGCGCCCTACGTGCGCATCATGGCAACCGGGCGCTCCGATTATCCAAACCAGATCAACAACGTTCTATGCTTCCCCGGCATGTTCCGAGGCGCACTCGATTGCCACGCTACAGACATCAACGAAGAGATGAAACTGGCGGCCGCCCACGCCATTGCGAACGTGATTTCGGAAGAGGAACTGAGCGAGGATTACATCATACCCGGCGTGTTCAACACGGCGGTGGCCGAAGCCGTTGCCAGGGAAGTCAAAAAGGCTGCCATCCGGACCGGCGTCGGCCGCGAAAAATCCGCCGCTCACAAGAGTGCGGCAAAGGCCTGACGATCTATCACAACTTGGAATATGCCAAGACGCCGGCGCAGACATTCGCGCCGGTGTTCTTTTGCCGAAGCATAAAACGAGTTCAATGAGATCGCTCACCGACTGCGGGGGCTCTTTTTTCGTGCGCTCCGAGCCTGCGGCTTGGAGAAAGCATCGCGACCGCTCAGCAGGTGATCGTGCATCAGTTTGTCCGCGGCCTCAGCATCGCGCTTCCGGATGGCGGCCATGATCTGGCGGTGCTCCGCTACGGACTGTTCCATACGCCCCTCCGAGGCGAGAGAATGAAATCGGACGAGCCGCATCACTTTCCGCATTTCATCGATGAACTGCAGCAGCCAACGATTTCCGCCAATCTCGTGCAGCGTCCGATGGAACTCCTGATTCACCTCAAAGAAGCTTTCTTTCTTCTTTTGCGTGGCGTAATGCTCCAGTTTGTCGTGCAATTGCTGTAGGTGGCGAATGTCTTCAGCAGTTGCCTTGAGTGTGGCCTCATGGGCGGATCGGCCCTCCAGTAGCGCCAGCACGGGAAAAATCTCCTCGACCTCGCATTCGGGAATTTCGGCCACATAGCAACCACGGCGCGGGATCAGCGTGACCAGTCCCTCGGTTGATAATACCTTCAAGGCCTCCCGCATCGGAGTACGGCTAATGCCGTAAGCTCTGGCGAGCGCCTGCTCGTCAATCCAGGCGCCTGGCTCGAACTCGTGCGAGAAGATCGCATGGCGCAGCCTTCCAGCAACCTCCTGATACAGGGCGCGGGAAGAGATGGCACCGTGGCCGACGGGAAACGCTTCCGAGTTGTTTTTTTGCATTCTGCATACAGAATAACACCGCGATCCGCAACCCGCGTCTTTTAACTTTGCCCTGCCCATGAGCTTCCGTACGCACTTAGCTGGACGCGACTCACCGGCCTGTGTTTCCCCAGCCATGTGAGCAGATGGTTTCCAACTCGGGTGTGGGTTGGAATGCTATTCTGCGCCCTTCAAGGCAACTTTCCGCGCTAACACGAATCACAACGCAAGGCAGTGGATCGTTGCCCTCGAAGCCACAATCAACCAACTCGCTCCGGAAAGTTGCATAGTTTCGGGGACCACCAAGGTTCGTGATCGGAGCGATGAAGTGGCTGCCGAAACCATCAACCAGAGCGGCATTGACCTTGGGACTGACAGCCGCCGCACTGTATGCCGTTCGTAATCGCGAACCATTGAACACGCTACAGAGACAATTCGCGAAACGGGTCGCGTAAGCAGGTTCCAGGAGCGTTACTCATTGCTATAGGTCGTCTTTCTCACCTCTTTACGCGTTTACGCACCGTATAGGGAATCAAAACATTAGCACTCGCCTGGCACGCGCAACGTGGTTCGCGTCCAGTTCAGAATTTGATTTCACCCGCATCCTACCTTGAGCGAAAACTTTGGAGATCAGCGCTTGACCACCACTACCGAGAAAATCATTTCGCTCACTGCAGATGAAGTCCGCAAGATCGACGCTTACTGGCGCGCGTGCAATTACATGTCAGCCGGGATGATCTATTTACGCGCCAATCCGCTGTTGCGCGAGCCTCTGAAACCGGAGCACATCAAGAACCGCCTTTTAGGGCATTGGGGCACCGATCCCGGACAGTCCTTCACTTGGGTTCATCTCAACCGGCTTATCCGCAAGTACGATCTCGATATCGTTTACGTCGCGGGGCCCGGTCACGGCGCGCCCGCTACCTTATCCAACAGCTATCTTGAAGGCCACTACTCTGAAATCTACCCTGAGTGCAGTCAGGATGAAGCTGGCATGCTCAAGCTGTTTCAGCGCTTCTCGTTCCCCGGCGCACTCGGGAGCCACTGCACGCCGGAAGTTCCCGGTTCCATCAACGAAGGCGGCGAGCTAGGTTATAGCCTCTCGCATGCGTTCGGCGCGGCGTTTGACAATCCCGACCTCATGGTCGCCTGTGTCATCGGCGATGGCGAGGCAGAAACCGGACCGCTCGCGACTTCATGGCATGCAAACAAATTCCTCAATCCCATTCGCGACGGAGCCGTATTGCCGATCCTGCACCTGAACGGATACAAGATTGCCAATCCTACGATACTGGCGCGCATCTCGCATCAGGAGTTGGTATCGCTTTTAAGCGGTTACGGGTATACGCCCTACTTCGTCGAGGGGCACGATCCTGAGCAGATGCATCAGCAAATGGCGGCTACAACGGAAATTTGCATCCAGCAGATTCGTTCGATCCAGCAGCAAGCTCGCAGCAGCGGCAAGGCAGAACGCCCACGCTGGCCGATGATCGTGCTCCGTTCGCCGAAAGGATGGACCTGTCCGAAGGAGGTCGACGGCCACAAGGTCGAAAACTTCTGGCGATCGCACCAGGTCCCGGTGCTCAATCCGCAGACGAATCCATCTCATTTGAAGCTGGTCGAAAGCTGGCTGCGCAGCTACAAGCCTGAGGAACTCTTTGACGATTCAGGCAAACTCATTCCAGAGTTGCAAGAGCTTGCGCCATTAGGACCGCGCCGAATCTCGGCCAATCCGCACGCGAACGGCGGCGTTTTGCGTAAGCCACTCGATCTTCCCCCATTTCAGGACTACGCCGTCGATCCCAAGGGACACGCCCAACTGTATGTATCCCCCACCGCTACGCTAGCCAACTTTCTTCGCGACACCATGAAGCGAAACATGACAAACTTCCGCGTCTTTGGGCCGGACGAGACGGCGTCCAACAAACTCGACGGAATTTACGCCGCTTCCAAGAAAACCTGGCTGGCCGAGTTCAAGCCGGAAGACGCAGATGGCACCGAGATCTCAGTCGACGGTCGCGTTATGGAAATGCTGAGCGAACACACTCTTGAGGGTTGGTTCGAAGGTTACACACTGACCGGTCGTCATGGCTTCTTCTCCACCTACGAGTCCTTCGTGCACATCATCGATTCGATGTTCAACCAGCATTCGAAATGGCTGGAGAAGTCGAAGAAGGAACTCAGCTGGCGTGCTCCCATATCCTCGATAAATCTCCTCATTACTTCCTCCGTTTGGCGGCAAGACCACAATGGCTTCACCCATCAGGACCCGGGCTTTCTCGATGTTGTGACCAACAAGAGTCCCGACGTAACTCGCATCTATCTTCCTCCGGACGCGAACTGCCTATTAAGTGTCGCGGATCACTGCCTCCGCTCGGTCGATTACTTCAACGTAATCGTCGCCGATAAACAGCCACATATGGTTTTTTTGAACATGGATGAGGCGGTAATGCATTGCACAGAGGGCATTGGCATCTGGACATGGGCAAGCACCGATGCCGGAGCCGAGCCGGACGTAGTGATGGCCTGCGCCGGAGACATACCTACTATGGAGTCCCTGGCGGCTGTCGCCATTCTGAAGGAAAAGTTTCCCGACCTGAAAATCCGTTTCGTGAATGTGGTAGACCTCTTCCGTTTAATGCCGGCCAGCGCACACCCTCACGGCCTCTCCGGACGCGATTTCGATTCCCTCTTTACGACGGACAAACCGGTCATCTTCAACTTCCATAGTTATGGCGCACTGATCCACAAGCTCACCTATAGCCAAACCAATCACGACAACATTCACGTTCATGGATACAGGGAGAAGGGAAACATCAACACTCCGCTGGAACTGGCGATCATCAATCAGATCGACCGCTTCAACCTCTGCATTGACGTGATCGATCGCGTGCCCCGGTTGCAGAAGACGGCGGCGCATGTGAAGCAATGGTTGAAAGAACAGATAATCGAAAACCTGAATTACGCCTACACATTTGGTATTGATAAGAAGGAAATCACTGACTGGACCTGGCCGGAGTAACGCGTGGGGACACCGGAAAATAGTGCAATTCTGGTATTCAACAGTGGTTCTTCATCCCTGAAGTTCGGCGCTTTCAAACCCGCTGCTGCAGACGAGCAATTGGTACTTGAAGGGAGCGCGGAAGGCATTTACCGGGAGAGCGGAACCATCCGGATTCGCTCAGCTTCAGGTGACAAGCTTCTCGCGCAAGATCACGTTCTTGAATCCCAGCAGGACGCATTAACGAAGGTTGCCACTGTGCTGCAGGCACAGATGCCGGCAAAACCTGTTGCGGTGGGGCATCGCTTCGTTCACGGCGGCCCGCGCTTGCGTGAGCATCAGCAATTGACGCCCGAGGTGATTGCCCAGCTCGAGGCCGCAATACACTTCGCCCCGCTTCACATACCCCAGGCACTTAAGCTGGTACGTCAAGCCCAGGAGATCTTTCCTGACATCCCGCACTTCGCCTGCTTCGATACCGCATTTCATCGGACGATCCCACCCGTCGCATCGCATTTCCCGCTTCCAACACGCTACTTTGAAGAGGGCGTGATGCGTTACGGCTTTCACGGACTCTCGTACGAATCTGTGGTTCACCGGCTCGGAAAGAGCCTCCCCCGCCGGGCGGTATTCGCACATCTCGGAAATGGCTGCAGCGTCACCGCAGTGCAGGACGGAAAGTCGATCGACACCTCGATGGGACTCACGCCTACGGGCGGTGTCCCGATGAGCACACGTTCTGGAGATCTCGATCCCGGCGTGTTGCTCTACATCTTGCGGACAGAGCATCTCGATCCCGGAGCGCTCGAAGCACTCTTGAACCGGCAATCTGGACTCGCTGCTTTTTCCGGCGGCGAGAGCGACATGCAGGCTCTGCTCACGCGCGCAGCATCCGGAGATCGTGCAGCCGAACTCGCGATCGCCGCTTTCTGCACGGCCGTCCGTAAGTATATCGGAGCCTATTCGGCTTTGATGGGCGGTATCGACCTCCTCGTATTTACCGGCGGCATTGGCCAACACAGCCACGAGATCCGCGGTCGTATCTGTGAAGGACTAAACTTCCTCGGCATAGACCCGGCGGATACTACAGGTGGACGCGTGAAGGTGATGCCCACCGAGGAAGAAATCCAGATTGCACGACATTGTCGCGCCCTGCTACGTGAACACAGGTAGCACATCTGCTCTAGTGCTTCTTGCCACGGGCGGTTGCCTGCCGGGCGGCTTTCCTGGCGTCGTCCTTGTGTTCACGATTGTGACGTTGCACGGCTTTTGCAATTTCCTCAGCGGAAAGCGTGCTGTGATGCTCGGAACGAAGCACATCGTCTTTTACATTAGTATTGCCCTGTTTGTTTTCCATAGTCCCTCCTCAGCAGGTAATTAGATGCACGGAATGCAAATATCGCAGCCGCCGCGCAGTCACTCGGCTCAGTGGTATGGAATCTTTTTCATGTCAGGTTTTGCCTGACTGGTACACAATGCGGCCGCCCACGACCGTCAGCTCTACTCTCACCTCCCGAATGGCATTCGGATCGATGCTAAACAGGTCATCGCTGAGCAGAACCACGTCCGCCAGTTTTCCAACAGTGATACTTCCCTTCCGCTTCTCCTGAAATTCCGCATAGGCCGAACCGAGGGTATATGCCTCGATGGCTTCAGCTACCGTCAACTTCTGCTCGCAATGCCAGCCGTTCGGATGCCTGCCGTCGAGCGTGGCGCGCGTGATGGCGGCATAGAGGCTGGTCAGCGGCTCTAGCGGAGCGACCGGCCAATCGGTTCCAAAAGCAAGGTGGACGTTATTGTCGAGCATAGTGCGCCAGGCATAAGAGTTGGTCGCCAGATCCTGGCTGATGCGCCTTTCGGCCCATTGTCCATCGTCAATGGCATGGTACGGCTGCATCGACGCGACCACGTGGAGATCGCGGAAGCGTGCAAAATCCTTCGGTGCCACATGCTGCGCATGCTCGATGCGGAAGCGGCGGTCACGCGAATCTCCCTGCCTCTCCACCTCGGCGTAAAGATCCAGCACAATGGAGACCGCGCGGTCTCCGATGGCGTGAATACAGGCCTGCAATCCCGCGCGATCCACTCTGATTAACTCTCCGCGAATCTTGTCCGTGGGCAGCATATCCTCACGGAGCAGCCCGTACGATTCCGGCGCATCCCGGTAAGGCGCGAACATATAAGCCGTACTGGAACCCAGCGAGCCGTCGGCAAAGGCCTTGACCGCTCCATATCGAAGCCACGGGGAGCCAATGGCATTTTGCAAGCCGGCTTCGGCCTGATTCAACCAGCCGCGGATAGAAGGCGCAATGTAGATGCGCAACGTCAGCTCACCACCCCTGGCGAGTTCGGCATAAGCAGCCACGTCCTCGCATGGCACATTCATGTCCTGCACGCTGGTGATTCCAATGCGCGCGGCGTAGGCCATGGCGCGTCGCACAGCCTCCAGCCGCCGCTCGTGCGAGAGGGGCGGGAGCTTGGCGTAGGCCAACTCCTGGGCTGAGTCCTTCAGTATTCCCGTAGCTTCGCCATTGGAATCGCGAACAATCTCTCCGCCGGGCGGGTCGGGCGTATTGCGCGTGATGCCGATGATCTTCAGGGCGGCACTGTTGGCCAGCACCATATGGCCATCCAGCCGGGAAACCAAGACAGGCACGCTGCGCGTGGTGGCGTCAATAAGTTGGCGCGTCGGAAGCTCGTCGTGCCCGCCCTTCTGTGCCCAGACCTGATCGTCCCATCCACCGCCGGTCACCCACTCCCCTGGGGGAGCAACGGCTGCTCGTTCCGCAATGCGTTGGGCGAACTCAGCAGCCGTTGCGGAGTCACGCAAATTGAGTGCCTCCAGCGAAAGAGCGCCATTTGCGAAGTGAACATGCGCGTCATTGAACCCAGGAAGAAGCAAGTGCCCGTGGGCATCGATGACACGAGTACTTTCACCTCGCCACGAGTTGATCTCACCTGCTGACCCGACAGCAACGATGCGTTCGCCTCGGATGGCAATCGCCCCGGCGCGCGGCTGATTGGGATCGACGGTCCAAACGCGTGCATTGTTGATGATGAGATCGGCCTTGAGCTTAAGCTGAACGGCGCTCGACTCAATGCCTGCGATCATTCGACCTCCGTGGAATCCCACCGGACCAGGCGGTTTCAGATTATTGTAAGCGTGGAAGCAATGCATGGCGGATGAGGGGAGGCCAGCACAGGGCTATCGCCCCGGGATGTCTTATGATTGAGCTCGACCGGAGCACCAAGTGAACGCAACTACTCTAAGGAAAATTATCAGGGGAGAAGTTCTTGATCAGTCGATCCCTGCCTATGAATCCGTGTTATCGGGAATGCTGTGGAATCAGCTCAGGGCCGACCGGCGCCCCGATCTCATCGTGCGCGTCAGCAATGAACAAGATGTTGTCCATACAGTGAGATTTGCCGAGGCCAAGGGTCTGCGTGTGGTGGCGCGCGGGGGAGGCCATTCGTGGTGCGGTCTGGCAGTTCGCAACGGCGGGATAGTGATCGACCTTGAGTTACTTAAAGAAGTAAAGGTCGAACCGGAAGCAATGCGCGCGAGGATTCAGCCGTGTGTCAGTAACCGCGATCTCATCGGCCATCTGGAGCCTCACGGCCTAGCCTTTCCGACCGGACATTGTCCACAGGTCAAGGCGAGTGGCTACCTGCTGAGCGGCGGCATCGGATGGAATGCCGGCGAGTGGGGGCACGCCTGTCATAGCATCGAGGCGATCGACATCGTTACGGCACAGGGTGAACTCGTACGCTCCGATATCAGCAACCATCCGGATCTCTTCTGGGCGGCGCGCGGCGGCGGGGCGGGTTTTCCTGGTGTTGCGGTTGGCTACCATCTACGCCTGTATCCGATGCCCAGGGCAATCTTCGAGAGCACGTATTACTACCAGCTCGAGCACATCAAGGAATTGGGCGATTGGGCCTGGAGCATGGCCGAACAGCTTCCGAAATGGGTTGAGTTCACTATTCTCTTACTCTCCGCACCCGCCGAGTTCGCATCGCAATGCGCTTCAACGAGCGGGAAAGTGTGTCTGATCAAGGCGAGCGCGTTTGCAGATGATCCCGTCGAGGCGACGAATGCGCTGGCATTGCTGGAGAACTTTGCGCTACGCCAGGAATGCCTGTCAGCGCAGTTGAATCAAGCGACCAGCTTCACCAATCTCTTCGATGCGTCGGGCGCAATGTGGCCGGAAGGGTTGCGCAGCCGGGCGGAAAGCCTGTGGTCCAACGCCTTGTCGGGAGAGATGCTGCTGGCCGCCAGCAAACATTTCGTCAACTGCCCCTCGCCGGCAACGGTGATGCTCGTTTCCCTGTATCCGGGTTGGGAACAGGGCGTGCCCGACAGACCGGACACGGCGTTTTCGATCTCCGCCAAGGCTTATGCCGGGCTCTGGACGATGTGGCGGAATTCAGCGGACGATGCCATCAACAACCGATGGCATGACGAGATGATGTCGATCTTCCGGCCGTTTACGATCGGACATTATCTAGGTGAAACCGACATTGTCGAAGATCGCAGCCGGACACAAGCATGTTTCGCCTCCTCCAACTGGAAACGTCTGCAGAAATTACGCGGCGAGCTCGATCCAAAGGGACTTTTCCAAGGATTCGATGGAGGCATCTAAGATGCCGCCACATCCGCGGCAGAAGAACGCGGCGCGCCATGGACACGACTGCGGCAGAAAGTAATGAGGTATGCCACGGTGCGTAGCGGTAACTTTTCTTTGCGGATACATCTCTCACTTCCCGGCTTCATGAGAGAAGTGATATGTGAGATTGACGCTCGCGCAGGAAGGAAGGCGAACACCGACCACCTCATTCACCGGGTTTGCTGGAACCAATCCATTACTGCCAACTCCCACGGCTCCGGGTGCATATACAGCGGCAGCGGCGAAGTTCTCGGTGGTCTGTCCCGTCCACCCGCTGGCAATCATTATGTTCACGCCAACATTCATCTTCCCATTCTGCAAGGGCCGCATCACTGCTAAGCGGAACTCCTTGTTCGGTACGCCGAGGCAGTAATAGTTGAGCGCCTGCGGGTCGCCGCTCAGGTAGCTGCTCTCGTTGCAGCCATTTCCCACCACCTTCCTGCCCACATACTCAAATTCACCCTTCGCCTGCAGGTGAAACGGCAGTTTCTGGTACGTTCCGGAGAGGTCGGCAATGACCCGTGGCGCCTCCGGCACAATGGAAAAGGATGTGTCCACCAGGCGCGCATCGGCCTGCTCAAAGGTTGCCTGTAGCGATCCGTTCGGAATGCTCTGCCGGAGCGTAAGTGCGAGGTACCGAATGCGACCCGGCCCCAGCGGGTACTGTAATCCCTGGTCCGAATCGATCTTGCCGTACTCGGCGCTTTGCGTCTCATGGCCCAGGGTCAGCTTGACTTCCGTTCGGTGGAAGCCCTTGCTCGCCACCAACTGATACGAACGCGCCGTCTCCACCGGGTCGGCAGATGTCGGACCGTTAAAGGCCGCTCCCGCCCTCGGATCTTCCGTGAAGAACGACTTGCCAAAGCTCAGCGAGATCAGAGGAACGTACCAGGACTGCTTGGGAAGAAACGTGATCGTCGCTTTCGGCGAATTCACTCCTACCCACTTGTTCCAGGAGTTCGCTGGCGTGATCAGGTCCTGGTTGTTGATTTCGATCTCATCGCGCCGCCAGCCGAGGTAATAGCGCACATACTTACTCAGTTCGCCCTGAACAGCAACATACGGCGTCACCGGAGCGATCGTCACGTTGTTGCCGATGACCTTGACGAACGGTCCGTAGTAATACGGCGCGGCGGGATTGTAGAAGTTGTAGTGATCCAGATCGTCGCGGCGCGGAGCTTCGCGCCCGTAATCGGTCCCGGCCAGTAACGAAAAGCTTTTCGTGATTTTATTCACATACCCTACACTGCCGCCGGCCACAGTGCGGAACTCGCTCTGCCGGATAAGACCCAAGCCAAAGTCGGAGTACAAGGAAAGATTATAGGTGCGAAAGAAGCCGGAAAACTGCAGCTCCTGATTCTGGTGCAGCTTCCAGACATCGTTTGCTGCCAATAGCGACGTGTGTGTCTGGGACTTCTGCCTCGGATCGATCGTGTCCGGAAATTGCTTCCAGACGGCAGCGGCATCAATCGAATTGAATCCATAAATTGGCGTGAGCCCTGCCAGGTAGGCGCTGCCGAAGTATGCGATCCCGAACAGGTTCAACGTATGATTTCCCGAATGGATCACTTGCCCACCGTTGAACTTGAACTGCTTGCGGTGCTCCAGACGATCCAGGAATCCGTTGCCGAACGAACCCTCGAGCGCGGCCCATGAATTTATCAAAGGGCTCATCCCCGCCGTGGCCGTAACGTCCCGGTCATCTCCCGTGAGGGTCATGAATGGATCAAGGTGCGAGCGCAGCCCGTAAATTGCCGCCATGTTCAGCGCGTGATTGCCCTCGAGCACGTTGTACGCGCCGCCATCTACCTGAACGCTCTCGATTACGTTCGCAATGTAAATGTTTGGATCCGCGTAGCCATTGCCATGCGCGTTTGCAGAAAGATTGTTCGGAACCAGATAGCTGCCTAATTGGACGTACTGCGCGATCGGCTCACCGTGGTCGCCCGCTACGCCCGGTGCAAAGTACTGCGGAGCCTTGATGCCACTTGACGCCGTCTCAACCGGATAACCGGGAATTGAAATCGGCGCGCCAGGCCGTCCCGGGTTCGCATCCAGCAAGTCCTCCGACGCAAAGACCTTCAACGCCGGATCAGGCGACATCACATCTGCTGCGTTCACATCCGCTGTTACCGTCACCGACTCGCGGAGGATTGATAGCACCTCCATCCGAATCTGAACCGCTTCATTGCCATTGGCGCGGACAATGATCGGTTCGCTAGCGTCCCGAAAGCCTGCGGCATCAGCCTTCAGAACATATGCGCCAGCCGATTTCAGCTTCAGTTCGAACTGTCCCTCCGGACCGGAAACTGTGCGCGCAATGATGTTTTCATCTTCCGAGAGCTGAACCGCAGCTTTCGGAAGAGCCTTGCCTTGTGGATCAACGACGCGCCCCTTCAAAGAGATGCCCTGTGCGAATACAAGAGATGGAGCAAGAACAAAGAACAGAACGAGCCACTTCAGTTTCACGACAACCGGATCCTGAAATAGAGCGAATGCCGGGAGCGTGCGGGAACCTGATTTCCTGCGCCTGAAGGCCGCCGCACAATGAGACGATGCACGCGAACCGGACTCTGCACGCGACATCTCGTTCATGATCGGCGAACACCTCCGCACGGTATCGATCTTTCCCCCGCTATGATTCAGAAGCACAATTTTGTCGCCAGCTGAATCAGCGGCAGCGCATCAGCCTTCACGGCCTGCGGACTATGATTAGGGCTGAGATGACCTGGGTTGTAATTCGGCACGTCGACCGGAAGATTGTTAACGCCATTCGACATCGTTCCCATCGGCGATGTATCCGCCGTGTCATACAGAGTAACAGGAACTCCGGTGCTCAGGTGTGTGTAACTCCCGAAACAGACCATCCCGTAATGCTCGGTACTGCTCGCCGCCACCAATATCAGGGCGGCGCAACTGAATGATTCGCTCCATGATGCTCCTCCGCGTGCACGCGGCATCCTTGGAGGGATTCAATTTCACATGTTGCCGTTGGCTATAGTCGAGGCGATGATCTATTTATCTGCTAGGTCATAGGGTCGATACACAGGTTCCCAGATGTTCGCAGTCAGCGCATCCTCTACCTCTCTTGGACTTATGCCTGCCAAGCCATCCTGGATGGCTTGGTTGCTGACGGCCCGCGCTATTTGTTTACTGACGGAGCGGATCGTCTTCAAATCGGGCAGGAGATTTGCCGCCTTGTCTCTCTTGGTTGGTGAGAGTTCAGCCAGAGTCCGCGCTGCGGTCTTTATCATTGTGTCGGACACGCGCCTTGCACGCGAGGAGATGATGCCTAGAGCCAGTCCGGGAAAGATATACGAGTTATTTGTCTGATCAATATGCACCAGCTTGCCTTCAACGTTGACCGGTTCGAAGGGACTGCCTGTGCCAATTAGTGCGCGCCCCTCTGTCCAGTCGAGTATCTGCTGAGGTGTGGCTTCGGCGCGCGAGGTCGGATTCGACAAAGGAAAGATGATAGGCCGAGGTGTATGCTTTGCCATCTCACGCACAGCGTCCTCTGTAAATGCGCCTGCCTGGCCTGAGACTCCGATTAGCACTGTCGGTTTTGCATTTCGAACGACGTCGAGCAGACCGATGCACTGCGGATTCGAGAGCTGCCAGCTTTCGATGTCGGAATGTTTGCGCACGAAAGGCTGCTGCTCGGAGCGAAGATCCTTCACGCCTTCAACGAGCAGACCGTAGCGATCCACAGCATAGAAACGCGCGCGGGCTTCTTGTTCGCTCAGCCCTTCGTCCTGCATCATGGAAACCAGAAGGCCGGCAATGCCAAGGCCGGCCGAACCGAAACCAACGATGGCGATGCGGTGCTGCTCCAGCGGAATGCCTGTTACGTTCACAGCCGAGAGCAAAGTGGCGGCCGCAACAGCGGCTGTGCCCTGGATGTCATCATTGAAAGTGCAAAGCTGCTCGCGATAGCGATGCAGCAGCCGTGCTGCGTTTGTGCCAGCAAAGTCTTCCCACTGCAACAGAACGTGCGGCCAGCGCCGCTTTACTGCCGAGACGAAAAGGTCGACAAACGCGTCATATTCCGGACCGCGTATCCGCTTGTTGCGCCACCCAATGTATAGGGGACTATTCAAGCGGTCCTCATTGTCGGTTCCTACGTCGAGCAGGACAGGCAGGCAACTCTCAGGCGGGATGCCGGCCAATGCCGTATATAAGGCCATCTTCCCGATGGGAATGCCCATGCCTCCGGCTCCCTGATCGCCGAGGCCGAGGATGCGCTCGCCATCGCTTACGACGATGCAGCGGACCTTATCGTAATTCGCATGCGACAAAATCTGGTCGATGCGTTCCTTGTTGGGATAACTGATGAAGACGCCCCGCGGCTTACGCCATATCTCGCTGAAGCGCTGGCATCCTTCGCCAACTGTTGGCGTGTAAACGATTGGCATAGCTTCTTCTATGTTGTGCTCTATGAAGGCGTAGAACAACGTTTCATTTGTGTCCTGAAGATCGCGCATGAAGGCGTATCTGCCAAAGGGCGTCCGGCGATTCGCCAGCGCCTTCTTGCGGCGTGCAATTTGAGTCTCGAGCGTGCCAACGTGGGGAGGCAGCAAGCCATGAAGAGCAAAGAGATTTCGCTCCTCATCGGTGAACGCAGTACCTTTGTTGAGCCTCGGGTCATTCAGCAACTCGTATCCGGTAAGCCTAGTCCGAACCTTCTGATCCTGGTGGGCGCTTGTCGTATTTTGCGTCTGCATGGACTCTCTCTCCGTACCTTAGCTCTCATTTAGCGAAGTTCATTCTGTCTGGCTAATATGATTACACGCTTTCAGCCCGCTCTCGACCGTGCGGATCGCTGCAGCCTTCGTTTTTCCGATTCCGAATGATACCCTGTTCCATCGGAGCGGAAATGAACCGGCCAGTATCCGAGCAGCTTCGCGACTTAATCTCCCATGCGCAATGGGATGAAGTTGCTGCACGGTTGCAACAGCTTGATCTTCGGGCCGCCGCCGAGAACCTACTGACCCTCCCGTTCGAGCAACAGCGGTCCGTGTTTCGCCTGTTTCCTATCGGCTTTGCCGCCGCGCTCCTACCCAATCTCCCTTACTACGATCAGTATGTGCTGCTGCACTCGCGTCCGCGGGAACTGCGATCCCTTATTGACGCGATGAGTGCCGATGACCGCATGCGTTTTTTCGACGAACTGCCCGAGGAAGCATGGCGTCAGCTGATGGATGAGCTTTCCGCCGAGCATCCGGATGACTGGCAAGGCGTGGAGCGCCGGTCGGCAATTACGGAGGCAGCGGCTCCGGAATCCGCGGAGCGGATGATTGAGGCGCGGGCGATTGAAAAGCGCTTCCAGCAGCCGGATGGCCATCAAATTCTGGTAATCGCGGCCACGGATCTGACAGTCGATGCGGGCTCGATTGTTGCGCTGCTCGGCCCCTCAGGCTCCGGCAAATCTACGCTTCTGCGAATGCTTGCCGGGCTTTCAGTTCCATCTTCCGGTGAAGTCCTGTGGCATGGCAAGCCGATCAGCGAGTGCGCCCCGAACGTGGCAATCGTATTTCAGAGCTTCGCACTTTTCCCATGGCTCACCGTTGTAGAGAACGTGGAAGCGCCATTGCTCGCACACGGGATGCCTCACAAGGAACGGCATCGCCGTGCTATCAAAGCTTTGCATACGGTTGGTTTAAAGGGATTCGAAACGGCGTATCCGAAGGAGCTTTCGGGAGGCATGAAGCAGCGCGTGGGATTCGCACGCGCGCTTGCCGTCGAACCGGAAGTGCTGTTCATGGACGAGCCGTTTTCAGCGCTGGACGTGCTCACGGCAGAGAACCTGCGTGGCGAACTGATGGAGCTCTGGACGGGGAAGAAGATTCCGACGAAGAGCATTTTCCTGGTTACGCACAACATTGAAGAGGCGGTGTTGCTGGCGGATCGCGTGATTGTTCTCGGACGCAATCCGGCGAGAATTCGCGCCGATTTTCGCATCGGCCTCCCGCAGCCGCGTGAACGCGGTTCCGCACACTTTCTCGTGTATGTAGATTACATCTACAAGGTAATGACGCAGCCGGAATTACAACTGGCTCCGCCATCGGAAAAGCCAGGTACGGAGAAGCCGGCGTTCCAGATGTTGCCGCATGCGCGCCCGGGTGGAATCGCCGGATTGCTTGAGCTGCTCAAGGATCGCGGCGGCACGGAGGATATCTATCACATTGCCGATGACCTCAAGATGGAGGTGGACGATCTGCTGCCGTTTATTGAAGGCGCAACACTGCTCGGTTTCGCCAAATCCTCGGCGGGAGACGTTGAGATCACAGCCGAAGGAACGGCCTTTGCCGATGCCGACATTTCCAGCCGAAAGCTCCTGTTCCGCAAAGCCCTGTTAGAACGTGTAGTGCTGCTGCAACAGATACATAGTATGTTGTCGTGCAAGTCAGACCACAAAGTCTCAATTGAGTTTTTCCGTGATGTTTTAGACGAGCATCTTTCCGAGCCGGAGGTCGAGCGGCAGATTGAGACGGCGCTGGACTGGGGCCGCTACGCAGAAATTTTCAACTACGATTCCGAAACCGGCACGCTGTCAATGCTGCAACCGGCGGACGTCGATCATCTGCACTGAGGCTCTCGACAAATTTGCCGCCGCGAACGAACATTGCGAACAGGACGCCACCGTGGGGCGTGTCACTGCGTCTGGCCTCATCATGGATGCGGGATATTCCGATCATCCTGAGCGGATTGGCCTTGTTTTACGGATTGCTGTCGTTTGCGCGCTATGGCATTGGGCCCATCAACGCCGGCGCAAACATCGATCTCTCTCCAACCGCGTTACCCAAGTACGCGCTGTTTTCCGTCGTGCGACTTTCGGCTGCATACGTTATCAGCCTCGGCTTCACGCTGGTTTACGGGTATGTCGCAGCTTACAACGCGCGGGCGGAGCGATTCATGATCCCGTTGCTTGACACATTGCAATCGATTCCCGTCCTCAGCTTCCTTCCCGGCGTCATGCTTGCGATGGTGGCACTGTTTCCAAACCGCCAATTGGGGGTTGAACTTGGGTCGATTCTGCTGATCTTCACCGGGCAAGTCTGGAATATGACGTTCAGCTTTTACGCATCCTTGAAGAACATTCCCCAGGAGATGCGCGAGGGCGTCGCAAGTGTACGGCTTCAGTTGGTGGCAGCGATTTGTGCAGATGGAATTACCGTATGCGGCAATAAGCCTCATCTGGAATTCAATGATGTCCATGGCCGGTGGCTGGTTTTTTCTCATGGCATGCGAGATGTTCGTGCTCGGCAATCGTGACCTCCGCCTGCCGGGCCTCGGCTCTTACCTGCAAACCGCGGCCAACGCCGGTGACACGAGAGCGATCGCGTGGGGGCTCGCTGTGATGATCGGCGTGATCGTGCTCATTGACCAAGTCGTCTGGCGGCCAGTAATCGCGTGGGGCGAACAGTTCAAGTTCGAGCAGGTTGAAGCGGCGGAAGCGCCGCGCTCTCCGCTTCTGGATTGGCTGCGGCGCTCACGGCTGCTGACGGTTGTTCGACAGCGTTCTGTCACACCGGTACGCGAGAAGCTGGCCTTGCACTTCGCGCGGAAGCACGAGCTTTCTACGCAGGCGTCCACGCCAAGTCGAGTAGCAGTATGGATTGGGCGCACGCTATCCGTTGTGGCATTGATTGGCGTAGCGTACGCGACAGTCAAAATCGCCGTCATGCTTTCAGGGCTTTCACGGATCGAGATCACATCCATTTTCCGCGGAGCCGGAGCAACGTTTCTGCGGGTGGAAGTCACTCTGCTCCTGGCCGCAATCTGGACGATCCCCGTAGGAGTTTTCATTGGGCTGCGCCCAAGGGCGTCGGCAGTCCTGCAGCCCATTGCGCAAATCGCCGCATCTGTCCCCGCAACCGCATTGTTCCCTGTAATACTTCTTGTCCTGATTCGGCTCGGCGGCGGGCTGGGCATCGGCTCGATCGCTCTGCTCTTGCTGGGAACGCAATGGTACCTGCTTTTCAACGTCATCGCCGGGGCTTCATCCATCCCGACGGACCTGAAGGAAGTCTGTAACGTCTTCCACTTCGGCAGAACCGAACGATGGCGCAAGCTGCTGCTGCCGGGCATATTCCCCTACCTAGTCACCGGCTTTGTTACTGCATCCGGCGGGGCATGGAATGCAAGCATCGTGGCGGAGTACTTTCACTTTAAAGGACAGACACTCTCGACCACAGGACTCGGTTCGGTGATCAGTCACGCTACCGATAGCGGCAATTTTCGTTTGTTGCTCGGGGCGACCATTGTCATGGCACTCATGGTGGTCACCATCAACCGCATGCTTTGGCGTCGAATGTACGCCCTGGCCGCGACGCGCTACAAACTGGATACCTGATGCGCCCGTTAACTCCTGCCAAGCGCACACAGGAAAAAGCGCGGCCCGCAAGCCGCGCCTGAGAGTACCCCGCCGGGATCAATCGGCGGGGAATCCCTTCACTTTGAGTGCTTTCTCTCCTGTAGACTCGCGCTCATAAGAGCGCTCTGTGTCAAAGGAGTATCCGGCTACGAGACCGAGAACAAAATATGCGAGAATCAGTGCCCCCACACTAAAGAGCACATCGCCGGGAACGCGCATCCACTTCAATGTAGTCATGTATGGGCCGTGTAGGAACTCCGACGAGCGGGCGAACCAGGTCCCGCGGTCCACCGACGCCCAGGCTTGCATCAGCCCCACGGGCAACACACTGAGCACGATCATCGCCGCTAGGCCAATGTTGAGCAACCAGAAAGCCAGCGCAATGGGCTTCTCCTTCCAGGCCACGCCGGGTTTGAGTCCGCGGAGACAGAACAGCATCAGTCCCAGGCCGAGCATTCCGTACACTCCAAACAGCGCGGTGTGCCCATGGGCTGGAGTCGTGTTTAGTCCCTGCACATAGTAAAGCGCGACGGGCGGGTTGATAAGGAATCCGAACAACCCGGCCCCCACAAGGTTCCAGAAGGCAACCGCAACGAAGAAGTAGACTGGCCACTTGTAGGCGCCGAGCCATGGCGCGTTGGCATTAGCCCGTGTGAGGCGAATGTTCTCCCACGCCTCGAATCCGATCAGAACCAGAGGCGCAACCTCCAGTGCGCTGAAGACAGCGCCGAGAGCCATGATTGAGGCAGGCATCCCGGTGAAGTACAAATGGTGGAAGGTGCCGATGATGCCTCCGGAGAGAAAGATCACGGTTGAGAACAAAGCCGCCCGCGTTGCCGACTTCACCGTGAGCAGCTTAAGCCGGGTGAAGAGGAAGGCAATGACCACCGTGGCGAAGACTTCGAAGAAACCCTCCACCCAGAGGTGAACCACCCACCAGCGCCAGTACTCGGCGGTGACCAGGTGCGAGCGCTGACCATACATCAGACCCGCTGCGTAGAAAGTCGGAATGGCGATGGCGCTGATTGTGAACATCATCAGCAGTGAAAAGTTTTCGTCACGTTTGGCCAGTGCCGGTTTCAGAGCGCGGTACATCAGCCACAGCCAGAAGATCAGTCCTCCGAAGAGGAGAATCTGCCAGACCCGTCCGAGGTCAACATACTCGAAGCCCTGCGAGCCGAACCAGAACCAGAGGTTGCCGAGTTTCTGCTGAATGCCGAGCCACTCACCGGCGAGCGAGCCACCGACGACTAGCACCAAGGCGGCGAAAAGAATGTTCACCCCGAGACGCTGCCCCTTTGGCTCAGCTCCGCCCACTGCTGGAGCGATGTAGAGGCCCGTCGCCAGCCACGAAGTCGCAATCCAGAAGATCGCAAGTTGCAAGTGCCAGGTGCGCGTAATCGAGTACGGAAGCCACTTGGCGAGCGGAATTCCGAAGAAGGCGTTGCCTTCGACTCCGTAGTGCGCCGTGAGTGCGCCTAGCCCGATCTGCAATAGCCATAAGGCGGCCACTACGAAGAAATATTTCACTGTGGCGCGTTGCGAAGGAGTCGGCTTCAGGTTGAGAAGAGGGTCGGTGCGCGGCTTCAGGTCCGTCTCCGGCGCTTCATGTTTTGACCCGTAATACCAGACCAGCGCGCCCACGGCGGCGAGCAGCATGACGAAGCTGACGATACTCCAGATCACGGCGCTGGCCGTTGGGCGATTGCCGATTAGATCTTCGTGAGGCCAGTTTTGCGTGTAGCTGATCGTTTGCCCCGGGCGGTTCGTGGAGGCAGCCCACGCAGTCCACCAGAAGAATGCTGCCATCTGTTGCTGCTTCGCCGCATCGGTGAGCGCGTCTGCAGGAATCGCATAATCGGCGCGTCCGTTGGCAAAGATATCTGCGTAGTAGGACGCGAGTTGCCGATAGGCGACAGCCTGCACCGGCGCGATCGTTACCGTTCCGGTGGAAGCGTCGTAGGTGTTGTGGCGCATCAGTTCTTCGAGACGGCCACGCAGCGCGGCTTGATTTTCGGCGGATAAAGCCGAGTAGCTGTTCGCGCCTTTGGCCTGTGCCCATTGATCAAGAATGATGACGCACTCACGATGAAGATAATCCGCGCTCCAATCCGGCGCGACATAGGCACCGTGTCCCCAGATGGAGCCGATCTCTTGCCCACCCAGCGATTGCCAGACGTTCTGCCCATCCATCACGGTTTGCCCCGCGAAGAGCACTTGCCCGTCGGCAGTAACTAATTGTGTTGGAAGTGGGGGAGCCGTTTTGATTCCCTTGTACCCAACCCCGCCCAGCACCGCAAACGATGCGACGAGCACGATGCCGAGCGCGATCCAAAGCCGCTTGAATTGCATGAAGTCTTCTCCTTCAGGTTGATTGAGCCTGCATCTCTGCTGGCCGGCAGTAAGAGTTCATTGCAAATTCGCGATGTGTCTCTTGCCGCCTTTCCACGAAATGCATTCTGCCCAACCCGCGCCTGACACACGATGACTTATGTCACGGGCGTTGAAAATTTGGGTGCACACTGCAATAACAACTGCAATTTTGACGAGCGTGTGACCTTAGTCGTCGCCGCGCCCCGCCCGCAGGCATAGTCTGTGGGTAATTGGTGCGTGATGTGCTTCTCCTTTCGTTGCGCTCCTTTGCAGGAGAGAAGAGGACATTGACATATGCGATTGATGAACAACGTACTGCTAACGAGCGATGAGCAAATGCGTGTCAATACTGTGGCGACACGTGAACGTGAAACTGCACTGTCCCTAATTGTGATGGTTTTCATTGGCACTGGTCTTGCATTCATGCTTCTGCCTGGTACATTTCTCGGCGTCTGGAATCTGCTCTCCATCAGCAACAAGCACGCGGCCGATTCAATCTCCGCCGCGTGGATACAGGCGCACGGCCACGCTCAGGTCTTTGGTTGGATCGGCACATTCATTCTCGGCATCGGCTTCTACTCCATTCCGCGAGTTCGTAGCGCACAACCATTCGCGCTGTGGGAGGCATGGAGCTGCTGGCTGTTGTGGACAGTTGGCGTAACCGCGAGGTGGGCTGCGAGCATTTACGAATGGCACTGGCGGACGGTCCTGCCCATTGCTGCAACCCTTGAGTTGCTGGCGTTCCTTATCTTCTTCCGCGCTGTATCTACGCATAAGCCTGCTGGCCCCTCGGAAGGGCGTCCTAAACTTGAAGCATGGATTTTTGTCGTCGTGGCCGGAACCCTGGGCTTGCTTGGAACCCTTATCGCAAATCTTGGCGGTTGCATCTGGGCGGCAATGTACGGAGCCTCTCCCGCATTTCCGCAGAGCTTCGATCAGCGCTACCTGGTGCTGATGGCGTGGGGCTTCATGGCGCCGTTTGTCTGGGGATTCAGTGCGCGCTGGCTGCCCGTTTTTCTTGGAACCCGCACTCCCTGCAATCGCGGACTCATGGTGCTGCTTGCCCTAAATTCCATAGGAGTGACGGCTGCGCTGATGGGGGTCTTCCGGCTCGCGGTGATTCTGTTGCTGTGCGCTGCCGTACTATCCAACCTCGCTCTCCGGGTTCAGATCCGGCCGCTTCAGCCGGCCAAGACGAAGGGTGTGCATCCAGCCTTCCCATACTTCATCCGCCTGGCCTACGTATGGCTTGTGGTGGCAGCCATGCTGGGCGTCTGGGCAGCCTTCGCAGCCAACCCTGATGGCATCTGGGGCGCATCGCGCCACGCCCTCACCGTCGGCTTTATTTCCACCATGGTATTTGCCATTGGGCAGCGAGTTCTGCCTGCGTTCAGCGGAATGCGTCTCCTGTACAGCCCGCGGCTTATGGGCGCAAGCCTTTGCCTGCTGACAGCGGGATGCCTGCTACGCGTCTCCTCCGAGGTGCTCGCCTACCAGAGTATTTTGCAGAGCGCATGGAAAATCCTGCCCATCTCGGCGCTCACCGAACTGACGGCAGTCACGCTCTTCGCAGTGAACATGATCTTGACCTTCCGCTCACAGCGGCTCTCCCATCGCTTGGTTCAGGTGGACCGGCGGGCTGCTCCGGCGGAGACGGCCAGGAATGTCGTAAACCTGTGACTTTGTCGCGGCAGCCTACATACACTCGATAACATGCCTTTGCAGCCGCATGTTATCGATGCGTTGCCTGCAAAAGCAAGGCGACACCGCCGCCAGCTACTATGAGGTAGACGAGCCGGTGAAAGGCCACTCCCTGTAAACGACGATTGCATGCTCTGCCGATGAGGATGGCCGGAATGAGGCCGGGCAGGGAAAGCAGAAAGTATTTGGTGACGGCTACGGTCCAGAGACCGGCAAACAAATATCCAAGCATACCGAGGATGCTGGCCGGTAGGAAGTAGCCCTGGAGCGTAGCCCGGAAGCGCTCTGGCGACCAGCGTCGCATCACTCCATAGATCACCAAGGGCGGGCCATTCATGCCATATGCGCCACCCATCACACCGGCACAGAATCCGCAGCCGATCGGCCAAATTTGGTTCTCGCTGCGCAACTCAGGGAGCCGTGGCCCGATGAGTGAATACGCAGAGAAGGCAATGATAAGGATGGCTAACACTCCTTTCATGGCCTGCCCATGAAGGCAGGTGAGCAACCCCAGGCCAATCGGAATGCCAAACACTGTTGAAGCGACCAGTCTTCCGGCGATCCGCACGTGAATCTTTTGCCAGTCTTGCCCAACGATGATGGCCGCAATGGCAATGGACACCAGCACCGCGAGAGGCGCAGCTGTCCTTAGCGGCAGGCGCAATGAGAGCAGCGGAACAGCGATAAGCGCTTCACCGAATCCGAATGTGGAGCGAATCAACGTGGCACCAAAGACAACAAGCAGAACGTATATGGAGATGGAGGTGATCGAGTCCTCGCGCAGACAATCAATTCTACTGCAAGTTCAAATTGCATTGAGTATGTCTATCTTCAGGCCGCAATTTGCATCTTCAGAGGTCGATCTCCGCAATAAGCTTTACACCTCTTCGCCTCGTCATTTCCTCAGCAATGGCCATCTTTTCCGGATCGGGAAGCAGGCTCGCCGCCAGAGGAAAGACGATAGAATCCTCGATCGTGATGTGGCGCTTGTACATAAACGCGAGACAAGTAACAGAATTGCAAAACTTCTCGACTTCAGTGCTAGATAGACAACCTGTCAGAAGATACTGTCGCCCCAGGCTTTCAACTTCACCATGTAAAGAAGCTGCCCAACGATGCTCTTCCTCTAACTTTTCCAGTTGCAAGAAACAGGATTGAACCTCAGCACGTTGAATCTTTCGCAGACGGGGAAACAACGAGACTTCCTCATCGGCAGTATGTTTTGGTGCGGCTTCGCCAAAATAGCGGAGAGCAGATTCTAGCGCTCGGCGAGTTTCCTCCGAGGCAGGACGGTCAATCAGGGCCGCGACAGCTTCCAGGGTACCGAGGAACATCTCAATGCGCCGGTGGCAGTCGGACAGCAATCCGGTGGGGTCCGAAAAGTTATGAGTCGTTGTTCCTATTTGGATAGGCATACCGTAAGCGGCCTCCAAAAAGTAAAGTAACACCGTGTCTCGTCTTTCCGTTGGGCGATCAATACAATACCCGAAGTATGGGTGCTCTGGTAATCGGTGTCAAAGGTTTTACATATCCCTTCGGCACGTAAGAGCAGCAGGGCTCTTCCGCCAGGGGATCGCCGGTGAGCGCGAAGGCCCGCGAGCGAGAACCACCACAGATTTCCTTGAACTCGCATGCACCACACTTACCTTCGAGCATCGATGTATCCCGCAAGTTCCGGAATACCGGAGAGTCGCAGTACAAAGCTGCGAGAGTCTGCTGACGAATGTTGCCGGCAGACTCCGGAAGAAATCCACTCGGGAAGACTTCTCCCGTGTGTGAAATGAAGACGAAACCCTTGCCATCATTGAGACCCCGAGGAGCGCGTCCTATGGAATCCAATGCTGCCTGCTTTGTTGTAGGCTCTGCGATGCCAGCCCTCCGCTCCAGGACACGCTGCTGCAGCACATACCGTCGATAGTGCTGCGCTTCCGTGGTCTTCAGGTCGAAGCTCGCAGTTTTTGAAAGGCGGTACAGTTTCTCGAAGACTTGTTCGAATTCGTCTCCACTGAGCAGGTCGTCCAACTTTCCACGTCCGGTAGGAACAAGAAAGAAGACGCTCCACAAGGTGATCTTCAGGTGCTCCACCAGTCGTACGATGTCGTCGATCTCAGCGATGTTCTGGCGGCTGAAGGTAGTGTTGATCTGGACCGGCAAACCGACTTCATTCGCCCAACGAATTGCATCCATGGTTCGCGCAAACGATCCCGACATGCCTCGGAATGCATCGTGCGTTTCCGCTCTGGCGCCATCCATGCTAACGGCAAGTCGCGCCAGGCCAGCTTCTTTTAGTCTGACAATAATGTCTCTGGTAAGTAGCGGGGTGGCGCTTGGTGTGAGCGAGACACGAACGCCGACCTTCCTTGCATGACAAATCAACTCAAACAGATCTGGTCTTTTGATTGGGTCGCCGCCAGTAAGTACAAAGACCGGGACTTGCAGCGAGGCGATCTGATCGATCAACTCCTTACCTTCATCCGTACTCAGCTCAAAGGGGCTACGGTCGGGCTCTGCTGATGCTCGACAGTGTACGCATGCCAAGTCACAGGCTTGGGTTACTTCCCAGATCGCGATAAAGGGCCGTTCGTCGAACTTAATCGGGTCAATCAACGCATTCATAATGACATTACAATCGCATCTTTTTCAGTTTGCAGTGACCAAAGTCTCGCGCTGCATAATTCGTCATGTGAGCTTAGAACCAAGTGACTCGCGGCTGTCCTCCAAAACACACGTTTGTTCTCTCAACCCTGAACTGCAATTGCTGGCACGAAGCACAGTAAGATGTCGTCGCGGCCATCATACTCATCCATGTAGGTCGCTGCTTCAGAGATGGTGTATGCTCTTAGGTCCGTAAGCGGCGAGGGCTGCCTGCGAGACGGGAGTGTATTGTGATTCCGCGCATGGTGTCCGTAACCAGTGTCAATGAGTGGCGCGAAGGAGAGCTTCGCCTACAGAACGATTATCTCGTCGGCGAGGAGCCGCTTGAGATTCGTATCGCAGAAGCCACCATCAGCATTACCATGCGCACTCCCGGCCACGACCTTGAACTGGCTGCTGGTTTTCTTTTCACTGAAGGCCTGATCTCGCACGGCAGCCAGATTGCTTCACTACGCTATGAGGCCGACGCCAGGCAGAACGGCGCCAATCGCGTGCGCGTAGATCTCGTTCCCGGCGTCGTGCTCGATTCTGAAGCTGCCCGCCGCAACTTCTACACTGCTTCGAGTTGCGGAATCTGCGGCAAGGCTTCGATCGATGCCGTGCGCGTGCGTTGCATCGAGCCTCCCAACCCTGAGTGCGCTGTCGACCCCGAACTGCTCTGCTGCCTGCCCGATAGACTCCGCGCTGCGCAACAGCTCTTTAGCCGCACCGGCGCCCTACACGCCGCCGGGCTGTTCAGCCTCACCGGCGAGTTGCTGGTTCTTCGCGAGGATATAGGCCGCCACAATGCGGTGGACAAAGTGATTGGTTGGGCACTGGCCAATGATCTGGTACCGTTGCGCAACTCGCTCCTCCTGGTCAGCGGACGAGGCGGCTTTGAGATCGTGCAGAAGGCCCTTGTCGCCGGTATCGCCATTCTTGCTTGTGTATCGGCTCCCTCAGATCTCGCGGTGAATCTGGCCCGGGAGTTCGGTATTACCTTCATTGGATTCCTGCGCGGGCGGCGCTTCGTCATCTATTCCGGGGCAGACAGGCTCGTTTCAGGCACGCCGCTCTCAACATAAGCTCTCCAGAAAAGGCAACCCGGTAGCATACGTCACAATGGCCGGTGAGGTGCGCCACTGAACTTTGTACGATACCGCCCAATAATGCTGGCCGGGCTGGCTCCGCCTCTCGTCTTCTGGTTGCTGACAGCTCAAAGGGAGAAACTTCAATGAGCATGAATCGACGACAGTGGCTGAAGATTACTGCTGGAGCGGGCGCCGGACTGGCATTGACGGATCTCGGCGTGAACGTGCAGCAGGTGTATGCCGCGACGCGAGGAATGAAGCTCAGCGGCACCGCCGAGTTTACCTCTGCCTGTAATTTCTGTTCCTGTGGCTGTGGCATGATCTGCCACGTCAAGGACGGCAAGCTGATCAATCTGGAAGGCGATCCGGATCATGTCATCAATCAGGGGTCGCTATGCAGCAAGGGCGCAGCGATGTCGGCCGTTCCGAACTCGTCGCAGCGCCTGAAGAAGCCGATGTATCGTGCGCCGGGCGGCACCGAGTGGCAGGAGATCAGCTGGGACGAGGCTTACACCCGCATTGCCCGCAAGTTGAAGGATACCCGTGACCAGCACTGGAAGGCCACGGAGATGGACGGCGGCAAAGAGCTGGTCGCCAATCGAACGGATGCCATCGCCTTTCTAGGCGCGGCACAGAACACGAACGAAGAGTGCTACCTGATCACGAAAGCCAGCCGCCTGCTTGGCACCGTGAATGTGGAACACCAGGCCAGACTTTGACATAGCCCCACTGTCCCCAGTTTGGGGGCAACATTTGGCCGCGGCGCCATGAACAACCACTGGATCGATCTGAAGAACTCCAAGGTGTTCCTGATCGAGGGCAGCAATGCTGCCGAAAACCATGTGATGTCCATGAAGTGGATTCGCAAGGCGCAGGAAAATGGCGCAATCATCATCCACGTTGACCCGCGTTACACACGCACTTCGGCAGCAGCGGATATCTTTGCCCGCATCCGAGCCGGTTCCGATATCGCCTTCCTCGGCTCCGTTATTCACTACATTCTCGAAAACAAGCTCTATGACGAGCCCTACGTCAAGCTGCATACCAATGCACTGATGCTCGCCCACAAGGAGTTCGGTTTCGAGGATGGTTTGTTCAGCGGCTTCGACGAGGCCACGCGACACTATGAAACGGAGAGTTGGGGCTATCAGCTTGACGGTAATCGCAAGCCGAAAATGGCCAAAACCCTCGATGATCCGAATTCTGTCTTCGCCCAGTTGAAGAAGCATTACAGCCGCTACACCCTGGAGATGGGTTCGCAGATCTCCGGCATTCCGGTGGAGATGATCAAGAAGATCGCCGACACGATGGTGAACAACAAACCGGGAACCATCATGTACGCCTTGGGCATGACCCAGCACACCGTTGGCGTGCAGAACATTCGCTGCTATGGCGTTCTGCAGTTGCTTCTGGGAAACATTGGCGTGCCGGGTGGCGGCGTGAACGCGCTACGCGGCGAACCCAACGTCCAGGGCGCTTGCGACATGGCGGTCTTGAACGGGTATTTGCCCGGCTATTTGACCTATCCGGCGCACAATGAGCCGACGCTTAAGGCATGGACGAAGAATTACGGCACGTTCCGCGCCAAGTTCCTCGTCAATAACATGAAGGCATGGTTTGGCGATAACGCCACGGCCGAGAACGATTTCGGCTACGGCTGGTTGCCCAAGCGCAGTCTTAAGCTCAATCACACCATATACGGCTTCTTTGAAAGCGCCTACAAAGGCGACCTGAAGATGCTATACGTCATCGGCGAGAACCCGATGGTGACCAACGCCAACCTCTCGCTGACCTTTGAAGGCATGAGCAAGCTGGAAACCCTGGTGGTTCATGAGTTGTGGGAGACTGAGACCGCCTCGTTCTGGCATCGTCCTGGAGTAGACCCCAAGACAATTCAGACGGAGGTCTTCCTGCTGCCGGCCGCCTACTTCATGGAGAAGGATGGCACAATCACTGGTTCCGGACGCATGGTGCAGTGGCGCTACAAAGCCATTGAGCCACCTGGTGAGGCCAAGAGCGATCTTGAAATCCTCGACACGCTCTTCCGCAAAGTTCGCGATCTATACAAGGACTCTACCGATCCCAAGGATCAACCGCTCAAGGCAGCCGTCTGGAACTACCCCAAGGACGGCATGTCGGAGGCTGTGCTGAAGGAGATTGGCGGCTTCGACCTGAAGACCGGATTGCCGGTGAATGGCATTGCCGACCTGCAGGCCGACGGCAGCACCTCCAGCGGCGCATGGATTTATGCTGGCTGCTTCAAGGGCGGCAAGAACCTGTCCAAGCGTCGCGACAGCAAAACCGATCCCAGCGGTCTGGGCATTTACCCCGGTTTTGCGTGGACCTGGCCAGGGAACATGCACATTCTTTACAACCGCGCTTCGTGCGATGAGAAAGGACAGCCGTTCGATCCCAAGCACAAGCTCGTATGGTGGGACGCGGAAGCCAAGAAGTGGAGCGGCTTTGACACGCCCGACGTGCCGGTGCCGACCGACGGTCCCGATACTCCGAATGGACAGCGTGCCTTCCGCATGAACGGCGAGGGTGTAGGGCGTCTGCTGGCCGCCAGCTATCATGATTTCGATCCCAAAGCTGCGGACAAGGAACTGCCTCGCGATTCGTCGTATGTGCCCAAGGACGGACCTATGCCGGAGTTCTACGAGCCGGTGGAAAGTCCGACCCACAATGCCCTTCACGCGGAGGTGCAAAACAATCCGTGCCTGAAGTACCCACGCGTAAAAGGCATGCAGCCCATCGGCACAAAGGAGAATTTCCCTTACGTGCTGATGACCTCCAGCCTCCCCGAGCACTGGTGTGGGGGCTCTACTACGCGCAACGTGCCTTGGCTCTCGGAACTCAATCCCGAACCCGTGGTTGAGCTCCCGGAAAAGCTGGCGAAACTGCTGGGCATCAAAACCGGAGACATGGTGAAGGTGAGTTCGGCGCGCGGTGACATCACGGTGAAAGCCGAGGTCACACGCCGCATGCAAGCCCTGCAGATCAACGGCAAGGAAGTCACCACTGTCTGGATGCCATACAACTGGGGTTTCAAGGGCCTCAACAACGGTCCGAGCACAAACTACATCACCATCGATGCGCTGGACCCAGGCGCAGGTACGCAGGAAACCAAGGCGTGTTTAGTCAACGTGACCCGCGTAGAAGGAGGGAACCGTGGCTAAGGCAACGTTAATTGATACCACGAAGTGCATCGGCTGCCGTTCCTGCCAGGTCAGTTGCAAGCAGTGGAACGAACTGCCAGGTGAGAAGACCACAACGCCTGCGGCCAGCCTGGGTTTCCAGGAGCCACGGGTGCTCTCGTCGAAAACCTATGTCGTCGTCACCGACAAGCTGGTGGACAGCCCGGATTCCTCGACCGGATTCCGCCAGATATTTGCCAAGCGGCAGTGCATGCACTGCGAGGATCCGGCATGCGCTTCAGCCTGTCCGGTGACCGCCTTGCACAAACTCGCCGACGGACCGGTGGTCTACGACAAATCACGTTGCATCGGATGCCGCTACTGCATGTGGGCGTGTCCGTGGGGCGTTCCCACCGCAGAGTGGGGGTCCCTCAACCCGTCCATTCGCAAGTGTACGGATTGTGCAGACCGCATTTCCGGGGAAGTCCCGCAATACCACAATGGTGTGGCGTTGACCGCCGAGGAGAAAGCGGGCTGGGTGGCGAAACATAACGAGCCAGCCTGCGTGAAGGCCTGCCCCGCCGGATGCCTGAAGTACGGCGAACGGGAGGCACTGCTGGCCGAAGCCAAACAGCGCATCAAAAACTCCCCCGGCAAGTACGTGGACCACATCTACGGAGAGCACGAGGCTGGCGGCACGACCATGCTCTACCTGGCCGGCGTGCCCTTTGAGGAGATTGGATTCCCCAAGGTGCAGTCGGAGGCCTTCCCGCGGTTGAGTGCCATTGCGCTTGGCTTTGTGCCACCGGCAGTGGTGGGCGTTGGCGCTGCGCTGGGCGGAACCTACGCCATCAGCAAGCGTCGCGAAGAGGTGGCCAGGGCGGAGGCGGCCGAGCACTCTGCCAAACACGCCGAGTATGCTCATCCGCAGTTTGCTCCCGTACCTGGCAACATGTTTACCGGCTTCAACAAGATACTGATGTTCCTGATGGCCTTTGGCGCGCTTTCCTTCCTGCTGCGCTTTGCGCTCGGGCTGGGTCGCTCAACCGGGCTTTCAGACACTTGGGCGTGGGGTCTATGGATCGTCTTCGACTTTGCGTGGATTGCCATTGCGGCTGGTGCATTCGCCACCGCTTGCATCATCTACGTGCTTCGTAGACAGGATCTGTACGCGGTCGGGCGAAGTGCTGTGCTCATGGGACTATTGAGTTACACCTTCGTCATGGTCACATTGCTGGCCGACCTTGGATTGCCGTGGCATTTCTATTCTCTGGCAATGTACGCACCCAAACACTCGGCCATGTTCGAAGTTTCCTGGTGCATTGCCTTCTACCTCACTGTGCTGCTGCTTGAATTCCTGCCGGTGCCGCTCGACTGGTTCGGATTGAAGCAGTGTCGCGAGATGTGGAGCCAGTACTCGGATTGGTGGGTGGTCCTCGCCGTATCGGCCTTCGTCTGGATCCTGTCGCACAATCTGCTGTGGACGGGGCTGGCTGCGGTGGTGTTTGCCGCGATGGCCGTCATGCTGAAGCCGAAAGAGGGACAGAAGAAGGAGCCGATCATGCTTGCCATCGGAGCCGTCACCTTCTCTACCATGCACCAGAGCTCTCTGGGCTCTCTCTATCTGCTGATGCCTGACAAGTTGAGCCACCTGTGGTGGTCTCCGCTCTTGCCCATCTGCTACTTGCTGTCCTCGATCGCAGCCGGCATCGCGCTGATGGTGCTGGTTGAGATGTGGATTGCAAAGGGCTACAAGCGCACGCTGCGCACGAGCGAACTTGCCTCCATGGGCAAACTCGACTTCTGGGCGCTGCTGATTTACCTGACAGTACGCCTTGGCGACGTGATCTTCCGCGGAGAAGTCAGCCACATTAGCGGAGCCCGCGGGGTCGACTTCCTGGTCGAAATTGGCCTGATGGGAGTGCTGCCGCTGATTCTGCTGAGTGTGAGCAAGCTGAGGCAGAATCCAAAGGTGCTTGGCTGGGCGAGCGCGATGGTGGTTGTGGGCGTGATCTGGAACCGCTGGAACGCAGTGGTGTACGGTATGGATCTGAAGGGAGCCATGCCGCAGCTCGGACCGCTGCACTACACGCCTTCCATCATCGAATGGGGTATCTCCGCGGGAATGGTCGCCGCGACCATCTTCCTCTTCCGGATGGGCGTTGCATTTCTGCCTATCCTGCCCGAGGAGAAGGTGGAGACCGCTGCTGCCGCCGACTAACCGCCGTATCATCCTTCAGGCCGGGGGAGGATTTCCTCTCCTCCTCTGGCTTTTTCCTTGTCAAAACCTTTCAAGCAGATCCGTATCGCGGGCTGCAGAGCGCAGATGCTGGATTAGCATCTTCTGCGCATAGAGTAGAATTTGGCCATGTCATCAGCTCAGGAACGGTGGATCGAGTCTCATCCCTATCTCCGCAAGGTCGCGGAGTTTCAGCAGGCGGTGACTGAAGTATTCACGAAAATGCTGCCCCCGCCGGTTTCCGCGCCTGATTGGAAAAAAGTTTTCGAGTGCTACGTTGAAGGAGTTCCGTTGCTGCACAGTGTTCCCGCCGAGTTCGAGTACTCGTCTGCCTCCGGACGGTTGCTGCTGGCCGCCAGCGCTGAGCTACTGAAGCACACATTGCCGGAGCCGTTGACTGTCCCCGCCAGATCGTTGCAGGAATACCTGGACGCTTCGGAAGAAAACGCCACGGCGGCCATTGAGTGGGTGCGAAATGGCGATGCCGGGAGCATGCCACCCGCCTCCGGGTTGCTGTGTTTGCTCGCCTGGGAAGCCATAAGGCACACTCTCACTCCAGTGCTGAAGAGCTACGCAGAGTTGCGCAAAGATGACGACTGGATGCGGGGATATTGCCCGGTCTGCGGTGCTCTGCCTCCGCTCGCACTCCTGGCAGAAGGTGGGCAGCCGCGCATGCTCGCCTGCTGCTACTGCCGTTCGACCTGGCAATTCCGTCGCATTGGCTGCCCATTCTGTGGAAACGACGACCAGAACCAGCTTTCCGTCTTTACCATCGAACAGGAGCCTCTCTTCCGGCTGGATACCTGCCGTGCGTGTAATGGCTACTTGAAAACCTATCTCGCCAACAGCGACCTGGAGCTGCATCTTTCCGACTGGTCAAGCCTGCATCTGGACATCCTGGCCAAGCAAAACAATCTGGAGCGCAAGGGTGCTTCCCTGTTCGAGATTTAGTGTTGTGCCGGGGCACGAGCGTGCACGCCTTAGAAGTTGATAATCTTGTCGGCCTCCGAGGCCCAATCGCTCAGTAGGTCCAGCGAGCCGCGCTTCACCTCGGGAATGAGAGACTGCATGAGGCCGCGAGCTTCCAGGCAGGTGCCACAGGCAGCGATTTCCGCGCCCATTGAGGCGATGGCGACAATTATCTCCTGCGGATTGTAGTCGGCGTGCGCGGGAGTGAGTCCGGCAAGTGCCGAGGTCACGCCATCCCCGAAGAAAAAGATCCGGATTGGAGCCTTGCGTGAAAGGAAGACCGCCCAGCGCAGGCCGTTATAGGTGCGTTGGCTGCCGTACGGAGAATCGTTAAAAATGAACAGATATTTCATCTGATCATGGGTCCTTTCGTGGTGTGCCGAACAAATGTGTGCCGAAGCGGGTGGTTGACAGAATAGATCACCCCGCGAAGAACTGAAAGCAACTTCCGGCGCGCCTGTGTGTGGTATATGTTTATCGGGTAAGCTGCACGCACGGAAGCGAGTAGTGTCCGGTGATGCTCCCGGTCTTCAAAACCGGTGAGAGGCAGGTTCATCCTGTCTCTGGTGTGTTCGACTCACACGCGCTTCCGCCAATTCCTCAGCGAGCGTTCAGTTGCGTGCAAGCGAAGAAAGCGGAGTTCGGGCTTGCGCGTGACCTTGAGACATCGGACTTACATGTAGAAGAACATCGGACGGCAGGTTTAGGCCCTACCAATGCATCGAGCGACGAATGAGCAGAGCTGAACGCATTTACACCGCTGTTCAGTACCTTATCCAGCGTAGCCTTTTCGATATTCAGGTGCGACAGTACAAGATCAGGCGGTGTGTGAGTCAGCCACTCCGAAACCGAGAGATCCTGGAATCGACTGCTATTATGGTAGCGACCATTCGCACACTACTGAGTTCAAAAACTCTGTCCCAGCAAGTCCTTGCGTTGACAAGCCCTGGAGGATATTTCCCGCGGGTCTGTTGCTGCGAACCTGGTCCCCGCCACTTTACTACGCCGCTTTCGCAGTTTTCTCCCCCTTCGAACGCGTAGCCAGCAGTTCGAGCAGCATGGAGTCGCGTTCGCGTTCGAGTTCTTCGATTGAGCGGTTGCCGGCTTCCTTCAGTACACCGTCAACTATCGTTTGCTTGATCTGAGGACTGAATTCGGTGATTGTCCCAAGATCTTTCCACCAGGTGGCGAGTGGGCCGGTGAACTGCTCCATGAAATGCTGAATCCCAGCTTGACCGCCCGCGAGATGAAATAGGAGATTGGGTCCCATGACACCCCAGCGCAGTCCAGGGCCCCAGCACACGGCAGCATCCGAATCAGCGACATCCAACACACCCTGCTCGATGAGGTACACGACTTCACGATAGAGTGCGGCTTGAAGGCGGTTCGCGACGTGGCCGACGACCTCTTTTCGTACATGGATCGGCTTCTTGCCGATCGAGGTGTAGAACGCAATCGCCCGCTGGACTGTTTCCGGCGATGTCTTTTCTCCAGCGACCACTTCGACCAAAGGAATCACGTGGGGAGGATTAAAGGGATGGCCAATAACGCAACGTTCAGGATGTTTACAGGCGGACTGCATCACGCTCATGGTCAGCCCGGACGAACTCGACGCAATGATCGAATCGGGCGGTGTCGCCGCGTCCATATCCGCGAAGAGCTTGATCTTGAAATCCTTGCGTTCCGGTCCATTCTCCTGAACGAGGTCGGCATTCGATACGGCCTGCTGCATATCAAGCGCAAACGTCAGACGATCGCGTGACGCATTGGGTGACAGTCCGATTACTGTGAGATCTTTCCAGGCGTTATCAATGTATCGGCGCAAGTTGGCTTCCGCATTTGGTGCTGGTCGGTCGCGACGACGGTGAGGCCACGCGCGAGATACAGGGCGGCCCAGCTCGCGCCAATGACTCCTGTGCCTACAATAGCTACGTTCCGAATCTCTTTGTTTTTTGGCATAGTTCCCTCCAAACTCTTGATGGCTACACTTGCGATGGTCTACGCTGCCGGTTTGACGACCTGGCGTTCGGCAGGCTCCGACCCATGGTGATTCACGATGAGCCTGGAACCCCGCTGCCCCGTTACATAGGTCCAGACCCATTGCAAGAAGACGGCTAGGCGGAGGCTCGATGTCGCAAGAAACTGGAGGTGCACGAAAGCCCACGTAAGCCACGCCCCGAACCCGCTCACCTGCACCTTGCCGCTTTGCAGCACGGCAAAACCCTTGCCGACGACGGCCATGCTGCCCTTGTCGAAGTAGCTGAATGCACCCGGCGCGGGAGTGCCCGTGACGCGGCTATGAATCAGTTTTGCCGCATAGCGCCCTTGCTGCATCGCCACCTGCGCAACACCGGGCAGCGGCTTGCCGTTTTCCTCGAAAGATGCCGTATCGCCGACCACAAAAATCTCGGGATGATCGGGCACCGTGAGATCCTTCTGAATTCGTACCCGCCCGGCTCGGTCTGTCTCAGTTTTCAGCCACTTTCCCGCGGGCGAAGGCGCCACGCCTGCGGTCCAGATAACGGACTTGCTCGCAATGCGCTCTCCCGCCACCACGATGCCTTCCCCGTCGATCTGATCGACGCTGTGTCCGAGCCGGACCTCGATACCCAATTTCTCGAGTCGTTGTTTCGCAGCTTCGGAAAGCTTCTCCGAAAATGCAGTCAGAACCCTCGGCGACATATCGACGAGCACAATTCTTGCGGAGGCCGGATCGATCCGACGGAACTCTGATTTCAGCGTAGTTCGGACGAGCACAGCCAGAGCACCGGCCATCTCCACGCCAGTCGGACCGGCGCCTACGAGAATGAAAGTGAGCAAGTCCCGGTGGCGGCTTGGGTCTTCTTCAGCTTCGGCTTGTTCAAACGCCTCCAGAATCTTATTCCGGCTTGCCACAGCATCCGCGAGGCTCTTCATCCCCGGTGCGTACTCGGCAAATTCGTTATGACCGAAATAGCTGTGAGTAGCGCCCGTAGCCAGGATCAGATACTCGTACCCAATCGGCACGCCCTCGCGATCTGCATTGCTGACAAAGACGCATTTGCGTTCTTTGTCGATTCCCGTGACTTCTCCCAGAATCACCGTGGTGTTCTTCTGCTTGCGAAGAATCGTGCGGATTGGAGTCGCAATCTGGCCGGGCGTGAGCGCCGACGTTGCTACCTGGTAGAGCAATGGCTGAAAGAGGTGGTGGTTCGCCCGATCGATGAGGATAACTTCCGCGGGCGTATTCTTGAGAGCCTTAGCGGTAGCCAACCCGCCGAATCCCCCGCCGACAATGACGATTCTGGTTGTAGTAGCCATTCCTTTATTCCGTTTCGACTTTACGCCGCCTGCTGCTGATCTGCCGGGATCGCCCCGCTCTTTCTCAGGGACTCTACAGCAGGTTTGTCAAAGCCGATTTCCAGGAGTACCTCGTCCGTGTGTTCGCCGTGGCCAGGAGCCACGCGGGGCGCCACTTTGGGTGATTCTTTAACCGTCAGCGGGCTATCCACAGTGTATTTCGGGCTAGTGCTGCCATCCTCGATCGGAACGACAATTCGATTCGCAAAGAGTTGTGGGTCTTTAACGATCTCTTCTGGGATTTGCACTACGCCATATGCCAATCGTGCGCCATCGAGCATGGTCTTCCAGTGCGCAAGGGGCTGCGTAGCGAATAAGGCATCAAGTTCGGCCACCAGCGCCGATGAATTGGCTCGGCGGCCCTTCGAATCTGCGAAGCGTGCGTCTTCCAGCAGGTCGGCGCGCTCGATCGCCTTCGCGAAGACGGGCCAACCCTTATTTTCATCCACGAAACAGAGAAGCAGCCAACGATCGTCAGAGGTGCGGTAACTCGCTCCGGCGAGAGCATTCGGTGGGTTATGGCGATCGAGCTCGCCGCTGAACTTGGCGCCAAATAGACCTGCCTGCAGCCATGCGGCAGTTGCCCATGCGCCATTCGCAATCAGAGACGTGGAGACATTGCACCCTTTGCCCGTGCGCTCCCGCCGGTAAAGCCCGGTTACGATTGCAGCGTAGAGTGAAACCGCTGTTGCATGGTCACCAATACCGGGGACCGGAATCGCCGGCGGACTCGAAGCGTCTCGCGTGAATTGCATCAGTCCCGAGCGCGCCCAATAAGCGGTGATATCGAATCCGGGCTTGTCCGCTTCCGGGCCAACTTCGCCATATCCTGTAATATCCGCGTAGATCAGCCGTGGATTGAGCGGAGCCACATCCTCATAGTTCAGTTTGAGGCCCTTCCTTACACGCGGAGGAAAATTTGTCACCAGAACATCGGCCCAGCGGACCAACCGGCTAACAACCTCTTCCGCCTGCGAGTTTTTCAGGTCAAGGACGAGGCTTTTCTTGTTACGATTCGTGAGCTGCCAAGTGTAGTTCTCTTTCAACCTTGGCATCGGCGGAGTCTGATACAAGTATCGATATGGATCCCCGATCCCCGGCGGCTCGACTTTAATAACCTCCGCCCCGAAGTCCGACAGGATCGTCGCCGCTCCAGGGCCCGCGATGAAACTCGCCAAGTCCACCACTTTCAATCCCGAAAAAATACTGTCAGTTCCCACGTGTTGCCTCCCTTATCCAAAACTCCATGCGGCTGAGTTTGCCTCGGAACAACCCGCTCGCCTGCAATCGTATTTACCAATGCGGCCTTCATCGCCCCTGAAACTTCGGTGTGCGTTTCGCCAAAAACGCAGATGTACCTTCCTTCTTGTCCTCGGTCGCGGCACAAATCGCAAAAAGCGAGGCTTCGATGCGCAAGCCTTCCTCAATGCTCGTATTCATCTCCTTGTTCACCGCGTCAATGGAGAACCTCACGCCTACCGGCGCGTTGGCATTGATCTCGTTCAAGATTGCTTCGGCTCGTGCGATCAGATTGGTATTCGGAACGATCTCGTTCACAAGGCCAATCCGATACGCTTCCTGTGCATTGATAGGGTTGCCCGACAGAATGATTTGCAGAGCCCTGCCCTTACCCACGAGGAGCGGAAGGCGTTGCGAGCCGCCAAATCCGGGCATGATCCCCAACTTCACTTCCGGCTGGCCAAACTTCGCAGATTCGGCAGCGATCCGAATGGTGCAAGCCATCGCCAGTTCACACCCACCGCCAAGGGCAAAGCCGTTCACGGCGGCTATCACGGGCTTACCGAGATTTTCGATCAGGATCGTGACGGATTGCCCGAAGCGAGTGCTCTCCTCTGCCTGGAGAGCTGTGTCATTGACTATTTCACTGACATCCGCACCCGCCGCGAAGGATTTGTCGCCGGCGCCGGTCAGAATTACACCTCGCACCTCGGAATCGTTCTGCGCCTCCTCAAATGCGGCATTCAACTCGACCAGTGTCGCTTTGCTCAGCGCATTGAGCACCTTGGGCCGATTGATTGTCACATAGGCGATTGGCCCCTTTTTCTCGTAGAGAACGTTCTCAAGTTTCAGAGCGGAAGCTGTCGAACCCATCACTCTCTCCTTACTAACTAGCGCGGCCGATCACCTGCTCGATGGCAGGAAGTTCTACGTATGCGATTCCAGATAAGTTCCCTTGCGCAATGAGCAACGCTTTTTTATTCGATCCATCCAGATTCGCGCTGTAAACCGTACCAGCCAAATCGGTCAAGAACATGCGCCCATTTTTCAAGTCAAGCGACAAACCGATCCCTTCCATCAGGTGGTTAAAGATAATTTCCGGATCCGTCCGTCTTCCGGGTGCTGCATCCATGGGAGCGCGATTCACTGTGTTGCCCCGCGGCGGGTCGCCTCGGTCGGTCCAGTACATCATCCGGTTCGCAAGGTCGAGATCCAGATCGATGGGTTCAGGCAATCCCTCAAAGAGAACTTCGATATCTTTGCGGTTTGCTGCCGTCTGACCATTTGGGACCTGCCGTGTCCCAACTTTCTCATTGCTGCAGTCTCAAGAAAACTAAGCAGATCCCATCCCATTCCGAATGCCCGAGCCCATTCGGAGGAGAGCTTTTCATGGGGACGATTCCTAAGTTACTCGGGTAAAGCTGGAACTTACTCTGCAGATATTCCCGAACCAAAATGGCGCGGTGCCTGGACAATGACACTGAATCATTCGCCGGGTTAGCCCCATTCGAATATCCTTCGACGACAATTGGACGGTCGAAAACCGACTCGCCAAATTTGTCCATCGCGGCATTCAACAGGTTCTTCCCTTCGGCGGACAACGCCTCCGATTTGCCTTCTCTTCTGAAAAGCTCTGTTGCGGACAACCATGCCCGCTCGTTTGCTGGATTGGTGAATATGCGGTCTTTTCTATAGCTGTCGGGCGATAGGTTGGTCAGGCTGTAGTAGCCGCGATGGCGAAAGTAACCCCGCAGGAGGAAGTTGTGTTTCAGCGCTTCCCCATCTTCGGACATGTTGGCGCTGGCCGCATTGAAGTTTGATAGTGTCTCTCTTATATTCGTGCCCGCATCAACTCCCTGCTTATCCGGCTTCGTTGCTTCCGCAATCGTCTGGTGGATCTGCTTCGAACTGTCGTTGATGCTCGCCGCTGCCTCTTTGGCAGAACTGATGGTCTCGTCAACTTTTTTTGGCAAACTGCGAGACTGAATATCTGCTGTTATCGAGTCGACGCGGCCTGATGCCTGATCGAGAGTAGCCGTCGCGTGCTTCACATTTGTGACCGACTGTCGGATGTTCGACGCCTCGGTCTCGTCCTTAACCAGCATGCCGGCCGGGCCGCGGCCCTGCTTTATTCCAACGACAATATCGTCGACATTCGCGACTGTGGTGTTGACTCCATCCAATGTCCCATTAACTTTCGCACCAATCTGATTCACGTTTGTATCTGCATCTTTGAGCAGCACCAGACCGCGTTCGAGTAGCTTAGAGATGTCAATCGGTTCCTGGCTCTGAAGCGTAGAAAGGGGAGCCGCGGCCTGTGCCTGCGGACTTCCGGGGCGAACGAGCAGATAGGTCCCGCCAACCACTCCTTCGGTGGCAATCGTAGCGATGGAATCAGTGCGCACCAGCCCGCGCAGTCTTTCGTTGATTTGCAACTTGACGCGAAAGCCCGAGGCGGGATTATCAGGCACACCCACGTCAACAACTTGTCCGGCATCCATTCCCGCAACTTTCACCTTGGAACCCTTCGTGAGCCCGCTCAGATCCTTAAACTGCGTATAGAACTCAACGTGCCGTGTGAATTCTCCTTGCTGGTTCCCTATGAGAAATATTCCCACCGTAAGGAGCGCCAGTCCGCCCACAACGAACATCCCGACAAGGAAATTACGATTCGCCATCATATTGTTATGCTCCGCGCTAAGTTCGCGAGCAGTTTCGTTATCGCGCGCTCAATCTCAGCATGGGACAGTTATAAGCTGGCGAGCGGTTTCGTTATCGCTCCTCTCAACCTCAGCGGCATTCCCATGGGCCACCAGATGCCCCTTATCGAATACCGCGAAGCGGTCCCCTACGCGCCTGGCGCCGTGCACATCATGGGTAACGACGATAACGGTCGTATGGCGCTCCGCCTTCTGTCGCAGCAGCAACTCGTCGATTTCCGATGCCGTGATGCGGTCCAAACCGCTGCTGGGTTCATCTGCAAGCAGAATCTTTGGCTCGAGCACTAATGCACGCGCCAGCCCGGCACGCTTGCGCATCCCTCCAGAAAGCTCCGAAGGCATCGTCTTCTTATCGGCGGCCAATCCAACCTCGCGGAGCACCTTGTCCACGTCGGAGTCAACTTCATCCCGCGATTTGTTCGTCAAGCGAAGCATTGGGAGCGCTAGATTTTCATAGAGGGTTAGGGAATCGAACAGGGCGGCATCCTGAAAGAGAAATCCCATCTTTCGACGGACGCGGGAGAGATCCTCTGTTTTCAAGGTCGTAATCTCGTCCTTGTCGATCCAGATTTTGCCTGCATCCGGCCGCAAGAGAGCAATGATCAGTTTCAGCGTCACGCTTTTTCCTGTTCCGCTTCGACCAAGAATGCAGAGGGCCTCACCGGCAGCGACTTGGAACGAGACGTCATGCAGAACCTCCTTGCTTCCAAACGATTTTGAAACCCGCTCCAAAGATACGGCTATATGGCTATCAGGGGTCATAACGCGGTTCCTGGAAAAGCAAAGGCAATGCACTTGACCAGCACTACATCGGACGCAATGATCAACAGAGAGGACAGGACCACAGAATTGGTTGCAGCCTTTCCGACGCCTAGCGCGCCTTCATTCGTGGTGTAGCCAAAGTAGGACGAGACCGTTCCGATCAGGAATCCGAAAACAGCCGTTTTAAGAGTTGGGGGAATAAAATTCGCCCAATTCATAAAATCGAAAGCACGCGTGATGTAAAGGCGAAATGAGATTTGTGATGCTGCGTGTTCGGCAACAAAGCCCGCCAAAAGCCCAGAGAAATCCATGAACAATGTCAGGAGCGGCAGAGCAATTACGCAGGCCAGGACACGCGGCACGACCAAGAATTTAAAGGAATCGACAGAGAGGGATTCGATCGCGTCAACCTGTTCTGTGACCCTCATGTTGGCCAAAACGGCTCCTATGCCGGAGCCGACGCGGCCGGCGAGGAGCAACCCGGCAACTAATGGTCCGATTTCAACAAAGAACGCAAGGGATTGCACCGTCGGAATCTCCGCTGTCGCACCGAACGTAACTAGCGTGCTCCGAGTGTGAAATGTCATCACAGCACCCAGCGCGAACCCGGAAGCAACAATTAGAGGCACGGACTGAGAGCCGATCTCCGCCAGTTGCAGCCCGAGTTGTTCCATCTCAAAAGGACGACGAAACAGGTCGGTGATGACCCGAAAGCCAAAGAGGCTGACCTCACCAATGAATTCGAATACCTTCGTCAACTTACGGCCCGTTCCTGATGAGTCCAAAAGCGCTCACGCAAAATCCTTTTGAGTACCTTGCCGGAACCGCTCTTCGGTAGCTCGTCCTTCGAGAACTCTATGCGGCGTGGAATCTTGTAATTGGCCAGTGACCGCCGGCAATGGGCGATCAAATCGTTCGCGCTGAGACATTTCCCATCCTTCAGCACAATGAAAGCCACCACGAGTTCGCCCCACTGTCGATCGGGTATTCCGAAGACCGCCGCTTCACGAACCGCGGGATGTTCATAGAGCACCGCCTCCACCTCACCCGAGTAGACATTCTCTCCACCCGTGACAATCATGTCTTTCAGGCGGTCAAGGATGTACAAGTACCCGCGCGCATCCTGATAACCAATGTCTCCCGTCAGAAACATCCCCTCCCGGAACACGCGCGCCGTTTCTTCCGGATCGTTCCAATAACCGCACATGACATTCGCGCCTCGCGCCGCCAATTCGCCATGCTGCCCGGTTTCAACTTCTTGTCCCGATTCGTTTACCACCCGCACGTCAACTCCGAGACAAGGCCGCCCGCAGGACATGAGCCTGTCTTCCGTGTGCTCATCGTCCAACAGTCCGGTCAGAAAACCCGTTTCGCTCAGCCCGTATCCTTGAAAAAGTTTGACATTCGGCAGAGCCTCTCTCGTCTGGTGAATCAATTCCTGGGCCATGGGCGACCCGCCATATGCCAATTGCTTAAGGCTGGTCAGGTTGTACTGCTGAAGTTCCGGGAACTGGAGCAGCAGTTCATGGTCGGCACCAATACCGTATGGCTGACACGTTCTCGCTCGACGGTCTCGCAAAAGCTTTGTGGGCTGAACTTCGGAATCGTGACCTGGCAGAAGCCGACGGCAGGCGCAGCAAAGATGAACGGAAGATCCATAATGTGAAAAATCGGCGCCGCGTGCAGATGTACACCACCTTCCGGATGAGGCATCCAGTAGTTGAGGTTGTGTATGTTGGCCAGGATATTCGCGTGGCTTACCACAACTCCCTTGGGTCGGCCAGTGGTGCCACTGGTGTAGACGAGAGCCAGAATCGCCTCCGGGTCATAAATACTGTCAGGAGGGGAGTCGTCGCGAAGATCCCAGGGTTGCTCGTCGAGTACCAGCTGCCAGGAAAGCTGCACCGTCGGGACCGGCAGTGACGAGTGCCGAATCAAACCTCGCGGGCTTGCGTCAGCAAGCACGTGATCGATTTCTGTCGTCGAGAGCCGTGTGTTCAATGGGACCGCGATTACTCCCAGCCAGGCACACGCATATACCAGTTCGATGTACTCGGATTCATTCGGGAGGAGAATTGCCAGCCGGTCCCCGGCGACAAAACCATCTCTGCTCAGCGCCGCGACGATGATTCCAACACGATCGTGAAGCTCACCAAAAGTCGAGCGCCTTCCGCCTGAAGCAAACGCTGTCCGTTCTGGCCAGTATCGAGCCGCCCAGCCTAACGAATGTGTATGAATCATCGGCAGGTACCCCAAACCGCCATTACCAGCGAGTTACTCGCGCCTCGTCGACAAGAGCGTTACAAAAAGGCGCTGAAACCCGTTACGGCTTTGCCAACAATCAGATTCTGCACCTGGTATGTGCCCTCGTAGGAGTACAGCGCTTCGGCGTCTGCAAAGAAGCGTCCCACGTTGTAGTCGGCCACGATGCCGTTACCGCCCAACACCTCTCGTGCCCACGCGACCGTCTCGCGGCACTTGGCCGTGCAGAACGCTTTCGAGAGTGCCGCATGCGCGTCCGTCATCTTTCCTTCGGCCTCCAGTTGGGCCATGCGAGCTACTAGGCACTGCGAAGCGGTAATATTGGCGAGCATCCTGGCGAGGAGATCCTGGATGAGCTGAAACGAACCGATCGGCCTGCCAAACTGCAAGCGCTCCTGGGCGTACTTGAGCGCATTCTCGTAGGCCCCCATCGCGCATCCCGTCGCTTCCCAGCCGACAAAATAGCGGGTACCGCGCAAGACCTTGGCAGTGTCGCGCCACGATTTATCTACTTGAAGACGGTTCTCCTCCGGCACCCGGCAGCTCTCCATCGTGATCAGGCCGTTCTGAACTACCTTAAGTGCAATCTTGTTCTGGATCTTTTCGACCTTGAAGCCAGGCGTGGTCTTGTTCTCCACGATGAATCCCTTTACCTGATTGTCGCCAAGGTCGCGCGCCCAGATGATCGAGATGTCGCACCACGGGGCGTTGCCGATCCATTTCTTCTGGCCGTTGATGATCCAGGCGTCGCCCTCACGCTTCGCCGTCGTTAGAAGGCCGCCGGCGGCTCCGGAACCAACCAGCGGTTCGGTAAGGCCGAAGCAGCCGATCTTTTCCATGCGCGCCATCGGCGGAAGCCACTTCTGTTTTTGCTCTTCCGATCCACCGAAGTAGATGGAAGACATTGCCAGGCCGCTGTGCACACCGAAGAATGTCGCGATTGAGGCATCAAAGCGTGCCATCTCCATCGCAACCAAGCCGGCTAGCAACCTGCCACCGCCTCTGCAGCCGTAGCCTTCCATGCCAACGCCGCCGATTTTGAGCTCCTTAATCCCCGGCAGCAGTTCAAACGGAAACGAATCCTCGACCCAGTACTTCGTAATGATGGGTGCGACCTTGGTCTGCATGAACGTGCGTACCTGTTTCAGGACCGCGAGTTCTTCTTCCGGCAGGGTACCGGCGAGCTCGTAGAAATCAATGTTCGCAGCGGGCAGTTCTTTCTCCTGCAAAAAAGGTTTCTTGGATGCCGTGCTTGCTGCTGGCGTAGGCGGTATCTTTGATGTTGCCATCTTTCAGTTCTCCTGTTGTCCCGGTTGCATGAGCTCGGCTTCTTATCAGGACGCCTGCTTATTTCAGCTATCTCGCGAAGCGTCCACTCGCGAATGTTGGTCCGGGCAGTGCGTAAGTTCCGCGCCATCGGCTTCGCACGTCCCGAAAACCGCGGTAGCTCCAGCGCAATTCGGGAACCATTCTTAATCAAGCTTGAAATCGCAAATAGCTGCTGGCGAAATGAGATCTGGACTTTTCAGCAATTGCCGAGCAGAACCGGCGCCCGGCAGGCGAAATTTAACTGCTGCGCCAGGCTGGCAAACAGATTCAAAACCCTTTCCGTGTCCATCTTTCGACACGGTGTCAATATCGTGACGCGAGTCGCGTCAAATACGCGTACAGCCCCCCGCGCATCCGCAACACTGTTCGCGCCCTTCCTCAACGTGCCCTCGAACTTTCCCAACTCTGCAAGGGCAACGGAAATGCTCTGCCAACACTCAAAGTCGTCGACTCGAACTTGCGGCTGTGAACCGGAGCTGTATCGATGTTGTTCCTGACCTCGGCTCATTCTTGAACGCTTGATCAGACTCGCTCAATCGCTAAGGAGGAAAGCATGGCAGCAAACAGTTGGCCCCGGCCGGAAGCCTCGCTAAAGAGCGCGCCTCCATCCCAGCCACAAACGAAACAGTCCCCGGCGCGGTTGTTTGTCGTCGCGTGGTTTTTCGCGGTGGTGTTTTATTTTCTTGAATACGCCGTGCGATCGTCGCCGTCGGTCATGGTTCCGCAGTTGGCGACTGCGTTCCGTACGACAGTGCTGGGCGTAAGTTCCATTCTCGCCATCTACTACTACACTTACTCGACCATGAGCCTGGTTGCGGGGGCGGCTCTTGACCACCTTAGGTGCGAAGCGCACCATTCCCGCCGGAGCTGCTGCACTGGCGATCGGATGTCTGCTGTTCAGTGTGCCGGCTGTCGTTGCAGGCGATGTCGGCCGCCTGTTGCAGGGGGCAGGCTCGGCGTTTGCGTTTACCGGGGCTGTATATCTCGCTGTGCACGGTTTTCCGCCTCGTTACCTGGCTACGGCGGTGGGCGCCACCCAGTGCATTGGCATGCTCGGCGGCGCGGCGGGACAGTTCGCGGTCGGACCGATGATCGAGCGCGGCCTGAGTGTTCATGTGGTCTGGATCGGACTAGCGGTACTTTGCCTCGGGACCGCCGTTGCGCTTTTCCTGGTCACGCCTCGGGAGAACCTCGGGCCCGAGGCAAAGAGAGTATCAATCATTGAGCCATACAAGGTTGTTTCCTCCAATCCTCAGTCGTACTTGTGCGGCATCGTCGCAGGCCTCTTGTTCGCGCCTACAACGATCGGCGACATGATCTGGGGAGTGGCTACTTTTCAGAAAGATTTTCGGTTGAGCTATCACGGGGCCGTGACTGCGGCTGCAATGGTGCCTCTGGGCTGGGTGGTCGGATGCCCACTACTGGGTTGGTTGTCGGACTTCATCGGACGCCGCAAGCCGGTAATTGTCGGGGGGGCTGCCGTTATGGCGCTTGCGCTCGCCCAGATCGCGTTCTTACCGTCGCTCCTGCCCGGCACAGTCGGCCTGTTTATCTTGGGGGTTGCTTCCAGCGCCGCAATGATTCCGTATAGCACGATAAAAGAAGCCAACCCTGACAATGTAAAGGGCAGCGCAACCGGCGGCATCAATTTCCTTGTGTTCGCCATTACCGCCGTATGTGGACCAATTTACGCAAATCTGATTGGAAAGAACATAGGAACTACAGCCGACCCCACCGCACGTATTCACAACGGCGGCTGGTTTTGGATTCTTTGCTGCATTGCTGCGATCGTCGTGACGCTGTTTCTGCGAGAGACCGGGCGCGCGGCTCGGCCCCATGCGGCACAACAGTAACCGAATCACTGGACAGAGAAGAGCTAAAAAGGATCAGAGTATGGCATATCGAGTGGCTGATGAAATAGTAAGCAGATTAGTCGAAGCAGGTGTCGAACGGGTGTACGGCGTTGTCGGAGACAGCCTCAATCCGGTTACGGACGCGATCCGCCGCAATGGGAAGTTGCAGTGGATCCACGTCCGGAATGAAGAAGCCGGAGCATTCGCTGCCGGCGCAGAAGCGCAACTGAGCGGCAAGCTGGCCGCTTGTGCCGGCAGTTGTGGGCCGGGAAATCTCCACCTGATCAACGGGCTCTTTGACGCCCATCGCAGCATGGCTCCGGTCCTTGCCATTGCCTCGCATATTCCCACGACTGAGATTGGCACCGGATATTTCCAGGAGACGCATCCGGAAATCCTCTTCAAGGAGTGCAGCCACTACTGTGAGTTGATTTCTAACCCAAAGCAGGTGCCGCGCGTCCTGCACAGTGCTATGCAGACCGCGATCACTCGCGGTGGCGTGGGTGTGATCGTATTGCCAGGTGATGTGGGGGGAATGGAAACGCCCGTTGACGGCTCTACCCGGTTCCTGCTGAAGCATAGACCCGCAGTACGGCCCTGCGATGGCGACACCGCGCAATTTGTCGAGATGCTCACCGCGGCAAAGAGAGTGACGCTGTTCTGCGGAAGTGGCTGCGCCAAAGCGCACGACGAAGTGGTGGCGCTCGCTGACAATCTGAAAGCGCCGGTGGGATATGCCTATCGCGGCAAGTCGTTCATTGGCTATGACAACCCTTTCGAGGTGGGAATGACCGGACTCCTGGGCTACGGCGCAGCCTATGAAGCCATGCACGAATGTGATCTGCTGGTCCTGCTGGGAACGGATTTTCCCTATGACAAGTTCCTGCCGAGCAAGCCCAAGATCGTGCAACTGGACATCAGGCCCGAACACCTCGGACGGCGTTGCAAACTCGACCTGGGACTTTGCGGAGATGTCCGCGAAACTCTTCAGGCTGTACTGCCGATGCTCGCTCCCAAGACCGATCGGTCATTTCTGGATGCCATGTTGCGGAAACATCGGGACGGTCTTCGCAAGCTGAATGTCTATGTTGACCACGTCGGCAAGCGCCGCCCTATACATCCCGAGCCTGTCGCAGCAACACTGAGCCAGCTCGCCGCGAAAGATGCCATCTTTACAGCCGATACGGGGATGTGCAACGTATGGTCATCGCGTTACTTGCAACCGGCGAAGCATCGGCGGCTGATCGGTTCCTTCACGCACGGCTCCATGGCCAATGCCCTGCCCCAAGCCATCGGTGCCCAGTTGTGCTATCCAGACCGTCAAGTCATCTCCATGTCCGGAGACGGTGGCTTTGCCATGCTGATGGGCGACCTGCTGACCGTCACACAGTACGACTTGCCTATCAAAATTGTCGTGTTCGATAACGGCGCCCTTGGCATGATCAGGTTGGAGATGGAAGTGGTAGGTTTGCCTGCCTGGCAAACCGACCTGAAGAATCCCAACTTCGCCAAACTGGCGGAAGCAATTGGCATCAAGGGAGTCCGTGTTGAGAATCCCGCCGACATAGCTTCGGGCTTGGAAGAGGGATTGAACCACTCTGGCCCCGCGCTGATTGATGTAGTAACCGATCCGAACGCGCTTTCGATGCCATCTCATATCTCCGCCGATCAGGTGATGGGGTTCGGGATCACGATGACCAAGCTCGTGCTCTCTCAACACGTCGATGAGGTGGTGGATACGGTAGAAGCAAACATACGCCAGATCTAACCGAGTTGCGGAAACGCTGGCTGCTCTCGGTCAGATAGATAGAGCCCAACTGGGAGCAGCCGCCGAAACATACTCGATGAAAAACGTGTGACATCGAACCGGAAGAAGAAAAAGTTGATGCGGCGAATGAAATTTTCGAATTTTTTTACCGTACGGAAGCTTACGCTCCTTGTCTTCCTGTTCGTTGCTCTTGTTGCCGTGGGCGAGCCTACGAAGTTATTCAACTTCCCCATAAACATCTTTACTCCTGCATCAACACCGGCGAAGTCAATCGCTCACTTATCCTTCTTTGTGCTTGCTATAACCGGGATCATTTTTGTCGTTGTGTTTACCTTACTGGTCTACTCCGTCATTAAGTTCCGCGCGCGAGCTGTGGATGCGGGCCGCGAACCGGCTCAGGTCTACGGGAGCACACAAATTGAAATGGCGTGGACGATCATTCCGATTCTGATCGTGGTCGTTCTGTTCTTGGCAACCGCGCGAGTGATACATGCAATTCAGGATGCTCCCGAACCGGCGAGCGCGGCGGAGGTCACTGTCATCGGACACCAATACTGGTGGGAGTTTCGCTACCCGAAGCTGGGGATCATTACAGCAAACGAGCTGCACGTTCCAGTGAGCGATCCCAAGAATCCGAGCCCTACATTTCTGAGCTTACTTTCTGCTGACACGGACCACAGTTTCTGGGTCCCAGAGCTCGCGGGCAAGACCGATCTGATTCCCAATCATCCGAACAGAATGTGGATAGACCCGCACCGCACAGGAATCTTTCTCGGCCAGTGTGCGCAGTATTGTGGGACCCAGCACGCGAAGATGCTGCTACGTGTCTCGGTGGACAGTCCAGAAGATTTTGCTGCGTGGGCCAAGGCACAGCAACAACCTGCAGTTAAGGACGCACGCGTAGAGAGCGGCAGGCGAGTTTTCGAAAGCAATGCCTGCATCAACTGTCATACGGTGGCAGGAACACCTGCCAACGGGCGCTTCGGTCCAGACCTCACACACTTGATGAGCCGCACCACTATAGCCTCCGGTGCAGCCCAAAATACACCAGAAAACCTCCGCGTGTGGGTTCAGAATCCAAACGCGATCAAGCCCGGCTCACTGATGCCGGCCATGCAATTGAGCGACCCGGACCTGAATGCGGTCGTTAGTTATATGGAGACACTCCGCTAGAGGAAGTTGGGATCAACTATGTCATCCGATGCGATCACTATTTCTGGCATTCAGATTCAAGAGAAGCCATGGGGCGACAGGCTTCACGAATGGGTAACGACGGTTGATCACAAGCGGTTGGGAATTCTCTACATTGTCTACGGTCTGTTGTTTCTGCTCGTCGCTGGAGTTGAGGCCCTCATCATTCGCATCCAGTTGATGCATTCGCATAACGACTTTGTTGCGCCGCAAGTCTTCAACCGCATGTTCACGATGCACAGCACAACCATGGTTTTCTTCGCGGCCATGCCCATCCTGTTCGGATTTGCGAACTACCTGGTTCCGCTGATGATCGGCACTCGCGATATGGCCTTTCCGCGACTGAATGCGTTCAGTTTCTGGCTGACGGCTACGGGTGGACTACTACTTTATTTCAGCTTCCTGGGCGGGAGTGGGCTTTACGGCGCGGGAAATGCACCTGATGTGGGATGGTGGGCGTACGCACCGCTGACGGCGCGAGCGTTTTCGCCAGGTCATAGCTCAGACTATTGGACGCTGGCAGTTCTGGTTTCTGGATTTGGAACCATTGGAACCTCAATCAATATCATCGCGACCATTCTGTGCCTGCGCTGCCCGGGAATGAAGCTCAGCCGCATGCCCCTGCTGGCATGGCTCTACTTCGTGATGTCGGGAATGGTTCTGATCGCGATCACCCCGCTATCCGCGGCACAGATCATGTTGCTGGTGGATCGGTATCTGGGGGGCCATTTCTTCGATACGCAGGCAGGCGGCTCAGCCACTCTGTGGATGCATTTCTTCTGGATCTTCGGGCACCCGGAAGTGTACATCCTGATCATTCCCAGCTTTGCTTTCATGTCGGAAATCATTCCCGTATTTTCCCGCAAACCGATTTTCGGATACCCCGTTATGGTCGCGGCAACCGTATGCATCGGCTTTGTGAGCATGAGCGTGTGGGCTCACCACATTTTCACCATCGGAATGAGCTCGTACGCCAACAGCTTTTTCGCACTCACCAGTATGGTGATCGCTGTTCCTACGGGAATTAAGATCTTCAACTGGATCGGCACGATGTGGGGTGGGAGGATTCAGTTCAAAACACCGATGTTGTTCTGCATCGGGTTCCTGTTTCAGTTTCTGATCGCCGGGCTTACCGGCATCATGCTGGCCTGTGCGCCCTTCGATTGGCAGCTTAGCTTGTCGTATTTTGTTGTCGCACACTTCCATTACACACTCGTAGGCGGGGTTGTATTTGCCATCTTCGCCGCATTCTATTACTGGTATCCAAAGATGACTGGCAGAATGTTGAGCGAGCGCCTCGGCAAATGGCATTTCTGGCTCTTCTTTATCGGCTTCCATCTGACTTTCGATCTGATGCACATTCCGGGAGTGCTCGGGATGCCACGCCGAATCTACACTTACGAGCCCGGTCGCGGTTGGGACACTCTGAACCTGCTCATCAGCGTCGGCGCATTTATTCAGGCAATCGCCATCCTGGTGTTTGTAGCGAACCTCGTCATCTCGTATTTTAAGGGCGACAGGGCAGGCAATGATCCCTGGGACGCATGGACTCTCGAATGGTCGGTAAGTTCGCCGCCGCCCGCATATAACTTTGCTTCCATTCCCGTGGTCGCGAGCCGTCGCCCACTGTGGGACCAGAAGCATCCAGAAGATCCAGACAGCCTCTATGAATAAAGGAAAAAAATAATGAGTGCGATGGCAAATCCGTTCCCACAGGCACCTACAATCTGGAGGCTTCCCGATCGCGGGAAGGTCGCCATGGCCGGTCTTATCATTGCTGAATCGGCGATCTTCACGATTTTCGTTGTTGCCTATCTGTACTATTTGGGGAAGAGCCTCACTGGACCAACTCCGCGCGAAGTGCTCTCGATCCCAATCTTCTACACGATCTGCCTATGGTCAAGTAGCCTGACCATTCATTTTGCCGTGAAGTCGCTTGAACGCGCGAGGGTGGGCGCGTTTCTCGGCTTGTGGCTGCTCACCATCGCTCTAGGCGGCTTGTTCTTATATGGCACCGGGATGGAATGGCGCAGGCTCATCTACGAACACGGCCTGACGATCTCGACGAACCTCTTTGGGACAACCTATTACTCGCTTGTCGGCCTACACGCGTTCCATGTCACGGCGGGTCTGGTCATGCTCTTGATTGTCGCCATTTTCGCTTTGGCTGGCCGTGTGGGCGTGGAGCAGTCCCGTCGCACAGAAGTGCTCTCAATGTACTGGCATTTTGTCGATGCCGTGTGGGTCGTGGTTTTCACAGTCGTTTACGTTCTGGGGCGTTGAGGAGAAGAAATGGCAACTTCGCTGACAACAGAGCAAATGAGCAAAGGCCCCGGTATTCCGCCCACGATTGAAGTCCCCGCGCCGACGGCGTGGCCGTTTGTCTTGGCCTTCGGTTTCACCTTATTGTTTGCGGGCCTGGTTACAAGCGTATCGGTCAGCGTCCTTGGCGCTGTGCTTTCTCTAGCAGGTTGCATCGGCTGGTTTCGCGAAGTTCTTCCTCACGGGCATGAAGAAAAGGTGCTCGCGGTTCCAGAAGAGATCCGCATAACCACCGAGCGCCGCGTAATCGAACGAATTCCGATTACGGATCAGGTGCGTGCCTGGCTCCCTGTTAAAACTTACCCAGTTTCGGCGGGCCTGAAGGGCGGACTGGCGGGAGCCGTAGCGATGGCTGTTATGGCCTGTGCCTTCGGTGTATTTAAGGCCGGGAGTATTTGGTATCCCATCAATCTCCTTGCCGCAGCAGTTTACGCACAGTCACTGAAATGGGGGCCGGCACAACTGTATTCATTTCATGCGGACAGTTTCGCGATCGCACTGGGTCTCCACGTCCTAGTGTCTATGCTGGTTGGATTGCTCTATGGCGCGATGATTCCTATGTTCGCACGCCATCCCATTGTACTTGGAGGACTTATCGCTCCAGTACTGTGGTCGGGGCTGCTCTACACAATTCTCGACTTGTTGAACCCATTGCTTGCGAGCCACATTGACTGGCCCTGGTTTATTGCTTCCCAAGTGGCCTTCGGGGTCGTCGCAGGCCTCGTTGTTGTGCGTCAGTCGACTGTGCCGACGTACGAGAACCTTACATTCGCAATCCGTGCAGGGATCGAAGCACCGGGAATTATGTCACCACGAGAAAAGGGCGAGGACCGCCGGTGAAGCGAGCTTGGTATCTATATGCGTCCGCAGCCCTGAGCATGATGCTGCTGTTGGCCTGTAGCTCTCCCCCCCACGGCCAGCCTCAGAAGGGGTCCGAAGTTGTGGCGCCGAACCAAGTCTTGGACTTTGCCACTCTTTACGCACAAAACTGTGCTGGCTGCCACGGCGCGCAGGGACGAGGAGGAGCAGCGATTGCGCTGGCCGATCCTGTTTATCTCGCCATTGTCGACGAGAGCGCAATGCGCAAGGTCATTGCAAACGGCGTACGCGGAACCTCGAGTCCAGCTTTCGCTCAGAGCGCAGGCGGAATGCTGACGGATAAACAGATTGATGTGATTACGAGCGGAATATTTTCGCAATGGGCACGAAAAGGGATTCTCGACGGAAGCAATCCACCTTCCTATGCGGCAAAAACTACGGGCAACGCCGCACATGGCGAACTTGTTTATGGAACATATTGCGCATCCTGCCACGGCCCAGGAGGTCAGGGAGGGCCCAAGGGGAGTGCCATCACCAACGATTCATTCTTGGCTCTCGTCAGCGACCAGGGACTGCGCACAATCGTCATCACGGGCAGGCCGGAATTGGGCGCACCAGACTGGCGCAGCAACATTCCGGGAAAGCCGATGACGGACCAGGAGATCACAGATGTGGTTGCCTGGCTCGCGTCGCGTCGCGTGCAAAACCCCGGGCGGCCTTATTCCGCTTCGAATTACGCGCAGCACTAGGAGTCCAGATATGTCGACGAAACCTGTCATTGCCGAATCGAGTGACGCTACGATTTCTCGCCGTTGGTTTTTCATGAAGCTGGGAATCTTGTTCAACGGATTCGCGGCTTTGGTGTTGGCGGTGCCAGTCGCGCGCTTTCTTGTTTCCTCGGTCACGCGTGGGCGTGCAAATGGCTACCTCTCGTGGGTGCCACTCGCGCCTTCGAGTGATTTTCCTGAGGGTGAGACGCGGCTGGCTACGTTCCGGAATCCTTACGTCATGCCAACTGATGGGAAGACCGTAGACACTGCATGCTGGGTGCGGCGCATCCAAGGGGACCAATTCCAGGTCTTTGCAGTCAACTGCATGCACTTGGGTTGTCCAGTTCGCTGGTTTCCTCAATCCGGTTTGTTCATGTGCCCGTGCCACGGCGGAGTTTACTACCGCGACGGTTCGCGCGCCTCGGGCCCGCCGGAGCGCGGGCTTGTCGAATACCCCTACAAGATCGAGAACGGTGTGCTCACTATTCAGGCTGGTGAGTTGCCGACGCCGGGTGCACCGATGGCAAATCTGTCTACGGAGAAGCCGCCATGCGCATGATTGCCAACATCGGAGAATGGTTCGACCGTCGCTTGCAGTTGGCCGCGCCGATTCGCGAAGCCGCTCAGCATCCCGTGCCGCGGAGCACGGCGAGCTGGTTCTACGTGTTCGGCAGCGCGGCGCTCACCGTATTTCTTCTCCAACTTGTCACTGGAATTCTCCTGGCGTTCATTTACGTACCTTCGGCCGGCGAAGCATGGAGCAGTCTCCAGGCCCTGAACCATGATGTGACGCTCGGCTGGTTTATCCGCGCCGTGCATGGGTGGGGCTCCAACTTCATGGTGGCGATTGTCCTGATTCACATGGTGCAGGTTTTTCTGTTCGGCGCCTACAAGTTCCCCCGTGAACTTACCTGGATCGTCGGCGTTTTCCTCTTACTGATGACTCTGGGCATGGCCTTCACCGGGCAGGTGCTGCGCTTCGATCAGGACGCATATTGGGGGCTTGGGATCGGCGCGTCGATCGCTAGCCGAGTTCCCATCATCGGGCCCGCAACCGTAAAGTTGATGCTGGGCGGCCCGATCATCGCCGGTGCAACCCTATCCCGATTCTTCGCCCTGCATGTCTTTGTGATTCCGGGACTGCTGATTGCGTTCGTGGGCCTTCATCTGTTGATGGTGCTGAAGCTGGGCATCAACGAATGGCCAATGCCGGGGCGCATTGTAAAGCGAGCCACCTATGAACGCGAGTATCACGCATTGACGAAGCAACAAGGTGCGCCGTTTGTTCCGTATGCGGTTTGGAAAGATTTGTTCTTCGCGGGGTTTATCGTCCTGGCCATTGCCGCATGCGCTTTCTACTTCGGCCCATTTGGGCCAACCGGGCAGCCCGATCCGACAATTATCCAGACTGCTCCCAAGCCCGATTACTTTTTCCTGTGGCTTTACGCTCTGCTCTCGCTGCTCCCTCCGTCGATGGAGACGCCGTTCCTTCTCATCGGTCCCGCGTTGGTCATTCTTGCCCTGATCCTCTTGCCGTTTCTTTCCGGCGAAGGAGAAAAGAGCTGGAAGCGAAGGCCGATTGCGGTTCTCACAATCCTGCTGACTGCAATCACACTCGGCACCTTTACCCACCTAGCTCAATACACGCCGTGGAGTCCGCACATGAATGCGTGGAGCGGTGATGCCATCCCCGATCAGTTCATACACGGCACAACCGCACTGCAACGTCAGGGCGCGTTGGTATTTCAGGTAAAGCAGTGCCGCAACTGCCACTCCCTTGGCAATACCGGTGGACAGAGGGGCCCGGCCCTGGACAGTGTCGCCGTTCGACTGACACACGACCAGCTCATCCGGCAAGTGATTCAAGGCGGCGGCAACATGCCCGCCTACGGAAAGAACTTGAGTCCTGCGGAAACCACGGCGCTCGTGTCATTTCTCGAAACCTTACATCCGGCGGGGCAAGCCCCCGCGCGCGATGCAGCACGCGACATAGCACTTGGCGATAGCGACCAGAAAGCTCGCCACGCTCAACAATAGGAGGAAAATTGATGCCGCATACACATCACGCCGCTTTCGAATCATTTTTGGTTTCCGCAGCTTTGATTATCTCGGCGTTGGTCTATGTGCGTGGATGGGTTCGTATTCGCAGCCTTCCCCTGGGCACGATTGAGGGTTGGCGAGCGGCCAGTTTTCTTATCGGATTGTTCGTTATCTGGGCTGCGTTCGCTTCACCTGTCGCGGAACTCGATCACAAATTGCTGACCGCCCACATGGTCCAACATCTGCTCCTCATGACGATCGCTCCTCCCCTGATCTGGCTCGGTGCGCCTGTTGAGCCGTTGCTGCAAGGGTTACCGCAGCGAGTCATGCAATTGTTCATTATTCCGCTGCGCCACTGTCCACAAATAAGGCAGTTGGGCAACGCGCTGGCGCACCCTGCAGTTTGCTGGTTTGGAGCGGCTGGCACACTTATCGGATGGCACATCCCGGCTGTTTTTATGCTCGCGCTGCACTCGGGAGTGTGGCATGGAGTTGAGCACGTATCGTTCCTGGCAACCGGACTTCTTTTCTGGTGGCCAGTCGTCCAGCCCGGGCCGACGGTCTCGAAATGGCCAGAGTGGTCGATCATCTTGTATCTTTTCTTCGCCACATTACCATGCGACATCCTTTCCGGATTTCTTGTCTTTTGCGATCGCGTGGTGTACCCGGTTTATTCCTCCTCATTACAGCCGTTCAACCTCTCCGCGCTCGAAGACCAGCAATGCGCAGGTGCGTTGATGTGGACTTGCGTTACCGTTGTTTACCTGATCGCTGGGACAATTGTCACGGCGCGGTTACTCTTGCCCCAAAGGGCGCGACAGTACTGCATTCTGAAATCAGATTCGCAACCCAGTATGGCACCGCAGACGACTCAGCAGAGTAGCGAGATTATCTAAGCAATTGCTGACAATCCCTGTTGCAGACTTCTTTATTGGACTGTCGTTTGGTATTATCCCGCCGTTCCCGATCCTGCAACTGCGGGAGAAGATGGTGTTATTTGCCGGTTATCCGCTCCTGCTGGGGGATCGGGTGGTGGGTGTTATGGGGATGTCCGCATCAACGGTTTTCGTCATCGATGACGATCTGTCCATTCGGCGTTCAATTCAGGGACTTCTGAAATCCGTGGGTCTGCACTCAGAGTCGTTCGGCAGCGCCCAAGAGTTCCTGTCCCGGCGCATCGCCGAGGGGCCCAGTTGCCTCGTTCTCGACGTGCGGCTACCCGGTCTAAGCGGCCTTGATTTCCAGCGCCAATTAGCAGACGCGGGTGTGCAGATTCCGATCATTTTTGTTACAGCGCACGGAAACATCCCAATGTCGGTCAAAGCGATGAAATCCGGCGCGGTGGAGTTTCTGACGAAACCGTTTCATGATCAGGACCTGCTGGATGCTGTCCAGCAGGCACTCGAACGCGACCGGATTCATCGCCAACAGCACAGCGAAGTGGCTGAGCTGCGAAAGCGCTATGACGAACTTACCCCGAGAGAGCGCGAGGTTATGCAGTTGGTGGTCACCGGGATGCTCAACAAACAGGCCGCCTCGGAACTCGGAACCAGCGAAGTCACTGTGAAGATCCATCGGGGACACGTCATGAAAAAGATGCAAGCTGAGTCGTTAGCCGAGTTAGTCAGGATGGCTGATAAGTTAAGGCTGCCGACGGGTAAATAATCGCACCTCTTGCGGATATATCTGTGTAGTTTCACGCCTGGAAGAACTCCACAATCAGCTCTCTTTGGATGCTCTTGATCTTTGCTTACGCGTGTTTCCTTCCCAGAGCCCGCGTCTCCGCGCCGGTGTACGTGCGTACAAGGGGACCTATACGAACGTATGAGTTTGGCTAACGAAGGCATGATTGCACACTTGTCTGGCCGGCAGTAATTTGAGGCCATGGCAATTCAGCCTAAGACGAAACTCGTTGCGATTGTCGATGACGATGCTGCACTCCGGAGTGCTTTGCGGGGGCTGATGAAGGCGGCCGGCCTGCCTGCCGAAGTGTTTGCCTCAGCAGAGGAGTTCCTAAATTCGGGCCAACAACACGAAACAGGATGCTTGATCGCCGACATTCGCATGCCGGGAATGTCCGGCTTGGACCTGCAGGCCAGGTTGAAATTTGAGCATTGTCGCATCCCGACCATCTTCATCACGGCTCATGGAGACGCCAACATGCGATTGCAGGTAATGCGAGCAGGCGCAGTGGAGTTCTTGGCAAAACCATTCAGTGATGATGTGCTTTTGGAACGCGTTAAGGCAGCTCTCGAAATGTAGGCTTGGTGCTAATAGCCAGGAGGTAGTTGTGGCAACATCCGTAAGCTTTAAGCCGATAGAACTGGATATCAATGAGCGCAGGTTTGAGCAGATCATCGGGAGCAGTCCGGCATTGGAAGCAGTGCTCGAGAAAGTCGAGCGTGTAGCTCCAACTCAGTCAACAGTATTGGTCGAAGGAGAAACCGGGACCGGCAAGGAGTTGATTGCGCGCGCAATCCACAACCTCAGCCCGCGCTGCGGGCGGCCGTTCATCAAATTGAATTGCGCGGCAATTCCGCTCGATCTGCTCGAGAGCGAGCTCTTTGGTCATGAGAAGGGCGCGTTCACCGGCGCAATAGCCCAGAAGATTGGCCGGTTCGAATTGGCAGACAAAGGTACGCTGTTTCTGGATGAGGTCGGCGACATTCCAGCGGCTTTGCAACCAAAGCTGCTGCGCGTTTTGCAGGAGCAGGAGTTCGAGCGCCTGGGAAGCGGCCGGACCCATCAGGTCGATGTTCGTCTGGTCGCCGCCACCAACCGAGATCTAGCGGCAATGGTGGCGCGGAACGAATTCCGCACTGATCTGTACTACCGCCTGAACGTTTTCCCGATTGCCCTGCCGCCTCTTCGGGAAAGGCAGGAAGATATCCCGGCTCTCATCGCGCACTTCACCGATATTTTCAGCCGCAGAATGGGTAAGCAGATCGACCACATTCCAGAGCAAACGATCGTAGCATTCAAATCATATCCTTGGCCTGGAAACATACGAGAGCTGCAGAACCTTATTGAGCGCGCGGTCATACTGGCAAACGGTGGCGTGCTTCCGAACCCGTTGCCCACATCGAGGTCGGAATTGGCGCCCTCCTCTGCTGTGGGTTCGCAAACCGCTGCCCCCTTTATTGTCCCGACAACGCTCAGGGAGTCCGAACGTGCGCTCATCCTACAAACGCTCGATGCAGTCGGCTGGGTGATCGGAGGTCCGAGTGGTGCAGCCGTAAAGCTCGGCTTGAAGAGAACCACCCTGATTCACAGGATGAAGAAGGTTGGCATTGAGCGCCCTGCAAGACATGAGAATGTGCTCATGACCGCACCCGAAAACCGCGAGTTACTGGCCGTAGCCTGATTTCGCAGTCTGGAGATGGTCTGCCGATACCTGATCCTCGAATTGCCGAGTGTCAGGATTTTTTTGGTGCACTTGGCAACAAGTTGACACCCTGGTGGGTCACGGCTGCGCCTCTACCGCTACCGTCGGCAGAGTGAAGCAAAACACCGCACCGCGACCAGCATTGGAAGTTGCCCAGAGTCGGCCACCATGCGACTCGACGATCGAGCGGCTGATTGCCAGCCCCATGCCGGAGCCGTGCGGTTTGGTCGTAAAGAACGCATCGAAAATTTGGTCGGCCTGCTCGGCTGGCAATCCCACACCGGTGTCGCTGACCGAGATCAACAGGTGACCATCCTGGCCCAGTTCCGATTTAGTCGTAAGTTCGCCGCCGGTTTCCTTCATTGCGTCAATGCCGTTGAGCATGAGGTTCAGCAACACCTGCTGCAGTTGCACGCGATCTGCCCTGACCTTGGGAAACTCGGCGGCAGCCTCCGTGCGCATCGAAATTGAAAAGCGGTTCGCCTCCTTTTGCAGCAGAGCGAGCATTTCCCGCAGGACCTCGTTCACGTCGACCAGCTCTCGTTCCGCTGGAGCACCCTTCGTGTAGAAGGACCTCAGACGGTTGATAATTTCGGTCGCACGGTTGCCGTCCTGCACGATCCTGATGGCCGCTTCGCGCGCCTCTTGCACATCTGGTTCGTCCCGCGCGAGCCACCGAAAGCAGGTGTTGGCGTTGGTAATTGCAGCGGCGATGGGCTGTTTTAGCTCATGGGAGAGGGCGGCGGCCAGCTCTCCCAGCATGCTGACCCGGTTCACATGTGCGAGCTCTGCCTCCAGTTCACGCAACTTCTCACGCTCCTGCTCTGCGCGTTTACGTTCTGTAACGTCCGCCGCCGTACCGACGTATTCGACCAGTTCTCCATCTTTGTCGAGGACCGGATGCCAAAGCACGTGGAGCTGCTTGAGAGTCGCGTCGCGCAAGAGCAGCCGGTAATCTTGCGAAAACTGAGCTTTCTCACGAAATGCCTTCAGGCACTCTTTAGAAACTCTGGCGAGATCGTCAGGATGGACTACTCGCTTGGTCTCGTCATAGTTCGGGAGCCCGTTCTGCGGATCTAATCCGAAAATTTGGAACATTTCGTCGGACCAATAAAGCGTTTTCTTCGCAGCAGGAGAATAGGCCCAACTGCCGGTGTGGGTAAGCCTCTGCGCTTCGGCCAGATAAGTTTCATTGCGTTGTAGTTGGTCGTATGTCAGCTTACGTTCAATGGCAACACCCGCCAAATGAGTAATCTGCTCGATGATCTCTTGATCACGCCGGCTCGGGCTCCGCTGCTCGCGATAATACATTGCGAAGGTCGCGATCACTTTGCCTTGCGAAGAGAAGACCGGCGTGGACCAGCAGGCGTGCAGAGAATGGAGCAAAGCCGCATCGCGGTTTGCCCACAACGGGTCAGTAGCAATATGCTCGACAATCACCTGTTTGCCAGTGTACGCCGCTGTGCCGCACGAACCCACGCAGGGCCCGATCAAAACCCCGTCGATAGCATCCGTGTAAGCCTTGGGAAGGCTGGGCGCGCCACCATGCTTCAACCGATCTCCTTCCACCAATAAAATGGAGGCGAGAGCGCCGCCGGCTTGCTCCTCAACCATTCGGCAAAGGCTGTCAAGTATTTCCGGCAGAGGGTCTCCTTTAGCGACGAGTTCGAGGACTCGCTTTTCGCCGACAAGCAGGGCTTCCGCGCGCTTGCGATCCTCAATATCGATGCTCGACCCATACCACTTGACGATATTTCCCTCTTCGTCGCACGCTGCGATCTTGTGGTGCAGCATCCAGCGATACTCGCCATCCGCCCGCCGCACGCGTGCTTCATGCAGAAAGGGTTCGCCACTGGCTACCGAGGCGCGCCACCGATTCACGATTCCTTCGACATCTTCCGGATGAATTGTGGCTGTCCAATTCCAGCCCTGCATATCCTCCAAGGAAAGGCCCACGTACCGCAGCCAGATTTGATTGAAGAAATCCAGGGAACCATCGGGCAGAGCGGTGTGGATCAGTGCGGGAGTTGAGTCCAGGACCAGACGGGGGCGCTCTTCGGCCCGCTTGCGGTCTTCTATATCCGTCAACACTCCATACCATTTAAGAATATTTCCGGTTACATCGCATAGCGGCACGGCGCGTACCAAGAACCAGCGGAATTCCCCGTCCGCCGCTCGGCGGAAACGCACCTCGTCTTCGAACGGCTCGCCTGTCGCCGAGCACACTCGCCACTTCTCCATATGTCGTTTTGTGTCTTCCGGGTGAATTACGGCTTGCCAGCCAAATCCTGCCGTGTCCTCCGCAGACAAGCCGGTGTATTCGCGCCAACCCCGGGTCACGTATGTATTGGAGGGGCCGGGCAAAGCAATAAATGCAATTGCCGGGACGTTCTCGATCAGATCGCGAAGTTCACCTTCACTCTTGCGGGCGGACTCTTCAGCTCGCTTCCGGTCTGCGCGGCGCAAACGATCGGAAACGTAGCTGGCAGTGACCGCAGCAACGAGAGATGCGGTCAGCACGGTCGTAACCCGCGAATCCATTAAATGAACATGTCCAACCGGAGGTATCAACCAACTGAACCCGAGCGCAGCGAGAAAGGAGACGAACACGGCATAGGGAATATCCCAGCCAGTCGAGGAGATCAGAACCGCAACCACCAAAAAGCTGAGAGCCGCGGCCAATGGTAGATCGGATGGATGTACAAAAGAGAGCGCCGCAACAACTGCAATCACCATCACGATGCAGACGCAGATTCGGATCACCGGCCTTAAAATCGTCGCCATGGTGTCACGCTTCCAGAGGAGTATGGAAAACTGCCTTCTATGTGACGCTCCGGACGAGTCCTTGAGTTGTGGAGTAGCTTCGGAATACCCTCGCCGGCAACCGCATGATAGCCCCGTTCATCCAATTTCGCACTGGCAGGCATGCCGACCCGCAGCAAAGAGTCAGCAGACTGACAGTGTCAATGTGATGGTGTCAGCATGTTGACGTTCCCGCCAAACCATTAGCATTCTCGGCGCCAGACTCACTGCTCAGGCACGCTTGCGACGAGACTGCAAAGGTCCGAGATTTGGTCCAACAGGTGCAAAGGAGGTTTTTTAGGAAAGGATTTGTACTTGAGGAGGCGGAGCGAATCCACGGTTGAATGTAACCGACTTCCGCGGCACCTGGAATGCAGTATGCCCCTCCGAGCAGCGGTGGCATCGTGCACCCACACATCGGCACCGAGCTGTTTAGATAGGAGGTAGATCGTGGATCAACGAGCAGCGAGGCCCATCCCCACCGAACCCGATAAGCCCACGCTTGCTCCGAAGCGAGCCGATGAACCTGAGCACGTTCCGGCTCATACCGGGCCAAAATGGCAGAGATATTTAACGCCGGTGTTGGTGTTGTTGCTGGCCGGAGCCATTGTATTCACGATCACGCGAAACTGGAATGCCTGGGAAGGCGCCAAGGCAGAGCAGGTCACGGACGACGCTTACGTTCGCGGCGACCTCACCCCGCTTAGCACCAAGGTTCCCGGCATCGTTCGCGATGTAAAGGTATCCGACTACCAGAATGTGCACCGGGGAGACCTCCTGGTTCAGCTCGACGATGACGATTACAAGGCACACGTAGCCCAGGCGGTTGCGGCAGTGGCAGCGGCAAAAGCCGCCATCGAGAATATCCAGAGTCAAAAACAACTGCAAAAAGCCAAAATCGACCGCGCGCTCGCTGGGGTATTACAGGCGAAAGCCGAAATTTCCGCAGCGCAAGCGGGAGTTTCGGCCGCAGAGGCCACACTGGGCAACGCTCTTCCCGAACGCCGCCGCCAAGAGGCTCTCATGGAGACCAACTCCACTACTCCTCAGAAAGTTGAGCAAGTCGTAGCCGCAGAAGAAGGCGCACGCGCGCAGCTGCTCAGCCGTCAAGCTTCACTGGAGCAGGCCAAGGCAATGGTCTCCAGCAGTCAATCGGCAGTCGAAGCCGAACGCCGCGGGCTTGATGTTCTGAATTCTCAGGAACTCCAGCTCATCGCTGACCTCCAAGCCAAGGAGGCCGCACTTACCGTCGCACAGGTGAACCTGGGCTACACCAGGATTTACTCGCCGGGGGACGGCACGGTTGGCGAGCGCCAGGTTCGCCCCGGACAGCTGGTCTCTCCGGGAACGCAGGTGATTTCTTTCGTTGACACTAAGAAATGGGTCCAGGCGAATTACCGCGAGACCCAGTTAACCAATGTCAAAGTTGGCGATCCCGCGGACATCCGCATCGACGCGTATCCCGGGAAAGTTTTCCGCGGCAAGGTCGTCGAGATTGCTCCCGCTAGCGGATCGCAGTTTGCGTTGTTGCCACCCGACAACGCAACCGGAAACTTCACCAAGGTGGTGCAGCGCATTCCGTTAAAGATCGAGCTGGATGATGCCACCGTGGCAGCCAAACTGCGGCCAGGTCTTTCTGTAATTGCTACGGTCCGCACGAGCCGATAGCCGGAGCATCATGGCTGCTAGAACGATTACAACTCGTCCACCCACCCCGCCGGAGATTGCGCGTGCAGCCGCTGCGGCAATGCCCGGGGAAGTCTCGACCAGACCGCTGCTAGGGATTCTCGGGGTTCTCATTGGCGCCGGACTCGTCACTCTTACCGGTCGCATGCTTTCGCTGGGGCTTGCAGATCTGAGGGGTCACGTCGGCATTAGTTACGACGAAGGTGCATGGCTGGATAGCGCTTATAACGCAGCCATCATGTTTATCGGGCCTTTTAGCGTGTACCTCGGAGGTTTAATCGGACCACGCCGCGTCCTTCTGTTTTCGGCAGGAGTATTTACCGTCACCTGCGCGTTCCTGCCGCTTATACACAGTTATAGTCTGCTGGTTGCGACATTGATTATCGCTGGGCTGACGTCAGGCACCTTTTATCCCCTCACCCTGACTTTTGCACTTCGCAATATTCCGCTGCGATTCCTACCTTTCACGATTGCATTCTATGCAACGTTTATCGATGGGGCTGTCAATGTGGCGCCATCTCTCTATGGCTGGTACCGCGATCATCTTTCCTGGCATTGGATGTTTTGGGGGTCCGCCGTGATTGCGCCCGTGATGATGATCTGCATCTATTACGGGATACCTGCAGCCCCTGCCCGAAAGAAGGACGGCTCTGTGCCCAGCTTCGTCGGGTTCTTGTACCTGAGTTTGGGATTGGCCCTGATGTTTGCTGCCATCCAGCAAGGAGAGCGGCTCGACTGGTGGCGCTCCGGAGTATTCAACGCGTTGTTTTGGTCCGGATCGTTCCTGCTATTGTGCTCGTTGGTGCGACGCTTGCTCGGCCCCAATCCTCTGGTGGCCTTACCCTACCTTTGGAAACGAAACACGGTGCTGCTGGGCAGCCTTCTGTTCTGGTTCCGTTTTACCCTGACGGGAACCATCATCCTCATCCCGCAGTCGCTGGCTATTCATGGTTTCGAAGCTGATCAGATTGGTCCGGCCATAATCTGGAGCGCGATTCCTCTGCTGCCGGTAACGTTTATAGCTGGGCTCCTGCTGCTTCAGAAACTAGACCCTCGTCTGTTGCTGGCTGCCGGGTTGACCTGCACAGCCTTCGCAGTCTACTTGAATGCTGAGTACACTGCCGCCTGGTCGGCGGCGAACTACTATCGCACCGAGTTGCTCATGGGCGTCGGTCAATCGTTTGCTCTGATAGGGCTGGTGGGATGCATTATCCTGCAGGCAATCTTCTCGGGAGGGTTGGCGAAACCTCAGTGGGTCCTGACATTTTCTGCCTTCTTTCACACCATCCGCTTATTTGGTGGAACCACGGGGGCCGTGTACATGGCTCACTTTCTTGCCGAACGCGAGAAGCTGCACTCTAACCTTCTGGGACTGCACGTGAGCCAGGGAAGCTGGATCACACAAGGTAACATTCGGGCGTTAACAGCAGGACTCTATGACAAATCATCCAGTGCGGCTGCCGCCGGGGCGCGTGCGGTCGATCTGATCGGCGCACGGGTCCGCCTTCAGGCCTACACCTTGAGCCTCATCGACGGCTTCCTTCTAGTGGCATGGGCTTGCGTTCTGGGCCTATTTTTAACCGCGTTGCTGCGCAAGTCGCCGCTGAACTATGGCGACCTCAGCGCGTTTCAGAACGTTCCGGCCGCCACAAAGGAGTCGAAAGAATGATAAGAAAAATAAAAGCCCTGCTCATGATATTGGGGCTGTCGAGCTCTCTCGCTCTCGCCGGGGAACCACAAGATTCTGCTTCCGCTCGCCACATTACCCTGCATGAGGCCGTGCAGTTGGCGCTGCAGCACAACCACATCGTCCACATCGCCGAATACAAAGTCGAAGAGAAACAGCACGCCAAAGAAGTTGCGAAGAGCGCATATTTTCCCACCATTCACAATGACAGCAACTTCATACACGTGACCGACACGCAGCTGATAGAGATCAGTGCGGGCAGTCTCGGCGGGATCGCAGGCAGCCCTGTTCCTCCTGTAAATTCGATCATCAACCAGGGAGGGCTTAACCTGACGACCAGCGGAACCCAGCTCACACAGCCCCTGACCACGCTGCTGAAAATCCGGCCCGCGAACGACATGGCGCAAGCAGAGTTGAAGGCCTCACGACAGAAAGCGAAACAAACGGAGAACGATGTTGCCCTGAAAGTTCACCAGCTCTATTACCTGGTTTTGATCGCCCAGGTCCACCGTGCCGCCATCGAAGCCACAATCAAGGCGTCGCAGGAGCTGCAAAGTGAACGCGTCCAGCAGGTGAAACACGGTAGTGCATTGGAAGAGAACCTGATTGAAAGCCGCGCGCAACTCTTGCAGGCAAAACAGGAGCTGCTGACTACCGACTTACAGCTCTCCGACCTTAAGCTACAGCTCAACGATGCCATGGGACTGCCACTCACAACGGCGCTGGATCTCGATCCCAACACTGCGGAAGTGCAGCAAGCCTGCGCGCGCGAGGCATGCGTGGCTGAGGCACTCGAATCCCATCCCGAAATCATCGAAGCGCGCAACGAGGTGGAGAAAGCGAACGCCGCGGTTCGCCTGGCAAAAGCCGAACTCTATGTGCCCGATGTGGACGCCTTTGCTCGTTACAGCTACCAGGACAACGTTCCATTCCTAGCCCGTAATTTCGGCAGTTTCGGTGTTCACTTCAGCTACGATCTCTTCGACTCGGGGCGCAAGCGTGCGCTACTCCATGAGCGTGAGGCTCAGCTCTCCCAGGCAAGGGAAAATCTTGCCCGGCTTACCGATGGGGTCGAGCTGGCAGTGCAGACCGCATACAACAAGCTGGAAAGGACTCAGCAAATGCGGGAGGTATCCCAGGAACTGCTGGCCGTGCGCACCGAATCCAGTAGGGTTCTCCGTGATCAACTGGCGCGGGGAGAGGCTCTCAGCTCCCAGGCCGATATGGGAATTGCCCAGGAACTCGACGCCCAGACGTTGCTTCTGCAGTCCCAACTGGAATACACCCAGGCGAACGACGAGATCATCCACGCCGTGGGCCGGACGCCTGAATAGATAAGTGCTGATGACAACATCTCCACCGCAACAGCTGCCACTTCAACCGCGAATCGTCCGCAGCCGCAGGAGGGCGACTACATCGCTCGGGACTCTCGCTTCAAGTCCGGCGAAAGTTGCCCGAATTGCACCTGCATCACAGGAGGCTCGGCAAGCCGACTCGCGACGCTTCGAGACCCTTCAGAAATGCGGATTTCCGGTAGTGACGCTGGCCCTTCGGCCTAAGGTTGATACCCGTCCGCTATCCACTTTGCGAATAGCTCAATGCGAGCCTGAGGCCAAGGACCTTCCCCTCTCGGGGGCGGAGGCGGCATTACCGCGCCACTGATTCCCCGAATGCGGTCGTAGATGGCAGCCGCGTGCGTCTTGACGTCATCATAACTTCCCAGGTTGAACGCCTTGCTCATGCCACGAATGTCTCGCTCCGTAAAAAGCGGGCGAATGTCAGCTTGAAAGCTCGTCGGTTTCGTCATTGTTCCTCACAGCCATTGGATTATACGTACGCGGCGCTCGCGCCTCGTGACTCTAAACCGGAATGCCGGTTTTCACCACTTCATTCAGCCTCTGTCTGGTCTGAACGTGGATTCCCAAGAACATCCTCTTCCTGATAAGGGTATTTGGGCCAGCTCAGCCGTATCAGCTGGCAAGCTGGCAGTGAGAACTCCCGGACGAGCCCAGTTCGTCAATCGATCACCTCCGTAACTTGCCGGCGAGCCAGTAATCTACACTGAACTTTCCCGGACCAGAGCAGATCAGCCAGATAAAGAAGAGCACGTACAAAACTTCCGGAAGGTAGAGGAAATCGTCGAGCCAGTTAAGAGGCGAAAGTCCTTTAGGCATGGCGGAAAGCTTGGTGGTCAGGATGGCGACAAGCATATCGGCCAATAAAGCTACGCAGGCCAGGCTCGAAAGAAACCCCACGGTCAGCAAGGATCCGCCAACGAACTCGGCACCCGACACGAAATAAGTCATCAGGTCGGGAAATGGGACTTTGGCCTCAACGAGCGTTTCGTACATAGTTTGCGTGCTGCCGGCGACAAACAATTTGTTTGCCCCGGAGATGGCGAAGAACAGCCCGAGCGAAACGCGTACCAGCAGGATGGCATATTGTTCCAAATCACTGCTACCGAGCAGCGCAAACTGGACCAACCGGTTCCAATCCACCTCTTGTCCCTCCATCGGAGGATGTGCTGCAACGATCCCCATTATGCTGCAAACCGCAAATGGCGGTGCCGTAAGCGAATTCTCGCGCCTCGAGATTATGTGTCCATCCGTTCGACCCATTGAGCGCGAAATGCGGGAGCCGGGAATGGATCCGCAAAGTACTGTGTTTCCCGCGCAACCTTGACGCCCGTGAACTCCATGATGCTCACGGTGTAGGACGGCTTGCCGTCATATGTCAGGATGAATTCGGTGACCCAAAGATCGCCGCTGCCAATGATTCGTCGGATAGTAAACCGCTTGTTGCTCGGCTGACTAGCGCGTTGGTTCTGTATGTTGCGTCGACCGCGGGTTCGCTCGCCTGACTGCGGGTATTCCAGCACCGCGTCCTCGTGATAGATGCGGTGCTCCGTTTCAAAATCGTTGGCATCGGACGCCGCCCAATGCTGATCCAGTGCCGCGCGGATCTCTTGATCTCGCACTCCAGAATACTGCTCCTTCTTTTGTTGATCGTTCATCTTGAGCCCTCAATTTGACAAGAAGCTAAATGCTTTAGCGGAATCGGAGTGTACGACTCGTCAAGTCGCGCTATTTCTTCGATCACCCCAGAGTCCGTTGCTGCAAGCTCCAGCCGGGTCCAATGTGTTGCCTGTTTACCTTCCTTGATCCATCGCTCGGCTGTGCCCTGCTTAATAAACACCACAATTAGGCGACAAGCGCGGATTGTTCCACAAGTTTGCGCATCTTCGCGATCACAGCCTTGGACGAGATTCCGAATTTCTCGATCAGTTCCTGAGGCGTCCCGCTGTGGGGAATCTGACGTCGATTCCGGGTCCGATGGAGGCGTTGCCCGGCGTTTGGACATATTACTGTTATCTTACGGAGCCGGCCCATACTGCAGGATGAGTACTGGTCAGTTGTGGGTGGATCCGTAATGCATTGGAAACAACGCACGCGTGCTTCTCAACCAACTGCCCTGCGTAATGAAGCGCTGCAGCGACCGTGATTTGCTGCCCAAGCAGAGCTCTCACCGCAATCTCAAATCCATCCCATCCACCGGGAGCTCTCAGTCCCGGGCGCCACGCGACCAATGGGGCGAGAATTGAAGCGGCGGACAGATGACTGTCGATCGTCTCGATATCCCGCCGAGGTCAAACAGTCTTCGAACTCGATACACGACGGCCGGCAAGAGTCGCACATCCGTGTAAGGGGAACAGTGGCTTGAATGTGCCTTTGTTCATCCCATAGGGTTTAGGCCTGGATGGACGCAATACGGACGAGCGCTGTATACATAGCTATGACCTTCCTGCGCCGCGTCGTAATGCTCTCTCGCAGCCGCAAGTTTGGCCGGTACCCAGTGGCCAGATGGGCGACTTGCGCCTTTGGGATGATTCAAACGTCCATCGCTATGCTGGTGCTGTTGTCGCTGGTGCATCCACCGCGGGCCTTCGCGGCGAACCCTGACCTGGAGACTGTGCTGACTGGCTCGCGCCAGCGTATTGAGAAATTGGACTACCGCGTGACCGGGCGACTCACACGGGTGGAAGGCAATGGCAAGCGCACGAGCTACAAGTTTGTCGCCAAGGCTCACTGGTTTCCCGATGGTCTGCGTGTACTATGCGTGATCTCGGGGCCTGGCTCAGAGAAGACGAGCCTTCTTCTGCATATGAGCGTGAGTGGGCACATGACCATCGAGGCCGTACTTCCTGGCGAGAAGGCCGCTAGCGTGTTGCCATTCGAACGTTGGAACGAACCATTAGTGGGAACAGACTTCTCCTATGAAGACATGGTAGAGAGCCAGTTCTTCTGGAAGCATCAGGAACTTCTGGCACCGGAAAAATACGGCGCACGGGATTGCTTTGTCCTTAAGAGCATGCCCGGCTCTGAAGACCGGACTTACTATGATTCGGTAACATCGTGGATTGACCGCACCATTTTGTACCCTGTGCATGTGGTGAAGACGCTCCGCGGGACGGGACAGCAGAAGGAATTCATTTACTATGGGCTGCGGCAGGTCGGCGGCGCCTGGTCCGCGTCGCATGTGGAGGCAAAGCTGCAGGGCAAGCCCGGCTCCTCGATTCTTGTAATCGAACGGGGCTCGGGAAAGGCAAATCTTGGACGAAAGGACTTTGATATCAGCCAGTCCAGCGCTCAAGGAGAGAAAGTGAAATAAATCACATCGCTTAATCAGGCGGTTGCAAGGCCTTGTGCGGTCACTGGAGCATCCACGGTGTTTGTCATCATGAGACAAGCTCCTTTTCAGACGTCGCCGGGGCCCCGTATAAGCCAAAGGGCCACCAATTCCAGTCGCCGGCAAGTTGCAATAGTGCCGGCCCGACAACCATCCGCACCACTGTAGCATCGAAAAACACCGCCACGGCGAGCGTAAAGCCCAGCATTTTGACGACCAGAAAGCTTCCCACGGTGAATGCGGTGAAGACAGCAATCATAATTGCCGCGGCGCTCGTGATGAGCCCCGCCGTCCGCGCCAGGCCCTCGATCACCGCTGATCTCTCGGATAGACCGCGCCGCCGTTCTTCGAGGACTCGGGCGACCAGGAACACCTCATAGTCCATGCTCAATCCGAAGACGATGGCAAACGAGAGAATCGGCACGATCGGGTATACGCTGCCGGTCGGTCCGTCGAGCCCAAGGAGTTTGCTACCGTGGCCTTCCTGAAAAACGAGAACTAACGCACCGAATGAAGCGCCAACGGAGAGCAGATTGAGCAGAATTGCTTTGACAGCCGCAAATAGAGAACGTAACCCGATCAGGAGCGCCACCAAACTCCCCAATATGACGCCAAGGACCACCCTCGGCAACCGTTCTTTTACTACCGAGTCATAATCTGCGTCGATTGCGGGGAGGCCCCCGACGCGCAGCACAGCGCCGGGCACGCCGGTTATCGCCGCAACATCGGAAGAACGCACCTCTCGTACCCATCGTATCTGTTCGTTGGGCGAAAGAGTGGCGGTGGGCAGCAACTCAATCAAGGTAGCTTGGCCATCGTTGCGAAGAAAACTCTTGCGGATTGACTCGGGCACATCGTTGACAGCATCCGCAGTGTCGGACATCTCCGTGAGAGTCGGAAGAGATAAGACCTCTTCCGCTCTAGGATCACTCTGGAAGTGCTTCGTCAAGCGACTGACGGCAGGCCAGCCAGCCGGCGAGAGCGGCGGAGACTGCGGCGGCAACTCCAGAACCACTCGGAGGGACTGCACAATACCCGACCGCCCCATGCCCTGAAGCGTGTGCAGCGCTTGCACCGACTCGGCTGCGGCCGGGAGCGAGTTATGGTCAGGAATCCCGGGAGAGATTCTCCGTGCCTGGAATGCAAGGATCAGTAGCGGAATCCCGGCGACGAGCAGAGCTGTCCAGGGCCGGCGGGTTATGATGCTGCCCCACCGCACCCACCGCTCACTCGCCGCGCATAGGCGGTCCCGCGTTTTGAATCGTCTGGCTGGAAGACGCACTCTGGCGGCATTGATGCGATGCCCTAGCAGACCAAGCACCCAAGGCACAATGAATGTACACAGCATGACACTCAAAGCGGTTACCAGCAGGCCAGCTATCCCGATGGAGCGCAGGTCGCTGATGGGCACAGTCAGCAGCGCTGAAAATCCGATTGCAACTGTCGTGGCCGAGATTATCAGCGTCCGCCCCGCTTGCCCGGCAGCAATATCGGCAGCGCGGCCGGGATCATACCCCTCGGCCAATGCTTCGCGAAACCGGCTCACCATCAGCAATGCATAGTCGATGCCCAAGCCAAGGCCGAGCATCGTCGCCAGATTCTGCACCAAAATCGACAGCTGCAGATAATGCGCGAGTAGCGCAGCCGCACCCATCGCCATCGAGATTGAGAGTACTCCAACTCCCAGCGGCAAGAGCGCGGCCACAAGACTGCCGAAAGCCAGCAACAGCAGCAAGAGAGTAATCGGCATCGCTCGTTCCTCGGCATGGTTGACCTCATCTGCACTGACCTTGCGAAGATCGAAGTTCAGCGGTGTTTCACCCGTAATCTCCATTTTGATATTGGGGTATTGCGACCTAAGCTGACCTTCCATCCAGTCTGCTCTTGCCCTCAGTTTGGGGACCAACGCCTCGACAGTTTCATCGTGCGGGTCCAACCCGACGATGATCAAGGTCCCGCCATTGTTCCCGGTGAACAGAGGATCTGGCCAATCCAGACTTGAGACGGCACCCGACACTCCTGGCACACTACGCAATGAACTGGTTAAGAAGCCCAGCGCATCTGCGCCTTTGGCTGAATCCGGATCGGGAATACCGCTGATCACCAGCACCAGGCGGCGGGCGTACGGAGACTCGAAACGCTGCGCCAGCTCCAGATCAACTTTTTCGGATTCTCCGCCCTTGATGTGAACAACTGTCCCCAGGCGGCGTTCGACTTTGTAGGAAAATGGCAGCAGCGCAAGCGCCATGACAAACCCCAACATCGCCAACCAGAATCGGCGGCGAGCGGCATCATGGCCAGTCTTAAAGCTTGTCATTGTTCTGAGAATACGACCGCGACTACCCCGATGCAAGATTCGGGTAACCAATAGTCAGGCACCTACTATTCACAGTCGCCATGCCACCCCCCTGACGTCCTGCACGAGTTCGCGGAGGTACTTTCCTTTTTTCTGGCTAGGCCCTACCGGCCCACTGGCTTTCCTGAAGTAAACGTCCCGTCTGTCAGAGTGGGGGCTCAATCGGCAATGCCAGTGGCGGTTCGAGCAAGAAATCCAGTTTCGACATTTCTTCCAGAGCGCCACGCACAGCTTCCTCCGTAGCGGGCTCGAGTGTGATCACAAAGGGAAGGTCGCTCTTGTTCGCGTGAGGCAATTGGAGAACCGCATCCAGACTGGTGTGTTTGTTGGCCAGAATGCCGGACAAGGTGGCGATAATCCCCTCGCAATCTCTCACCCGGAAGCGCAGATAGTACGCGCGTTTCTGGCGCGCCAGCGAAGTCGGCTTACTTACTCCCAGGCGCTTGTGCGCGAAGGGCGAGACGCGCTCGGGGCTGCCGTCGCGGATCTCGCGGGCTACGCGCATCAGGTCGCTCACCACGGCTACGCCTGTAGGCTGGGCGCCCGCGCCCCGGCCGTAATAGAACGTATCTTGGCCGTAAAGACCCTTCACCCAGACCGCGTTGTAGGAGCCTTGAACCCCGGCTATGATCGTCGTGCGGGGAATAAGAACGGGCCGAACCGAGAGTTCCAGCCCATCGTGCGTTCGCCGCGCCCCGCACAGGAGGCGGATCGTATGGCCGAGCACGTGGGCGTATTCGAAATCGATCGGAGAGATGCGCCGGATTCCCTCGGTAAAAATGTCGGAAGGTGTGATCTGTTCTCCAAAAGCCAAGGCGGCAAGCAGGGCAAGTTTGGAGCGCGCGTCGAATCCGTCGATATCATTGGTCGGATCAGCCTCAGCATACCCCAGGCGCTGGGCTTCAGCCAGCACGGCCTCCAGCGCCGTTCCATGCTTTTCCATTTCGGTAAGAATGTAGTTGCTGGTGCCGTTCAGTATGCCGAGCAGGGCCTCAATCCGGTCCCCGGAAATTCCCTCGCGGAGCACTGCGTGGATAGGAATTCCGCCGGCAACGCTGGCCTCCATAGCAAGGTTGGCCCCGGCAGCGATGGCTTGCTCCCATAGACCAGCGCCCTGCAGCGCCATCAGTTCCTTGTTCGCCGTAACTACGGATTTCTTGCCGGCGAGCGCGGTCTTGATGATCTCGGCGGCAATCTTAGTTCCGCCAACTAACTCCACGATAATATGCAAGTCCGGATCGTCAACTAGTCGGCGCCAGTCGTTGGTCCGGAGGACCGGCCCGAGCGATTCGGGAATCGGCTTCTGATCGATCAAAAGATCGCAAACCGCCTTAACGCGGAGACGGAAGCCGAGTTTGAGATCAATCTCCGTGGCATTCTCCGCGAAGATCGCCATAGTGCCGGTGCCGATATTTCCTAACCCAATAATGCCTATATTCACTTGATCCATGATTTCCTCATAATATCAGCAGCTTTCTCTAGAAAAAGGGCCTGCGCCAGTTCGCGGAGCCGGACAGAGAACGCGCTGCAAGAAGTGCGTATTGCTGCCGGAATCCGGCTAGAATGGAGTGGCGAAGCGGGCGCCATGTCCCTTCCCTCTTCATCTTTGAGGTCTTATGCGGAAATTTTTCGTTCTCGTAGCCTTGCTGGCTTGCCTTGGCATCGCTCAGGCCGGAGCGCAGGCCGCTCCCCCGTCTCACGACATTATGAGCGATCCCAATCTCTTTGCCGACGCGCACCTGCGCGGCGTAGACGCGCAAGTGCACCTCAGCGACCAGCAGAAAGAGAAGATCCGCCCGGTCTTTTTCGCTGAAGGGCAGAAGTTGATCGCCATCCTGAACGATCCTTCGCTGAGCCAGGATCAGCGTGGAATGTTGATCCAGCAGCTGCACGAGGAGACCGCAGACAAGGTTGCCTCCATGCTCACTCCGGAACAGCGTAAGAGCCAGCAGCACGCTCCGGCTCCGGGCTCGGGAGCGCACGCCTCCGGCTCCTCGCAAATCTAAACGATCCATCGCTAATCTGAACCGCTGTAGGCAAGCCGTCGGGCTTACTCCGTCGCTTCAGCTCATCTTCTACGAACTGATTGGCTTGCGGTTGCGTCAAGGTAAAAAATTCGTTTGGCTTGCTCAGCGGTCCGGCATTCGGCTCTGCAGATCACGAATGCCAACTGGAGCTGCGTTGCCGATATCGTCGAGCATTTCGCTGAACGTCACGGCGGCTTTCCCGACCGACACACCAAATGAAGCAGGCTTTAATACTGGCTGGGCTAGCACGAAATAGAGCGGTCTATCCTCTTGCACGACTTCCTTGCCCGTCCAGCCGCGAGAGACGATTCGGCCGCCGGCGGCTTTGACCATCTCGTCCAGATTGTGGATTAGCGTACCGTCCATCAAGTCAGGCCCATTCCGGACGAGATCGCCTGCGTGCACCGAATCGGTAAGCTCGGCGTTGTCCACCAGCGGATGTGGCCAAGTGCTTAAGGCTACAAGCAACCTGCTGTGTTGTAACATGGTCTTCACCGCCAACGCTGCCGTGCCACGGTCCAAATACAAGAGCACGCCGAAACACAGGATCACATCGTAGATCTTGCCGTCCATTGTCGTTTCCAGCGATTCCAGATTGGCGCACCTGATTTGCGCCTTGGACCCGATGCGTGCAATATGTGCTGCACCGGCACGGATTGCGTATTCATCGATGTCGATCCCTTCCAGAATTGTGGCTGAGGGAAAAATTTGACTCTCAACGTGCTGCAGCACGTGACCAACCGAACACCCCACATCGAACACTGAACGCACATCTGTCCGGCAATCGATGCCACGGTTCTGCAGATCGCGGCAAACCTCACGAAGCAGAATGGCACGCGTGGCATCGAGCTTCGCTTCGCCGTATCTCCGCACGATTTCGTAGCTCTCGGCATGTCCGAGGTGGTGCGACCACAAGAATGCATGGAATCCGCTCGGGTCTTGCCGAGCAAAATCGTCGAGCAGAAGGAAGGCAAAGCGGTAGAGTCCCGGGAGTTTCCTCGCGTCCAGCCAAAGAATGAGCTTCTTGCGGACAGATAGCGGCAAGAGCGGCCGCAGAATCGATGCGACCAGCCGCGCAGCGTGCCTCTTGCTTGTACCCGAGATGGTCATCCCCCCGCGATGCAAGTCGCCGGCGCACACACCGCGATCGCCGACGACCTGAAGTAACCGCCTAGGTGTTCCTTGATCTCGACGAGTGGGCGGTCGTGGGCACGTTGACGGTTGCGCAACTTCACGCTCCTTGCCGTGCGCTCTCCCGCCCAATAGGATGCGGAAACTCTGGCGGAAGTCACAGAAATATCTTGGTCTGCGCGTCAGGAAATTTCAGACCGCATCCCTGACTCCTAAAAGGAGGCAAGCATTCTTTCCGTATCCTGAAAGCGGCTGGTGCTTTCCGGCGCTTTCCGCTCGTTCACACGACGCATCGAAGAACGAGCCCCGTGGCGCTTGGAGCAGCAGACGTTCACGCCGTCAATCGACGTCGCCTACGAGCATTCTTGCGGCCCGAAGTTGTTTACCTAAGAGTAATCTCCGGTTTGCCGACACATCCGACCAGAACCTCACGCTCATGCTTTTCCCCAAGCATCTTCGGAGGACACTGGCTGATTTCCAGTACCGATCCGCTCGGCGGCCATTTTTGATTATCGCGATAATTCGCAAAAATATCTGATCCAGGCCCCGAAGGCAACATAGCAGCGCTGAACAGCCTCCCAAAAGAGGGATCTCTCCGTATGAGAGCCAACCCTGGAAGAGGTGGTCGACGATTCCGTCAGCATTGACTTGGGCGACTGCATTTACGTGTGTCGAACCGTAGGCATGCAGGAGGACGTCATATGGAGGCTAAGAGTTCGCAAGCTCCTTCACCAAAGCAACACGACATCCCTTCCACCACTGGAAAGGAAGAGCTGGCGTCTCTGAGCTTGGCGGGACTACGCATGCGCCTGCAAGCCCCAGCAACTGGGCTCGCGGCAATAGAGGCTAAAAGCCGACTCACACAATATGGTTTCAACGAATTGCCCGAAGAAAAAGTCAACCCTGTCCTCAAATTCCTTTCCTATTTCTGGGGCCCCATACCATGGATGATTGAGGTGGCGGCCATCCTGTCCGCGTTCGTGCACCACTGGGAGGATTTCGGGATCATTCTGGCACTGCTCCTGATGAATGCCGGGGTGGGCTTCTGGGAAGAGTTTCAAGCCGGCAACGCCATTGCCGCGCTCAAGGCGACACTCGCATTTCAGGCGCGGGTCAAGCGCGATGGAGCATGGACTACAATTCCGGCGCGGGAGTTGGTGCCAGGCGACTTGATGCATATCCGGATCGGCGACATTATTCCAGCAGACGCCCGTCTGTTGGAGGGCGACCCGGTGCAGGTAGATCAATCCGCTCTGACCGGAGAATCCTTGCCGGTCACGCGCAATTCGGGCGATGCCGTTTACTCCGGATCGATTCTCAAGCAAGGAGAAATCGACGCTCTGGTCTACGGCACCGGGCAGAATACCTATTTTGGCAAGACCGCGCATCTGGTGGAGACGGCGCACACAGTAAGTCACTTCCAACGAGCCGTTTTGAGAATTGGCGACTACCTGATCGTAATTGCGGTCGCCCTGGTGACTCTCATTCTCGCAGTTGCCTTGTTCCGCGGCGACAGGATGATAACAACCTTGCAGTTTGCGCTGGTCTTGACTATTGCTGCAGTCCCCGTAGCCATGCCCGCTGTGCTCTCGGTGACGATGGCGGTAGGCGCCCGAACCCTGGCGCGTAAGAAAGCTATCGTCACCCGCTTAGCTGCGATGGAAGAACTGGCCGGCATTGACGTACTCTGTTCGGACAAAACCGGTACGTTGACGCAGAACAAGCTCACGCTGGGCGATCCGTTCTGCGTGAGTGGGGTTCGACCCGAAGATGTCATTTTCGCTGCATCGCTTGCTTCCCGGGTTGAAAACCAGGACCCCGTCGACCTGGCGGTCCTGAGCGGCCTGAAAGACGTATACGCTCTGCACGATTACCAAGTGACGCACTTCCAACCTTTCGATTCGGTACACAAACGCACAGAGTCTGCGGTCAAAGGTCCGGAGAACGTTAATTTTCGAGTCACAAAAGGCGCACCCCAAGTGATTCTCGACATAGCGGCCGATACCGCAGAAGTGCGAAATGAAGCGGAGAAAGCCGTCAACGAGTTTGCGCTTCGGGGCTTTCGCTCTCTGGGTGTGGCTCGCACGGACGAGAATGACCATTGGCGGTTTTTGGGTGTATTGCCGTTGTTCGATCCGCCACGGAAAGATTCGAAGAGCACGATTGCGACCGCTTCGCAAATGGGAGTGACGGTGAAGATGGTGACTGGCGACCAGATCGCCATTGCCAGGGAGATGGCGCGCCAGCTTGGCTTGGCTCCAAACATCGTGGATGCCTCTATTCTCGCGGAGAGCAATCATTACGAAGAGGGCCAGCTTGCCGAAGCCATCGAGCAGGCCGACGGCTTTGCTCAGGTCTTTCCGGAAGATAAATTTCACATTGTCGCTGTTCTTCAGAAAGAAAAGCACATTGTGGGCATGACCGGAGACGGGGTAAACGATGCTCCGGCGCTCAAGCTAGCCGATGCCGGAATTGCGGTTTCCGGAGCTACTGACGCCGCGCGGGCCGCCGCCGACATTGCCCTGCTGGACCCCGGCCTGTCAGTGATCATCGATGCCATCAAAGAAAGCCGGAAGATGTTCCAACGCATGAACAGCTATGCCATTTATCGCATTGCCGAGACCATCCGCGTGCTGGCGTTCATGACGCTGTCGATTCTCGTCTTCAACTTCTACCCGGTCACAGCGGTGATGATTGTCTTGCTGGCGATCCTCAATGATGGAGCGATTCTTTCTATTGCCTATGATCAGGTGCAGTATGCAAACCGCCCGGAGGCTTGGAATATGCCGGTGGTGCTTGGCATCGCCACGGTCTTAGGCATCGCTGGTGTCTTTGCTTCCTTTGGACTCTTTTATCTGGGCGAACGGGTTTTTCATCTCAGCCGCGAAGTGATCCAGTCGTTCATGTATCTCAAGCTTTCTGTCGCCGGTCATCTCACTATTTTCCTGACACGAACGCGGCGAGCTTTCTGGTCAATTCGGCCGGCCCCGATTCTCCTGGGCGCAGTGGTCGGAACTCAGCTACTCGCGACACTGATTGCCGTCTATGGGATTTTCATGGCCCCAATCGGATGGGGGTGGGCACTCTTCATTTGGGGATATGCTTTAGCCTGGTTCCTCGTGAACGATCGAATCAAGCTGGCCGCCTACCGGGTGTTTGATCCTCGAGAAAAGGGCTTGCTCGGAAGGATCGGCATTTTGGCGCAACATTGAAGAAGTGGGAGAAAGATATGAGTCGCTCCATCCAGAATCACACGTTCGCTGAATTGAAGGTAGGCGACGCTGCGAGTATCGTGCGTACGCTAACGTACAAAGATATTGAGCTATTTGCAATTATGTCGGGAGACATAAACCCCACCAACGTTGATCAGGCATTCGCGAAAAGCGATACTTTTCACAAAATAGTTGGTCATGGTATGTGGGGCGGCGCACTGATTTCTGCCGTCCTGGGCACCGAACTCCCTGGTCCCGGCACGATCTATTTAGGCCAATCGTTGGAGTTCTGTGCACCCATTAGCCTTGGCGACACGATAACGGTCACGCTCAAGCTGACACAAAAAATCGAGGAAACCCATCAAGTCATTTTCGATTGCCAGGCGCGCAATCAGCGTAACGAATTGGTGATCACCGGCACCGCTCGAGCAACCGCTCCAACTGAGAGGATTTGTCGAGCGCCGGTAAGCTTGCCCGAAATCGAGTTCGTGGAGAAAGGGAGGCATCACCGTGTGATCATCGCCAAAGCTGAAGGCCGGGCACCGATCCGTACCGCTGTCGTTAATCCTGTCGATAAGGTTTCGCTGATCGGAGCTGTAGAGGCTGCGAAGGCAAAGCTGATTGTCCCGGCTCTGGTTGGACCTGAAGGTAAGATACGCGCGACTGCCGAGTTGGCTAGACTCGATTTGTCAGGTTATGAGATCGTAAGTGCCGAAAACAGTCTCGCAGCGGCGTTCCGTGCCGTTGATTTGGTCCGGGAAGCCAAAGTGGAAGCCCTGATGAAAGGCGACCTGCACACGGACGAACTGATGCACGCGATTGTAGATCCCCAGCATGGGTTGCGGACCGAACGCCGCATGAGCCATGTGTTCGTGATGGATGTGCAGAGCTATCCGCGCCCGCTTTTTATCACCGATGCGGCCATCAACATTTTCCCAACGCTCGATGACAAACGCGACATCGTCCAGAATGCTATCGATCTGGCGCACGCCTTAGGTATCCCCGTACCCAAAGTTGCCATACTGTCGGCGGAAGAGACCGTGAGGTCGAAGATCCCGTCTACAGTTGAGGCAGCGGCGCTTTGCAAGATGGCCGATCGCTGTCAGATCACCGGCGGTATTCTGGATGGGCCGCTGGCGTTTGATAACGCTGTTTCGTACGAGGCCGCAGAAACCAAAGGCCTCATTTCGCCAGTCGCCGGGCAGGCCGACATCTTTGTCGTACCTGACTTGGAGGCGGGAAACATGTTGGCAAAGCAACTCGAATATCTGGCAGGGGCGGAAGTTGCCGGTATCGTCCTCGGCGCGCGTGTCCCGATCATTATGACCAGTCGCGCCGACAAAACCCTTGCCCGTCTCAGTTCCTGTGCTCTGGCATTGTTGTTGGTGCACCACCAGCAAGCGAGAAAGGCATCGGCGTCATGATTCTCACACTCAACTCGGGATCGTCCAGTATCAAATTCGCGCTGTTCCCGGCTGCAGGAGAGATCAGCCGCAGGACAGCTTTGTGTGAAGGCGAGATCGAGGGTATTGGCGATGAAGCACACTTCGTCGCCAAGGATGCTGCAGGGCATCAGATCGCCAATGAGCGTGTCCGAGAAGGGACAACTCATGAGGATGCACTCGGTTCTTTATTGCATTGGTTGGAAGGTCACTTCACGGATCATTGCTTGGTTGGCGCTGGACATCGCGTCGTCCACGGCGGTACCGCTTACGCCGCACCCGTGGTGGTGAACGCCGCCGTGATCGCAGATCTTGAACAACTGGTGCCCTTGGCCCCACTTCATCAACCCCACAATCTTGCTGCCATCAAAGCGCTTGCCACTTTGCATCCGACTTTACCTCAGGTGGCCTGCTTTGACACGGCGTTTCATTGCACTCAACCTAAAGTCGCCACTGTGTTCGCGCTCCCCCGCGCACTTACCGACGAAGGTATCCGGCGCTACGGATTTCACGGGCTCTCCTATGAGTACATCGCTTCGGTCTTGCCAAGTTATGCAGGTCCAATTGCCGAAGGCAAAGTGGTCGTCGCCCACCTCGGTCACGGTGCCAGCATGTGCGCCATGAACGCCCGCCGGAGTATAGCAACCACCATGGGATTCACCGCTCTTGATGGCCTACCAATGGGCCACCGTTGCGGCAATCTTGATCCCGGCGTAGTGCTTTATCTGCTGGTTGAGAAGAAGATGGAAGTCGCTGCTATTACCGATCTACTGTATGAACGCTCTGGGTTATTGGGCGTGTCCGGTATCAGCGACGACATGCGGACTCTATTGGCGAGCAGTGATTCCCGAGCTGCAGAAGCTATCGAATTGTTCGTCTACCGAATCGGGCGCGAACTGGGCGCTCTGGCTGCGACGCTGGGTGGGTTGGACGCTCTGGTGTTTACCGGTGGCATCGGCGAGCACGCTGCTGCGATTCGGGAACAAGTGTGCAATCAAGCGTCCTGGCTGGGCATCATGCTCGATACTAAATTGAACGTGGCTGGCGGACCTTGCATTACGGGTCGCGACAGCCGGGTCAGCGCTTGGGCCATTCCGACCGACGAAGATCTTATAATCGCTCGACACACGGCCAAGCTAATTTGCATTGGCAGCGACGAGTTACCACTTGCACGCAGTGTGGGCGGAGGAAAGAAGCTATGACCACGAATATAGTTTCTCGTGGGCGACAACTTATTCAGAGTCTCAGACCGTGGCTTGGGCCATCAGGCTATATGTGTCTTCGACCGCATCTTCACGAGCTTCGGTGGTGGAAATGAGAGTGCGGTTCAGCTTCGCTGAACCGCAATTGTTAGGAATTTTGAGGCCGCTATTTTCCGACTTCAGGCATCAAATTCCGGCGGATCGCGTTCTGCAATTTACGGGAGCTGCTGGAATACTCAGTGAAAAGGGACGTGAAGCGTTCATTCCGGCAATTGACGGCCAACAGCAGCCAAAAGCCGCTATCGGTAATCACTACCCAATACCTGCTGCTGGTGCCAGGAGAAATGAGGAGTTTCGCGTGGTCGGTAGCGGCGGCACCCGCTGAAGGTGTCATCTTAGTTCTATGCAACAAAGCCCCCCGCGTTCTGTCTTGGCAACATCGGTGTGATTGATATGTGTTCCGCAGAGAATATTCCAGAAGTTAAACCGATTCGGATTGAGCTACTGGGCAAGCTGCGCTTCACCTTCGGACAACATCTGCTCACATCGATCAACACACACCGCATGCGATCGCTGCTGGCGTTTCTTGTGTTGCACGGCGATGCAGCGCAGTCCCGCGAACAGCTCGCGTTCCTCCTGTGGCCAGAGTCTGGCGAGTCCCAAGCGCGCACGAACCTACGCCAACTGCTCCACCACCTTCGCCGGGCTCTGCCGATCGAATGTTCCCTTCTTGTCATCGACAACCAGACAGTGCGCTGGCGGGCCGATAGTTCTTGCACGATCGATGTAGTGGAATTCGAGACGGCGGCGGAACGAGCGGCACAGGGTGAAAAGGAAGGCGACTTCGCGACCGTACGTGTTGCACTAGAGGAAGCAGCACGGTTGTATCAGGACGACCTGTTGCCCGACCTGTACGACGATTGGCTGCAAACCAAGCGTGAGCAGTTGCGCCAGACATTCGCGGAAGTTCTCAGCCAGCTGGTGGCGCTGCTCGAGACGAGCGGCGACTACCCGGCGGGGATCCGTTATGCCACGCGGTTGGTCGCTCTCGACCCGCTGCGCGAGGCGTACTATCAAGGCCTCATGCGGTTACATGTCCGGAACCGCGACCGGTCGAGCGCCTTGCGTGTGTATCACCAATGCATGCGCAACCTGCAGCGCGAACTCGGCGTTAGTCCCGGCAAGACGATCCAGGAGCTATTTGCGCAGGCGCTGAAGTCGGAAGACCTAACCACCGCTCCGGCGGAATTGCCACCCTACGTTGCGACCAAGCCGCAACCCCTGGTGGGCAGGAAGATAGAAAGAGAGGGTCTGCTCGGTTGCTGGCGCCTCGTGACTCAGGGTGCGGCGCATTTCGCTCTGATCCTGGGGGAGCCGGGGATCGGGAAGTCTCGCCTAGCCGAAGAACTCTTTGAGTCCTGTTCACGCTCTCCCGGTCACGCCGCAGCGCGCGCCTCTTGCTACTTCGTGCAAGGCCAGCTCGCCTATGGTCCTGTTGCCGAGTGGTTGCGAGCAGAGCCGTTGCGGCTTGCCCGTGTGCAGCTATCCAAGCCGCAACTCGCCGAGCTAACGCGTGTGTTGCCGGAAATTTTGGTTGAGAATCCGGAGATTGCGCCGCCCCAACCGCTGATGGAGAGCTGGCAAAAACATCATTTTTATGAAGCTCTGAACGCCACCTTCCGCAAAGCGCACAAGCCTCTATTGCTGCTGATTGACGATTTGCAGTGGTGTGATCACGATTCATTCGCATGGCTGCATACACTGTTTCGGTCCGCGGCGGCCGAGCGCATCCTGCTGCTTGGCACGGTGCGTCCGGAGGAGACGGGGCGCGATCATCCTTTGACCGGTCTGGTGCGCGAATTGCGCTTGTCGGGGCAGGTGACGGAGTTCTCGATCAAGCCGCTGAGTATGGAGGAGACCGCTGCGCTTGCCACTCAGATCGCCATGCGGAAGTGCGATCCCGCATTCCTGAGCGGTCTCCATCAAGCAACCAAGGGGAACCCTCTCTTCGTAGTAGAGAGCGTACGCGCGTCACTCGAGGATCAAGCATCGAAGGGCTCAGCGCCGCCCCGCGTACAAGCAGTGATCGCGGCGCGCCTCGCACTACTTTCGCCTCCGGCCTACGAATTGGCGGGGTTCGCCGCCACCATCGGCCGGCCGTTCTCCTTTGACATGCTCGCCAAAGCCACCGACTGGGACGAGGACAGTCTGTCGCGCGCGTTAGAAGAATTGTGGCAGCGCCGCATCATCGATGGGCAGGGCGCGGGGACCTACGATTACACTCACGATCTCTTGCGCAAGGTGGCTTATTCAGAATTGAGTCCCATACGCCGCAGGGCCTTACACCTCAGGATTGCACGCGCAATAGTAGAACTCTATGCACCCGATCTCGAAGGGGTCAGCGGATGGCTCGCCGCGCATTACGATGCGGCTGGTATGACAAAACAAGCGATCCGCTATTATGGCGTCGCCGCTGCCGTAGCGAAGCGCCGATTCGCAGACGAGGAAGCGGCCGATTTGATAGGACGCGCACTTCGGCTCTGCCGCAGCTTTCCGGAAACCGCCATGCGAGATCAAGAAGAGATCGAATTGCTCGTTGCGCTCGGCCCATCGCTGGTTATTACGCACGGCTATAGCGTGCCTGAAGTGGGGGAGACCTACGAGCGCGGGCTGCTGCTGTCAAGCCGGTCCGGAGACCGAAGGCACTTGTTCTCATTGCTGAGCGGAGCCTGGGTTTTCCATACCGTGCGCGGGAACCTTGAAGAATCGAGGAGACTGGCACAGGTTTGCGTCGATGAAGCGTGCCGCGACGGCGTTTCAGCACCGGAGATGGCCGGACGCTTTCTGCTCGGCACCAGCCTGTTTCATCTAGGACAACTCGCCGCGTCATGGGAACAAATGGAACGAGCGATACTGTCGTACGACGGTCCTTCCCATCCTTCTTTGTCGCTCTTTGCGGGCCCCGATGTCCGCGTCTTCCGCCGCGCCTACTTATCGCACCTGCTCTGTCAGTTTGGCCATGCAGAGCAGGCGGTTGCCAATAGCGATGAGTCCATCGCTCTGGCCCGCGAGGTGGCCCATCCATTCAGTCTCGGAATTGCGATGGATTATGCGGCTTTGCTGAACGTTTTTTGTCGGAATGGCAAGGTTTCGCTGGATCGAGCCGGGGAGGCGGCTGGAGTCTGCCGGAAGCAGGGGTTCACATATTATTTGGCCATGGCCGAGATACTCGCGGGCTGGGCGACCGCAGTCGAAGGCGACGCAACCGCCGGGTTGTCGCGACTCCGCCGAGGGCTCGATGCGTTGAGAGCCACCGGAGCGGAACTTCGTCTGCCTTTCTACTATGGACTCCTGGCGGAAGTTTATGACTTAACTGGCCAGGTGGGCGAAGCCCTGGCGAGTGTTGCCAGCGGATTTGCGTTCCTGAACAAGAACGGTGAAAGGTGGGCGGCTCCCGAACTTCACCGGATCCATGGTGACGTGCTCTTGCACAGCGGTGATGCTTCCAAATCCCAAGTCAGCTACATGCATGCAACAGAATTGGCCCGGCAGACCGGAGCGCGTCTGTTTGAGCTTCGGGCAGCTGCTCGCCTGAGTGAGATACTCTCACCTCAAAGCGGCTACCGGAACACCGCCAAACGGTAATCCAATCGCCGTTAGAACGGTTTAGGAACGCCCCCGGTCGCATAGTACTTATCAGATCCGCGGTTATCCGGGGATATGGAGGGAGCCATGCAACAGCAAGCGATCACTGAATTCAAAAGTCAGCTCAGGGGTGATCTGATCGAGCCCACCGACGCGCGCTACGACGAAGAGCGCAAAGTCTACAACGCCATGATTAGCCGCAAGCCGCGCTTAATCGCCAAATGCGCCGACGTGGCCGATGTGATTGCCGCCGTTCATTTCGGCCAGCAACAAGAACTGCTGGTTTCGATTCGAGGCGGCGGCCACAACGCCGGTGGGTTGGGCGTCTGCGACGATGGCCTGGTTATCGACCTATCCAGGATTAAGTACGTCCATGTCGATCCGGCAGCAAGGACCGTGCGAGTGGGCGGCGGTTCTACGTGGGCCGATGTCGACCACGCAACGCATGCATTTGGGCTTGCTGTGCCGTCGGGAATCATCTCGACGACCGGAGTTGGCGGCTTGACCCTCGGTGGTGGCATGGGGCACCTCACGCGAGCGTACGGCTTGACCATCGATAATCTCTTGGCGGCCGACGTCGTCCTGGCCGATGGAAGATTTGTGGTCGCCAGCCCCGACGAGAATAGTGACCTATTCTGGGCTATCCGGGGAGGTGGCGGTAACTTCGGCGTGGTGACATCATTCCTGTTCCAGGCGCATCCTGTTCGGATGGTGTGTGCTGGCCCGATGTTGTGGGACCTGGATCAGGCGGCCGATATCATGAAGTGGTATCGCGAGTTCATCGTCCACGCACCGGAAGAAATTAGCGGCTTCTTTGCATTTCTTAACGTGCCGCCCGGGCCACCCTTTCCGGAAGCCTTGCACTTCAAGACGATGTGCGCCGTGGTCTGGTGCTACAACGGAGGGATGGAGCAGGCCAATCAGATTCTCGCGCCGCTGCATAGCTTCCGGCGACCGGCTTTCGAGTTCTTCGCTCCCATGCCGTTTCCCATGTTGCAAGGCATGTTCGATGGCCTCTATCCGCCCGGTTTGCAGTGGTATTGGAAGGCTGATTTCGTGAAAGAGCTGAGTGATGAGGCTATTGCTCTCCACATTAAGCATGGCTCGGAGCTACCCACGCTGCACTCCACGATGCATCTGTACCCCATCAACGGAGCTGCGCACAGGATGGGAAGCAACGACACCCCGTGGAATTATCGCGATGCCACATGGAGCGAAGTAATAGTTGGCGTGGACCCGGATCCAGCTAACAAGGATCGCATTACTGCTTGGGCCAAGAAGTACTGGGAAGCACTGCATCCTTACGGAGCAGGTGGCGCGTACGTAAACTTCATGATGGAAAACGAAGGTGAAGATCGCATTCGTGCGACGTATCGCGATAACTACGAGAAGCTATCCCAGATCAAGGCAAAGTATGATCCAAATAACTTCTTCCACGTGAATCAGAACATCCGGCCGGACGCGAGGACGCAAATGGCGGCGTGATCAAACTTCGAAAGGGAATCGCACCTCTAGGGGGCTCTGACCCGGCGTTGGTATGGCTGGAACCGGAGCCCTCGCGTGACGCGTGTTGGCCCGCTCGGAAGCCGTCTGGCCATTTCCGGAAGCGCTCGACCGTCCTGCGCAGATATGCAGAACTGATTCCGCAAACACGAGACCGAAGTCGGGATCAAACAAATGGGGAGCCGCAATGGCGCTTGTGTCGGGTTCAGGGTGGTTCCGCCCCAAGGAAACCGTCATCTCGGGTGGTCTCGGCGCGATCGGAGTGATGATCTTCTACCAGACTCGGAGCGGTTCTGCAGATTCGCTGGCTCTGTGCAGTGCGGTGCGCTTATACTTAGCAGAATCCGAATGGAATCTAAGGAAAGGAAGAGCTGCTGGCAATTTTTTCCGCAAGCTATTGTTGTACAGAGACATAGCATAGCGTGACATGAAGTTTTGGCGTGACACGAGAAATTGGCAGTAGACAGGCGCACACACACACTGCCCGCAGGTAATTTGGGCTGTCAAGCTCTTCCCTGCAAAAACAATAAGTTACGAATGGTGCTCTGGTAATTCGGCTTGTCAAGCTGATTTGGCCCTAAAATCCAGCTAGTCAGGGCACCCAAACGCGACAACATCCTCCCACGTCTGTTGCGGCAGTTGAATCCTGCCACCTCGGTGTGTTTGCCGGAGAGTAATTGATTGAGAGTAGCAACCCGCTCACTGGTTGGACACGCGCCTGTCCCGCACGAACGCCAAGAGGCTCCAGCCAGCCCCGGAAAACCCAAAGAGCGCGTCACGGGGAGCTAGTAAGCGCAGCGGAACGAAATGACCAAACCGCCATATTCACTTCTTGGACCTGTTCTCCAAGAATTTAGGCGCCGATACCAAAATGTCCCACTTTGCTCCGAGCCTCTGCATTGCCTGGAAATCAACATCATTCAGATACAGATGATCAGCTACTAGGTCCCTCACAACGCTGTAGGCAAAGTAATTCTTGTTGCGTTTGATTTTCGAAGTCGGCACTCAGGATTTGGAATCCGCGCACTCGGAACCGGACGCACCATTTACACACGCTTTCTCGCTCACGGCAAAGACACACATTTCAGCAATGACACCGAAGTCATGCTGGAGATGTCGCCCGCACGTGCCCACCAAATGGCTCCGATCCACTAGGCTCTACTTGAATCGCAGCCCGCGGAATTCCAGATCCGGCAGCACCCGGACTGGCTGGAGATGTGCTCCACCTAAGCCGCACGGTGCGCTCCTGTCCCGGTCCCAGCGGCGCCAATGCCAGATCCACCTTCATTGCATCAGCCTGAGCCGTCGGCTTGTGCCGTTGCCGTTCCAGACTGGGCCTGGTTTCTCTGCAGGATCTCATCCGCCTGCGCTGCGATCTCTCCTGAGCGTCGGCTGAAGCTTGTTGCTCGTTCGCCAAGCGCTTAACTGCGATCAGTTGTTTGCGCTCGTCTTGGAAGCGTAGGCGCGAACATCCTGCTCGAGTTCGTCTACGGCGGTCCGCATTCCCCTACTCTCAGGTAGGGGGGCCTCCTTGGGTGGACAGCTCCCCATGTTTGGGCTCTACAGCGTGCCACGCCGTCCCGTTACCAAATTGAAGATCAAGACCACGAGTGCCACAACTAGAAGCAGGTGGATTACGTTGTCCTCTACCAGAAGAACATCGAGGCTGTGTGCTCGACCGAGGCGGAAATCCGGGAGCAAATCCGGCTCACGGTCATCCACGAGTTCGGCCATTACTTCGGCATGGACGAGGAGCGATTGAAGGATGTTTAGCAGGGGCTGGTTGCGAGCCGCCGCACAAGCGCCACTCCTGAGTGAAGCTCATCGAACGGAACGCCAAATAATTAAGCGATGGCTTTTGCTCGCACTAAGGACGGCTTGGGCTCGCACTTGTGGTTTAAATAATGCCCGGCATTGCTGCATACCAGTTGGCACTTGTGGCACCGAACCCGGCCTTCGACCTTGGAAGCAGGGTTGGCGTCTTTCCATTTCATCGGAGCCATCGCGAAGTTCTCCTTTGGGGGCGATAGTGGAGCCACAGAGCAAGTGCCCGAATCTACTCCTCATTTCTGATAGAGCACGTTTATATCCATCTAAATGAGGGTTGAAACTGAAGGACTTAGCTCGGGGTTGTCGATAATCTTTTCGATTCGAGAATACCTGAAGCGCACTTTCACGCTGCGGAAGCGATTGGCGGCTGTGACCTGTGGTGAGATGCTGCTTAGTCTCTGGTTTTCTTCGGAATTGTTCCGAACACGACGCTACCGTCCTCGAAGTGTACTTCTACTAGCTCGGCATCTTCCTCGGAGGCAGCGGGAGTGAAGTCAGCCATCAGGTAGGCTACCGTCGCTTTCTTCCCGTCGATGGTCGCACTTTTTATCATGGGCTCATCTCCCAAACCATTCTAACTTTTTCAGAGCTGCCATAACGCTTCTTGCTCCATTACAACGATTCCACTCCAGAGTACAATCCGCTTAGAACCCATGCGCGTTGAATGCTGTGCTGCGAGCAGACCGCAGCAAGGTCGTACGCAGAATGAAGACGCCTTCCTGATTCATCGGGGAGCGGTTCCCTTTGTGGCGCTGTGCGACGGTGCTGGCAACGCATAGTTGGCCGCTAAGCGAGTGCTCATACTTTTGAGAAACTGGTGGTCGAGGCTTCCGTCGAAGAGCTGGTTGATGCGGTTAATTGGAAACGCTGGGCGAAGATTCTAGATTCGTCGTTGTTGGGAGGCGCACAAAGCACATTCATCAGTCTCGCCGTCGTGGGGCAGGTTGCAACTGGGGTATGCGTTGGCGATTCACGAGCCTACCTAATAGACCGCGATGGCCGTTGCCAAATATTGACAGAGGGGGCAGCGAAGCAGCGTCTCGGTAGCAGGGCTATCAATCCGTTCTCGCTCCAGCTCTCGCTCAATCCACGCGACATATTACTGTTAACGAGCGACGGTGCGTGGACGCCGTTGAATCTTGGTTTGCTTCAGAGAACAGTGATGGGAGCCCGTACTCCAACGTCGCTGGGGCACAGGTCAATTTTCATCTTCTGACTGGCTACTTTGAGCTTTCGGCGGGAGGCATGCAGAACTCCCCGAAGAGCTTCTGGAATTCCGACAAGAACGTCAACGCAGCTAAAGCCCCGAATTGTGTGTCCATCGCCGGACGAGACAGGGCGGACAGATTCAGACAGGCTTGTGCCTTCATCATGCAAAGAGTTTCAGGCGGGGCGGGCGCTGGCGGAGGTGCGGGCGGCGATGTGCTCAACACTCTGGAACTTCTGGCGAATCTGAGAGATGCTGGCGTGATATCGACCGCTGAATTTCAGGCCAAGAAAGCCGAGATTCTCTCGCGACTCTAAAGTTAAACAGTTTCTTCCCAACGGGGGGTGTGGCGGCTGGTGCTGGTCGGCAGCGCGACCGCCTAGCCTCGCGGTACTTTTGCCGCCGCCCTGAACCCCCCGTAGGTCAGGAAGATGCCGAGGAGAAGTACGAATGCCATGTAGAAATAGAAAAGCTGTTCAAAGTGAAACCCCGCAATAAGCGTCCCATACACAGCTTCCGGCGACAGGAACAAAAGCATCGAGCCCTTGATCAGCATCAGCCACCCGGTCAGCGTAATGACGAGCGGGAGCACTCCGCCTGACCAGACATTGTGGCCGAGAACCATCGCCAGCCCGGCAGCCACCGCGATCACACCAACCACGAACAATACTGGGGCATTGTGGACGAGCGCGTTCATCGACTCTACGGTCGCTTGCTTGTGAGCGATCATGGCTAGCGAGATGAGAATCAGATAGAGCCCTATTAGCTTGCTTAGGAATGTAGTCCGTGCCGACATTGTGTCCTCCAGCCCGTGGGTGGTGTCTATCAAAGTATGCGCCAGTGAAGCCCATCATGCTGGACGGACGACTCCTCCTCTTGTTCCTTGCGGCGGCAACTCCGCTTGCTGTCATCGATCATCTGAAAACGTAGTTTTCTGAACATCTGCCGACCCTGTTAGATAAAGAACACCATCATCTGCGCCGCAGGCGCACCTCATCTGTCAATCATCATTGGAGTCTGTTGAGGTGTAAGTTCATCCTCTGACGGTGGGAAAAGGTGCGGGGTCTCGTCGCTTGCAACGGCGAGACCCCGCTGGGCAACCTTCATCAGGTAGCCATCTGTAGCAGATGGCTTCTACCTTGCCATGATCGGTTGCCGTTGTCCAGCCCCACTTGGCAACGTGGATGACGACTCATGGCGAGGTTGTTCTCCGGCAACGAGTTTGCCGCGGCTGTAACGCGGTGTTCTGGATCTGTCCCCACTGTGACCGCGGACAACGCTATTGCTGCCCCTCGTGCCGAATCCAGGCGCGCCGGCAGCAACGGCGTTGTGCTAACCGCCGGCACCAGCAGAGTCCCGAAGGACGAGATGACCATCGCGATCGGCAGCGGGAGTACCGGCGTCGCCACCGGCAAGTTCAGTTATGTGTGACGGATCAAGGTTCCGCTTCGATCACCTCGCCGGGCAAGATGCCGGAGTGGGATGCGAGATCAGCGCGGACTGTCAGCCAGGTTGGCTTCGCCGCCGCTTCTGTCCAACCGCTGGCGTTGTCGGCGTGGCGGAGGCCATCGGAGAAGCCTCAACCGCCGTTTCTTTGCTGTGCTTGGTGTGGATGCCGCGGCCGTTTCGTCGATCCGTTCCCCAAAATCCCGCGATTCTAGGAACCTCGATGATTAACTCAGAAACACGGATGCAGATCCGTCATTGTTTCTACGCCGAACATTGGAAGATCGGCACCATTGCCCAGGAGCTTGGCGTCCATCCTGATGCTGTCCGCTCGGCGATTGAGTCCAACCGCTTTCACCGGGCGCAAACCCTGCGCTGCTGTATCACCGATCCCTACTTACCCTTCATCCGCCAAACGTTGGACCAGTATCCCCGATTACGCGCCACCCGCATCTACCAGATGCTCTGCGAGCGCGGCTACCAGGGCAGTATCGTCCAGTTGCGGCGTGCTGTGGCCAATCTGCGGCCCTGTCGGCCAGAACCGTTCTTGCGCCTGCATATGTTTCCAGCCGAGCAAGCGCAAGTCGACTGGGCCCACTTCGGAGAAGTCATGGTCGGCCGCGCCCGCCGGCGTCTTTCCTGCTTTGTCATCACCCTTTCCTACTCGCGGGCGCTTTATCTGGAGTTCTTCTTCGATCAGAGCATGGAGAACTTCTTGCGCGGCCACGTTCACGCCTTTCAAGCCTGGTCGGGCCAGCCGCGTGTGATTCTTCATGACAATCTTCGCAGTGCCGTGTTGGAGCGGCGCGGCAATCAGATCCACTTTCATCCTCGCTTGTTGGAGCTGTGCGCTCACTATCACTGCGTAGCCCGGCCTTGCCAAGTGCGAGCTGGTAATCAGAAAGGCCGCGTCGAACGTGCGATACGTTACGTGCGCGAATCCTTCTGGGCCGGCCGCGACTTCACCACCTTGGAGGAGTGCAACCGTCAGGCTCTGCGATGGCGGGACCAGGTCGCGCATCAGCGCCCTTGGCCTGGGGATGATCGTCGCACCGTGGCACAGGCCTTCGCCGAAGAACAACCGCGCTTGTTGCCGTTGCCACTCCATCCTTTTCACACCGATCTGATTGTTCCCATTCGTTCTGCCAAGACCATCTATGTCCGCTTTGATCTCAACGACTACTCGATCCCGCCAGTTGCGGTTCGACGTCCACTCACCCTGGTCGCCTCCGACACCTGGGTTCGTATTCTGGACGGAACCCAGGAGATCGCCTGCCACCACCGCAGCTACGACCGCCACCAACCGGTACTGGATCCGGATCATCAACAAGCGCTGCTAAAACAAAAACGCAAAGCGTTTCACTCCACCCCGACCGGCTGGCTTGCCCAAGTGGTACCGGAAAGCGAAACCTTGCTGGATCAAGCCTTCGCCCGTGGGGAATCAGCGGGCAGGCAGACTGCCCAACTGCGCAAGCTGCTGGATATATACGGTGCTCCAGCGTTGCGCCGTGCCATCTGTGAAGCGCTGGAGCGTGACACCCCCCGCGCCTCTTCGGTGGCATTCCTGCTCCGTAAGTGGGAGCAGACGATGCCTTCTGCTGCACCGAAGGTCGACCTCAGCCGTCACCCAGAAGCGCAATCCATCGATGTTCAGCCCCACGACTTGGAGACCTACGATGAACTCGCTCGCCACGACGATGACCCCCATGAATAACCTCGCTGCTCAACTCCAACAAATCGGCCTGCGGGCGGTGCCTACGGAGCTGGACGATTTTATTGCGCGCGCCACCAAGGGACGCTGGTCACCCAGCATGCTGTTGGAGCAACTGGCGCAGGCCGAAGCCGATGACCGTTCCCGGCGCAGCCTGGAACGGCGCTTGCGAGTCTCCGGCATCAAGAGCTTCAAACCGATGGCGGACTATGAATGGTCATGGCCGAGCAAGATCGAGCGAGACATCATCGAACGCGCGCTCACCTTGGACTTCCTGCACGAGGCGCGCAACCTTGTTCTCGTTGGTCGCAACGGGTTAGGCAAAACTATGATCGCCCAGAATGTCTGCCACGCCGCGGTGTTGGCCGGCAGCTCAGTACTGTTTCGTTCCGCGCCGGCGCTGCTGGAAGAACTCCAGCGCCAGACCCCGGAGGGGCGCCGCCGCAAGCTTCGCACCTATGCCAACGTTGATCTCCTGTGCGTCGATGAGGTCGGGTATCTGTCCTTCGATGATAAAGCCGCCGACCTGTTGTACGAAGTCATCAACCGTCGCTACGAACGCAAGTCGGTGATTGTTACAACCAACAGACCATTCAAAGAATGGAACGAGGTCTTTCCCAATGCCACCTGCATTGCCACTCTGCTGGACCGACTCCTTCATCATGTCGACGTGACAGTGATCGAGGGCGACAGCTATCGCGTCCGGGAAAGCGAACAGGAAGCGGCAGCTCGCAGGAGAAAGAAATGAACGCCTCGGCAACCCACTCCGATGGCATCAGTTACGTTTCGGCAGTCCTAGCTTTGTACTTGGAACTGCCCGAAACGCCCTTGCGCACAAGCGCCCAGGATCAGAGGTGCGCTCGCCAACTCTATGATCGCGGCGTGTCTTTGGGCGTGGTCGAGTCAGCTTTCCTGCTTGGTTCTCTACGCCGATTACTCCGGCCAGCAGACGCACCGCAGCTATCGCCCATTCGTTCGCTGGCCTACTTCCAGCCCGTCATCGCTGAGCTACTTACCAATCCTGCACCCGAAAACTATCTGGAGTACTTGCGTCTCAAACTGCGGCGTGTCGCCAGAGGCAAGATCGTAACAGGGTCGGCAGATGTTCAGAAAACTACGTTTTCAGATGATCGATAACACGCTTGCAGTCACTCCCGCCTTCTAAAGTCCGCACAAGCATAAAATAGTGACAGAATGAGACGGAGGCGAGTCGAATGGCACCCGACCCACGGAGCGAAGTTGAAGCCCTTTACAAGCAAGCTCAGAAAATTCTCTTGCACGAAATGACGGAAGAGGAACGTTTGTTCGTCGCTGAACTGGGGTGGGTCGATCATGCAACCCTGCCACCCGATAAGGTCTCTCGGCTAAGGGAGTTGGTCAGGAGAAAAGGTAATAAGCCGAGTGCAGCGTGATCACGATCCTGGCTGGATTACTGGCGAGTTCCCCCGGCACGAGTTCCCCCGGCAGTGATGACGTTAACAACCCGCCAACTAAGGTGGTTCACAAAGCCTCATTCCACGACCCCTACTTCATTGGCATTTTCACATGGATTTTGGGAGTTGGGCGGTGGTCATTTGCCTACAGGATATGAACCAGCAAGTGCCGCCACGCTTCCGTTGCGTCATCTTGGGAAGGGCAAGCTGCTGGGGCCTGCGCCCCACGCGGCGATTGAATCCTGCAATCGCAGGACGCTTCATGAAGAAGACAGGTGCGTCTCGCAGTCTCAGTCTGAAGCCCCAAACCCGGCCAGCGGCACCGACGCTCCCCGCATTGCTGCAAAGCACCGCGCCCAATCATGCTCCCGCGATTTACGGTCATAGCAGAACCAAATCTCCTCCAGTGTCGTGTGGCGGCGGAGGTGGTCGATGTGCCAGTGCGGACGTGGAGCGAGGCGCATATGATGAGCTAGACGGGCGCGGACGCCTCCCGGCCCGAGTGCGCTCTCCGACGTAGACGTAGAATCCCGTCTGGACGAGGAGGCTTCTGAGCCGCCCGACCTGAATCACGGCATCCGTCGCGGAGGACAACAGGAGAGCGTAAGTGCCGGAGTGAGATTCAAAGTCGGTCGGAGACCACATATCCGCTGCAACGAGCCGACTAAGCCGCTCGTTTTTCGGCGGGAGGCACCATCCGGTTACAAGCCATCAGTTTTCGGGCGGGGATGAGATCAATCCGTTCGAACCAGATCGCAGAACCTCTCTATTAATCAGTCGGCGTAGCGAATCTTGTACTGCCCTCCGGATGCAGAGGCAAGAGCCTGCTCGTGCGAAGCCCCACTTTGGCTAACTCACTCGCGAAAAGTGGATTCGAGGGAAACTCGGCGACGAGTTCGGAGAGTTGCGTTCGGGCGACATCCGGTTTCTTTTCGCGCAGAGCCGCCATCGCCAGCAATATCTTCGCAAACGGACGAAGGTAGTGGCCATTCTCGGCGGCGATTTCAAGCTGCTGAAGGCCCCGCTCTTTGTTTCCGTGGATTCCAGCGAAGCCAAGAAAAAATCTCTGATGTTTTGGCAGACTCCCGATGATGTAGTTAGCCATGCCGAGACCAAGGTAGGCGTCCGCTGCTTTCGGGTCGATCACCAAGAGCCGCTTGGCGTACTTATCGGCTTCGCGGGTCAAGGTCAAGCTCTTGAGTTGTTGCTTATCGATGAGGCTTGCATAGTCGGCCTGCATACCTACGCTCAAAGCCATAGCGAACAGCGCGTTCGTATCATCTGGGTTTTCCTTCAATCGGAGTTGTGCCAAGTGCTGTGCCTGCGCCTCCGCAGCGAAAAACGCCGAGCGCAGCTCCGGGTCCGGTTTCAAAGAGTTTTTTCGCAAAAAGCGATTGTTATCGAGGAAGAACGCCGATGTCAGAATTCCCTGCCGATAACACTCCTCAAACAGATAGCTTGCCGCCTCCGATGCGCTCCCAAGAGGGTCGTCCGGATGGGAATTCTGCCACGCCTCAAATTGGGCACGCGCTTCCACAGGCTTCAATTGATAAAGCAAGTGAAAGCCAGCCTCGATTTCAGGCACATGTAAAATGTCGGTTGGAGCCTTCTCGGTTGCCAGTACAGGAGAAGCGCCAAGCACCACTGCCAACAGCGCACTACACAAAAGAAAGATAACAATACGAATCATGAGGTGGTCGATTTGAGTCTGGCATCTTCCTGCTATGGTTGCGGTTGATCAAGCGGGATTCCGTTCTTGCAATTACACGATAGACACGACCATACCGAGTTTCGACCTGCTCCTCAGCTAAGCTTTGCTGGCCGATGCGCCTCTCGATGTGGTATTCCCAGAAGCTCTGGTGTAGAAACCTAGAACTCGCGAGACACTCTAGTCACGTTGTGATGCCGGAACCCGCACGCGAACGGCTCTGCTGCAGCGACATTGCGGAGCCGTTCGCGTCAAAATCATGCATTCACACCGAAGGTCATGCTGCTTTCTTTACGGTGTCCTTCACCTTGCCAACAATTGTTTGTACCTTACCTTCAGCTTGCCGAGCAACGCCACGAGCTTCGGCTTTCATATTCCCTGTCGCTTTCCCGAGTTTCCGCTCAGCCCGGCCTACGACGTCTTTCATCTTGCCCTTCACTTCGTCTTTGTTCATAACGGACACTCCTCGTCGGCGCGACGTCAGCCGCACAAAAGCTTAGAGGTAGGAATTGCGTTGGCCAGTTGCGCGGCGGTCGAAGTCTACATATTTCAGCCACATCGGTGTGGGGTCACTATACTGCGTAGCTGTGAATCAAACACGGATACTCCCACCCCGGCTGGTAATCGACTACGCCCGCCTGTGCAAGTCTGCCAGAGCGGCCAGCATTCCGGCGCTGATCACACTTCTGCGCAAGCATCTCCCGATGAAGTGGCAGCAGGTGTATGGGGCCACGAACTCGCACACCCCAACCATAGTCCGGGTCGAGCGGGGCACGTTTGAATACTTCTGCGACTCGTATTCCGGGCTGGAAGCGTTGGGCGAGATTGCCTTTGACCAGAGAATCCGCGACCGGGTCGTCGGCGTTCTTGGTATGTCAGCTCCTATGCGCAGACGTCGGCGCGGTTCATTTCCGGACGGCTGGCTAGAGGTGCCCGAGGGACTTGATGGTTCCAACAGAGACAAAGGGCACTTCTTCGCCCACGCTATCGGCGGCGGGCTCGACATGAATATCTTCTCGCAAGCGCGTGGCCTGAACCGGGGGTTATCAGAACAAGGGAAGGTCTATCGGCTGATGGAGAGGTACTGCTACGACAACGCTGGAACGTTCTGCTTCTCTCGCCCGGTCTACGACGATGCGACCAGCATCCCCCGGTGGGTGGAGTTCGGCTTGCTTCGAGATGACGGAAGTCTTTGGTTTGAGGTCTTCGAGAACTGACTACGGCAGGGACATTTGCTCACTGACGCACCACCGCGAGATCGACACCGGGCTGGCTTTGACCAGAGCGACCGGAACAAGACCCTCGACCTGTCGGGTGAACCGCTTCTGACTACCATCGCGGCTTCAATCGAGATGGCGATGAAGGCCGGGAAAGCCGCCGCCGTCCGGAGGCCATGTGCTGAGTTCCTTGCCCGTGCAGCAAAGCTCTACAAGGTGCCACCGTGCAGCATCCGTGTGCTTGCAGCCAGACCGTTGAAGGTGCGAGAGCAGTGGACGACAGAACTCTTCGGCGACTATGACCCCGGCTCCTTGGGCATCCGACTCTGGATGAGGACAGCCGTGCGCAAGGATGTCACCTCGTTCGGCACGTTCCTCAGCACGCTATGCCACGAATTCTGCCACCATCTCGACTTCCACCTTTTCAATTTCGATGACTCATGGCACACGCGAGGGTTCTACGAGCGGACGGCGGTGCTGTATCACCATGCCCGAGGCACGCCGCTGAAGAAGTTGGCATGGGCACCCGTGTCGGGAGGGCGATGGAGGGACTGGCAGAGGACGAATCGCGGACTGTAGCGGTCGCTGAGTTCCGGGATGAACCTGAAGTAGGGTAAGCCCCTTTCACCTTCGGCACCGCGATTCGTTGGCACACATCCACTTGTTCAGGATTTTCCTAGAATTAAATCGTTGTTCCAAAGTGCCAGCACAACATCCATTTGGCTATTCTCGGCCTTATCCACGCCATAGGTTACCGCTCGCCACAGCGATGTCCTAGACCAGTGCTGAGCCCCCTCGGTCAGCAGAGCCACCGCACGCACCGCATATTGCTTGTTGGCTTGCGACTTCGTATAGATGCCAGCAGGGATTCCCTTAACCAGCCCTTCTTCACAGAGGCCGAGAAAAGCTCCACGAGGGCAGCCTTTGTTCCGCGCTGCGGGACTGGTCGGGTACAACTTCTGCATCGAGGTTTCCCACCGCTCCTCTGGCGTTGTGTCTGTCGAACCAGTTTGCCGGACCGCCATGAGTGCCGCTTCACCGTATCTATTCGCCATCGTGAACTCTCCAAATTTTGATACGAACCGTGATTCTACAGTGAAGACTCAACTTCAAATCCCCACGCCTCTAGAAGAGGCTCGGGAATGAATTTCGAATTCTTGTTGCGCTGCGCCCACTCGCGAAGACGAGTTGATGTGATGAACTGGTCAGGTTGCAGCTTAAACTCGCGAGTGACCTGCTCGAATTCAGTGATGGTTGGAATCGCCGGAACATTCGACTCCGGTTTGCCCCAATTAGGATTGCCACGTCTTTTTGCCATAAGCCCAGTAATACCCCTGCGGTGTATCGGTTGAAATCTTGAATTTTCGGTGATGTTTCCATTCTACCGTAAGCTGCTGGCGCGAGACGTCTCAATGAGCGCGTCATCGACGCCGTAGAAGATGGCATCTTTCTGGCCAACCAGATTACGAGAAGGCTCGTAAACGCTATCGCGCCTTGTTCATGGACGCCTGAGGAATCTGAAGTAGAAAGCTACGAACACCAAGACAATGCCAATATTCACTGCCAGCCGTTCCCAGAATCGGTTTCTGAAGAACGCGACATCTACACCGACTATGATGGCTGCCATCGCCACCACGTAAAGCACGGCAGCTACCTGTCTGCCCATTTCAGATTCCTCGCTTAAATTTGATTCTATTCCCGAAGACCTTCGGCGCGCCCATCGACTCCACCCTCCTTGAGTTCGTCCGGCATGAGCGGCTGGCGTGGGACGCACATTGGGATGGGGTGCATGCGTAACAAGCGAGGCGGAGCGAATATTATCGAGATAGGAGCGCACTCGAAAAGCGCGCACTACCACGGCTACCGCATCCCTGACGACCGGTTCCGCGGATACTTTGGGCCGGAGCATGGCTTCCGAATCTACGGCCTTCCGTTTCAGGTTTACGGCGGATAGCAGAGAGTGGGGTTATTACCCAACCGGAGGGGTGGGGCTGATCCTCTTGATCGTTATCATTCTCCTGCTTCTCGGCCGGATCTGAGCCGAGCGCATTTCGTCACATCGAAGCGCCTGAAATTATGATTGGCGCCATCTACCTTGGCGAAATCGTGGGCTTCGCTGGGTCAGGCCTGTAGAATACATTCCCGCACGCTTTCGGCGTCGATGATGCTACTAACACTCTGAGACTTACGGTTGCGGATACTTTGTACCAAGCAGCAACAATGAAGTGTAGCGGGCGGCAGGATTGGATGTATTCAGCAAAGTCTCGAGAAATGTGGTGGGATCAGCGTCATGATACAAAACACTACCATAGTGTTTTGTATCATGACATGTGACGATGAGGCTTGGTAAGATGGCGGCCCTGCTGGTAGGTTCATAACCTCGTTTTCTCGCGCATGATAAGGCTTTAGCGGCTGCACTCACCCGAAGCGTTGCGATGGCGATCCGTCAAGTGTGGAGATGAAAATCATGAACATCCGGGCCCAGAACCAACAATCGAGGATAGCCCTTCCATTGAGAAGCAATCGTAGCCGAATCTCAGTGGCCCCGATGCGAGTAAGCCATATGTCCTTAGCCTCCTCTGTATGTCTTTCTTACAAACACTGCGGGGCATGAGTGAGAAGGTTATTGACGTGACTACGTTGTACGTGGTGCCTAAGGCTTCAGCCCCGATCGTGCGTACGTCGATGCTCTTGTAGGTGCTCGCTAGTACAGAAAGTATCTCCGGCAGGGTGAATTGAGTGCTCATAGCACGCACACCTCCGAGTTGCTGACGCACCTGAGGGTCAGCAGTTCACCCCTCGAGTTACCTTCTTGATGGAGATAGAACTGGCTCTGTTGGGTCCGAATAGTGAGGGAGTGCTTCATGAGTTTCCGAAGGCTTGAAGAAAATCGGGATCATAGGAATAAAAGCAGTGTACATCACGCTTCAAGAACGACGTCCCACTGCCATAAATCGCCAATTATCACAAATCGAATTATCACAAATTGAATAAACGCTCTTGGGGTCGCATTTCCGCGGGCCGTGTTTTCTGTTCCCTGACGATTACCATCTTCCAGCTACATCTCCTCTGCCCCTCGAATTAGCGCTCAGCGGCCCACTGCTGGATGTCCTGCCCGGTGAGCGCCACAGCCATGAGTTCAGGAAGATGGTCGCAGCACCGGCCAGAGTCTTCTATGCAGCGCGTTCGACGCACACTGGCCCTTCGCTCCCAGCGCTCTAGATGCTTGCGCCAGAACCGTTTATACTCGCTGACGAGAATGAAATCTGAGGAAAGGAATCCGCGGCAGGGCTTTTCAGGGTTGACACGCTGAATTACCGAGGGCGACACGCCAAATTACCGGTGCGTGACAACCTGAATTACCGTGACAGCCCAAATTACCCGCGGACACACACACACACACACACAGAGGTCTTATGGCAAAGAGCGTAAACAAGGTAATTTTGATTGGAAATCTTGGCAAAGATCCGGAGATGAAACATACCAGCGGCGGTACCGCTGTGGCCACCATGACCATAGCAACAAATGAGCGCTTCAAGGACAAGAACGGAGAGTGGCAAGACCGGACCGAGTGGCACAATGTGGTGTTGTGGCAGCGGCTGGCTGAGATCGCCAGCGAGTATCTAAAAAAGGGCCGCTCGGTATACGTTGAAGGCCGTCTCCAAACCCGCTCATGGGAGGACAAACAGGGCCAGAAGCGCTACACCACCGAGATTGTCGCTAGCGATCTCGTTCTGCTCGGCGGCGGGCGCGGCGAAGAAGGCGGTGGACGCTCCTCCCGCGGCAGCGACTTCGATCAGAGTGGCAATAGCGACTTCGACTCCGCTCCCGCCCGCAGCACCGAAATCACCGATGACGATATTCCTTTTTAGAATGCACCACCTGAGGTTTTGTAAATAACCTCAAGGAACAAGAGCTTTGCTCTGGCTCTTCAGAGAGACACCGAGTAGCCGCCGGGGCTGTGGGAAAGTGGGAAACGCAAAGCGTTTTTCCAAGTACTGTGGGAAAGTCTGCCGTTAGACTTTTCCACAGTACGGCTTTTCCACAGCCCGCATTTTTAGCGGCTTTCCTCGCTTTCGCATTCTTATCCTCACGTCGCCCTAAAGCTGTCCTCATTTGAATTTCACCTGATTCCAGTTCCGAGATGAGGCTCTTCAAGGTCGTCGACTGACACCCAAGTCTAGGTAGAATCGCGTATAGACCATCGCGGGTGATTTAGGTACCTTGTAGTCTTGGTATCTACATTTCGATGCAGCACAGGTGCGATCGCGAACCATGAGTCCCAGGCATCAAGTCACCAGCGAGCGCATCACTGGCTCCATCTCTCCCTGCGGGAGTGCGAAAGCGAAGCTGCCTGCGCCTAGCGGAAACCACCGCAGAGTTTCGATTCAATTCTGGCTTGCATCTCTCGTCCTTGCTTGTGTGGTGCCGATATGGATTGCCGCTGGATTCCTTGTCTACCATAACTATCAGAGCAAACGGGCGCTTACTGAGCAGCGCACTCTGGAATCGGCACAGGCGCTCACGCTGGATGTGGAACGGGAACTGGCCAACATGCAGGCCAGTTTGGGCGATCTCTCCACCTCAACCGCTGTTGTCACTGGCGATTTGTCTGACTTCTATCATGAGGCGCAGATCTTTCTGACCGTAGCTCAACCCGGGGCAGAGATCATTCTTTCGGATGCAACTGGCCAAGAATTAATGAATACATCCCTCCCGTTTGACGCGCCTTTACCGAAGCGTCGCTCGCTGGAAGCGGTTCATCAAGTTTTTGCCAGCGGTCTGCCGGTTAGTGCTGATTTCTACCAGTTGGTTCCGTCAGATCGCCTTAAAATCAGTATGGACATGCCGGTTTTCCGTAAGGGGCGAGTGGTTTACGACCTGGCCATGTCTGTCCCTCCCGATCGTTTCTCCACATTTCTCCGTGAGTTGCGCCTCCAGCCGGAATGGGTTGGCACCATCTTCGACTCCCATCAGATTCTTGTTGCCCGAACTCCTGCGGCGGAACGGCTAATCGGTCCGACAATCGGCCCAGCTCTGAGAAAGCGCATGGAGGATACCGCGGAAGGCACGGCCCAGGTTGTCAACCTTGGGGGTGTCCCGATTTTCGATTGCTTCAGCCGGTCGAAGTCATCCGGCTGGACAGTGGTGATCGGCGTTCCCAAGGCCGTCATGATGGCGGAGATATGGCGCTGGCTGACGTTGACCATTATTGGTACAGCTCTGCTGTCGTTTACCGGCATCGCGCTTGCACTACTCGTGGCGCGGCGCATCGCCGCCTCCATTCAGGGACTGGTTGCCCCCGCCCTCGCATTGGGACGCGGCGAGGCGGTAGCCATCGGGAGCCTTGAACTCTCCGAAACCCGCGAAGTCGGCGAATCGCTCCTCAAAGCCTCGGAGCTGATTCAACGGCGGGCGGCGGAGCGCGAGCGTGCCGAGGCGGCGCGCCGCGAGGCCGACGAACTCAAACGATTTAACTCAGAGCTTGAGCTACGCGAAGCAGCGGCACGGGCACAAGCAAAGGAACTGGCCGTTATCATGGATACCGTGCCGGCAGCTATGTTCATTGGCCATGATCCTGAATGTAAGCGGATGACAAGCAATCGTGCCGCCTGTGAACTCTTTCGATTACAGCCCAGCTACCACACTCCCATGTTCGCGTGCGGCGAAAAGGGTTTGCACTACCGCGTGATAAGAGATGGACGGGAGCTTGCTTCCGGTGAGATGCCGGTACAGCTGGCCGCGGCAACCGGAATCGAGATCCGGGACTGCGAGTGTACGATTGCGTTCGATGACGGCAGCTCGCGAATTATCTTTGGCAATGCCGTACCGCTCTTGGATGAGCAAGGCAAAACTCGAGGAGCGGTAGGCGCGTTTATTGACATTACCGAGCGCAAGCAGGCCGAGCAACGCATCGCCCACCTCGCAAGCTTCCCTGAGCTGAATTCAAGCCCCATCTTCGAGACCGATTCAGAAGGAAGGGTCATGTACATCAACCCGGCCGCGCTGAGACAATTTCCCACACTTAGGGAAACCGGGGCCGCACATCCACTTCTGAAGGACTGGTGGACTGTCGTCGCGTTACTGAGAGCCAGTGCGGAACAGTCAACCGCGCGAGAGGTTGAGAGCGATGGACGGGTCTATCTTCAAAGAATTCACTACCTCTCTGAACTTGAAGTTGTACGAGCGTATTTTGCCGACATCACTGATCGCAAGCAGGCTGAAGACGCGTTGCGCATGAACGAAGAGCGACTTAGGCTAGCTCAGCATGGGGCCAGCATGGGCGTCTTTGACGTCGAACTGAAGTCTGGCAAGAGGACGTGGTCAGCGCAGATGTTTCAGATTTTTGGCCGGGCCCCTGACAGCCCTCAGCCCAGTGCTGAAGACGTGCTGCGCATTTGCCATCCCGATGATCGTACGCTGGTCAAAGAGCAATTGGGTCTCATGTCAGCGGGCATGCCTTTGCATTTTGAATTCCGAATCATCCGGCCAGACGGTGAGGTACGTTGGGTCGAAATCTTCGGAAAAGCGATGACCGACGATGCCGGACAGCCCATTCGCTGTGTCGGTGTCGGTCGCGACATTACTGAAAGGAAGCAGGCCGAGGAATATCGGCGGTGGTCTGGAAATCAGCTGCGCGCCTTGGCAATGCGCCTGCAAACTGCTGCAGAGCAAGAACGCCTCCGGATCGCACGAGAGCTGCATGACCAATTAGGACAGGCGCTGACCGGCATGAAGATGGACCTCGACTGGATCGTGCGGAAGCACGGAACCGAAGGTGGCCCTTGGGTCTCGATGGTGCAAGACTGTATGAAGGTTGTAGATTCCACAATTGCCCTGGTACGGAAAATCTCGACCGAGCTGAGACCTGAGGTGCTGGATGCGCTCGGACTGCGTGCCGCAATCGAGTGGCATATGGAAGAATTTCAGCGTCGTACTGGAATGTCTTGCACGGTTCATGTCCCCGAAAATCCTCTGGGGATTCCAGGTGAAAAGAAGATCGCTATCTTCCGCATCTACCAGGAGGCCTTAACGAATATTGCCCGCCATGCCAAGGCCACGAATGTTCTTGTTAATCTGGAACAAGAACAAGACGCTGCAGTACTCACGATTAGCGATGACGGAGTCGGCTTCCCTATGGACCGGCTCTCGCACACACAGTCCCTCGGAGTTCTAGGCATGCGCGAGCGGGCTCTTCTTATGGGCGCTCAGTTTCGCCTGCAGAGTTCGCGGGATCATGGCACAACAGTCACCTTGCGGATTCCCTTAGAAGGCTCCGCCAGAAGCGAACGGGAAACTCATGAAGATATTGATCGTTGATGATCACGCTGTGATCCACCATGGCCTCAGAAGGATACTTGCCGATGAGTTTGAAGAAGCTACATTCGGCGAGGCACGCCATTCGCAGGAGGCTCTTGACCTTGTGTGCCGCGAAACCTGGGACGTGGTAGTCCTCGACATGGGCCTGCCTGGACGAGGCGGTCTTGATGTACTCAAACAGATCCGGGCTGAACATCCCAAATTGCCGGTCATTATTTTCAGCATGCATCCGGAGGAACAATTTGCAATTCGGGCGCTGAAGGCAGGAGCTTCAGGATACCTCGTCAAGGAGAGCGCTCCCGATCAGATGGTTCTAGCGATTCGCAAGGTGCTTAGCGGAGGCCGGTATATCAGCGTGGCCTTGGGAGAGAAGCTGGCAGCAGAGGTTGCGGGCGATACCTCGCTGGAGCCCTGCGAGATACTGTCGGATCGGGAATTTGAAATCCTGCGCATGATCGCCAGTGGAAAGAGCACTACCGCCATCGCGGATCAATTGTCCCTGAGTGTAAAAACAGTCAGCACGTACCGCACTCGCATCCTTGAGAAGTTGCAATTGAAGACAGGTTCGGAGCTGATCCGCTACGCTGTCGACCACGGACTCGACCGTTAGTTAGCACGGTTCGCCATGGCCTATGGCTGTAGGAATTGTCCTACAGAACCTCGTGCTACTTTCCTACACATCTTTCAGCACCCACCGGATACCTGCGTCCACGCGGTAGCCTTACTATCCCTGTGTGCCTATAAAACATGCAATAGAAGTACTGGTTGTAGATGACTCGCCGGCCATTATCGAGCGGCTGACTCTGATGCTTGGCAATATTCCAGGAGTCCACGTGACAGGATGGGCTGTGGACGGCCGCAGCGCAGTTTGGGCGCTTCCGCAACAGGCGCTCGACGCCGTAGTGCTCGACATCAAGCTTGGAGAAGACAACGGACTGGACATTCTTACCCGCTTCCGGGCAGCAATGCCGAGTACGAAGTTCATCATGTTCACCAATTATGCTCAACCGCCGATGCGGCGTGCTTGCATGAAGGCAGGGGCAGATTACTTTTTTGACAAATCGAATGAGTTCCAGGAGCTGGTCGATGTACTGACGCGCCTGGTTGCGGAGCAAGAAGTACAGGAATGTTTCCATGAGGACTGAGGACCTTTGAGTTGCTGCTTCTCTGGGAAACACGCGAATGAGACGGCGCCGCGCGGGACCCCGTCGGACCTAAATTTTGAAATCGATCGCCAGCATGACGTACTAGCGCCGCCATCGAGGATCAGTTTGAGCCGAAAGAGAGAGGCTTTGGGTTGAACAAAAGACACAAAATTCTAGTGGTCGATGACGAGCGTGCCATAGTCTCTCTACGCGCCACGATCCTGGAGTCCCAAGGCTACGAGACGGCCAGGGCCCATAGCGGAGAAGAAGCGCTTCAGGTGGCGCATTCCTTTCAGCCCGATTGCATCGTGAGTGATGTGATGATGGAGCCGATGAATGGCGTGGAAGCGGCAATAAAGATTTTGAGGTTTCTACCGCAATGCAAAGTTTTGTTTATTACCGGGAATGCTGGCTATGGAAATCTTCTAGGAGATGCGCGGGCGAAGGGGGTCAACTTCGAAGCCCTGGACAAGCCAGTTACTCCGATTGAAGTGCTGGCGAGAATAGCGAAGATTCTTTCACATTCAGCCAGCCCAAACCGAAATTCAGCAGCCTCGAAATGCCCAAAATTCACCAGGCTTAGATCAGAGGATTTTTGAAGCTTATGCCAAAGGAACTGAGCAGCGCACATTACCGGACATCATTGAACGCGATACCGATACCTGCGTTTGTGGTTGATAGCGATGTGCAGATATTGGATCTGAATGAAGCCGCCGCAAACTTTTGCGATCAAAAACGTGAAACGGTTCATAAGAGCCGTGGCGGCAAGGTGCTCCAATGCACGCACTCTACCGACGCGTCCGAGGGCTGCGGCAGAGGGCCATTCTGCAAGGACTGTGTCCTTCGCAATTCGGTGACGAAGTGTCTGGAAGGGCAGACGATCAGCCGAAAGGTAATGAAGCTCGAGCTTGCTTACAAACACGACGCGAAAGATCTCCGGGTCCTTATAACCGCAACCCCGATCCTGGATGGTGAGAAGAAACTGGCCTTGGTAATGGTCGAAGACATCACCGATCGCGAAAAGCCGGTGTATAACATCTCCCCGACAACCCCTCTCAAAAGTAGCCCGGTACTTCGACAAGAAATTGACTGGCAGCCCCGTCCACGAACTCTCAAGGAGTTTCCGGAAGAGACTCAGGTCCGGCTCCGGCAGTTGGACTTTAATCGAACCATAACAGTTTGCGTGGGCGACAAAGCCGTGTATGTCAGGCGCATCAGACTCAACCAATTCCTGTGGTGTGATGCCTAATGCAAGGATGTGTCATGGTCTGCCATAGCTAAATAGGGAGATAGTATGCTTTCACCGTATGGCTTGGAAATAGTCGAGAGCTGCCTCACTTGTAAGATGCGGGCTGACCACATTTTCTGCGACCTGCCCGATGCCGCTGTCCGTTCCTTTGACCAGATCAAGTACGCAACCGCCTACCCCAAGGGTGCAGTCCTCTTCGTCGAGGGCCAGGCGCCGCGCGGCATCTTCGTCCTTTGCAAGGGAAGGGTGAAGCTGTCCATCTGCTCTACGGATGGCAAGACACTGATTCTCAAGATTGCCGACGCCGGCGAAGTTCTTGGACTCAGCTCGGCGGTCCGCGGCAAAACCTACGAACTCACGGCCGAAACTGTCGATCCCTGCCAAGTAAACTTCGTCAAGCGTGATGATTTCATGCGCTTCCTGAAGGAGCACGCCGACGCCTGTTTGCGCGTTGCCGAGCAACTCAGCGAAAAGTACAACTCCGCCTGCCGGGAGATTCGCGCGCTTGGGTTGTCACACTCTGCCTCCGAGAAGCTTGCCAAGCTCCTGCTGAACTGGTCGGCCAAGAACGACGAAGCAGCCAAGCAGGAACCCCGCATCAAACTTGCCCTCACCCATGAGGAGATCGGGCAAATGATCGGAACCTCGCGCGAAACCGTTACCCGACTCTTCGCGGAAATGAAGAACCAGCATATTGTCGAAGCCAAGGGTTCGACCTTGGTGATCCGGAACAAAGCTGCCTTGAAGGCATTGGTCACCGCGTAATAGAGAGCCTGGAAAAATTCGGAGACAGTCGAGCGAGTACACCACTGCGCCTCTTCATCGCACCACCGAGAATTCCATGCAATACGCGGGTAAGTAAAAAGATCATGATCATGACAAAGAAACCAGCATCGGAGTTCGGTAGAAAAATGAAGTCCGACCTTTACCAGCAGGCGGCGCGGTTTTTCGACACTGCGCCCGCGGACCGCGAAGAACGGTGCGCCTTTCAAAAGGCGGGCCACCGATATTTCGAAAATGTCGTCGAACCTGAGCGCCTCAGTGCAAGCGCCATCCAATCCTTCATGAACATTGCCCGAAAATGGGAACTGACTGCGGAACAGGCGCGCGGCTTGCTCGGTGGCGTGGATGTTCCGACCTATTTTGCCTCGCAGGCCGATTCCCATGGCGCAAGCCTCGATCAGGAGATCATGACGAGAATCTCGCTGGCCATCGGCATCTTCAAGGCTCTCAATATCTGTTTTGGGGAAGTATTGGCGGATCAGTGGGTCACTCTAAAAAACCGTGGGCTTCTGTTTGCCGGCCAGGCGCCGATCGACTATATGATCGAACGCGGACCGGCGGGCATGGAGACGGTGCGCCGCATTCTGGATAGCCGGAGTGCCGGTAATTGACAATCAGCGCCACGCCGCATTGCACAAATGTGTCGCCAATCAACTCTGTAATGCAATATCTTCTGCAGTCATTGTGAAGGGTGCTGGTCAGTAAAGAGCTTTACGAATAGCACGCATCTGTCGCTTACAGGACATACAGCAGGTTCCGTTACCTGAGGTTCGCGACGAAGACCGTGAAGCTGTGGCTCGAATTGAGTTCTCTGCTCGGCAGCTCGGGATTCTGCTCGCAAACATTCGTAGAGGTGAAGTGCCGACGGACCTTCGGACCACATTTCGTGAACTGTTGCTCTTCCATAATCGCCCGGTCACATTTCAAACCGTCAGTCACCGCAGCGTCTACCAGCTATACCAAGCCAAGTCAGCCATCTACAAGCAATTGATGGTATTAGCAAGCACGTTAGGTACTCCGGGTGTGCAAGCACTGAACGGCGAGTTCGCCGAGATACTGCGCAGCCCTGCAGCAGAGCTCAGGCGCAATCCCTTGCTGAAGCTGCTCTGGATGCTGCTCAGAGCCATTCGTGGTTTACATGGCTCGACGGTGCGCAGCAGAGGGTCGCATATACGGCACTGCTCGCTTTCAATCGATCGGGGACACTCGAGTCCGCACGAAACACCTTCGCCAAAGATGTAGCTTCCGGAAAGCTTTGGAACAAACTACTGCTGGACGATATACCTGAAATCTTTTCGTTCCTCGACATCCCATGGCCTCGTGATGCCGTGATGTCTATCTTGGACGATTACGTAGACCAAGTACTCGAAGCAACTGCGGAGCACGATCGTTTTTCAGCTTTCACCTGCGAGAGCAAACCGATGTCAGTGGCCGTCGCGTTGGTGCGATTTGTCCTCACGCTCGTGGCATTCCCGGTCGTCGACGTCGGGATTGCAGCTCGACGCGCACTTTCCGCCTATGCCGCAACCGATTTGTCGGGCGCCGCAGTCCTGCTTCAGCAGCGCCATTTCTGTGACTCAGTTCAGTCCGAGCACCTACTTGCTTCGATCCAAGTGAGCCAACGGTCAGGATTGGACCGCACAGCTGTTCTCCGTGAAGACGTCGAGATGCTGAACACGCACGAATCTGCTGCCGTGCGAGGAATCGCTTATCGCATCTGCACAGAACAATCTTGGGACTGGCGGGAAGTCACATCTGAACCAGCGAGTCCTACTATTGTGCTCCCCAATGTCGCTCCGCATGATGCGAACGACTCTGTCATCGGGCAGGAAAGAATCAGCGAGGTGATCGCCGGCTTGGCAATCTCGTGGTGCACCGGCAGAACCTGGATCGCATTGAGCAATTGATTGCGGTCGCCGAATCCTTTTCCCCGACGCGCATCGAGATCGCGAACGTGCAATATTACGGCTGGGCATTGCAGAACTGTGCCCTGCTGATGCCGACGCGCGAGCAGGTGGAACACACAATCGGTGTGGTGGCCGAGGCACAGGAGCGGCTACGCGGACGCATCCATCGACTTTGTGCTGCCGGACTACCATGCGCGTTATCCCAAAGCCTGCATGGGAGGAATGGGGGCAACGGCTCCTGCGGGTAGACCCGGCGGCCGATGCGCTGCCATGTCACGCCGCCAAGCGTGCAATATCACGGCTGGGCATTGCAGAACTGTGCCCTGCTGATGCCGACGCGCGAGCAGGTGGAACACACAATCGGTGTGGTGGCCGAGGCACAGGAGCGGCTACGCGGACGCATCCATCGACTTTGTGCTGCCGGACTACCATGCGCGTTATCCCAAAGCCTGCATGGGAGGATGGGGGCAACGGCTCCTGCGGGTAGACCCGGCGGCCGATGCGCTGCCATGTCACGCCGCCAAGGTCATTCCCGATATGCGCTTCGACAACGTGCGCAGTACCCCGTTGCGCGAGATATGGCAATCGTCGGAGTCGTTCCAGCGCTTCCGCGGCGAGGAGTGGATGGACGAACCGTGTCGCAGTTGCGACCGGCGCGCACTCGATCACGGCGGCTGCCGCTGCCAGGCTTACCTCTTGACCGGCAGGCCCGAGGCAACCGATATCCCGCCTGTTCGTTGTCTCCACGGCACGCGCTTGTCACTTCCAGGCTGCCTGAACCAGCTTCGCTGGTGCAACTGCCGGCTTCGCTGGTGCAACCGGATGCCGCTCCGGGCCACGCATCGAACCATCGTGGGACTACCGCGTAAATCCTGCCGGAGCGGCAGCCATCAACAGCCGCAATCCGACACTCGCGATTCACAATAAGCGATCGCCTGCGGTCTTCATGTCGTATCCGCCAATACTCTCCAGTTCATGCCGGAAAGAGGCGCGAGCCAGCGTATCAAGCACAGCCTGTACCTGCGGCAATTTCAAATCTCTTTTGTACAGAACCAGGTCGTAGCGTTCGCTGACCAGCGGCACCAGATCCAGTCCAAAAACCCGGGCTGCGGCACTGGTGTTCATACAACAATCCGCCCTGCCCATCTGCACCTGACGCGCAGAAGGCAAATGCCCAAGCGCGATCTTATCGTAGCCGCTTACCATCTCACCGCTGATTCCGGCGCGCGCGAGCAAGGCGTCCAGCAGCACGCGGCTTCCCGCCCCTGACTCCCGGTTTGAAATCCGAATATCTCCGCGCGTCAGGTCGTCGATTCTCCGGATCTGTTTCGGATTTCCCGGAGCCACCGCGATTCCCTCTTCCCACAGTGCAAACGAGAAAACCGCAACCTCATCCTTGCCGAACATCTTGTGAATCTTGGGCAGGTTGAACTCTCCCGTATGTTCCGCCCGGATATGCGTGCCCGCGATATGAATCACGCCTTCCTTTAACAGTTCCAGTGAGCGCGAGCTATTCTGATAGCTCACCACCAGTTCCACTCCCTGCCGCCGCAGATGGCGCACCAGCACCGAAGCTCCCGGGTCGCATCCTGCCATCAGCACGCGATTGTCGAACTTCCAGCTATCGCCCAGCACCTCCACGCTCGCCTTCATGCTTGCCCTAGAGGCCGCTTTCGCCAGTCCCGGTGACTGGATCAGAACCCCGTCCGCCTCCGGCAAACTCCACGTACCCGGCTCAGGAGACGCTGCGATCAGCCGTCCGTTAACCCGGCACAGCGCCACCGGTTGCCCGGCGCGCGCTCCCCAGTCCTTAGATAGCAGCTCCACATCTTCCCTATGCGCCGACTGAGGCAGGCTCGTCTCCAGCCGGAACACTTCCTCAACCGTCACTCCAAGAAAATCGGCCAGCTTCAGAACAACCACTGCATTCGGAATGTACTTACCTGACTCAATCGCGTAGATCGTCTGGCGGCTCACGCCAACCGCCTCCGCCAACTTCGCTACAGAAATGCCGCGCTTCTCTCGCAGCTCCGCCAGGTTGTTCTGCACGTCCATCGAAACTCTTCACATGCCTTGAAGTTTAAAAACCAACTATCGAGTGTAAAGCACTTTCAATCTGCATGATAAGCCCGTAGAAGAAATCTTCGGAAGCTGCTCTCGGATGCTGCTCTCGCATCCCGCCCCAACACTGCACCACGCCAGCCCTGTTAAATCGCGCTATCATGGCCAAGGTCTTCGAGTACGCCGTCCTGCGCGTTCTCAACTTCCACGGGAGGCTTTCCCTCATGGCGATTACCACTCTGTTTCTCGATCTGGGCGGGGTTCTGCTCACCAATGGCTGGGATCGTAAATCACGCGAGCTCGCCGCGGAGACCTTCCAACTCGACCGCAAGGAGATGGACGAACGGCATCACCTGACCTTTGATACCTATGAAGCCGGCAAGCTCAACCTCGACCAGTACCTCAGCCGCGTCGTCTTTTACGAGAAGCGAAGTTTCACCATGCAGGAATTTCGAGACTTCATGTTCGCGCAGTCCAAGCCTTTCCCCGAGATGCTCGATCTGATCCGCACTCTCAAAGCCGAGTACAAACTCAAAATCGCGGTGGTGAACAATGAAGGCCGCGAGCTCAACCAGCACCGCATCGAGAATTTCAAACTCAATTCCTTCGTGGATTTCTTCATTTCATCCTGTTTCATCCACGTCCGCAAGCCCGACGAAGACATCTACCGAATCGCCCTGGACATCGCCCATGTCCGCCCCGAGCAGGTCGCCTACCTTGACGACCGCCTCATGTTCGTCCAGGTCGCCCAGTCCCTCGGCATCTGCGCCATTCATCACAAAGACTACGCCTCCACCACCGCCGGGCTCGCATCCATGGGACTCAAACTCAACGAGCGCCGCACGGTTTGAGGTGTCATTCCGAGGCGAATCTGTTTGTTTTAGGGTGTCATTCCGAGCGACGCGAGGGGAATCCCCGCGCCGCCCAAATCTCCCGGGCCGCCCCATAGGCAACTCAACCAATGCCCTTCTTTTTCTCGTCGCATTATACAAGCAACGCTCTAGTCGAGGCTGCCCTGCTCCACCACCACGTTTTCCCGCACGATGAGCCGGTGCGCCGCCATCTCCTTCAGCTTCGGCAGCACCCTTTGGATGTGTTCGTCGGTATCGACAAAGGTGACGACCACCGGAAGCTTTCCCCCGCCGTCCACCAGGGTCGCGGTCTTCACTCTCATCCGCCCCATAAAGCCCGCCACCGCGTGATACGCCACCGCTCCGGCGACGTTCTCCTCGCGCAGGTACTTCAACACCTCCAGATGCAGGGAGCGGTGCTGCCACTGGTCTTCTTCATGCAGGTACATCGTGACTTGTACAGCCATCGTGCTTTCTCCGTGCCCATCGCAGTCGGGCGAACCTGGACCTGCGCCGGTCATTATATGCTGCGCGCAATCACCGCGCCCGCCAGAACGCCAGCCAGGCACAGCAGGTTATTTGCCAGCACATTCCATCCAAACAAAAGGTAATGTCCCTGCTCAAACAACGAGAAGCTCTCAAACGCATAGCTGGAGAACGTCGTGTAGGAGCCGCAGAAGCCGATGGCAATCAGCAGACGCCACCGCGGATCAGGCAGCACGCGCTCCGTGCTCCACACCAGGAATAGTCCCAGAATGAAGCTCCCGGTAATGTTGATCAGCAGCGTGCCGTACGGAAACGAGGCCGTCACCGCCTTGGCGACAAAACGGCTCACAAAATAACGGGAGCTGGCGCCGACGATGGCACCGAGCGATATCCACAGGTAGGCAAGCACGATTCGGAGTTCCCCTTCGGCTTCTGAAGATAGGAGTCATTAGCCGCGCCTGCCACACAAGCGCAACGGTTAAGGCGAACTCCATCGCCGTCCGTTTATTCTAGCAACTAACGATTGCTTGCAGCTCCTTGGATTTTGATCGAAGTCGCACGGTAGCGCTTGCCATCAAAGCTCGCAGTCACCCACACCGGAGCCCCTGCCACCAGCCGACCCACATTCTTTTCGCTCAGCGGGTCAAAGTAAACCTCATAGTTATTGCCGTCCACCTGGTCGTCCAGCGCCAGCAAGCCGTCGCGCAGATCGACATTGGTCAAAATCCCCGCAAATACATAGGATTCTCCCGGCATAGCGTGAATCGTAATGCTCTGCGCGTCACTGCGCCGTGGGCCCGGCACAAACGTCACATCAATCAGCGATCCCGCACGCAACTCAGACGGCGACGACGGCGCGCCGCGCAAATCCACCTTCGTCCTGTCTGAGATCGAGAACTGAATCGTCTCCCCGCTCAAGCGGTCCTGCAAACGCACCTGCCCGCCCTGTACCAGGATGATCCGCCCGCTCGCCTGCGCCGTAGCCCCTACCCTGCGAACCTCGATTGTGCGCGCAAACACCTGCGATCCCAGCGATTGTGTGTCCACATAAATCCGCTCCCCCGGATGAATCGCCAGCACCGTCGTCTCCCGTCCCCCGCTCAAGATTCGGGTGCGATCGTCAAAGTAAATCAGGTACTTATTCCCGCCGCCAAACGGCTGTACCGTGACCCGGTTACGTACCGTGTCCACCTTCCGCACGATCCCTCCAATCAGCGACAGGTCGGCCTTCGGCAGCGGCTTCGGCTCCAGCAGCGGATCGTGCTCCATCGCGCTCGTGTCGAGCATCTCGGTGTGCGGCTCCCCCGAGGCCTCCGGCTCGATAGGCCCCGACAGATTCGTGCTCTGCGCCGGCTTCGTCTCCGCGCTCGCAGTCGTGCTCTGTAAGCTTTGTTTCTGCGCCGAATCCTGCGCTCCGCCTTGCGCCATTCCAAAACTCGCGCTTATCAGCAAAATTGCAGCGGCCAAAATAAGCTTCATAGTCTCCCCGCAACGCCCATTTAGATGCCGGACAGGGCTCACAAAGAAATCCGCTAAGCACGTCGAAAAGCAATGCTCGAATCCTGCTCGAGCCTGCAACACAACCCGAGCCGCTGCCATCCAACCAGCACAAGCGTGGGGTGTGTGGCCCTGTGCGGTTCTTGCAGGTGTGCGGTAATGTTTTCAGCATTGAATTTTGTCGGGATTCGAAGCCGCTTCGCCGTCGGTGTTCTGGTAGTTCTCCTGTCGGTGACCTCCATGCAGGCGGGCGACATTCACATCAAAGTCCCCAAGCGCACCAAGCCCACGCCGGTTCAGCGGCTCAATCAGGAAGGTGTGCAAGCCCTCGCGAAGAACGACATCGCTCGAGCCAAGCGCGCCTTTTACCACGCCTATCTCCTCGACCCCGATGACCCCTTCACCCTCAACAATCTCGGCTACATCGCCGAACTCGACGGTGAAATCGAAAAAGCGCAGAAGTTTTACGACCTCGCTGCCGCCAATACCTCCGATGCCGTGATCGCCCTCTCCACCAATCCGGAGCTGAAGGGCAAAGAGGTCTCCCAAGTCGCCGGAAACGCCGTCAGCGCCGAGATGCAGGTCAACCGCCTCAACGTCGCCGCCATGGGATTGATCATGAAGGACCGCGCCCCCGAAGCCGAGATGTCGCTCCACAAGGCCCTGCTCCTCCAGCCCAAAAATCCCTTCACCCTCAACAATCTCGGCTACGCCCTGGAGAAGGAAGGCGAGCTTGAGCAGGCCATGCACTACTACGATCTCGCCGCCGCCAGCGGCTCCAACGAAAAGGTCGTCGTCGCCCTCAACCGCAATTGGCGAGGCCGCCCCATCTCCGAGATCGCCAGCAGCAACGCCCAATCCGCCCGCCGCGAGCTCGCCGCCGAACAGGGTTCCATCGAGAACAAAGTCGCCCGCCTCAACCTGCGCGGAGTCTCCGCCCTCAATCACAACCAGCTCGCCCAGGCCCGTCAGTTCTTTCAGCAGGCCTACCGCATCGACCCCGGCAATGCTTTCTCTTTGAACAACATGGGGTACATCTCTGAAGTAATAGGTGATCGTGAAACAGCGGCCTACTACTATGCCAAAGCTCGCGAGGCCAATCGCAACTCAGCCCGCGTCGCCCTCGCCACCCGCAAATCGGTCGAAGGCATGGAGCTCGCCTCGGTCGCCAATGAGAACGATCAAACCATCCAGGCAGCCGAGCAGAAACAGCTCGCCGCTCGACGAGCTCAGGGCCTGCCACCTCTCCCCCTGCGCACCCGCGACCAGGCCGTAGTCCGCGAGCCCGATCGTCCACCGCGCCCCGAGCCGGAGAGTCCTGTACGCATCGTCGCCGAAGACAATCCCCCGCCCGAGCGGCGGCCCGCCATCCCTGCCCCTCAATCGGCCAACAACCGCAACCGCTCTCGCACCACGGCGGCCAGCGCGGCAGCACCCGCAACTCCCGCGACGAGCCCGGCAGCATCGGCGTCAGCAGCACCCGCCGCAGCAGCGCCTCCGGCCCGTGCAGTCTGCACCCGCTATGGCGCAACCCGCTCCCACTACCGAACCCCCACCCGACGAAACGCCTCTGCTCCCCGTCATCCCCGACGAAGAGCCCGCGCCCGCCCGTTAGTTTTGGCGGATCGCTCTGGACAGAATAAGAGAGGCCGGGTGCCCCAGGTTCGCGCCGCGCCTTTTGCGGCATTAACCTGGGAAGCAAAGTGCCCTCCACCTCTCGGCTTTTGCTGTTGCTTTTGTTCTTGACCTGCCACTGAGTCCAACTGCCGCTTCCTTGTGCTAACTTTCTCCCATGAGCAAGCCACCCGTAATCTGGACGATCGCCGGCTTCGACCCCTCCTCGGGCGCAGGCATCACCGCCGATCTCAAGACAATCTCCAGCTTTGACTGCTACGGCGTCTCCTGCATCACCGCCCTCACCGTGCAGAACACCCTCGGCGTGCGCCGCGTCGAGCCCGTCTCCCCCGACACAGTCCTCGAAACACTTCAAGCATTGCTTGACGACCTTCCTCCCAACGCCATCAAAATAGGTATGCTCGCCAGCGCCGGGGTCACCAACGCCGTGGCTGACTTTCTCGAAGGCCTGCACCAGCCGAGCTGCCCCATCGTCCTCGATCCCATCCTGCGCTCCTCCTCCGGAGCCGAGCTTCTTGACGCCGCCGGAACCCGCCTGCTCCTTGCGCGCCTCCTCCCGCTGGCAACCGTCGTCACCCCCAATCGCAGCGAGGCCGCACTCCTCACCGGCCTCAACGGCGACGCCGAATCCATGGCCCGCGCCCTCCGCCGCCTCGGTGCCGCTGCCGCCGTTGTTACAGGCGGAGATGCAACAGATCGTGAGGCCAACGCCGAGGACGTGCTTGCCTATGCCGCCGAAGGCATGGAGCTGGTCGAAACCCTCTCGGCGCCCCGCATCCCCTCCAGCGCAACCCACGGAACCGGCTGCGCCTTCTCCACCGCCATCGCCTGCGCACTCGCCCGCGGACAAAATATCCCCACCGCAGTCACCTCCGCCAAGGCGTTTGTCCGCCGCTCCATCGAGCGCGCCCCCGGACTTGGCCACGGCAAGGGTCCAATGGGCTTGGACCGCGACCTTAAATCCTGAGCCGCTTCCGCTCCGTCCAGACCTCAACCCGCCTACCACAGATAGCTGTATCTGGCAAGTGGAAAAGTAACTTTATTTTATTCAGGGTTGACCTTGCCACCTTAGATCCCTAAAATTAGGTCATCGCCTGGGTTTCGTACCCAGGCGTAGCAGTTCAGGGGGAAAACTAACTTACGAGGTGTTTGATTGCGACGAGTACTGACCCATTCCGCCTTTGCGTTGCTTTTGCTAGGTGGTTCCATGGGAGCGGCACCCGGCCATACAACATCGGCCACCCCAAGCGCGCCGGCCGTTTTGCCGACGCCTCCCACCAAGCCTTATGAGGTGGGCAAGGCGTCCTGGTACGGCGGCCTCTTTCAGGGTAAGGCCACTGCGAGCGGCGAAGATTACAATATGTACGACTTCACTGCCGCTCATCGCGAACTGCCCCTGGGTACGTTCGTGAAGGTTACAAACCTGAAGAACTTGAAATCCGTGATTGTTCGTATCAACGATCGTGGCCCGGTCACTCCAGGACGTATCATCGATTTATCCTATGGCGCAGCCCGCAGCCTTGAAATGCATCAAAAAGGCTTGCAAAAGGTTCGGATCGACGTAGTCGAACCACGGGATGCGGAGATGGCGATGGCAAATCAGCCCGCCCCGCTGCGCTAGTACCGACCCACTCACTCTGAACCCGGCCCGACGGCACACCCCCACTGTCGGGCCTTTTCCTTTTTCTGGGTGCAGCAAGAATCAGTTATCCTGAACGTATGCAGAACGGCCGAGAAAGTCTGATCGTTGCCCTTGACGTGCCCAACGCCGAAAAGGCTCGTGCTCTCGTCGCGCAGCTCGGCGAATCCGTCAGCTTCTATAAGGTAGGCAACGAACTCTTCACCGCTGTCGGCCCCGCCCTTGTCCGCGACCTGATCGCCAGCGGCAAAAAGGTCTTTCTCGATCTCAAATTTCACGATATCCCGAACACCGTCGCCGGAGCCGTCCACAGCGCCGCCTCACTCGGAGTCTCTCTCCTCACCGTCCACGCCTCCGGAGGCTCCAAGATGCTGCAGGCCGCAGCCCAGGCTGCCGCCCAGTCCTCCGCCAAGCCAACCGTCTTAGCCGTAACCGTTCTCACCTCGCTCGCCGCCGCCGACCTGGAGGAAATCGGAGTCAGCGGCACCCTCGAGGCCCAAGTCCTACGCCTCGCCAATCTGGCCATTAACTCCGGATGCGGCGGCATCGTCGCCTCCGCCCAGGAGGCCGCCCATTTGCGCCAAACGCTGGGTACCGGATTCACCCTGGTCACCCCCGGCATCCGTCCCGCCGGAGCCGTCGCCGCCGACCAGTCGCGCGTCGTCACCCCCGGCGATGCCATTCGAGCCGGAGCCACTTTCCTCGTCGTCGGACGCCCCATCACCGCCGCCGACGATCCCCCGCACGCCGCCGCTTCCATCACACAGCAAATCGAGCACGCCCGATAAAAAAATCCCCGGAACCGCTCCGGGGACGTCCATTCAAATGATCGATTCCGCCCGGATTACTTCACGCCATCCCTGCCGCCGCCCAGACGCGCCCCCGTATTCCTCGAATTCCGGCCTTCATTTGCGCTCATTGCTCCCGGCCGCGTCGTCTCCGGCATCGTCCGCGCCTTATCAACATCCGTGTTTGCAGCCCATGCCTTCGCTCTCATCTCATCGGCTTTCCTCACAAACCCCGGGGTGCCGTGTCCATCGTGATTGTCTGTGGCACACGTGCAGGACAGCAAATCTGCGGTATACGAATCAAGAATGGGGGTCTGGATCGTACCGCTCTGCGCAAATGCCGTCCCCCCGGCGATCATCGCGACCGTCATTAGGTATACAAATTGGTTTTTCAAGATCCCTCCGGCTGGCCTTTTTGCTTTAGAGTCTTTGATCTCGACCTGCGCTACATTCTTTTGAGAGCAGCAGGAGCAAGCGGGATTCTCGTTTTGCCGCCCACCGCCCTGCGCGGCGGTGCTCGCCCAATGACTCTACATCCCAATGACTCTATATAATGGTGGAGCTTTGAAATCGAATCGGCTTCCGACACTTTTCGCGCTCCTGCTTCTGCTCCCGCTCATGGCCCTCGGCCAGGCGGTGCCGGGCACTCAAACCGTACTCGTGCTTCCCTTTAACAACTCCACCCACCAACCCGGTCTGGAGTGGATCGGAGAAGCCTTCCCTGAGGTTCTCGGCCAGCGGCTTGACACCCAGTCGCTCTTCCTCATCAGCCGCGACGACCGCCAGTACGCCTTTGACCGCATGGGAATCCCCGTCAATCTCCATGCCTCGCGCGCCACCCTCTACCGCATTGCCGCCCAGCTCGACGCCGACTACATCATCCTTGGCAGCTACTCCTTCGACGGTCAGACCTTCACCGCCCGCGCCCAGATTCTCGACATGAAGGCGCTTCGCCTTTCGCCCGACCAGGTTGAGAGCGGCCCCTTGAACGACCTCATCGGCATCCAGACGGCGCTCGCCTGGGACGTCCTTCGCGAAATTCGTCCGACCTTCTCCGAGCCCCGCCAGGCCTTCCTTCAGCACGCGCCCGCCATCCGTCTGGACGCCTTTGAGAACTTCATCCGCGGCGTGATTGCCAGCGGCTCTGCCGACAAGATTCGCTATCTCAAAGCCGCCGTTGCCATCAATCCCCAGTACGCGCAGCCCATCCTCCTCCTCGCCAAAACCTACTTCGCTGCGCACGAATACGAGCAAGCCGCGCTCTGGTTCGCCAAGCTTCCGTCCAGCGACCCCGCCGCGTCCGAGGCCAATTTCCTCCGCGGCCTCTGCGAATACCACCTCGGCCATTTCGATAAGGCGTCTGAGGCCTTCAAAGCCACTGCCGAGCGCGTCCCGCTCACCGAAGTCCTCAACAACATCGGAGCCGCCGAAAACCGCCGCGGCCATCAGCGTGACGCCGCCGATTACTTCCAAAAAGCCGTCGCAGCCGATCCCTCCGATCCCGACTACCACTTCAACCTCGCCATCGCGCTCTATCGCAAGGGAGACCTCTCCGGAGCCCAGCGCCAGCTCCGCGAAACTCTGAACCGCCGTCCCAATGACACCGAGGCTCGCCAGCTTCAGGAGTCCATCGCCGGCCGCGCACTCCCGGACGCACCATCCGCCGCCCCTGCTGCCACCTCAACCACCACTGCCGGATCCACCGCAAGCCCCGCTGCCACGGCCATCCGTCCCCTTCCGATCAGCCTCCCGCTCCCTCGCATCAAGCGCAATTATGACGAGAGCTCCTATCGCCAGCTTGCCGTCGAGTTGCAGAATGCAATTGAGGATTCCATCGGCAAAGCCAAGCCCGCGGCCCGTGCCTCGCTCCACGTGGAGCGCGCCCGCGAATTCCTTGCCAACGGCGCCGCCGGCGAGGCAGAAAACCAGTTCCGCGAGGCTCTCAACCAGGAGCCCGCAAATCCCGACGCGCTCGCCGGACTCGCCCACGCGCTGCTCTTGCAGAACAAATTTCCCCAGGCTCGCCACACCGCTGCCACTGCCCTCGGCCTGCGCCCCAGCGCCGAAGCCTACCTCGTCCTTGCGCGCGCCGACCTCCATGACAACAACGGCAACGCCGCCAGGCAGAACCTGCAAAAGGCACTCGCCCTCGACCCCAACAGCAACGATGCCAAAGCCCTCGCCCAGGAGATCCAAACCCGCACCACCACTGAAACCGACCTCACCCGCTAGCTCTTGCCTTTAGGTGTCATTCCGAGCCTTGCGAGGAATCCCCGCGCCGCCCAAATCTCCCGTGCTGCCAAGAGGCAATTCAACCAGCAACCGCGATCCCTGGCATTTGCTTTGCCTTTTCCCCCTCCTGGTCAGGAAGCACGCCGAACCAGCCCACCCCCCGCTAAAGTGTGCCGCTCACTCCGCCGATACATTCCTTGAGCAGCACTTATGACTCCTTCTTCCACAGCATCGCCTTGCAGAATCATCTCCATCGCATCGGCGCGCCCCGGCGCGGCGCCGCAATCGCACTCCGCGCTCGCCCTCATTCGCGGCCAGCGCGCCATCAATCTTGCCGAGCTGGCAGAGTCCATCCGAGCCGATCGCCGGCTCAGCTATCTCGTCACCGAAGCCGCCTCTGAGGAGTTCGGCTGCCTCTGGCTCAGCGTCGAGGAAGCCATCGTACTGCTGGGTGGCGAGCGCGTCTGCGCGTTATTGTCTGTACCGCGACACGGCCGCTCTGCCAGCCAACTGCGCCGCGCCGCTCACCACAACCGCATCGCGCCCACATTGGAGGAACCAAGATGAGCCCAATCCGAGCCCTCATCGTCGACGATTCTTCCGTCATGCGTAAAATCGTCGAACGCTCTCTGCGCCAGGCCGGACTCGAGCTGTCCTCGGTCATCGAAGCCGGAAACGGCGTCGAAGCTCTCGCCTTGCTTGACTCCAACTCCGTCGATCTCATCCTCTGCGACATCAACATGCCGGTCATGGATGGCCTCGAATTCGTGCGCCACTTACACGACATTGAGAAGTTCCACGGCGTCCCCGTCGTCATGATCACAACCGAGGGCAGCGAGTCCAACGTCATCCAGGCGCTCTCCCTCGGAGCCAAAGGATACATCCGTAAACCATTCACGCCGGATCAGGTCAAAGAGCATGTAATGCCGGTCCTGGGAGCATGATGAAGATGACACCATTCTCTGCAACGCCGCACTCCACCGTCGCATTTGACCGCACCTCGTGGACTCAGCTCCTCGAATTCTCCGCCTGCGAGGTCTTTGACATCATGCTGGGCACCAGGCTCCAACCCTGTGCGCCCACCTCGGTCCGCCATGACGATGAATTCACCGCTTTGGTCGGTCTCGCCGGCAGTCTCTGTGGAGTGCTCAGCATCCGCTGCGCCAATCAATCCGCGCGCCTCATGGCCAGCAAGATGCTCGGCATGCCACCCGAAGAGGTGGACAACGATAGCTGGGACGCACTCGGCGAAGTCGCCAACATGATCGCCGGAAACTTCAAAGGCAAGCTCAGCGGAATCGGCAATCACTGCATGTTGTCCGTCCCCACCATCATCGTCGGCAGCGACTACCGTACCCGCTCCCTCGCCGGAGGAAAAACCCTCGAAACCGTCTTCGACTTCGACAGCAAACCCCTCTGGGTCACCCTCGAATTCCACGAGTAAAGCTCAACCCCCTCCCCGCGTTTACGCCGCAGCATCAACGCGTCTCGGGTGCCCCACGTTCGCCCTCTTTTGGCTAACGTGGGGAAGTTGCCGTTGCTCTTGCCGTTGCTCTTGCCCTTGCTCTTGCCCCTACGCTGTCATTCCGAGCAAAGCGAGGAATCCCCGCCCCGCTCAAATCTCCCGCGCCGCCCCAGAGGCAATTCGACCCGCAATCGATTTTCCCATCCCGACTCTATAAGAATCCTCCAATTCCCATGGCACTCCGCTTGCTCTCTCCTTCAGCGTTATGAATAACGGCATCTACGCAGCCAGCACCGGACTCCTCGCGCGAACCCAGGAGCTCGACCTCGCCGCCAACAATCTCGCTAACGCCAACACCAGCGGATTCCGCGGCCAGCGCGTCAGCTTCAAAAGCCAGATGATGACCGCCTCGGCCAACGTCTCCACCCGTGCCGTCAACTCCTTCGGGGTCCTCAGCGACTCGCACACGGACTTCGCGCAGGGCTCGTTGCAGCAGACCGGCAACCCCTTCGACCTCGCTCTTGAAGGCTCCGGCTTCTTCGCCGTTCAGTCTCCAACCGGCACCCAGTACACTCGCAACGGCAACTTCCATCTCACCAAAGATGGCGCCCTCGTCACCGCCCAGGGCTACCCGGTCCTCGGCGACAAAGGTCCCATCGCCCTGCCCGGGGGAACCGCCGAAATCAGCTCCGCCGGAGTCATTTCGGTCAACGGCGACGTCGCCGGACAGCTCCAGCTCACGCAATTCGACCCCAGCGTTCCGCTCACCTCACTTGGCGACGCCAACTTCTCCGCGCCTGCCGCCGCTGCCACCAACGCCACCGGGCTCACCGTGCGCCAGGGATCGCTTGAGAGCTCCAATATCAATCCCGTCGAGTGTGCTGTCGGCCTCATTGAAATTCAGCGCAACGCCGAGATGATGCAACGCGCGCTCACGACCTTTCACAACGATTTCAACCGCATCGCCGCCGAAGATCTGCCGAAGGTTTAGCTCGGCCAGGAGTCGCACCATGTTTCGTTCGCTCTACACCGCCGCCAGCGGCATGACCGCGCAGCAAACTAATCTGGATAACGTTGCCAACAATCTCTCAAACGCCAACACCGCCGGCTTCCGCAAGCGCCGCGTCCAGTTTCAGGATCTCGTCTACCAGAACATGGTCACCCCCGGCTCCGCCGCCACCCAGCAGACCGTCTCCGCCGGCCTCCAGATCGGGCTCGGCACCCGCGCCGCCGCCACCGAAATCCTCCAATCGCAAGGCGACTTCCAGCAGACCGGAAATTCACTCGACCTCGCCATCCAGGGCCTCGGCTACTTCCAGGTCCTCATGCCAAACGGACAGATCGCCTACACCCGTGCCGGCAGCTTTCATCTCGACGCACAGGGCAATATCGTCACCTCCGACGGCGATGCCCTCCAGCCCGGCATCGCCATTCCCGCCAGCGCCACGGCGATCACCATCGGCGCCGACGGAACCGTCTCCATCACTCAGCCCAATCAAACCCAGTCGCAGCAGATCGGTCAGATCCAGCTCGCCACCTTCCCCAATCCCGGCGGCCTCAACAGCATCGGAGCCAATCTCCTCCTGCCCACCAGCTCCTCGGGCGATCCCATCATCGGCGCTCCCGGAGGCTCAGACGGCCTCGGAACCCTGATCCAGGGCTCGCTCGAACAGTCCAACGTCAACACCGTCGAAGAGTTCATCCAGATGATCCTCGCCCAGCGCTCCTACGAAGCCAACTCGCAGGTCGCCAAGGCCGCCGATCAGATGTTCCAGGAAGTCAATCAGCTCGGAAAATAACCATGCCCTCCCGTCTCTCACATCACCATCACGCCCAAGCCTACAGTTGCTCTTGCAGTTGCTCTTGCAGTTGCTCTTGCAGTTGCTCTTGCAGTTGCTCTTGCGGTTGCTCTTGCAGTTGCTCTTGCAGTTGCTCTCAGTGTTCTCCTGAGCTCCGCCGGGTGCCCCACCTTCGCGTCGTGTCTTTCGACGCTAAGGTGGAAATCAGAAACCTTCGACTCCACGTTTCCTCGCTCCTCTGCACTCTCTGTCTTCTCTGCTCCGCCGCCGCTGCGCCCCAGCCTCGCGAGCAACAAGCTCTCTGGCTCTCGCAGCAACTCCATCGCACCATCGAAGCCTCGCAGATTCTCGCCTCTCCCGATACCTTAGAACGCTGCACCATCACCCGCACCCGCCTCGCGCCCACCGGAGCAACCGCGCTCTCCCTCCGTTGTCCGCAATCGCCTTTGCCGCATCTCGTGCTGCTGGCAAACACAGGTGCCCCACATCTGCCGCAGTTAGCAGATGTGGGCGCGGGTGGCCCACATCCGCCCGCAGTTGGCGAATGTGGGGTGCAGACGGGTGGCCCACATCCGCCCGTAGTTGGCGAATGTGGGGTACAGCACATAGCGCCCACCCTCGTCCATTCCGGGGCTGCTCTCACCGCCGACTGGCGCACCGCCTTCATCCACGCTCAGCTTCCGGTTGTCGCCCTCGAGGCCGGGGCCGCCGGAGCCGAGATCCGCGTCCGCATCCGGCAGACGAACCGCATCGTCCGCGCCCGTATTCTCAGCGCCGACACTGTCGCCATCCTCATCGCAGGAGCGTGAGTCATGAATCACAGCCGCCTCGCCCTCCTCGCTCTGCTGATGTTCGCGACCCTCCTTGTCTCTGCAAAGAATGTCTCCGCAAAGAAATCCAAGCCTGCACAGCAGCAGGACTCGCTCGATCAATACGTCCATCAGCTTGCCGCCACTCCGCCATCCGCGCCCAATACCAGCGGAAGCCTCTTCACCCCCGGCGGGCCGCTCACCGATCCCTTCTCCGACATTCGAGCCCACGCCGTCGGCGACACCATCGCCATCCAGATCGCCGAGTCCACCACCATCGCGCAGAGCGGCACCGTCGCCACCCAGCGCGACTTCACCCACTCCAGCGCCGTCACCGGCGTCGGAGGCCAGTCGCCCTCCTTCCTCAATCCGCTGCTCGCCGCCAACTCCAGCACCAAACTTGCGGGCTCGGGAGCCACCAATTCCCAGAGCTCGCTCAACACCGTGCTCACCGCCCTGGTCGTCGCTGTCCTTCCCAACGGCCTCCTCGTGGTCGAGGCGAGCCGTCACGTGATGGCCAATCAGCAGCATGAAAACGTGGTTCTGCGCGGCGTCGTCCGCCCCGCCGACATCGCCGCCAACAATTCCGTCTTCTCTTACCAGCTCTTCGATCTCCAGCTCGATGTCAAAGGCAAAGGCGTCATCAGCGACTCGGTGCGCCAGCCCAACATCGTCACCCGCACCTTGCTGAAGCTGATCGGTTTTTAAGCAAGTGGCTGTCGAAATGTGGATGGGAAAGAAATGAAGCTACTCTGCACCGCGCTCTTGCTTGCCGCCTCGGCCTGGGCCGCCCCCTCCGCCGCCGATGCCGCGCCCGCGTCCTCGCGCCAGGTGCGCATCCGCGAGATCACCACCGTCGAGGGCGTGCGTGACAATTCACTCATCGGCTACGGCCTCGTCGTCGGCCTGCACAACACAGGAGATCAGCAACAGACCCTCTTCACCACCCAGATGCTCGCCAACATTATGCTGCGCATGGGCCTGCACGTTCCCTCCCCCACCGCCATCATGGTCAAGAACATTGCCGCCGTCTTCGTGACCGCATCGCTCCCCCCATTCACCCGCGCCGGAACCCAGATCGACGTCGTCGTCTCCTCCATCGGGGACGCCAAATCCCTCGATGGCGGAACGCTTCTCCTCACCTCCCTTCGCGGCGAAGACGGACAGATCTACGCCACCGCGCAGGGCCCGCTCGCTATCGGCGGCTACAGCGCCGGATCCGGCGGCGTCAGCAAGCAGCTCAACCATCCCACCGTCGGACGCATCGCCAACGGCGCCATCGCCGAGCGCGACCTCGCGCCCGACCTCCACAATCTCCCCTCCCTCGCCCTGCTCCTGCGCGATGCCGATTTCGCCAACGCGCAGCGCATCGCCCAATCCATCAACGCCGACTTCGGACGCCCCATCGCCGCCGCCTCTGACAGCCGCCGCATTCAGATCTCCAGCGTCGGGCAAGATGCTCCCGCCATGCTCGCCCGCATCCAGTCCCTCCCCGTCGAAGTCACCTCGCCCACCCGCGTCGTCGTCAACGAAAAAACGGGAACCATCGTCATGGGACGCGACGCCCGTCTCGGCGCCGTCTCCATCCTGCAAGGTTCGCTCTCCATCGACATCACCACCACCTTCGCGGTCTCGCAGCCCAATCCCCTCAGCAAAAACGGCGACACCGTCGTCGTCCCCGAAACCACGGTCAACGCCAAGGACGCTCCCGCCAAACGCATCGAACTCAACGAAGGAGCCACCGTCGAGCAGCTTGTCAACGGCCTGCAAGCCATCGGAGCCAGCGCCCGCGACGTCGTCTCAATCCTCCAGGCCCTCAAAGCCGCCGGCGCCCTGCAAGCCGAACTGGAGCTCTTATGAGCCAGCGCCAGCAGCAGGCCGCGACGCCCCAGAGTCCCCTCAACCAGCCGGGTGCCCCACCTTCGACGCGCTGGGCAGAAACTCCGGGTGCCCAACCTTCGGCGCGCTGCTTTTGCGCGGCTAAGGTGGGGTTGTTGACCTTGACTTGCTCTTGCCTAGCTTCCTGTTTTGCTCGTGCTCTTGCCCTTGCCCCTACGCTGTCCTGTTTTGCTCGTACTCTTGCCCTTGCCCCTACGCTGTCATTCCGAGCGAAGCGAGGAATCCCCGCCCCGCTCAAATCTCCCGCGCCGCCACTGAGGCAATTCAACCAACGCCTGCCATGGCCCCGCCCCTGGCAGGAGCCATCATGACCTCTCCCCAAATCTCTCTCCTCCCCGACCCCAAACAGCTCGCTGCGCACTTACAGAACCAGCGCGCCACCAGCGGAGCCCAGGAGTTCGAGGCATCCCTGTTCAGCTCCGTCCTTGAAAAAATGGAGAAGAATCTCTCCATCGAAGACGAAAAAGGCAACGATCCCGGACACGACACTTGGAGCGCACTCGGCGTTCGCGCCGTCTCCCAGGCCCTCGCCCAACGTCACGTCCTCGGAATTGCCGACATGATCGAGCACTCTCTCGGACTAAAATCTGCCGCCGTCTCTCCCGGCCTGGGAACGCCGCCCGCAGAAACGCCGGAGAAAAATATTTGAGCTTTTCCACTAAAGTGCAGTAACGCATTGCCGATAGATACTTCAGAGAAGAAAGAGGAGCGCCATGAGCCTTCGTATCCCAAACCAGGGTCAGTCCGAGATGGACACCGTCAATTTCTCATCCGCCAGTTTGTCCGCTGCGAGCTCAAAAACCGGCAGCGCCCAGCCCGCTTCGTCCAACTCCACCCTCAATGCGCTCAATGCCCAGGACACCGCCTCCATCCACTCCGCCGCCACCCAACTCTCCGGCGATCTCCCCATCCGGCAGGATCGCGTCGACGCCTTGCGCTCTCAGATCGAAACCGGCACTTACACAGTCAACGCGCACGCCGTCGCCACCGCCATGTTCCAGAACCTATTCCGGAGCTGAGCATGACCCTGCCTACGCCCGATATCACGAAGAACGCGGGTGGCCCACATCCGCCCTCAGTTGGCGAATGTGGGGAACAAGCCCTATCCGGCGAACTCGAAGCCCTGCTCGCCGCCATCGCAGGCGCAATCGACGCCCTCGTGGCCTGGGACATCACCGCCTTCGACTCCGCCTTCGAGCGTCAGCGCACCCTCTGCGACCGCCTCGCAACGATTCCCTCCTCGCCCGCCGCCGGATCTGCCCGCCTCTCCCCCGCAACTGCCGCAACCGCGCGCAAGGTGCGCGAACTCAATCGCGTCTATGACCGCCTCCTGCAGCACTCCGTTCATTGGACGCGCACCATGCACTCCATCCTTGAGGCGGGCGGCCATTCCTTTTCCAGCCGCGCCTCGGTTCACTTCCGGGGCTGACCATGGGACTCACCGCCGACCTCAACGTCTCCGTCCAGTCCCTGCTTGCCGCCACTCAGTCAATGGACGTGACCACCACCAACATTGCCAACAGCAACACCCCCAACTACGCCCGCCGCTCCGTTGTACTCGAGGAATCGGCTCCCACCGGCGACGACGGAAGCACCACCGGGGTCGATGTCAAAGCGATTCAAAGCATGCGCGACACCGTCCTCGACCTCAGCATCAACGCCGCCACCGCGCAGCAGAACCTCAACACAACCGTCTCCAACTCCCTATCCCCGGTTCAAACCGTATTCGCTGACACCGCCTCCGGCTCGGTCGGCTCCACCATCGACTCCTTTTTCAGCGCGCTGCAGCAGCTCTCCACCTCGCCCTCGGACAGCTCCCTGCGCGGCGAAGTGCTCAACGCCGCCGGCAACGTCGCCTCCTCGTTTCAGAGCACCGCATCCGTCATCGCCCAGGCGCAGCAACAGACTGACCAGTCCGTCGTTCAGCAGACCGGCAACGCCAATTCCCTGCTCCAGCAAATTGCCGCCACCAACCAACAGATCACCACTGCCCAGAATCTCGGCCAAAGCTCCAACTCCGCCCAGGATCAGCTCTCCAGCCTTCTCACCCAGCTCGCCGCCATCATCGATTACAAAACCGTAAACAGCTCCGACGGACTCACCCTCACCACCACCAGCGGCGAACCTTTGGTCGTCGGCAGCAAGGCCTACCACCTCACCAACTCGATTGATTCCCATGGCTTCAACGATGTTTATGCCGCCGGCACCAACATCACCAGCACCATTGGCGGAGGCGTCCTCGGCGGCGACATCCAGAGCCGCGATCAGACCCTCGCAACCCTCTCCTCCCAGCTCGATCAGTTCGCCTATCAGTTCGCCCAGGCCGTTAACAATGTCCAGACCGCCGGCTCTGACGCCAGCGGAAGCCCCGGCCTTGCCCTCTTCAATCCTCCCGACACCACCTCCGGAAGCACCACCGGCGCGGCTGCCTCCATCGCCGTCGCACTCACCAGCGGCTCTCAGCTCTCCGCTGCGGCATCGGGCGGGGCCATCGGAGACAACTCAAACCTCACCAGCATGATTGCCCTGCAGAATCAGTCCATCACCAACGGCCAGACGCCCGACAATGCCTTTTCCAATCTCACCTTCTCCATCGGCAACACCATCGCCCAGGCCAACTCCAACGCCACCTCTACCGGCAACATCCTCACCCAGTTGACGAACCAGCGGAGCTCTGTCGAAGGTGTCTCGATCGACGAGGAGTCCTCCAATCTCCTCCTCTACGAGCGCTCCTACCAGGCTGCAGCCAAAGTCATCTCCACCATCGATACCTTGATGGGCAACGTGCTCGATATGGGCGTCACCGACCCCGGCTACTAATTCATCTGTTTACGAATTCATGAAGGGCACTCAATCATGAGAGTCAATCCCAACTTCAACTCCGATATGGCCAGCCTGATGGATCAGGCGCAGCAGGCCCAGAACAATGCCGCCGAGCAGCTCAGCACCGGACGCCGCGTCAATCTTCCCTCCGACGATCCCGCCGCCGAGGCCGCTATGATCCAGGAAAACTCCCAATCCGCCGCCGTCGATCAGTACACCGCGAACTCCAGCTCGCTCACCAACGTGCTCAACACCGCCAACAGCACCATCAGCTCCATCGTCACCCTGCTGCAGCGCGCCGTAAGCCTCGGTGTCGAAGGAGCCAACTCAACCATGAACCAGAGCGACCTGAACTCCATCGCCGCGGAAGTCTCCAGCATCCAGCGCCAGGTCCTCTCCCTCGCCAATACCTCCTTCGCAGGGCAGTACCTCTTCGCCGGCACTGCCACCGCAACCGCCCCCTTTGTCGTCAACGCCTCCGATCCGACTCAAATCGACTACGCCGGCAACTCTCAACAGAACAAGGTTCAAATCGGAACCGGTCTTTCCGTCAACGCCAACCTCCCCGGCAGCAGCATCTTTTCCCAGCCCGGCGCCAACGTCTTCACCGCCTTGCAGTCCCTGGTCTCCGCTCTGCAATCGGGAGACACCGCCGGCATCGCCACCGCCGAAACCGGCGTCAGCGACTCTCTCAACGCAGTCGACACCGCCCAGGTCTTCTACGGCTCCACTGTCGAAGAACTCAACACCAATGAGACGTATCTCTCTCAGGAAAAGCTCACCATCACCAGTTACCAAAACACTCTCGTCGCATCCGACACCGCAACCGCCGCCACCAACGCAACCCAGGCCCAGATCATCCTCAGCGCAACCGTAGCCGCAGCCGCCCAGGTCGATCAGCAAGCCAACCTCCTCTCCTACCTCCACTAATCCCCCCAACAAAAAGGCCGCACATTCGCGGCCTCATCTGCTTCTTTCTTTTGCTCTTGCTTTTGCCCTTGCTCTTGCTTTTGCCCTTGCCCCTATGTTGTCATTCCGAGCCTCGGCGAGGAATCCTCGCACCGTCCAAATCGCCCGTGCCGTCCACAGGCAACTCAACCCGCCATCATTGCATTTTGCTTTGTCGTGCTCTTTCCTTACGCCGACCACCCGCAACACTGCCCTTCTTCCACCCCTGCGTAAGGATTCCCCACACCGGCCAGCGGCACCACCTCCACCGGGATCGACGACGGCACCCTCATCGCCTCCACCCAGCCCTGCCGCAGCTCCAGCACCATTGCGATCTGCCTCTCAAGCAGCGCCGCATCAAGCTTGAATTGCACCTCCATCACCTTCGCCCGCACGTGCGAATAAAAACGCGAGAGCTCCTTGGCGGTACTTCCCCCATGTTCCAAATCCAGCGAGCACTCCAATTGCTGGAGCACCTCAAATGCGTGGTTCGACTGCTTTACTCGCTCCTGGACGTCTCCGGCCCGGATCGCCTCAATCACCCGCTTCATGTCCCTAACCAGTACGTCATAAAGCGTGATGACCAGTTCCACCGGCGAGGCGCCTTCGACATCCGCCTCGCGATAGGCCGCAAGTTCACGATTTCCCATGATCTAGTTCCCCGATGAAGATGTGTTGTTGCCCAACTCCGCGTTGATTTGTTGCTTCGTGGTGTTCAGCTCCTGCAGCGCAATTTCCGCCGCGTTGTACTCGGCGGTCAAGCTCGCTTGCAGAGGGCTGATGTAGTTATTCTGAAAATTCGTGATGTCATCCTGCAGACCGTTATAGTCGCTCTGCATATTGCTGAGTTCGACCGTGAAAGCGCCGTTGGACGAGTCCGTTAGGTTCTGCAACTGGTTGCTCAGCGAGCTGGCAAATCCGTTCAGCGCTGTGCCCTCGAAAAATTGCTGCACATTCGCGAAATTGTTTTGGATCGCATCGCCCAGAGTCGTGTCATCCACGCTCAAGCTTCCGTCGTTGTTCATGCTGATGCCCAGCGAGCCCAGGGTTGAAATGCTTCCACTGGCACTCGAGGAGTAACTGCCCGCCCCCAGCAGATAGTTCTGCAGCATCTCCACCGTGCTGTCCCCTTCGAGCGGCGGTGCGCTGGCACTGCTTGCGTTGTACGTAAACTCGTTGTTCACATCGCCAATCAACGTGTTGTAGTCGGTGACAAACTGCTGGATCGCCGAGGTAATCGCCGAACTGTTCGGCGTGGCTGTGATCGTCACATTAGTTTTGGGATCGGCCCCCAGTAGGTTGATCGTCAACCCAGGGACCGCACCCGTTACCGTGTTGCTTGCGCTGCTGATGGGGATCCCATCCACCGTCAGCGACGCATCTGTCCCTTGCACCGCCTGCGTAAACTGCGGAGAAGTGTTCCCAATGGTGATGCCGCTCGCGTCCCCTGTCGCGCTGTTCACCATCGACAGATATGAAGAACCACTGCCGTCGCTCACCACGCTGGCGGTAACTCCCAGGCTCTGCCCGTTGATATCGCTGGCCACGGCGCTCAGGCTTTCGCCGTTCGTAGTTGTAATCTGGGTGGCCGTGCCGCTACCCACTTGAATGGAGAAGCTCCCCGCCGCAACACCCGTGCTGTCCGCCACCGATCCCGAGTTCCATGCCGAACCATCGCTTGCCTTCGTGAGCTGCGGCGAGGTATTGAGGATCGTGATGTCGCTCGCACTGCCGGAGCTGTTGCTGACAATCGAAAGTCGTGCGCCGCTCGCATCCATAACCACGCTGGCCGTAACGCCGAGGCTTTGCCCCGTGATCGCGCTCGCCAGTTGAGTCAGCGTCTCTCCGTTCGTCACCGTAATCTGGGACGCCGCGCCGCTGCCCACCTGCAGCGAGAAACTACCTGCCGCAAGTCCCGTGCTGCTGCTTGCCACAGAGGAACTGGAATACCAAGAAGCCGTGGTAGCTAAGTTACTCACGTTCAAAACATGCGTCCCAGATGCACCCGATCCGGTCGCGAACGCGCTGGCAATGTTCGTGTCTGTGGAAGTCACGGTGCTCGACGAAAACGCCCCCGTGTAACTGTTCAGCGCCGCTAAATCATTTTCAACCGTGGTAGTCGCGCTCGCAAAATTATTCAGTTCGCTTTCCTGGTTCTGCAGCGTCGTCTGCTCCGCCTTCCACTGCGTCTCCGGAGCTTGGGCGGCAGTAACCGCCGCGTTCACCGCCGCGGTTACATTGATGCCCTCCGAACTGGACCCCGTCGCCGCCTCCAGCAGCGCGCTTAAATCAATACCGTTGGAAGACGACGAAGAAGAACCTAGCAGCGAAGCCAAATTCGAACTCGACAGGCCCACAGAACTCATCGTGCCGCACCTCTCGTAACCAGATTACAAAAATCACACGAATGGCGGGGATGCAATTACCCCGCCATCGCCGGATCAATTTATTGCAGAAGCTTCAGAATCGTCTGCGAAGCCTGGTTCGCCTGCTGCAGGGCCGAAATACCGGTCTGTTGCAACGTATTGTACTTCGACATATTCGCCACCGTCGTTCCGATATCGGCATCGCTGATGCCGCTCTCGGCGCTGGTCAGGTTCTGGATCTGGTTGTTCATAACGTTCGATGCCGCATTCAATTGATTGACGTTAGCGCCAATCGTGCCGCGGTCTCCGGCAATCGTCGAAATGGCCGTATTGATCAGAGCCAGTTCGCTTGCCGCAGTCGTGGTTGACTCCAGTGCGTTCGCGGTCACACCCAGGCCCAAGCCGCCGGACCCGGTAGTAAGTGCGCTAATGCTGGTCGTGACCGCCTGGTGTCCGGAAGACGTGCCATCGCCGAGGTAAACGGAAGCCGAATTATTGGCAACCACCGTGGGATTCATGTTGCCGATCACCGCGTCGTTTGTCGAAACCTGCTGGCTATCGCCCGACGTACTGGTCGCGATAACCAGGTGCCCACCCGTATACGCTACGGTCGTACCGGCAGAAAGCGTGCCGGCAGTAACTGCGTCGCCGACGGAAGTCGCAAGATCTGCAAGCGTAGAGCTAGCACCAGCGTTAAAGACAAACGTGCCGCCAGTGGCGTTGTCATGGATCGTGGTGACCGACCCGTTCGTCATGGCGGTGGTGGACGCCAAGCTACCCTGGACGGACGTAGAGGAGTTAACCGCGTTACTTGTAAAAACGGAGCTCCCGTTGAAGTTAGTCGTCGTACCGATGTTGCCGATCTGAGTCAGAATTGTGCTGTATTCGTTCTGAATCGCTGAGGACTGGGCTGTGGTCAAGCCACCGTTGCTCGCCTCCGTCGCCAGTGTAACCGCGCGGTTCAGCAGCGAGGTCACCTGCGACAAGGCGCCGTCCGCAGTCTGTAGAAGACCAACGCCATTGGTAGCGTTCTGCACCGATTGGGTCAGAGCCGCGACGTTGGAACTAAGACCATTCGCAATCGAGAGGCCTGCGGCATCGTCTGAACCTGAGTTGATCTTCGAACCCGATGAAAGCTGGGTTAACGTCTTCTGCAGGGACGCCTGCGTCGCATTCAAGTTGTTCTCGGCCGTTAGTGCGGAAAGATTGTTCAGAATACTCATTGCCATGGGGAGTCTCTCCTTCTTGCCTCTTTGCGGCGCCGGCCAGATTGCCGTTCTTTCCGCTGGGGCCGTTGCTTCCTACACATGTGCTATCGACCCATTCCCCATAAGCTTTACTCATCGCCACAATTTTCTTTAACTCTCACTACATTGTTCTGCTGAAGCTTTCCCCGCCGCCGCCGATAACTCTTATAGAAAGCAGGCATCCGATGATTGAACTAACCCGGCTGAACGGACACCCCCTCGTCATCAATGCCGAACTCATCAAGTTCATCGAGCAGAATCCCGACACCGTCATCACCCTCGTCACCGGAGACAAGATGGTCGTGCGCGAAGCCGCTCCCGACGTGATGCAGCGCGTCCTGGACTACCGGCGCAACCTTCTTCATTCCCGCAGCCCCATCTTCCGCGCTCCGGGGCAGCCTGATTCCGAACCGCCAGCCCAGGAATAGAGGTCCGCCGTGGACAAGGCAACCGTCACCGGAATCGCCGTAAGCTTTGGAGGCATAACCGCCGGACTTCTGCTCGAGGGCGGAAAGCTCAGCCAGATTCTTCAGCCCACCGCCGCGCTCATCGTCGCAGGAGGAACCGTCGGCGCCGTGCTCCTTCAGTTTCCGCTCGGCACCGTCATCGCAGCGGCGCGCCATCTTCGCATCGTCTTCTTCGAGCCCCGCTCCTGTGCCAGCGACGAAATCATTCGTCTCACTAAGCTCGCGCAGAAAGCGCGCCGCGACGGCATCATCTCGCTCGACGCTGAACTCCCGCGCATCTGCAACGCTTTCCTCCGCCGCGCCCTCACCCTCGCCGTCGATGGCACCGAAACCGGCGAGTTGCGCGCCATCATGCAACTCGAACTCGACGCCAGCGCCGAAGCCGAAGACGAACTGCCCCGCGTCTACGAAGCCGCCGGAGGCTTCGCCCCCACCATCGGGATCATCGGTGCCGTCCTCGGCCTCATCCAAGTCATGCAGCACCTCGATAAGATCGACGAAGTCGGCCGCGGCATCGCCGTCGCCTTTGTCGCCACCGTCTATGGAGTCGGCTTCGCCAATCTCTGCGCCCTGCCCATCGCAGGCAAGCTGCGCCATCGCATGCGCGTCCGCCAGATCCTCCGCGAGCTCATCCTCGAAGGCGTTATCTCCATCCTCGAAGGCATCAACCCCCGTATGTTGGAGGCCAAGCTCAATGGATTCCTCCAGCAGGCCGCCGAACAACGCGATTCCAGCAGCTCCAAAGCCGCAGCAAAATCCAAAAAGCAGCATGCGTGAACCGAATGAAAAAGCAACCAAAGCAAAACGGAAATCACGAACGATGGCTGGTCTCCTACGCCGATTTCATGACCCTTCTCTTCGCCTTCTTCGTCGTCCTCTACGCCTCCGCACAGGTGGACAAGGCGCGTATGTCAAACCTCTCCACCGCCATCACCAACGGATTCCAGGAGCTCGGAGTTGGCCCAGCGACCGGTAGAAATGCCGTCTTCTCCGGCTTGGTGACCGTCGATGCAGCCGATAGCCCCGGCGAGAGCGCAGAGGTCATTCGCCACAAGCTTGAACTCGGCCTCTCAGAAGAACTGCAACATGAAACCGTCTCCCTGCGCGACACCCGCGAAGGCCTCGTTCTCAGCCTTCACGAGGTCGGGTTCTTCCAGAGCGGCTCTGCAACCCTGCGCGCCAATTCCATGGACGCCTTTGACCGCATCGGCTCTGTCCTCACCTCCGTCTCCGGTAATCTCCGGATCGAAGGCCACACCGATAATGTCCCCATCCATACCCTTCACTTCCACTCCAACTGGGAGCTCTCCACCGCCCGTGCCACCGAGGTCATTCGTCTCCTGCTAACACGCGAAAGCATCGATCCCGACCGCCTCTCAGCCGCCGGATACGCCGAGTACCACCCCATCGCAATCAACTCCACCGAAGACGGACGCCGCCTCAATCGTCGCGTCGATATCGTTATCATCGTCCCCCATCAAATCACTCCGCCACCACAGCATCAGGGCGCGCCCGCGCCTCAGGCACGCATCCCATCGCAACCATGAGAGTTCTTGGAGAGGTTCTTGCTTTTGGTGTCATTCCGAGCGACGCGAGGAATCCCTGCACCAATCTCCCGCACCGCGTCAGAGGCACTTCAATCCGGTCCCTCGGCGACAGTCCCGCGCGTACTCTCATCGGGCATCACAACCGGATTTTTTCAAGCAGTACCGCGCTGAACAGCGGAAAGCGCATCTTAATTACCGTGCATGAAAAACATCCGGATTCTCTTCGTTGATGATGAACCTAGCATCTGTCTCACGATGCCCGCGATTCTGCGGCAACATGGATACGACGTGACCGCGGTTGGTACCGTCAATGAAGCTCTGGCCAAAATCTTAGCCGCTCCGTTCGATGTACTGATTTCAGACCTGAATATCGGCCAACCCGGCGACGGCTTCACAGTGGTTAGCGCAATGCGCCGAACCCATCCGTCATGTATCACCTTAATCCTGACCGGTTATCCGGGCTTTGACTCGGCGCTGGAAGCCATACGAAGCCAGGTGGATGATTACCTGATAAAACCAACTGAAATCCCTGCCCTGGTTAAGCTCATCAAGCAGAAGCTGAAGAACCCCCAGCCCGGCAAGGTCGCCCCCACCAAGCGCATCTCCCAAATCCTTCGTGAGAACATCTTTGAGATCACCCAGCGTGCTCTTCGAGAGATGAAGGCCGACCCTCTTCTGGGCAAGATTCCGCTCACCGATGAGCAGCGGATCGAGTTTATACCCCGCAAACTTGAGGAATTGGTAACCATGTTGGAATCCGCCGAGCCCGAGCCTGCGACCAGCAATTCACTGCGCTGCGCAGAGCTGCGCGGCTTGACACGCTACCAGCAGGGCTACACCGTCCAGATGTTGGTGGCCTATGTGCGCCTATTGGAACAGGCGATCTATGACGTAATCCATGAATACCTGCTCTCGCTGAACCTCAGCTATTTCATCTGCGACTTGAAGCGCCTCAACACCAGCCTTAGCCTTCAGCTTGAGCACATGCTGCTGGCTTTCCTGAATGCGGAGCACCAGGCCAATCGTCAAACAGGACAACAAACCGGATAACCGTACTCATTCCTGCACTCTTTCTTACCGGGTGCCCCACCTTCGACGCGCCGCTTTTGCGCGGCTAGGGTGGGATTATTGACCTTAGTTCATCACTGTACCTGTGGTTCCGCTGAACCCAGCACCCGCGCCAACTTCCGCGTTAGTGTCTGCAATGTAAAGGGCTTCTGCAAGTATTCAAAGTGGGGATCGACCACTCCATCACAGGTCAGTGCGTGTTCGGCGTAGCCAGACATAAACACAACCCGTAACTCGGGAATGAGTTCCAGGATCCGGTTCGCCATATCGCAGCCATTCATGCCCGGCATTACCACGTCGGTCAGCAGCAAGTCAATTTCGCCTGGGTGCCGCTGGCTCACCTCGATGCCTTCCTTCGGGTCGGAGCACGACAGAACGTTATACCCCTCCAGTTCCAGCACCTCGCACATCAGTCCGCGAACCATCTCCTCGTCTTCCACCAGCAGAATCGTCTGCGGCATTCGCCCCTCACTCCACGCGCTCAGAATCATAAGAACACCCCGTTTTCACTCATTCGCTTCTCGCGTCTGCGCGACTTACTCCTCACCTCGCAAATCAGTTAGCAACTTGCAATCCACTTATTTCCGATCTGCGTGTTCCTAAGGGGCACAGAAGGAACTCCCCCCTCGCGCGTTAATATATTCTTTCGGAAAAGCGCTTCGGTGGCTGCGCTTCTCCCGCAGATATTTCAGTCGGCGCTTTCCTCTATTTCAAAAGGGGACTCCGGCCCAATTCGGACGCATACAGTTCATTGCAGTTCTACCCAGACCCGTAACCCGAGGCTTCGTTCCTCATGCAAAATGAAAAAGGGCGACTCTCGCCGCCCCCTGTTGTCGTCATTCTTTGCAACATTGCCCCTGGAATAAACATGGGCTTTGTTACGGTACTACCCGGTCAATCCTTTGCAACCATAGACTCATCCGTCAACTCAAACCCGGAAACCATTACCTATCCGTGCAAACGCCCCTCCCGGTTCAAGCCGCAGCTTCCGGCCTCCTCTGCATCGCGTCCCGCAACATCCACCAGAGGATTCGCGGGTTCTTGCGCGCCTGCGACAAACTGTAAGGCAGCCATCCATAACCATACGGCACATAAATACGGCTGCGAACTCCCATAGAACCGGCAATTCTCAACACCGCTTTTGAAGGCAGACCGAAGAGCAGCTCCAGCTCGCAAGGTGTTCCCGCCTTCATCAGCCGCTCCAACGCCGGTGCGGCCAGCGTGGGATTGTGGGTGGCAACTGCCACCGATGCAGCGCCTCCGGCGAGCCGATCGATTACGTCAAGAAACCCTTTATGCGGATCGCGATGCGGCATCGCCGGATCTTCCCACTGCCCCTTCACCACACGCACGCTCACCCTGTGATCGACGGCCCACTCCGCATCTTGCAGGCTGCGCATCCAGCGCCCCGGCAATGTGAAGGAAATATTGGAATAGCGCGGCAGCAGAGCCTGCAACAGCGCACGCGTGGGCTCGGCCGAATCCGATCCGAGCGAGTCGAAGTGCAGCCGCGTTCTACTGCATTCACATTTATCAATCACCCGCAGCAATGCTTCCGCGGAGTACTCCACCGAAGGTGCCTTCACCGAGAGATAGCAGTCCAGCATCTCGCTTCCGAGCGCCTCCGCAGAGTCTAAGCAAGCTTTGAGCACATCACCGGGCGCGGCCCCGGTTTCATCCCAGAATGCGATGGTGCTGCCCATACCCTTCGCGCCCAGAGCTCTGGCCATGGCTAGTGCGTCGCTGAGTTCAGGACCCGCAATATAGGAGTGCGCGGCACGGCGCAGCACAGGCAACAAGATGCGCCCGACGCGATGACGTAAGGATTGATTCATTTTGAATTCTCCATGCGACTGCGTAACTGCGTTCTGATAACGCCTTTCGCATGTTCGGTGATGACATTCACCCAGCCTCGAACCGTGGGCGGACAGAGACTCAGAGTGACCGCCTCGTGCGACCGCGGTGCCCAGATCTGGTTCCACGCCTCGCTCTTGCCTGCCAGTTCATAGCGGTGGCAGCCGCGCTGGCGCGCACTGCGCAGGCTCTCCACCATTAACAGAGTGCCCGGAGAGAAGCGCGCGAAAGATTCGTCGAAGCCCATCTTGAGGAGCCAGAAACAACCGTCTTGTTCGATGGCAATCTGCATGGCGGCCGGCTGGCCACCAATGCGCAACATGCCGATACGAAGCGTACCGAGTTCGCAAGCCGAGTGCGCCAGTTGCGTGTAGAACGCTCCCACCTTCGGATCGGTCGCCAGCGCCGAACCCTGACTTCCCTTCCAGCCCGCCGACTCCACCAGAAACGCATCTCGCAATACCGGTGCAAGCAATTCCGGAGCCGGGGCCGTGATCTCGCAAACGACTTCTCCCTGCTTGGCGGCATTACGCATCGCACGACGCAAGTCGGAGCGGCGCCCCGCATTCAGATGAGACTCGGGTTCAAGCCATGTGTCATCCAGTTCCAGCCACGGATGACCGGCGTATGGATGCGTGACTAGCCGCCGTCCACCAGCACGCCGCAGACTTTCGACCATGATGGAATCGGCTAACATGTCCCGGATCGTCACCGGCTTTTCCAGCCGAGAGATCGATTCGCTGAGTTCCTCGGCAGCGATGGGATCTGCATACGCGAATTCAGTTGGCTCGTACAGTTCATCTCCCAGCGGGACCAGCCCACGCGAATCAGGACTCGCACTGAAAGCTGCAACCGCACGCGGGATTGGCCCGCCTGCGGTCACAATCTTCAATCCTTTATTCGGAAACGCGTGCGCGCAGGCTTGCATCCAAACGTAGCTTTGCATAGGACTGACGGCGCATATGGTGTCCCAAACCGAGCCCAATTCCGCTATTTCGCGCTCCGCGCGCGTACCGTACCGCTCTGTAACCAGCGATTGACCCCCGGAAAAAGTTGGAGTAAAGGTCGCTCGACTTGCGCTCATCCGGCTTACCTCGTTCAGAGTCTTAGAGGCAGCGATTTACCTTTCGGATGTATCCAGTGTCAATTTCACCTCTGGCGCAAGTTCTAGGCATCCAATTGGCCCGGAATTCCAACTAATTGTGAGTGACTGATCAACGCTTACACTTTGACAGCCGGAAATCCTAATGAGCACACAAGTATCCATTTCGACTCCAGCTTTACTGCCCCTGATCGTTTCGGAGCACCGCCAGTGGGACCAACTGGAGAGCATACGTGTCATATGGAGCAACTTGGTGGCACAGATTCCAGGCCTGAGTGTTTTCTTAACCCCGGAATGGATGTTCTCCTGGTGGCGCGCTTATGGCGAGAACAAAGATCTGTGCGTTCTGCTTTTCACCGATTCGCAGGCTGGAGTTGTGGGAATTGCTCCCCTATATCGGGAGCGCCAGAACTTCCTCGGCTTCGCCGACCTCCGGGTACTACGGTTTATAGGCGATGGCTCAGCGGACTCTGACGACCTGGATTTCATCGTCAAACCCGGTTATGCGGCTGCGGTTGCAACGGCCTCTCTCAACTGGATGAACCGAACCCCCTGGGATGTGTGCCAGTTCAATGCCCTTTCATCAAAATCCGAGGTGATCGCGCTGCTCGAGGATGAGTTGCAAGGACGTGGATGGACGCGCGCTATCTCGCATCGCCCGTTCACCAGGGTCTCGCTTCCGGAAACCTGGGCACTGTATCTAAAACAACTCAGCGCCAAGGAGCGGCAGAAAACTGGTATTCGGCTCCGCCGTCTGCAATCACGTTATAAGGTTTCCTTTCGAAGTTGTGAGCGCCCCGATGAGCTACACGCGTTTCTGGAGACTCTGTATGCGCTTCACCAAAAGCGCTGGGAGGCCCGAGGCGAGCCGGGTAGCTTCAGCATGACCGAGCGGCGAACCTTTTATGAAGAGATGACGCGGGCGTTACTGTTCCGCGGTTGGCTTGGATTGTGGGTTTTGGAGATGGACAATGTGCCAGTAGCGGCCCAGATCGGTATGCACTACAGGGACGGCTTCTACTCTCTGCAGGAAGGCTTTGATCCAGCTTATGCCAGCGATAGCGTAGGGTATGTCCTACGAAGTCTCGTTTTGCGGGAGTGCATCGAGAACGGCGTTCGCTTTTACGACTTTCTTTACGGCGATCAGGAGAGCAAACAACGCTGGGGCGCTGATGTTGGTCATTACGTTGATTTTCATTTTGCCAGACCGGCCAGTGCCGGGGCAGTCTACTTGGCAAGTACCCGGATTTTGAGTGCCAGCAGGGCGTGGCTTCGGATGCATGCTCCCGCTTGGCTTTGGAATAGGTTGCAAGCACTACGTCGCCTCTCGCGAGGGCGGAATCAAAATGTCAAGGAAAGATTACAAACTGCCCCGGAGTGAGCAACAAGCTGTGCTCATTAAAGCATCGCTCAAGGTGATTTGCTCATCTCAATCAACGCGATACGAATCACCGCTGCATTCGATGTTGCAGGGCAAAGAAAGACAGAACAGCGCGCTTCGGCAAACTGTTCCACAACCTTCGTAAAGAGTTTGCCGCAAGCCTGGGAGATAGAGGATGCGGTTCAGAGGGCGAAGCTTTGCTCATCTACCTCCATTCTTTCACCCGATCGCCATTGCAGAAACCTACCAGTTACTTCGGAAACTTCACGATTTCGTACCTCGCTTGCTCACCGCAGGAGAATAGGCAATGAGTCTTCCTTTCGAACAACCCGATCCTCATCCCGTTAGAGCCAAAATCGATTCCCCTGCTACGTTGATTCCAAGGCATACGCCCGGCGCCCTTTCCGGGAACGTGTTCCATTCCGACGTTTCCGATGCCTCGCGCTTATGGTCGAAGCTGCGGAAACAGTGGAAGCTCTCGGCTCTGTTCGCCGTCACCGTGTTCACGGTGGTAATGGGGATCACGCTGATCACGCGACCAACCTACGAACCGGTGGCACAGTTGGAAGTCGATCCTCAAGGCTCGGAGCTATTCAACACCCCGACCGCTACCTCCGATCCCGGCGCCGATCAGTACCTGGGTACCGCAACTAAGAAATTACAGAGTGACGAGCTGGCCATCACGGTAATTCGACAACTTCATCTCGAGCAGGCTCCAGAATTTACTGCTCCGCCCAACCCCGTTGAGAGTTTGGTCGCGATGGTAAAGAACTTTTCTAGTGCGGAGCCAGCCACGTTTGCTGTCAACGGAAAAGCTTCCGTTCGACTTACGCGCGCGGAAAGTCTCGCCCTCGAGCGCTTCCACAAGCAACTGAGAGTGCAGCGGGACGCAACCAGCCGCATTATCAGCGTCAGTTATTCGAGCACTGATCCGGTGTTAGCCGCCAATGTAACCAACACCCTGCTGGCCACCTTCATTAAGATGACCTACGCGCAACGCGAGGCGGACATTGCGCAGCGCTCCGCTTGGCTGGAAGTGCAACTGAATGACGTACGGGGCAACCTTGATGCTTCTACGCGATCGCTCGCCGCTTTCCAGAAGGAGACGGGAATCGCCGATGTCGACGGCACCAAGAACACGGTTTCCGAACAGATGGCCGAACTTGGTCATCAGGAAACGATGGCTAAGACTGAGCGCATTCAGTTGGAGTCGCTCTTCAACACCGTCACCAATCCCGATGCCATCGCGGATGTTCAAAAGGATCTGGTAACCCAAGACCTGTCGAAGAAGCTGGCGGAGACCGAGGTCGAACTCAAAAAAGAAGAAGTGACCTACGGCGACAACCATCCCGCGGTCCTCAAATTGCAAAACGAAGTGGCAGAGTTGCAGCATCAGTTGAAGGTCCATACAGATTTGATTCTGCGGCAACTCAGGACCAGCTACGCGGCTGCGCAATCGCGCCAGCACGCGATCGCCGCTGAAGAAAGGGTCGCGTCCGGACAGCTCGGCAAAGTTGCGCGGTATAACGAGCTGAAGAAGGACGTTGAGACAAATACCACTCTTGCCAATGACCTTTACCGCCGAATCAAAGAGGCGGGAATCGCAGCCGGAGCTCGCGCCACCGATATGGCAGTGGTGGATCCGGCACGCGTGCTCGATCGGCCAACCCGTCCGAACTGGCCTTTAAATCTCGCCGCAGGAGCAATGATTGGAATTCTTGGTGGAGTTCTGATCGGATTTGCCCGCGAAAGTTTCGATTCCAGGATTCACGCGGTTGAAGATCTTCGGGGCATGGCAATCGCCTCTTCCATCTCGTTTATTCCGGAGTTTGGAAGCGACCTGACATTTCGGGAACGGGCACGCATGCGAAAGCTTTCCGAGAGCGGCGCCCCGGATATGTATTTGCAGAAGCGGCCTCGTTCGCCGGAAGCGGAAGCGCTCCGCAGCCTTGGTTCATGCCTGCTGCTCGCGCGAGCATCAAAGTCACTTCGCGTGATACTGGTCACCTCGTCGCTGCCCAGAGAGGGCAAATCAACGCTTGCCGTAAACTTCGCCAGCGCGCTCTCACGCCATGGAAGAACGTGTCTGGTCGATGCCGATCTTCGCGCACCAAAGGTAGCGAAGGCGTTCGGCATCGCGTCTGGCACGGGGCTGAGCGAATTGCTGACAGGGCAGCAGTCCATCCATTTAAATCCGGTTTCGGGTCTGCCAAACTTGATGGTTTTGACCGCCGGCAAGGCGGGCGCAAACTCCACTGCAAGCGACTTGCTGTCCTCCGACGCGATGCGACAGATTCTGGAAGGACTGCGGCAAGAGTTTGATTCTGTCGTAATCGACTCGCCGCCACTGCTGCCTTTCGCGGAAGCTCGTGTGCTGTCTACGCTGGTGGACGGAATCATTATGGTCTGCCGCTCCGGAGTCACGACCCGAGCCGCTCTGGCGCAGAGCGAAGCGGTTTTGAAGACGGTCAACGCGGCGCCCGTCATCGAAGTAGTAATGAATGGCGCTCTGATCAATAGCGGAGACTATTCGTATTACGGCTATGCCAAGGGTTCGCAAGTAGCGTAAAGCTGCTCTCGATTGATTTTTGGCTGATTCCACTCTGAAGATGCGGCAACACAAGGGTGAACGTCAATTGGCAGCGCCGATAGCCTCCTCCGTTGAAATAGCTTCGACGACCTCTTCGGGCGATCATCAGTCCAATCTCCACAAAATGGCGAAGGCCTTTGCGTGGAGCAGTGGAGGGATGTGGTCCACGCAGCTATTTACATGGCTGGCAACGTTTACCGTAGCCCGGTTGCTTACGCCAGCTGATTTCGGCCTTGTGGCAGTTGCGTATCTTTGCGTTGGAATCATCGTAGAGATCAATGGGGCCCTGATTGGTTTGGCGGTGGTAAACCTCCATGACCTCACCGAGGCACAGGTTGGACAGCTCAACACCTTGGTTGTGATCATGGGAGTGGCGGCGCTGGTTCTAACCTGCGTGTTTGCCCATGCGATCGGAGCGTTCTTCCGGATGCCGCGCATGCCGATGATCCTGTTCTGGATGAGCATTATTTTTCTGCTCACGGCTGTGAGGACCGTGCCTGCAGCGCTGTTGCAACGTGACTGCGATTTCAAATCGCTCGCAACGATTGAAGCATTGTCCTACCTTGCTTATGCGCTTTGCACGGTCGCGCTGGCCGTGCTGGGCGCTGGTTACTGGAGTCTGGTGGCAGGGATGGTTTCCATGTCAGCAGTCTCGGCGTGGCTGACTTTGCGGGTGCGGCGCCACGGCTTCCACTGGCCCTCTCGCCGAACACTCCGCTATCCTCTCCGTTTCGGTACCGATATGCTGCTCAGCAGCATCGCCTGGTATATCTACTCGAATTCGGACTTCATGGCAGCGGGCCGAATGCTCGGGCAGACAGCGCTAGGTGCATACACGTTTGCATGGACCCTGGCGAGCGCTCCGGTGGATAAAGCGGCAAAACTTGTGAATCGCGTAATGCCGCCTTTCTTTGCCGCTGCGCATAAAGAAAATGCAACACTGCGAAGTTACCTGCTAACACTGAGCGAAGTAGTATCTGTCGCGGTGTTACCGATGAGCACTGGCTTGGCCATCATCGCTGATCAGTTTCTGCACGTCGCACTCGGAGCCAAGTGGGGAGCGGCGATTGCTCCACTCCGCATCTTACTAGGCTATGCGGTGATCAGGGCTCTGACCAACATCACCGGGCCGTTGCTTAATGCCAAACAACAGACACGGTTCAGCATGTGGACAAACGTTGCCGCGGCAGTCTATTTCCCGATCGGGTTCCTGATTGGCGCGCGCTGGGGAACCAGCGGCATTGCTACTGCATGGGTGTTGCTGTATCCATTGCTAGCCATCCCGCTCTTTCGTCGAACCTTTCACGAAATTGAACTGTCATCGACTGAGTTCCTGCGCAGTCTCTGGCCTGCGTTCAGCTGCGGAGTTCTGATGGCTGCCGCCCTGTTCGTTGCGCGAGCGTTCCTGCCCGTTGAATGGCCGGAGATTATCCGAATGTTGCTCGAAATTGTGATCGGAATCTGTGTTTACGGGAGCAGTCTTTTCCTGTTACATCCCCGGAGCATTCGCAAGTTGTATCACATCGTTCGCCCTCCGGTTTCCCAATGCGCATGAGCCAAACATCGTTTTTCAAAAAGCTGCTTATCGGGTTCGCTCTTCTTCTGATCGCCGTCGCGATGGGATGGATGGTGGCAAAGGGAGCATGGGTCGAGCTCGGTGGAGTTCTGGGCCTGTCTTTGCTGGCGCTCTGGCCTGCCTACATGTGGCTGGGAGTATTCGTATTCCTTATCCCCTTTGACGACTTATTAGCCCTGCAGTCTGGAGGAAGCGGGTTAACACTGACCTCAGTAATTGGCTTGATAACTCTGTTCGTTTTGTTTGGGTCGTACCTTGCGTTACATCGGCTCCGTCTTCCTTCAACTCCGGCGGTTGCATGGTTTGCCTTTCTTGCCTGGGAAGCCTGCACAGTCCTATGGTCTGTCGACAGAGCAGTGGCAATAGGACGGTTGCCCACCATGCTTAGCCTTTTCGTTTTTTATCTCATCGTAACGTGCTGTCATTTTTCCGAAAAGGAGAGGTCACGCATCGCTCGATTCGCGATTGTCGGTGGATGCGTAGCGGCGGGGATTACACTTTTTCAATTTCGCAGCGGAATTTTTTATCTCAACATGAACATGCGCGCTTCGCTAGTCTTCGGCGACAGGCATACGGACCCCAATATTCTCGCCGCAAGCCTATTACTTCCTCTTTCGCTTGTGGTGGGAGAGTTTCTCGGAGCAGCAAAATTGTATGCCAGGTTCCTGTTGGCGTTCTGCGCACTGCTGATCGTCTCCGGAATATTTGTCACCGGATCGCGCGGCGCATTGCTGGCAGTTGCGGTCATGCTTGTGTTTTACCTGCGCAAGCTGGGCATCGACTGGCGCGTGCTTGCGCCGCTGACTCTGTTGGGAGGCGCGCTGATGTTTCTCCCGGCGTTCCTCATACAACGCCTGGAACAGTCGGAAGTATCGGGAGGGGCGGGCCGCCTCTATATCTGGCAGACCGGATTAGCCGCGCTGAGAGATTACTTTTTGACCGGTGCGGGGCTGGAGAACTTCACGGTTATCTACAACGACTATGCGGCGCACGCCGCGAAGTTCGCTGGCTTGAACCGAGCTTCACATAATATCTTTCTGCAAATTGCGGTGGAATCAGGAATCATCGGATTGATTCTGTTTGGCTGGGCCGTTGTATCTCACTCGCGGATTGCCTCGCGACGCGATGCGTTAAGCACGGGCGCCCCGCGATTCCGACTTATCGCCTGCGAGGCCGCAGCCTGGGGAATGTTAGTTGCGTCATTTTTCCTGGGTACGCTTTGGACCAAGGCATTCTGGACTATCTGGGTGTTGCTGGTGCTATGCTCCCGCGAACCCAGAGTCGATTCGCAGCCGATTGCAGCAGCCTCCGGCGAAGTGGCCGAAGTGTTTTCTGCTTCGGAGAGCCGCGATCTACTGGTGAGTTCCGTCTCGTGATGCGCTGGACTTGCATAGTTGCCGCCCTATTGCTCTGGCCTGTGAACGGTCTCGGCAGCGCCGGCCTGAATGCCAATTTCTACGTCTCTCCTTCGGGGAGCGATCACGCTGACGGTTCAAAGAAGCACCCATGGAAGACCCTAGCACGGGCGACACAGCAATTGATGCCCGGAGCTACGGTCCATGTGATGGCCGGAATTTATAACTTCGACGGTGAGTTCAAGACGATGGCGAATGGCATCCCAGGCTATCGCATTCGCTATGTCTCGGAGGAGAAGTGGGGCGCCAGGCTGCGCTCCTCGAAGTCCGGAAATTCGTCGGTGTGGTGGAATGAGGGCAGCTATGTGGATATCGAGGGCTTCGACATATCCGGGAACGGCGCGCTAGGAATTTACAATACTGGCTCCTTCACACGGATCATCGGAAACCATGTGCATGACATTCCCGCTTCAGGATGTCCCTCCAATGGAGGCGCAGGCATCCATGATGGAAACTACGCTGCGTCGGATGACGAGATCATAGGCAATACGGTGCACGACATTGGCGACCCTCGCGCGCTGTGCGTGCGCGTACATGGAATCTACCACGCCAACCTGCGCGGAAAGATAGCCGGAAACATCGTGTATCACAACCAGGGCTGGGGAATTCATCTTTGGCACGCAGCCACTGGCGTAACCATTGTGGACAACGAGGTCTACGACAACAGTTACGGCGGTATCGTAGTCGGTGCCGACGCTGCCGACTTTCCCGGCCACTTCGGGTGGGACGACAACAGCATCATCAGCAACAACAAGGTGTACCGCAATGGACTGCTTCAAGGAGCTCAGGGCTTTGGAATCGAAGAGTATGGTTCGGTGGGTTATCACAACCGCTTTGAAAATAACATCGTCTATGACAATCGTCCTGCGGACTGGAACTTAAAAAATAAATCTTTACAACGCCAACTTTCACGGGCGCGCTGAAATTGCGAGTACCGCCTGCTTTTCCGCTGCCGCATGGCAGCACATCATTGAACTTAACTTTTTGTAATCACTCGGAAGGCAAGAATATGGGAAAGAGTGTAAGCATTTTTGGTCTGGGATATGTTGGGGCGGTCACCGCGGCCTGCCTCGCGCATAAAGGGCACCGGGTGACCGGCGTCGATGTGATGGCCTCAAAGGCCGATGCGCTCAACGCCGGACGCAGCCCCATTGTGGAGGCACGCCTTGAAGAGATGGTGGTGCGCTGCAACCGCAATGGCACTCTGCGCGCCACCACCGATGGAGTGCGAGCCGTTGCCGAGTCGGAAATCTCATTCATCAGCGTGGGAACACCCAGCCTGCGCAACGGCAAGCTTGACCTGAGCGCAGTGGAGCATGTGTGCCGGCAGATTGGGCGCGCGATGGCTCTTAAACATGACTTTCATACTGTGGTGGTGCGGAGCACGGTGCTTCCGGGAACCGCGGAAAAACTGGTGATTCCAACCCTGGAGCGCAGCAGTGGAAAGCGCGAGGGAGTGGATTTCGCGGTCTGCGCGAATCCGGAATTTCTCCGCGAGGGCACGGCCGTGGCTGACTTCTTCGAGCCGTCCTTCACTGTGCTTGGGGCCAGTGATCCGCGTTTTCTGGTAGCTCTGCGCGAGCTCTACGCGTGGGTGCCGGGAAAAGTATTTGAGACTACGCTGCCAACAACAGAGATGATCAAGTACGTCTGCAATGCCTTCCACGCGCTAAAGGCGGGCTTCGCCAATGAGATCGGCTCGATCTGCGGAGAACTCGCAATCGACCCAGGGTTGGTAACGGAGATATTCACTGCCGATACGCGCCTGAATATTTCTCCCGCCTACCTCACCCCCGGCTTTGCCTTCGGTGGGTCGTGCCTTCCTAAAGACGTGCGCGCTTTGACCTATTGCGCAAGATCGTTGGATTTGAAATTGCCGCTCATGGAATCGATTCTGCCGAGCAACGCAGAGCACGTGAACCGCGCAGTGACAACGATTCTGCAGACCAGGAAACGCAAGATTGGCCTGCTCGGATTGAGTTTCAAAGATGGCACCGACGACCTGCGCGAAAGTCCAATGGTGCAGCTTGCCAAAACCCTGATTGGGGAAGGATGCAGCCTGAAGATCTGGGACCGGAATGTTGTGATCGGCCGGCTCATCGGATCGAACCGGAGCTTTATTGAACAGACAATTCCGCACATCGGCCGCTTACTCACCGAAGACATGGCTGAGGTGCTTGCGGATCAGGAGGTCATTGTCATCGGCAGTAAAGCAATCGACCGGCCAGCCCTGCTGGCAAAACTGCGCCCGGATCAGGTGCTAATCGATCTCGTTAACGTTGACAGAATGACGCTGAATCTTCGAGCCGCGCCCTTGCAGGATGCGCAGGCGGCTTAGTTTTTTTGTGGATAGACGTGAAGTATTAAGGAAGGCAGGAATGAATACATTTCCGCAACGATGGTTGATTTTGACCCAGTATTACGCTCCGGAAATGGGTGCACCGCAAATACGGTTGCGCTCATTTGCTCGCGAGATGAGTAAGCTCGGCATTGACGTCTCTGTGCTTACAGCGATGCCGAATTATCCGTTGGGGAAAGTCTTTGATGGATATGCCGGCCGCTGGTCTGCCACCGAAGAGATCGACGGCATTCTGGTGAAACGGCTTTGGGTCTTTGCTTCCAATACCCGCTCCGGAGTGGCGCGAATCGCTAACTATTGCAGCTTCGCCCTGAGTGCGCTCAGCATGCTCTTCGGACCACGTCCCGATGTTCTGTTCGTGGAGTCGCAGCCGCTTCCACTCGGAATCGTGGCGCTGATGGCGAAGTGGCTGCGCGGCGTGCCGTATGTATATAACGTCCCGGACTTGCAGGTGGATGTGGCGCGACAGCTCGGATTTCTGCGCGGCCCCATGCTCGACCTGGCATTTCGTTTTGAGAACATGCTGCTGAAAAACGCATGGAAGGTTTCGACAGTCACGAACGCTTTCGTCGAGCACTTTGTATCTCGGGGAGTCCCGGCAGAAAACATTACCTTCCTGCCCAACGGCGCTGACACCACGCTCTTAAAACCGCAACTAGCATCGGAGGAATTGCTGAATCGCCTGCGTCTCCGCGGGAAGAAGGTGATTGTCTCGGTCGGAACGATGGCCTATTACCAGGCTCTCGACACCATTGTCGAAGCTGCGGAGCGGCTTGCCGCGCATCCGGAATATGTGGTACTGATGGTCGGCAACGGTCCGGAGCGCGAGCGCATCCAGTGGCTGGTGAAGAGCAAGGGATTGACTAACGTACGTTTCCCAAGAATCTCTTATGAGGAGAGCGCGCAGCTTTATTCCGTTGCGTCCGCGGCAATCGCCACCTTCCGCGATGTGGCGGTGGCGCGCAGAATGCGTCCATCAAAGCTGTTTCCTGCTCTCAGTTGTGGCGTTCCGGTAATCTTCTCCGGATGCGGCGAAGCAGCGGAGCTGATCGAATCCAACGAGTGCGGAATCACTGTTCCGCCAGAAAATTCTGCCGCGCTGGCCCAGGCGATGATGAAGCTGGCGGATGATCCCGCATTGCGCCAGCAACTTGGCCGCAACGGCAGGCTTCTGGTCGAGCGCGAGTACTCCTGGTCAGGTATTGTGGAGCGCTGGCTGGCCGGAATGCAGAGCGCGAGAAGCCTTGCTGCTGAGGACGCGGAACTCAGTGATGAAGCTTTGAGGATCGCGGGACAGCCGTATCAGGAACAGAACAAAAATCTCGCCAGGCCTTAAGCCCTGGCGAGATTCCATTCAACGAGTGGTTTCACTGAACTGCCGGTCTCAGTCAGGCCGGCGGCTCAGTGATAAGTTAGTTTTCGTAAGCTCCGATGGATGGGTCAGCGGTGTTACGCGTGACTCCGAGAATGTCGGTCTTCGGTGCGTTGTTCGCGGTCCCGCCGGTGATCAACGGCGAGCCTGAGTTCACGTCGAAGTTGCCGCCGCTAGCCGGTGATGCTACGTTGACGAAGTTCGGGGCGGAGTTGATGTTGTTCGTGAGCGATTGACCGACGCTGGAGAGGTCGCCGATATTGTTTCCGCCGCTGCTCGCAGTGTCGTTGTTCGAGAAGGTGTTGCCCGGCCCAATCGCTACTCCGCAAGCAGAACCGCAAGCGTCGATGTCGTATCCGGAGTTACCGGACATGGCATTGTTACTGAAAACTGAGTTGCTGTATGAGTAGCCGGAATCGGCTCCGAAGAGGAAGCCGTTATAACCGCAACCGACAAGAGTGTTGTTCGTAATCACATCGTAGCTGGGCTGGTGGAAGGCCTGAATGCAGGCGCCGCCAGCGGCGTACACGATGTTGTTCTGCAGCGTGTTGTGCGTCGACGACGTGTAGAGACCATGAGTGTAGTGATTGCCAACCGTTCCGACGTTCCAAAGGACGTTATCCGACCAGTTGTTGTAGTTACTGGCTCCGATAGCACCAAGAACGCCACCGCCGCCCACGCCATTGCCGCACCCGTAAGCTCCCGAGCCGTTGGCAACGTCATGGATGCGGTTATAGGTGATGTTGACATAGTTCGCATTCGAGTACACACCCATGCAGCCCATTGGGTTGTTGATATCGAAGCCGACCAGGTCCACGTAACTTCCAGTGATCCAGATTGCCGGGTCATTGGCATTGTCGTTGGTGGTGTTCAAGATGGAGCTGCTGTACGTGGTCGCAACGTACGCAGTATGGCAAGTGCTCGTGCCGCTGTTGGTGATCTTCGCCGTGCGGCCGCTGGATACGGTGTAGGTTCCAGGCTCAACTAGAACCAGGGCGCAGCCAGAAACCGTAGAAGCGGCGTGAGCCATCGTCGCCCAGGGCGCACTTGACGTTCCGGGGTTGGAGTCGCTGCCGGTGGCCGAAACGTAGTAGGTGTTGCTGTAGTTCGCATTCGAGGTGTAACTCGTCTGAATCATCGCGCTGTAACCGGCGGCGAGCGTTGTACTACCGGTCGATGTCGTGGCCGGCGGTGGTGTGACGACCGGTGTTGGTGCTGGTGTTGGTGCTGGGGTTGGTGCTGGGGTTGGTGTTGGTGCTGGTGTTGGTGCTGGGGTTGGTGCTGGGGTTGGTGTGGGTGTTGGTGCGGGTGTTGGTGTTGGTGCGGGTGTTGAAGATGTGACCAAGAGGTTGAAACTGTCCGTATAGCTTCTTCCGGCAGAATTCCAGGCTTTTACGACAATCGAGTGCGAACCGCTGGACATAGGAATGCTGGTATTGAGGCTGGATGAACTGGTCCAATAGACACCTTTGGAATCTACGTAGATTTCTATTCCTGTTATATGTCTGTCCGAAGCAGCACTGGCGACAAATTCGACCGGCGATTGCACTGTGGCTCCGCTGTTCGGTGTCGTGACTGTAACGCTGGCGAAGCTGACCATCGTCAGTGCGGCAATCACAATGGGGAGTGCGAGAATTCGTTTCATGGTTTCTCCTGAAACCACGATACGGACAAGCTTCTCCCTCTGACATCGGCTGTTACCCCCACATCGCCTTACTTTTTCATCGCATGGCACCTAGGTAGATTTCTATAACTTCTTTGTTGCATATAGGTTGCACCTAAGGTCTGCCTTTACACTTTAGTCCAGCACCTTAGGTGTGAGTCTCTGCTGCACATACGGTCGAGGAACGCTCTGTGAGTAACGCTGCCCATTCCGGACTACTTGCCGAGACACGAGCCGCGAGTCATACCAGGGTGCGTCCAGGGAATAGGCTTGCGGTCTGCCATCTGGTTTCAGCAGAACAGTGGGCGGGCGCCGAGGCGCAGATCGCCATGTTGCTTCGCCACCTAGCAGCTGACCCTTCATTGTCCCTGAGTGCGATTGTGCTCGGCGAGGGACGGCTCGGAGAAGAACTGAAGAACTGCGGGATTGCTACAGCTCTGATACCGCATGCCAGTGGGAGGTTTCTGGCCTCATTCCATGGAGCTTCGCGATTTCTAAGGGGGGAAAAAATCGACGTGTTGCACTCGCATAAGAGTAAGGAGAACCTGCTCGCGCTTCTCTTGGCCAGACGCTTCGGGGTCCCATTTCTGGTGCGCACACAACACGGAATGCCGGAGCCACACACCCTGAAGGATCGTGTTGTTTATTGCATGGAAAGCATGACAGCCCGCTACGCAAACCGCGTTATCTGCGTAAGCTCCGACCTGGAGCAAAGGCTGGCAAGCAAAGTTTCTGACGAAAAGCTTACGGTGATTCGCAATGCAATCGACCTGGCGAGAGTGCGATCCCGTTTCACAGCTGGAGAGGCAAAGATAAGGCTGGAGATCAGCCCGGAGTGCCAGGTGGCCGGAATTGTGGGGAGGCTTGAAGCGATCAAGCGGGTCGATCTTTTTCTTGATGTCGCGCGCTGCCTTTCGCGGGAATTGCCTTCGGCTCGCTTCGTGATCGCAGGCGGTGGGAGAGAGGAGACGGCACTGCGAGAATCTTTGCGGGGCAGTGACCTGGAACGGCGCACGCTGTTTCTGGGCGAGCGCGACGACATCTACGACGTCCTGCGCGCGATGGACCTTCTGCTCATTACCTCAGATCATGAGGGCCTGCCCACGGTGCTGCTGGAAGCGCTGGCACTTGGAGTTCCGGTAGTGGCTCGCAACGTTGGCGGAATCGGCGAAGTGATATCTGATTGCGTGAGCGGACGGTTGGTGAACACAGCCGATGCGGGAACGATTGCGAGTGCATCTCTGCCGCTGCTCCGCGCCGGAGCCCTGCGCCGCAACGTGATCAGCAACGGAATCAAAACCGTGCGGGCGTTTTCGGCAGCAAAGAATGCATCGAACTATATGCACATATATAAGTCTGTTACTTCCACCCGGTAACCATGCCATCTGACATCCTGCTGAACCGAAACTCTCGTCAAGAGGTCGCTGGGGCCGCGGATAACCTCCGCGTAGTTATTGTTGACGCCTCGTGCTTTAGCCTTCCCTATGATTACTCATTGTGCGAGGGGCTCGCGCGGCGGGGCGCTGAGGTCATTCTGGCAAGGAGCGAATTCCTTCACTCATCTTGGCGCTGGCCTACGCGGAGCTTTGAGGACTGGCAACACTTCTATCCGCTCTGCCATGGGCATGCTCGTAAATACCGCCGCAGCCGTCTATGGAAATATGCCAAGGGCATTGAGCACGCCATCGGAATGGAATCCTTTGTGGCGGAGATGAGGCGCAAAAAACCTGACATCATTCACTTTCAATGGCTCCCACTACCGCTGGTGGACGAACTCTTTCTGAAGAGACTTTCACGGATCGCGCCGCTGGTGCTGACCATGCATAACACGAATAGTTTTTTTCATGGCAATGTATCGCGATGGCAAACGGTGCGGCGGCGAACCGCATTTGAGGATTTCAGCGCAGTCATCGTACACGGCGCCTGCAGTCGAATGAGAATTCTTGAGCAAGGCTGGATTGCTCCCGAGCGGCTTCACCTGATTCCCCATGGCGTGCTCAGCTATTACCGCTCGCTCCCTACAGTCCCGGTCGCGCCCGCCCGTGAGGAGAAGGTGATTCTGTTCTTCGGTTCGATTGAGCGTTATAAGGGACTCGACGCGTTAATTGAGGCTTTTGCTCTTCTTCCCACGGAGCTCCGCCAAAATACTCGCTTGCTGGTTGCCGGGAAACCCGGCATCGATATGTCGGCCATTCGCGCCCGTGCGAAGGTGCTGGGTGTCGATCATCGCATCCGGTGGGAGCTGCGCTATTTGGAAGAGGACGAGATTCCTCGCCTATTTGAGGCGGCCACATTGGTCGCACTGCCGTACACTGAAATTGACCAGAGCGGAGTATTAATGACCGCGTTGGCCTTCAGCAAACCCGTGGTAACAAGCCGGATCGGTGGATTTGCAGAAACCATCACGGATGGAGTTCACGGACGGCTTACTGCACCTGGCGACATACCGGCGCTGGCAGATGCACTGAAAAGCGTTCTACTCGACAAGGCTGGGCAAAAGGCGATGCAGGCCGCGATCGCCGACCTCAGTTGCGGAGCCTTGTCGTGGGATTCAATTTCGCAGCAAACGCTCGAGATGTATTCACGCCTCGGCGACCAATTTAACCATGACAAAGCTCGCTTGCTCCCAGCGCGACCGCAGGCCAGTTTATGAAACATCTTTCGCACAAACAATCGGACCTTGAGAGCTGCTCCCCAATGCGTCCTACCTCGCGAGCATCGAGCCAGAGTTCGTCCACCCTTCATGTTGTAGCTTCGCGTGAACCAGAAGTCGCACTGGCTGCGGATTACGTTTCATATAACTCCGTGTCTCGACTTTGCGCGCTCGGCCGCCAATTCGCACTCAGGTTCCGCCGGCTCTGCTTTGATGAGCAATGGATGGTCGCCGTGCGCCGGAGGATGAGCGGGCCGGGAGCCCTCGACCTGAAAAACTTTTACCTATTGAAACCGCCGCGCGACCGCTTCTATGCCGATCCCTTTGTGGCTGAGCGTGACGGGCGAAGTTACCTGTTTTTCGAGGAACTTATCTTTTCAAAACGGAAGGGCCTAATTTCTTGCATCGAATTTAATGAGCAAGGATTTATCGGCGCTCCATCTATGGTACTGGAAGCAGAACACCATCTATCTTACCCATTCCTGTTTGAGTGGGATGGGCAGACGTACATGTTACCGGAGAGTCGCGATAGCGGTAGCATCAAGTTATTCCGGGCGGTCGACTTCCCTCTTTGCTGGGAATTCGCTGGGTGCCTCCTGGAAGATGTCTGGGCCGTAGATGCGACGATCTTCGAACATGAAGGAAGGTTCTGGATGTTTGCCGGGGGAGTCAAAAAGAATGGAAAGATTAACAGTGAGCTGTTTCTCTATTACGCTGACTCTCCCCTCGGGCCATGGCTTCCGCACGCATGCAATCCCGTGATTTCAGACGCTTCCCGAGCCAGGCCCGCGGGGCAGGTCTTTACTCATGAAGGCCTGTTGATCCGCCCCGGTCAGGATTGTTCACTGAGTTATGGCGGCGCGATTACTCTAAGTCGCATCGACGTTCTCTCACCGAACGAGTATCAAGAAACTCCTATCAAAACGCTGGGGCCGGAGTGGGTCTCAGGCGGCAAGGGCACTCACACCCTCAACCACTCAGAACATTACCAGGCGGCGGATGCGCGGATTCTGATCTTCCAGCCGAAGATGATTCCAAGAAAACTATGGTGGTCTTTTTGCGGCCACTTCCTGAAACAGAAAGCGTGAGGTTCAAGTTATGCGGCTCCTATTCAGCAAACAAGTATTAGCTATTCTGTCTCTCGCCTTGGCGCTTCCATTGTGGAGCCAGAATGTTGCCTCGCTCTCCCCGGCTACTCCGGTGGATCACAACCCGGCCGTCGTGCTGCAAACTCAGGTTTCTTCCGAACTGCGGATCGGAAGTGGAGATCTGTTGCAGATTGGCGTGGATGGCGCGCCGGAATACATGCGTGAAATCCGGGTAAGTCCCGAGGGACAGATTAACCTGCCGATGATTGGAAAGGTTACTGTCGGAGGACTGTCGGTGAGCCAGGCACAGGACCTGATCGCTTCCCGCCTGCGCGATGGAAAATACTTTCGCGATCCTCAAGTGACCGTATTCGAAAAGGAATACGCGACGCAGGGTATCTCTGTACTTGGGGAGGTAACCAAACCCGGGATCTACCCGCTTCTGGGAACACACACGCTATTTGACGCCATCTCCGCCGCGGGCGGCGTTACCCCGAAGGCAGGCAGGAAAGTCATGATCATGCGCCGCGGCCAGACCGAGGCTCAGGTTGTGGAGATGCCCATTGGAATCAAAGACTGGAGCCAGAGCAATGTTGACGTCAAACCCGGTGATACCGTGATGGTCTCAAAAGCCGGCATCGTCTATGTTGTCGGCGATGTGAAGCTTCCCGGCGGATTTGTGATGGAGAACGCAAAGATGACAGTCTTGCAAGCCATTGCGCTTGCTCAAGGCACAAATCCGACTGCATCACTCGGTAAAGCAAAACTCATTCGCAAAGACGGAACGGGTGAGCAGAAGGAGACGCCGATCGCATTGGACAAGATCTACTCTGCGAAAAAACCCGACATGCCCCTCGAAGCGGAAGACATCCTCTTCGTTCCAAACAGCAGAGCCAAAACTGGATTCCGCAAGGGGTTGGATACGATCATCAGCACCGCATCGGGCATGGCAGTCTATCACCCCATTTAATACATACTCAGGCAACGAGAGTAAGAAAAGCCGCCCGGATTGGGCGGCTTATTCGTGCGCAGAATTGTATCTTGTATCAAAAGATTGCGGTGACGGTGCGAAGCAATATCTGTAGATCGCCTAGCAGCGAGGCACGTGAGGCGTACGCCAGATCTAGGTCACTCTTTCGCGGAAGCACCTCGTGAACATAAAACGATCGCAGCTCGCTTGGTGGCACGCCGGCGAGTAACTCTTCCTCGTGCCGGAACTTCAGGGTAGCCCAACCCGTGATGCCTGGCGTGAGTAACGCCAATCGCCTTCGCCTCGCAGGGTCCAGTTCAACGATGAATTCTGGAAGGTCGGGACGAGGCCCGACCAAGCTCATATCTCCGCGTACAACGTTCATCAACTGCGGTAACTCATCAAACTTCCACTTCCTCAGTATGCGGCCGACCATTGTCACGCGCGCATCCCCGGCCTGGGTAATTCCGACTCCAACGCTTGGCGTCATAGTGCGGAACTTAATGCAGTCGAACTCGCGTTCGTTGCGGCCGAATCGCTTTTGCCGAAATAGAACTGGACTGCCAGATGTTACTTTTACCACGGCTCCGATAAGCAGCATCACGGGAGCCAGGGCAACCAGCGCAGGAATTGTACAAAGCAGGTCGAGGGCGCGTTTTCCCGAAGCGCCGCACCACTTGCTAATCGCGCCAGCGGCTTCTGGCATCCGCGACTCTAGTTCGAAAGTAGCGCGAAGTTGATTCATGCAGCGCTCGTGGATTTGCGCCTGTGATGTTCCTTTACGATCTTACCCACAGCATCGATAACTCGCGTCTGTTCCTCCCCGGTCATGCCAGGAAAAATCGGCAGCGAGAAACACTGCGAGTAAGAAGCCTCCGCGTTGGGAAGGTCACCCTGCCGATATCCATACGCTCGCTGATAAAACGGATGCAAGTGCAATGGAATGAAGTGAACGCTGGTTCCGATACCTCGCTTCTTCAACTCCTCCACAAACTGGTTACGGTTAAGATCAAGCAGGCCGCGACGCAAGCGAAGAATGAACAGGTGCCACGCATGTCCAGATGGCTCCTCGCCGAGAGGAGGATTCTCCAACTCATCGAAAACTGAAAACGCCTCGCGGTATCGCGCTGCCATGGCGCGCCGTTGCTCGGCAAAATCGTCGCACTTTGCCAGTTGTGCCGAGCCGAGTGCCGCAAGTAGATCACACAGGTTTAACTTGTAACCGGCGTCTTCGACCTCGTAATACCAGGAGCCTTCCTTTGAGTACCTTTTCCAGGCGTCGCCGCTGATACCGTGCAGCCGCATTGTCGAGATACGGCGGGCGTAGTCATCGCGATCAGTTACGAGCATTCCGCCCTCGCCAGTGGTAATCGTCTTCGTTGCGTAAAAACTGAATGCCGTCAATTCGGAGATCGTGCCAATACGGCGTCCGCGATAGCTGGCAGGCAGCGCGTGAGCAGCATCCTCGATCACCTTTAACTGGTAACGAGCAGCAATGTTATGAATTGCAGCAAGGTCGCAGGGCTCGCCCGCAATATGGACGGGAAGAATCGCGCGGGTTCTCTCGGTGATGCGCTTTTCAAGGTCGCGAGGATCTACGTTGAAGGCACCAGGCAGACTGTCGCATAACACCGGCCGCGCACCAAAATAAGTTGCCACCTCCGCGGTTGCGGTAAAGGTGTAAGAGGGCACCAGCACTTCATCGCCCTCCTTGATTCCAATTGCATCAAGAGCCAATTGCAGCGCGGCTGTCGCTGAGTTTACGGCGAGCGCGTGTTTGCAACCAATGTACTCGGCAAACTCGTGCTCAAACCGCTGCGCGGCCGGGCCGGTGGTGAGCCATTGCGACTCAAGCACTCGACGTACAGCATCAAACTCATCTTGCCCGATCGATGGGCGATGAAAAGGGATAAACGACAAGTCGCTCATTGTTTGCCCTCGAAGTTATTCATAGTCATGGAATGGCGATAGTCATGGGATCGGCGACTCGCCTAAGCAGCCTGACTCTCCTCGCTTGCCAGCGCGGCCCGCGCACGCCTGTACGGCAGCAGGATGTCGTGGCGGTCCGTTTGGCAGAGCGCCAGAATTTCCTTGCTCGGCCGGTACTCCGGAACGATGTTGCAGATCGTAGCTATCAATGCGTAGACATTCTTTGCATCGGTATGGGTCGATAATTCGTTGAGCCATGATTGCACCTGCTCAAAGCTTGGATGCGTACCATTGAGGACACGGATCTTCTGATGGCTAGTCGGCACCATGCCCTCGGCGTCGAGGTGCAGCTCTTCAAAGAGCTTTTCCCCTGGTCGCAACCCTGAGAACACAATGGGAATATCGCGGTCGGGTTCGTATCCGGAAAGCCTGATCAGGTTACGCGCGAGATCCACAATTTTCACCGGCTCCCCCATGTCGAGCACGAATATTTCGCCGCCCTCCCCCATGCTCAATGCCTGCAACACCAGTTGCACGGCTTCCGGAATGGTCATGAAAAATCTTTCGACTTCCGGGTGAGTTACTGTGACTGGGCCTCCACCGGCAATCTGTTGCTTAAAGAGAGGCAGAACGCTGCCGTTACTGCCCAGCACGTTGCCAAAGCGAACTGCCATGAAACGCGTATGTTGCTTTTGCAGCGCGAGAATCAGTAACTCCGCAATGCGCTTTGTTACACCCATGACGTTGGTGGGCCGCACCGCCTTGTCGGAAGAGATCATTACAAAATCATCCACCTTATACTGGCGCGCAACCAGCGCTACATTGTAAGTCCCGAATACGTTGTTTGTGACTGCCTGAAAGCAATGCTGTTCCATCATTGGGACGTGCTTGTAAGCCGCAGCGTGAAGCACCGATTGCGGCCGGTGTTGCGCGAATACTTCACGCAACAGATTAACGTCCAGAATGTCTCCGATCACGGGCACATAGTTGAGGTCTTTGTGCGTGGCCGCGAGTTCCATGCAGATGCGGTATAGGTCATTTTCCGAGCGCTCGAAGAGAATGAGGCTTTTGGGCTGAAGGGTTGCAAGCTGCCGTAGCAGTTCAGAGCCAATCGAACCGCCCGCGCCAGTCACGAGAACTGTTTTGCCCTGGATCTTCGTCCGGATGTCATCGAGATTGTTGGGGACTGGTTCACGGCCCAGGAGGTCCTCGACCCGCACATCCCGCACTTGGCTTATCAGGTCGGAGCGGCCAATCTGCTCACTGAAGGGAGGAAGAATTTTGAATTCAACATTGCATTCACGACAACTGGTCACGATGCGTTCGATCTCCGATCCCTTAGCGGAGGGCAATGCAATCAGCACGCAGGCAACCTGGTGACGTTCGACAAGCAGGCCGAGAGCTTCGGTCGACCCTAACACCGGAATGTTATGAATCCTGATGCCTATCTTGCTGATATCGTCATCGACGAATCCCACCGGGCAGTAGTTCAGCTCCGGTTGCTGGAGCAACTGGCGCGCAATGGATGTTCCTTCCCGATTCGCGCCTACCAAAAGGGTTCTACGCTGCTTGGTGTCTTGACGAACCGTCTCTGTGTAAACCCGGACCGCAAAGCGCGCGCCTCCAGCAACCATGACGGTAAGCACCAAGTCTATTAAGAACACCGAGCGCGGATAACCGGCCGGACGCAACAGGTAGTGAATTACGACGAACTGAATTGTGGCGCTGCAACAGGCGGCCTTCGCAATGTCGATAAGGCTATGCACTCCTACGTAGCGCCACCAACCGCTCAGCAGGCCGAAACAGAAGAAGACGATTAGCTTGATGGCAATGACGTACAACAACGTATGTGTGAGGAGAAGATGATTTTCAGCATTCAGCGTAAGATCAAAGCGCAGCAGGAAGCTCAACGAGTAGGTCAGTGCAAACAGGATGGTCTCGCACGCGATAATAAGCAACCGCCGATATGTAAGCAATGCGGCGGAACTCGAGTTGTGCTGAGTATCACCGGAAACAATGTTTGACATATTCTTCCCAAAAAGACTAAGAAGTCTCAGGCAATTCCACTGATTGAGAAAACTCGAAGCCGAAGCTGGGCGCCCACAAGCGTCTCATGCTGCAGCAGTGTTCGCCGAGCAGAGTTCAAGGCAAGATGCTTCGACCTTGACTGCTACCGAGCGCATGATCAGATCAACCGACAGTACCAATTTCGTGTCTCCATCTCGACGGATTACCTTCCCCTTCCAACCCGCAAGCGGGCCTTCATTAATCCGCACTACATCCCCGGAGTTCAGATAAGGTATCGGTTCTGCACTGAGCCCAAGAGAGAGGCAGCTGCGTAACTGCTCCACTTCAGCATCTGGCAAGGCGGTTGGCATTCCTCGCGAACCGACCAACTGAATAAGGCTGGGAGCTTCGAGCACGCGCAAACGGTCCTGCAATGAAGTGCGAACGAAGACGTAACCAGGAAACAGCGGCAGGCTTAAGTCTGCCCGTCTCTTATTCCAGATGTGGGTGGTCTTATACAGTGGAAGGAAGACTTCCACCTGTTTCATCTCCAGATGAGCAGCTACCTTCTTCTCATGGCGCGCCTTCGTATAGGCGACGTACCAGCGCGCAATACTGCAGTCGGTGCCGCCATCATGATTTCCGGGACCTGCGGAATTTCTGAGTTCGGACGTAAGCATATTGTGCTACTCCACCATTTCGCGGATTTGTTCTCGCCGACGTTCATTTGTCCTATAACGAACGGCGCAACAAATCAATCATGTACATAGCTCGGACGCGGCAGAGTAGCCCAAGGTTGTTCGAAATCATGTATGGGAAGTGAATTAATTGCACCACTGTGAACAATTGACATGATTGGTGGGGAGCGATGCGCTTCTAACGCATGGAGATGCGCTGAATCTTTGCCTTATGGTTTGGCAGGAAATTCTTGCGGGGCTTCCGTGCAGGCAAGGCCCTGCCTCAGGTTGAGAAATTAAATCCGAATCCCTGAGTAGATGGGCAGTTCACGTTAACGCCCCGCTTTCACCGCCGCAGCCAGTTCCTTTAGCAGTCCGTGCGTTTCATCCCATCCTATACAGGGGTCCGTAATGCTCTGGCCATAAGTCAGGGGCTTGCCTTCCATCAGCGGCTGCGAACCCGCAACCAGACTGCTCTCAATCATGAGGCCGATGATGCGCTTTTCGCCGTTGGCGACCTGTGCGGCGACATCGCGGCACACTACAGACTGGCGGGTATGGTCCTTCTGGCTGTTGGCATGGCTGCAGTCAATCATTACCAGGGGCTTCTGTTTGCATTTCTCCAGCCGGGCGCAGACTTCCGCCACTGCCTCGACTGTGTAATTCACCATCTTGCTGCCGCCGCGCAGGATAACGTGGGTCTCCGGATTTCCGGTCGTCACAAAGATCGCCGATTGCCCGTATTTCGAGTGGCCAAGGAAAGTATGCGGGTGAGAGGCTGAGAGCATCGCCTCAATCGCAATCTGCACATCTCCTGAGGTGGCGTTTTTGAAGCCAACCGGGCAGGAGAGCCCTGAGACTAACTCGCGATGAATCTGGCTCTCCGTCGTGCGCGCGCCAATTGCCCCCCAGCTCACCAAGGCGGCCACGTACTGCGGCGAAATCATGTCAAGAAACTCGGTTCCGGCGGGCACGCCCATTTCGGCCAGGTCCAACAGCAGGCGGCGCGCCAGGCGAAGGCCATCGTTGATCTTATAAGACTGGTCGAGGTAAGGGTCATTGATCAGACCCTTCCAGCCAATCGTGGTGCGCGGCTTTTCAAAATACACGCGCATCACCAGGATCAATTCGTTTGATACTTCGGCGGCGACTTCCTTGAGCCGAGTCGCGTATTCGCGCGCGGCTTTGGTGTCATGGATTGAGCATGGGCCTACCACTACGATGAGGCGCTTATCGCGTCCGGCCAGCACGTTGCAGATCGCGTTGCGCGTCTGGAAGACGGTTGCCGAGGCGGCATCCGTCATCGGCAGTTCCTCTTCGAGGAAAGCCGGCGGCAGAACCACTTTCGTCCACTTAATTCTCAGATCATCGGTTGCGTAGAACATAGCTAATTTATTGAATACTCACATCGCGCCGCGGAGGATACCTGCGCTGCGATGCTCACCTTCCTCCGGCCGCCCGTGCCGGGAACCTGAATTTGCGAGATGTACGAGCGTAAAACGGATTCGGCTTGTCTGCAAGCATTTACGAACGAGAGACGCGCCACGGCAATTCCGGCAGGCTGTGACTTTGGTCGCAGCCGCTCTCCCAAAGTTCCTGTAGCCTCGGTCCTGTAGTTCGACAAAAGGGAGCTCTAAAATGTTCTGTTTCCAGTGTGAACAAACCGCCAAAGGCCAGGGGTGCTCGCAGATTGGCGTCTGCGGCAAGGATGACAACACCGCAACCCTGCAGGATCTTCTTGTGCACGCCCTGAAGGGCGTATCGATGTTTGCGCATCGCGCAGCTCAGCTTGGGGTTCGGGACGACTCTATCGACGAGTTTGTGGTGGAAGCGCTGTTTGCTACCCTTACTAACGTTAATTTCGATCCAGTCCGGGTCGCCGCCCTCATCGAAGAGACGGTGAAGGCCCGCGACCGCGCCCGTGAATTGTATCTGGGCGCCGCTGCCGCCAAAGGCATTAAACCCGAGCAGTTCAATGGGCCCAGCAAATTCCAGCCCGAGGGACACATCGACGGTCTGATCTCACAGGGAAAACTTTACAGCATTCCCGCCTCCAGCCAGAATAATGGCAGCGAAGTTGCCAACCTGCAGGAATTAATCCTGTACGGCATTAAGGGAGTTGCTGCTTACGCCGAGCACGCTCGCCAAGTTGGCGGCACCGATGCCGGAGTCCACGCCACCGTTCACGAGGTACTCGACTTCCTGACCCGTCCCGCGCCCTCGCTCGAAGACCTGCTGGGCTACGCGCTGAAGGTGGGCGAGTTGAACATGCGGGTCATGGGATTGCTGGACAAGGCCCATACCGACGCGTTCGGGAATCCTGTCCCGACGCCGGTTCGCCTGCACCCCGTCGCCGGCAAGGCCATACTGATCAGCGGTCACGATCTTGCCGACCTCGCCGCTCTGCTTGAGCAGACCAAGGACACCGGCATCCAGATTTACACCCACGGTGAGATGCTACCGGGACACGGCTATCCCAAGCTCAAGGCGTACTCGCACCTGGCTGGCAACTACGGTGGCGCTTGGCAGGACCAGGCCGAGGAATTCGCGGCTTTCCCCGGCGCAATTCTGATGACCTCCAACTGCATTCAGCAGCCCAAGAATAGCTATGGGAACCGCATCTTCACCTCTGGCGCGGTGGCTTGGCCGGGACTCCAACACGTCTCCCGCAAAGACTTTTCTCCGGTCATCGCAGCAGCGCTGGCCGCGCCGGGCTTTGCCGAAACCGGGCCTGACGATACCATCCTTACCGGCTTCGGTCACAACGCAGTGCTCGGTGTGGCGGACCAAGTCGTGGGTGCCGTAAAGGCCGGAAAGATTCGCCACTTCTTCTTGATCGGCGGTTGCGACGGCGCGAAGAGCGGTCGCGACTACTACACTCAACTCGCGGAATCCGTGCCCGATGACTGCGTAATCCTTACTTTGGCGTGCGGCAAATATCGTTTCAACAAGCTGCAGTTCGGCGACATCGGAGGCATTCCCCGGCTTCTCGATATCGGCCAGTGCAACGACGCCTATTCGGCGATTCAAATTGCTGTCGCACTCGCCGGAGCCTTCGATTGCGGAGTTAACGACCTGCCGCTCTCACTCGTGCTCTCCTGGTATGAGCAGAAGGCGGTGGCGATTCTGTTGACTCTGCTGCATCTCGGCATCAAGAACATCCGCATCGGCCCGTCGCTGCCCGCCTTCATTAGCCCAGCCGTCCTCGGATTACTGCAGAAGAACTATAACCTGATGGCGATCACCAATGCGGAGCAGGATCTCGCTGCGATTTTGAAGTAGCGCCTAACCACAACAAACTCCTTTTGCAATTTCAGCCCCGGGATTCTTCCTGGGGCTTTTTTTTGTTCTCAAGACTCGCGACCCGCCAGCCGTAATAACGTTCTCACGAATTCCCTCAAGTTACGCGCAACCTTCTCCGATAGAGGGAATGAAGATGATTGTGCACACGCCAGTCCTGGCAGTAACTGGGAGCCAACACAAATGGACGAGTTCATCCCGGATTTTCTCATCGAAGGCAGTGAGTTGCTTGACCAGCTTGACCGCGACTTCGTGGAGTTTGAAAAGAACCCCGGCTCAAGCGAGTTGGTTGCGCGAATTTTTCGCGCCATTCACACCCTGAAAGGAACCAGTGGTGCCATAGGCCTTAAGAAGCTTGAGGCCGTCAATCATGTCGGCGAAAGCATTCTTTCCCGTATGCGCGACGGCAAACTAAGCGTGAATGCGGAGATTACCTCCGCACTGCTGCGCATGATCGATGCTGACCGCCAACTCTTCGCCTCTCTGGAGAAGACCGGGCAAGAGGGAGACCGTGATTTTAGCGAAGTGATTCAATCGCTCACGCAAATCTTAACGGCCCAGGAAATATCGAATGACGCCACGCTGGTCCCGCAGAACGCTTTTCAGGATGCGATCCAAGTCCAAGGTGAGTTGCGGGAGGAGACGATCAACAGCAACATCCGGGTAGACGTAAATCTTCTCGACAAAGTCATGAACCTTGTAGGAGAGCTGGTGCTGGCTCGAAATCAGGTTCTGCAATTCACCTCCAACCAGAAAGACCCAGCATTCCTGAACACCGCCCAGCGCTTGAACCTGATCACCACTGAGTTGCAGGAAGGCGTCATGAAGACGCGTATGCAGCCGATCGGAAACATCTGGAACAAGTTTCCACGAGTCGTACGCGACCTTTCAAACTCAACCGGAAAGCTAGTACGGCTTGAGATGGAGGGCAGCCAGACCGAACTCGACAAAACCATCATCGAGGCGATCAAGGACCCGCTCACGCACGTTGTTCGCAACTCGCTCGACCATGGCATAGAGACGCCCGCGGAGCGCGAAGCGGCGGGAAAGCCGCAGCAGGGATTGCTCTTCTTGCGAGCCTTTCACGAAGGCGGACAGGTCAACATCGAGATCTCCGATGATGGCGCGGGACTCGACCTGGAGGCGATCAAGGCCAAGGCCATCGAGCGAGGAATTGTGACTCCGCAGCATGCCGCCGCAATGTCCGACCGCGAGATCGGGAACCTGATCTTTCTGGCTGGATTCTCGACCGCGCGAAGGATTACAAACATCTCCGGCCGTGGCGTTGGCATGGATGTCGTTAAGACCAATATCGAAAAAATCGGCGGCACAGTTGATGTCACTTCAGTACGGGGCCGCGGCACCACGCTGAAAATCAAGATCCCTCTCACGCTCGCGATCATCCCTGCCCTCATTGTCACAACCGGGGGCGAACGATTCGCCATCCCGCAGGTAAGCCTGGTGGAACTCGTGCGGCTTGAGGGCAAAGCGGCGGAGACCGGCATCGAGATGATTCAGGAAGCGTCCGTGTATCGCCTTCGTGGAAATCTTCTTCCGGTGATCTATCTCAACCGCGAACTGAATCTCAAGACCAACAGCAGCAAGGTCGCTGAGGAGTCGATCAACATCGTCGTGCTTCAGGCGGACGGCCGCCAGTTCGGCTTAGTAGTAGATGAGATCAACGACACCGAAGAGATCGTGGTCAAACCGCTCGGCAAGCAATTGAAGGGCATCTCGTGCTTCGCCGGAGCCACCATCATGGGCGATGGCAAAGTCGCTTTGATTCTGGACATTCTTGGTCTCGCGCAACTGGCATCGCTTGCAGGGGAGTCCCGCGATCATGCCGCCATCGCCGCACAAACAGGATCGGGCGAGAGTGCCGGACAGCGTGAGTCATGGCTGCTCTTCCGGGTCGGCAATCGTGGAAAACTCGCCGTGCCGCTGTCGATGGTATCGCGGTTGGAAGAGTTCGACCCGGCCACGATTGAGATCTCCGGCGATCAGAGGGTCGTTCAGTACCGCGGAGAAATCATGCCGCTGGTGAGCGTCGCCGATGCCCTGCAACTGACTGCTCTCGATGCCCGCGAGGGACCCATGCAAGTGGTAGTGCACTCGGAAGGTGGCCGCAGCGTGGGTCTGGTGGTAGACGAGATTCTCGACATCGTCGATCAACATGTCTCAATTAACAGGAAGTCCGACAACGCGCGCCTGCTCGGTTCCGCGGTCATCCAGCAGCACGTCACAGATCTGCTCAATGTGCCGGAACTGGTGATGTCCATCGCCGGCGCGGGGAGGATGGCATGAGCACAGCTCAACAGCAGTTCTGTACTTTTTTCATTCAAGGTCTCCTCTTCGGTGTCGAGGTCGAGACGGTTCAGGAAGTGATTCGGCATCAGGAGATGACCGGGGTTCCACTTGCGCCGGAAGTCGTTGCCGGATTGATCAATCTGCGTGGCCAGATCGTCACCGCGATTGATCTCCGGCGACGGCTCGGGGTGCGCGAGAGGCTCGATGGTGAGTTGCCGATGAACGTGGTGGTTCGGACGGGAGATGGAGCGGTGAGCCTCCTGGTTGATGAGATCGGGGATGTAGTGGAGGTCGAAGAAAAGGATTTTGAAGATGCGCCGGAGACTCTGGCCAGCACCAGCCGGGAGCTCATCCGGGGCGTTTACAAGCTCAAAAACGAACTGCTGCTGGTTCTCGACACGCAGCGGTCGGTGAACATCAGTGCAGCGGCAGGCGCCGGCGGATCGGGCGCTCACTAACCAGAAATTCACAAGAAAAGAGGAAGCGAAAATGGCAGGAAAAGGATCGGCAGTTGGAGTGGGTCGCACATACGGGAACGGGAACGGAGCTTCACACGCTGCGGGCACCGAATTAACGCACGCCGTTGCTTCCGAATTCGATCGCTCCATGAACAAAGCCAGCTACATTGACGACACCCCGGTGCCGGTCATCGTTATGGATTGCGACCACACGATTGAATACCTCAACCGCGCCGCCGCATTACTGGCCGGCATTGCCCCGGAATCGTGCCTCGGGCTCAAGCTGTGGGATGTGTTTGACAATGAGGCCTGTCGTAATGGATCGTGCCTGGCAACTCGGGCCATGCGCGAGGGGCACACCGTGGCCGGAAACACTGAGTTTGTCGTCAAAGGGCGCAAGATGCCGTTCCGTTCCTGTGTTTCGCCGCGCTATGACGAGCAGAACAAAATCATCGGCATTGTCCAGGTTGTTCAGGACAACTCCGAGGAACAGCGATTCGCAGACGAAATTTCCAGACTCGTACGGGCCTCCCACGACGGCCAACTGAGCGAGCGTGGCAAGGCCGAAGATTTCCAGGGCCGCTATCGGGATCTCGTAACTGAAGTCAATGCCATGCTCGACGCCATCCTCCTGCCCATCGGCGAAGGCAACCGAATTTTGGCGCAGATTTCAAACGGCAAGATCGACGAGTCGATCGCACAGACCTACAAAGGCGACCACGAGAAGATGAAGCAGGCTGTCAACAATGTTGCCACGGTCCTGCAAGGACTGCAGAAAGAACTGGCTCGTCTAACCGACGCATCCAGAGATGGACAGCTCTCGGAGCGTGGCAAACCCGAGCAGTTTATGGGTGCTTATGCCGACGTGGTCGAAGGCGTCAACCAGATGCTCGATGCCATCCTGCTGCCTATCGGCGAAGGCAATCGCATCCTGGCTCAAATTTCCAACGGCAAGATCGACGAACTGATCGCGCAGACCTACAAAGGCGATCACGAGAAGATGAAGCAGGCCGTCAACACGGTGGCCACGGTCCTGCAGAACCTGGTGGCAGATACGAATATGCTCACCAAGGCCGCTCTGGAAGGCAAGCTTTCCACCCGTGCTGATGCCAGCCTGCACCACGGCGATTTCCGCAAGATCGTAGAGGGTGTCAACTCCACGCTCGACGCGGTTGTTGGACCACTGCAGGACGTGAGCGCGGTGCTCACTAAAATCGCCGGGGGCGACTTCACCACTCTCGTTACCAACAAGTATTTGGGCGATTTCGACCTGCTGGCCGACGCCGTCAACACGCTCTCCAAGTCGGTGCGCTCTGCTCTTGAGCAGATTGGGCGCAACGTCTCATTGTTGGCCAGTTCGTCAGAAGAGCTGAACAAAGTCAGCCAGTCGATGGGCTCCAATGCCGACGAAACCGCAACCCAGGCAAATGTGGTTTCGGCGGCAGCCGAACAGGTCAGCAACAACGTTCAGACCGTTGCGACCGGGGCTGAAGAAATGAGCGCCAGCATTAAGGAGATCGCAAAGAACACAGCCGAAGCGAGTCGCGTTGCAACCTCAGCCGTTCGCACTGCCGAGGTAACAAACGTGACCATCTCTAAACTCGGACAGAGCAGCGCCGAGATTGGCCAGGTCATCAAGGTGATCACGTCCATCGCCCAGCAAACGAATCTGCTTGCGCTCAATGCCACCATCGAGGCCGCGCGTGCAGGCGAAGCCGGCAAGGGATTTGCGGTGGTTGCCAACGAGGTGAAGGAACTCGCCAAGGAAACCGCCAAAGCCACAGAAGACATCAGCCGGAAGATCGAAGCCATCCAGGGTGATACGAATGGAGCCGTCTCAGCCATCAGCCAGATCAGCCAGGTGATCGGACAGATCAGCGACATCCAGACCACGATTGCCAGTGCCATCGAAGAACAGAGCGCAACTACCAACGAGATCGGGCGCACCCTCGCGGAAGCGGCCAAAGGAAGCACCGATATCAGCAAGAATATTGGTGGAGTTGCAGATGCCGCACGCGCCACAACCGTGGGGGCGACGGACACGTCGAAGTCCGCACATTCGCTCGAAAAGATGGCGGCTGAACTGCAAACATTGGTGTCGCAATTCCGTTACTAGCTGCATAGCTCGGGCACAGCCGGGGGAAGTTTACTATCTTCGGCTGTGCTTTGACTCGATGCCGTGAAGGAGACATCATGCAGGCTTTGGTCGTTGACGATTCATCCACAATGCGAAAGGTCCTCAAATCCATTCTGGCCGGCGCGGGCTTCGAGGTGATTGAGGCCAAGTGCGGCCCCGACGCACTCGAATACCTGGCGCAAAGCCACGCCGACCTGGCGCTCTTCGACTGGAACATGCCTGAGATGACCGGAATCGAACTGCTTGGAAAAGTAAGGTCGGACCACCGCTATGACGATTTGAAGATCGTCATGGTCACCACCGAGAGCGAACAAGCGGAGGTGGAACGGGCACTCCGCGAGGGTGCAAATGAGTACATCATGAAACCCTTCACCAAGGACTCATTCTTAACCAAGTTGCAGATCATCGGACTCACTCAATGAAGTATCGAGTGCTGGTCGTGGATGACTCCGTCGTGATGCGCCGAATTGTGAAGCAGGCGCTTGAATGCGATCCGGAGATTGAGGTCGCGGGGGTCGCGGCAAACGGCAGGATTGCGCTCGCCATGGTCGAGCAGTACGCGCTCGACGCCATCACGCTCGATGTAGAAATGCCGGAACTGGATGGTCTGCAGACTCTCCGCGAGTTGCGCAGTCGCGGAGTCGCGACGCCGGTAATCATGTTCAGCACGTTAACCGATCGAGGCGCACTGGCCACCCTGGACGCCCTTGCGGCCGGCGCAGACGACTATGTCGCCAAACCCGCGAATGTGGGCAGCGTGCAGGAGAGCATTCTGCGAGTACGTCTGGAACTCATTCCCAAGATCAAGGCGCTCTGCTGGAAGACAAAGAAGAAGCGATCTGCTGTTGCCACGGATTTTGCGACAACGGCTCACCCAATCGCCACGGCCCCGATCGCCTCCACTTCAGATACTCTTGCGCAGTCGCGTCCGGGCACAGAGCAGCGAGTGAACGTAGTAGCGATCGGCACATCAACAGGAGGGCCGAACGCGCTTTCGGAGGTGATTCCGCACCTTCCGGCAGATTTTCCGGTTCCGGTTGTGATCGTTCAGCACATGCCGCCGACGTTCACCCGTTTTCTTGCCGAGCGTCTTAGCGCAGCTTCTTCGCTCGTTGTGCAGGAGGCAATGTCGGGCGCGCTGATTGAGCCGGGACAAGCCTGGATTGCTCCCGGCGACTTCCACATGAATCTTCGCCGCGAGAACTCATCGCTCCGCCTGTGCGTCTTTCAATCCCCGCCCGAGAACTCATGCCGCCCCTCCGTCGATGTCCTGTTTCGGTCAGTGGCGGAGGTATTCGGGGCGAACGCGCTGGCCGTAATCATGACCGGCATGGGTCAGGATGGGCTACGCGGGTGTGAACTCATCAAGGAAGCTCACGGCCAAGTCATCGCACAGGACGAAGCCAGCTCCGTGGTGTGGGGGATGCCGGGATATGTGGCCAAGGCCGGCCTCGCCGATAGCATACTGCCGTTGACGGAAATCGCGGATGAGATTGTTCGCAGGGTTCAGCGCGGGCGCCGCGGGCGGTCGCAAACCTCTGCTGGCGGCGCGCTGCAGTATGGCGCGCAAGGCGGTGAACGTGGGGCTTGAATCACAAGAATTCGAATACCTGCGGCATTTTTTGGCGCAGCACTCCGCCATCATGTTGGATGAAGGTAAGGGATACCTTGCCGAATCGCGTCTCACGCCCTTGGCGTATCGGGAAGGGATGGATTCGGTGCAGGATCTGGTTGCGCGCATCCGGCAGACTTCATTCTGCGATCTTCACCGTAAGGTTCTCGATGCCATGATGAACAACGAGACCTGGTTCTTTCGCGATCACCTGCCCTTCGAAGCGCTGCGCCAGGTCATCATTCCGGAGCTCATTGCGGATCGCGCCGCATTGCGACGGCTCAATGTCTGGAGCGCCGCCTCGTCCAGCGGACAGGAAGCCTATAGCATCGCAATGATGATTCAAGAAGAGTTCGGAGGGCTACCCGGTTGGAGCGTCTCGATCCTCGGAACCGACCTGTCTTCGGCCATACTGGAGCGGGCCCGCTCAGGCCGATATAGTCAGCTTGAAATCAACCGCGGCCTGCCGGCGAAGTATCTCGCCAAGTATTTCAGCCGCGAGGGAGCGGACTGGATTCTTTCTCCCAGCATCCGGAGCAAGGTTGAATTTCGCGAGTTGAACCTCGCTGGGCCGTGGTGCAATCTGCCCAGGTTTGACGCTGTCTTCTTTCGCAATGTGCTGATCTATTTCGCTGTCGAAAAGAAACGTGAGATGTTCAGCCGCCTTCTCTCCACCATGAAGCCGGACGGCTACCTGCTGCTCGGGGCCGCCGAAACGACCTACGGCTTGAGCGATAGCTTTGCCAGAATCTCATGGGACAAAACTGCGTATTTTCGGCCGAAGATGTGAGGTACGGGAATCAAACGAGGCCGGCGAAGTCACGACTCGTCGAAGTGCCGTGAGCTAAACGAGCCCGGGATCAGGCTCTCCGGTGGAGATGCGGCGCGCCTTGGACTGCTTCCGCCGCAACCAGCTATAACCACCCATCAGCACGGAGCAGACCGCGATGAAGCTGATCGACCACTTGGCCGAGCGCGTGAACATATCCATCCAGTTGAAGGCGCGCATGGAGAGCACTCCCGCCAGCAGCATGACGAGAATCCACACCAGCGAGCCAATGCCGTTATATATGTGAAAGCGCAGGCGCGGAAATCGTGCAGCCCCTGCCACCGGAGGCGCCAGGTGCGCGACGCCTGGAATCCACTTGGCGTAGAGCAGCGAGATGCCCTTAAAGCGCTCCAGCCCGGTGTAGGCCTTCTGCTCCAGCGAATCCGGCACGAAGGAGATGCGGCACATGGCGGCAATAACCTTGCGCCCCCGCCAGCGCCCCAGCTCATACCACATGGCATCGCCGATCAGGCAGGGCAGGGCCGTGGCCGACAGCACCAGCCAGAACTGCATGGGATTCACCGCCACCATGGCTCCAGCCGCCAGCAGCAGCGGAGAGATAAACACCGGTACTCCCAGCCGCTCGCCCAGGGTTGCAAGGAACATCCATAGCGCACCGTGACGGGCCAGTAAAGTTGTCTCTGCCGGTAAAAACATCTACTCGCTTTTCTCCCAGGGCACATGCGGCTGCCGTCAGCACTTCGCCGACGAAGTACGTCCCCTCTAACCAGTGTACCGGGAAATCGGATGAAATCCGTCAGGCTTCTTACGGCTTTGCTGAATTTTCCTTACCCTAGTAGCAGTTTCAGCTCGCTTGGACGACGATGCTCGGCTGTCCATCGTCGCCAAAACGCCTACTTACAGGAAAGCCCAGGCGCTCCCAACCTGCCAGTCCGCCAGCAAGTGGGCGCACACGATTTATCCCGAGTTTGTGCAGTCTTCTGGCTACCATAACCGAGGTTTCCTCGTTGGGACAGGTGCAATAGACCACGATGTCGCGATCTGCCGGAAGCTCCGCCCAGCGCTGGGCGATCTCATCTGGATTCATCCGCAACGCATTCGGCAGGGTGCGCGGCGCGACCAGAAAATCCAGCGGATGCCGCAGATCGACGATGACTGGTTCCTCTCCCGCTTCCACCTGCCGGTAAAGCTCTTCGGGAGAGATGCGCGCCATGCGTAGCGACTTCAGGAATTGCCGCCGTTGCCAGTAGCTATGCACCGCCAGAACAACCGAGACGATCACCGCCACCGATACCGCCCACTGCGCCGTAATTACAAACACGCCGAGCCAGTCGATGGTGAGCACCGAGAGATAGCCGGCCGTCAGTAGCACGGCCAGCCAGACAATTGAGCCCACGGCGTTGTAAAGATGAAAACGCGCACGCGGTAGCCGGGCCGCACCTGCCAACGGCAAGGCCAGACGGGCTATTCCAGGAATCCACTTGGCCCAGAGCAGCGAGCGTCCGGTATGCCGAGCCAGCGCCATCTGCGAGCGCCGCACGCAGGAGTCCGGCTGGAACGAGAGCCTGCAGAGCAGCCCAAACAGCGAGTTGCCCTTCCAGCGCCCCAACTCATACCAAACAGTGTCGCCGGCCAGACAGGCAACTGTGGTCACCAGAAGCAGCAATCCAAAATGCAATCTGCCCATTGCCGCCAATGCCCCAGCGGCAATCAACAGCGGAGTCACGAATAAGGGAAGGCCGAGGCGTTCACCCAAGGTCGCCGCGAACATCCAGAGCGTGCCATGCTGCGCCAGAAACTGAAGATCGGAGGGCTGCATATGGATCTCTCCTTCCGCGTCGAAGCGCCCCGTTCCTAATTTTTGCGGACAAGTGCTCCCTACAAGATGCCGGGGGAGCGCGGTTGGGTTCAGTGGACGTTCTGCGAAAACCGTTTCATCATTAGGACGGAGTGGACCAAGCTGCGGCTCTCAGTGCCGCGGCCGGAGATCTGGGATCGGCACCTGCTGGTAACCTGCTGGCGGCAGGAAATGCGAGCCATCGATGGAGGCTCTGGAGAAGCCTCCCATCTCGGTCGTGGTCTCCATCAGCACCATGCTGGTGGGCTGCGGCGGAGCGGTGCTATCAGTGGCGGCAGCGGGTGGCGGGTCGTTCTTTTTCTTGTGACCGAAGCCGCCCATCATCGAGCCGAATCCTCCCAACTTGCTGGCGATGGCCGAGGTGGCGGCGTTGTTAGCTCCTTCTTTGGCGGCGTCGCCCACCGAAGGATGCGGAGCGCTCTGATTGGCGTCGGGCAGCGGAGCTTCCGAGGCCGCCGGAAGCGGCTTTCCGTCGGCCGTGCTTCCCATGCGCATCACTGTGTAGATGGGAACTCCCTTGAGCTTGGAAACCTCTTTTGCCATCTCGCCATAACCCTGCTGGGAGCCGACGGGCGAAGCCTGCGTCTGCTGCCGCATGGACGACACCATGGAGGAGAAGGCCGCGCCGTAAACTTCGCCGAGCTTCTTCGCGTAACGCTTTTGGAATTCGCGCACCTCATCGTAGCCGGGAATCTCCGGGGTCAGCCATAGGTCGTTCGTCATGGCGAGATTGCCGCTCTGCCCGCTCTGCTGGTCGGTGGCCTTCAGCGTGAGAGTGAGGATTGATTCGCTGGTCTCCACGCCACTGAACTGCTGCTTCGCTCCGGTTTGACGCACCGCGATGTCAAAGTTGAGCTGGGGAGCCTTGGTTGTGTCAGGCGCGGGCTGCGCAGGTTGGGACTTGGGAGGCGGCTGTTGAGCAGCTTCACGCTCGGCCTCCAGGAGCCGCTCCCGCATTTGCTCGAAGGTGATGGTGTAATACTGCTTCTTCTGATGATCGATATGTGTGACCGTCTCTTTGTCGAGATCGACGATCTCGGACGAGTCGGGGTCATTTCGCGCCATACGGTTTCCCGAGACGTAGACACTATTGACGACAGGAGCGCCAGCCTCTCTGGCCTCCTTGCTGAATTTGCCTGCAAATTTCATCATGCTCAGCATGGAGCCGCCGGTAATCTTTGTGGTCTCGGTGTATTGGAAATCGGCGAAGAGGCTTGCGGGCAGGGCGAGCGCAACTATGAGGAGACAGGCGACGCGACCGCGCACTTTGAATACCTCCGTCTGGCAGCCAAGCAGTGTAGTACGAGACTGATCGCGAATCTATTGTCCTTGGGCAAGGAAATAGGCAGCAGCGATCAGTGTACGAAAGAAATTGCCGGAGTGAACCAACACCGGCGGCGCGGCGCGCATCGCTTGCGAACGCCTTAGCCTTTCCTCTTAGCACACGACAAGATATGATGAAATCTCGCATAGAAATACGGAGGGCACGTATGATACCCCTGCTTGTATTCATTGCCATTCTGGTTGTCGTCGGCCTGATCGTGGGCGGAATGTACAACGGTCTGGTACAGCTCAAGGTCCGCGCCGACAGCGCGTGGTCTGACATTGACATACAACTCAAACGTCGTCATGACCTCGTCCCGAATCTGGTCGAAACCGTCAAGGGTTATGCGACGCACGAAAAGAGCACGTTTGAAAATGTAGCCCGCTTCCGTTCCGCAGCCATGGCCGCCACCTCATTCGAGGGTCGCGCCGAGGCCGAAGGCCAGCTCACCCAGGCCCTGCGTGGATTGCTCGCGGTCGCCGAGGCCTACCCGGACTTGAAGGCAAATACTCAGTTCTTGTCATTGCAACAGTCGCTCTCTGAACTGGAAGACGCGCTGCAGAACTCGCGCCGCTACTACAACGCTGTGGTGCGCGACCTCAACACCAAGATCCAGTCAGTCCCGACAAACATAATTGCCGGGATGTTCAACTTCCAGCCGCGGCAATTCTTCGAGATCGCCGATCCTACCGAACGCGCTGTTCCAAGCGTGAAGTTCTAACCTCAGATCAACATGAATCGCACCCTGGGTTATAGATTAGGTCATAGATCAGGTTCTAGATTACGTTCGAGCTTGCTGAACCCCAGCCGTGTTCGCTGGGGTTTCTTGCTTGCTATCCTGCTCCTGCTGGCGGCGCCATCGTTTGCCCGCTCCTGGAGGATCGCCCGCTTTGATGCCCGCTATACCATCGCTGACAATGGCGAGGTGCTGATCGAAGAGGAGATTCACCCGTCGTTTGAAGGCACCTTCAATGGCATTCTGCGCGACATTCCGGTCGAGTATCCCGGGCCCAATGGAACTGCGTACAAACTGTTTCTCAAGGTGGATTCGGTCACCGATGAGAACGGCCACAAGATCAAGTACGAGCAGAGCACGCGCATTGAGCCTACCCGCAATGGTCCCGACCATCAGTTTCTCGTGCTCAAGATCTACGCTGGAGGCACCGATACCGAGCGCACCGTGCGCATCAGCTATCACGCAGCCAACGCCGTGCGATTCTTTGACGATCACGACGAGTTCTACTGGAACGTCACCGGCAATGACTGGAAGGTCCCCATCGATGAGGCCTCGGCGTTCGCTGCCATGCCCAGCGCCGCCGCAGGACAACTCAAGGCGCAGGCCTTCACCGGCGGCTACGGATCTCGCGGGCAGGAAGCTACCACCAACATCGACGGCAGCAACATCAGCGTCGAGACCTCAGCTCCTCTCGCACCGCGTAACGGACTCACCATCGACATTTACATTCCAAAGGGCATTCTCAAGGAGCCCTCCTGGTTCACCCGTTATGTCATCTGGTTCGTTGCCAGTAATCCCGGCGCGCTGCTGCCGGTATGGGCCTTCGCTGTAATGTTCGGCCTCTGGTGGTGGAAGGGACGCGACCCCGATCCGGGTGTCTCCGTCGCTCCGATGTATGAACCACCCAAGGGCCTGACCCCCGCCGAGGCAGGGACCCTGCTGGCCGACAACATTGAGGCCCGCGACATCACATCGACACTCATCGATCTTGCCGTCAAGGGCTATCTCAAAATCATTGAGAGCGACGATAAGGTGCTCTTCATCACGCATAAGGATTACATCCTGCGCCTGATGAAGCCTCGCTCTGAGTGGCAGGATCTTGCGGCTCACGAACTCGAGGTGCTCAACAACATCTTCCCTGAGGTTACTGCCGAGGAGACCACCCTCTCCAGTTTGAAGAACCGCTTCTATATCGCCCTGCCCTCGATTCGTCAGGAGATCATGGACTCGCTGAAGAGCAAAGATCTCTACTCCACCGATCCCGAATCCGCTAAGGGACTTGCTCTGGTTGGTGTGCTTTTGATTGCCCTGCCATTCGCCTGGCTCCAGATGACTGGAGCAATCCGGCTCACAAACTCTCCGCTGGTGTTGGTAGTGGGCGTGCTGCTCACGATTCTCATCGTCTTCCTTTTTGGCCGCAAACTCGCCGCAAAGACCGTACGCGGCGCGCGCACCCGGGTCGCATGCCTCGGCTTCAAGGAATTCATGACGCGCGTCGACGGCGACCGCATCAAGCGCATGCCGCCGGACACCTTCGAGCGATTCCTGCCGTACGCCATGGCCTTCGGCGTCGAGCAGCACTGGGCCAAGGCTTTCCAGGGACTGCTCACAGAACCTCCCTCTTGGTACGTTGGCTCCTCCTACGGAACTCCGGGCATGATGTGGACCCCGCTGCTATTCACGAATTCCATGACTTCGTTCTCCAACTCGGCCTATCACTCTTTCTCGGCCGCGCCGCAGGCCACCTCCAGTGGCTCAGGCTTTGGAGATGGCGGCAGCGTCGGCGGTGGTGGCGGCTTCTCCGGGGGTGGATTCGGCGGTGGCGGTGGCGACGCCTTCTGAGCGCCGCCTGGCACAATGACGGTGGCGGAAAACTAGACGTTCCGGGCAAGCCTGCGTTGCTCACCTGAGGCCCGCGCCAGTGTGCTCCGGCAACGCGGGGCCCTGTTCCTCGTGCTGTTGGCATTGTGCTGCCAACAGCGGAGCGATTTCGCACATCCAATCTATCCTCCAAAGCCGAGGTTTTGTGATGTCTGAAGTTTTGCCCAATGACCAAGGTTCGTCCGATTCCGTATCCGAAGCGCGCCGTTCTGTATCTCCTCGTGTGGAAGGCGTAACCTCCGCGTGGGAACCCGCCGAGGGCGTTCCCCCAAGCGAATCCCTCGATCCCAAGGTGGTTGAGGCCGCACGTGGACTCTTCTTGGAGCAGGGAGGCCGGAACGCTATGACGGGAACCGCCGAGCGAATCGGCAGCGCCGTTGGCAGTGCACAGCGCCAAGTGCGAAGGGGACTGCAGCTGGTGCGCCGGCTTCCCTCCTCCGGCTCCGAGCACGCAGCCCAGATGGAACAGGAGGTTCTGGACCGCGCTGCCAAAACTCTGCGGGATATTGGCGCGGAGGCTGCCGACATCCGCCATCAGGCGGCGCGCCGCTTGGATGAATGGAGCGGGGAGGCCGAAGAGCAATTCCAGCAATTTCGCCGTAGGATGAGCGCCGCACTTCCCCGTTTGCGCGCACAGGCCCAGAAGTTTGCCGACGAAAAACCGTTGCAAACCATCGGCGCCGCTGCCGGAACCTGCTTTGTCCTCGGCGTGGCGCTTCGCATCAGAAGGAGGTCTCACCGTGGCTAGCCGCTCGTTTTATCCCCATGAAAAGCCATTGGCGCAGGTACTCACTGAATTCAAAGAGGAGTTGAGGGATTTTATCGCAACTCGTATAGCGCTTCTGCGTTCTGAGATGCGAGAGAAGATTGCGACCGCCGGTTCCGCCTTTGTAGCGATCGCTGTCGGAGCTGTAACAGCCCTGATTGCCGGACTGTTTCTGGCTGTCACTCTCGTCGCTCTGATCGCCATGGGCTTCGGTGGCGGACCGGGAGCCTGGGCGGCGGCCTTTGCCATCATGGGGGTCTTCTTGCTGCTCGGCGGTGGCTTGTTGCTCGCCTTCGGAGTCAGACAGCTGAAGGAGCGAGGGCTCAAACCAGAGCGGACCCTGCGAACGCTGAAAGAAGATCAGATCTGGTTGCAGAATGAAACGAGGGGCATACGATGACCGATCCACTCCCCAATTCCTTGGAAGAGCGCGCCGCCGCCGAGCGGGAGCGCCTACATAACTCGGTAAGCGAACTGCGCGAGCACCTGGATGTACAAAAAACCGCGCGACATTACGTCTGGCGGGCCTCCGCCGCGGCCGGAATCGTGGCTCTGGTCGTGGGATACGGGATCGCCGGCGCGTTCACGGAATAATTGCGAAGGGCGGTCCGAGGGCTCATTTCCGGGCCAACGCCTTGCCGATTGCAGATAAATGATTGATTCTCCGGATACTAGGGGAAAATCCGGTCTTCCGTAACCTGCCAACTTCATGACATAATCCAATTTTCAATGTTACTCAGGTCTGAGTAGCGACTTGCGGGGAGCTAATATGACCGACATCCGGACGAGTAGACGATTTCCAGTGCATTTGCCGCTCAAAGTTATGGGAGACCAGAACGTCACCATGGGAAGCACGGCAAATATCAGCGCAGCCGGAGTATATCTCTGGATTGATGGTGAGCTTGAAATCGGCTCCTCCATTGAGTTTGAGATGACGATTCCCCATGATGTGATCGCCGCCGCCAGTGACGTTCGCCTGCACTGCCATGGCCGTGTCGTGCGCTGTGACCAGAGCACGGAAGCCGGGCACACCGGCGTCGCCTGCGTCATCGAAGGCTATGAATTTTTACGAACCGCTGAAGCCGGAGGCAAATAGATGCTGAAGATCATTCTTGCCGACAACCAGGCAATCTTTCGCGCCGGCATCGCCAAAGTTCTTGCCGTCGAGGACGATGTTCGCATCGTCGCCCAAGCTCAGACGATCGAGCAGGCTATGATCGCCATCGAAAAATTTCGCGGCTCAGTGATGATCTACGCCTCCACCTTTCTTCCTGATACGGCGGAATTGGCGGCGTTGGCGCGCGAGTCCGGAATTCAACTCGTAGTTATCGCCGAAAATAGCGACCCGCCGGAGCGCTACCTGAGTGCAGGCGTGCTCGGCTTGATCTTCCGCTCCGTGGAAAGCGCCGAACTCCTGCGGTGCGTGCGAAAGGTCAACTCCGGCGAGAGCTACGTACAGGATCTGCGCACCCAGGCCTGCAACCCGGAGACCGATGACTTCGTCGGAGCCCGTGTACGTGACAGGCTTACCCCTAAGGAGTTGAAGATTGTCGCCCTCATCGTACAGGGCTTCAAGAACAAAGAAATCGCCACACTTCTTGGGACTACTGAACAGGTTGTGAAGAATTATCTGCGCAATGTTTACGACAAGATCGGCGTCTCCGATCGCCTGGAACTTGCGCTTTTCACCATTCATCACCGGATTCTCGCCGAAGCCGCCGCCGCCAGTGCGGCGACCATGCGTGCGACCCCTTCCAGCCCCGGAACCACCGCTTAGCCATACCAATCGTGCCAAGAAAAAGCGCGGCCCATGAGCCGCGCTTTTTCAGGTTAAAACTCGTCGGCCTAGTGCTGCGACGCCCGTTCGCTCGCCTTGAGCAGTTCATTCACGATGGTTACCAATTCCTCCGGATTCACCGGCTTCTCCAGGTAGAGATCCGCCAGCGGCTCCGCTGATTGATAGGCTTCCGCAACATATCCTGAGACCACCACCACCGGCATCGTAGAGTGGTTTTTGGCCGCCTGCACAATGCCGCGACCACTGGAGTCGCCAAGCCGCCAATCTGTCACCACCGCGTCATACTCATTTGCGTTCATCATCTCAATGGCTTCGTGCGCCGATGTCGCACAAGCAACGACGTGCCCGGCTTGCTCCAGAATCGCGCACTTCAGCTTTACAACGTGCGGCTCATCGTCGATACATAGAATTCGCGCCATGAAACCCCGCAATCACTGCAACGGCTATGGCCGCACGGGTCAGATCGGTTCCCATTTCTGTCCGCACCATTTTCAGCAGCCAACACCTGCTTGTCAATGACGCCCCGGTGAATAAGCTAAACAAACCAGCTGCCCTTCCCGAGGAGTCTCGTTTTACAACTTACGCGCAATGGATTTCGCCTGCATGAATAACTGCAGGTAATCCGGTCCACCAGCCTTGGAATCCGTGCCCGACATGTTAAAGCCGCCAAATGGATGCGCACCTACCATCGCGCCTGTGCACTTGCGGTTGATATACAGATTGCCGACGTGGAACTCCTGACGCGCAAGTTCCATCCGCTCTTCCGAATTGGTGTAAACCGAACCGGTCAGCCCGAACTCCGTGTCGTTGGCAATGCGCAGCCCTTCATAGAAATCACGGCAGCGAATGACCGCCAGCACCGGCCCGAACACCTCTTTCTGCTCCAGCGTGTCGCCCGACTTCACCTCGGAGATGATCGTGGGCTCGATAAAGTAACCCTCGTTTCCCTCCACCGCACGTCCGCCCGAGATCACCCGACCGCCTTCCCGCACTGCCTGCTCAATGTAGCCGAGAATTGATTTCCTCGCCGCCTCATTGATCACCGGGCCAAGGCTGGGGTTGTCTTCTGCTGGGCCGACCGTCAGCCGCTCTGCCCGGTCCTTGAGCCGCTCAACAAATTTCTCGTACACGCGCTCGTCCACGATCACACGCGAGCACGCCGAACATTTCTGCCCGCTGTACCCGAAAGCTGAGGTCATTACGCCAGACAGCGCCTCGTCCAGATCCGAGTCGGCATCCACTACAATCGCATCCTTGCCGCCCATCTCCAGAATCGTACGCTTGATCCAGATCTGTCCCGGCTGCATCTTCGCCGCCTGTTCATGAATCTGCAATCCAACTTCTTTCGATCCGGTGAAAGCGATAAAGCGCGTCTTGGGATGCTTGACCAGCGCATCCCCGAAGCTGCTGCCGCTGCCGCATACGAAGTTCACCACGCCGTCAGGAATCCCGCTCTCCTCCAGCACCTGAAAGAACTTCGCGGCAATCGTCATGGCGTCGCCACTCGGTTTCAGCACCACCGTGTTGCCGCTTACAACTGCGGCCATGGTCATGCCCGCCATGATGGCCAGAGGGAAATTCCACGGCGGAATCACTGCGCCTACACCAAGCGGAATATAGCGCAATTCGTCGTGCTCGCCCGGCAATTGAATCGGCGTTTTAGCCTGCTCCAGACGCAGCGCCTCACGGGCATAGAACTCTGCGAAGTCAATCGTCTCGGCTACGTCGGCGTCGGCCTCGGCCCAGTTCTTGCCCACCTCGAAGACCAGCCAGGCCAACCATTCAAACCTGCGCTCGCGCAAGGTGTGCGCCACCCGGAACAACAATTCCGCCCGCTCCCTAACCGGGGTACGGCTCCAATTCCAAAATGCTCCGAACGCGGCCTCCACCGCAGCAGGAGCATCTTCCGCTCCCGCCCTCTGGAAGATACCCACCACCTGCTCCGGATGCGAAGGATTGTTCGATTTCAGCTTCGCTTCGGTCTTTACGCGATGACCGCCAATTACGTTTTCGTATTCGCGGCCGAGCTGCAGCCGCACGTTGTCCAGCGCCTCGCGCATGGCCCGTACATTGTCCATGCGCGTGAAGTCTATCGAGGGTTCATTTATGAATGGCGTGAGCGCGGAACTTTCAACCGTAGTTGCTGCCACACTGCTTTGTATTGTCGCCATAACATCCTTTCCGAAATCCCTTTTACCTTTATAAGTTCGAAGTTTCTAAATCCAGAGTTTCGAAATCCCAAGCTATGAATCCAAAGCTACTCTGCACATTGCCCCGCCGCCAAAGACCTGCGGGACAGATGATTTTACCACCATGGTGCAAGGTTGATCTCCGCCAAGCTGCTCTGCCTGCATTTAGCAAGAAGCCGCCTGTAGTCGGCTCCGCCGTAAGACTTGCATCCAATTCACTCAGGAACGAATCTACAACTCCGGAACGGCGCCAAAACCGCTCCGCCCGCTTACGCACTCTGTTTGCGAACTGTGTAGCGGCTCCGCAATGTCTTTCAGCACAGGAATAGGAAATAACCGAGGAGTTATGTATGGCCACCATCACTGCATCGCATCTTGACGAATCCGCCCTAAAGTTCGTCGATCGTACGCACAAGCTTCTAATCAACGGCCAATGGGTGGAGGCCGCATCCGGACGAACCTTCCCAACTTACAACCCCGCCACCGGGCAGGTGCTTTCGAAGATCGCCGAGGGTGACAAGGCGGACGTAGATGCCGCGGTGAAAGCAGCTCGCGAAGCATTTGATCATGGGCCCTGGCGCAGGCTCACCGCCTCAGAACGCGGACGCATGATATGGAAGCTGGCTGATCTACTGGAACAGCACACCGAAGAGTTCGCAACTCTTGAAAGCCTCGATAACGGAAAGCCGCTCGCCGTCGCACGCGTAGCCGATGTCCCTCTCGCTGTCGATCTGCTGCGCTACATGTCCGGCTGGACGACGAAGATCGAGGGCAATACGATTCCGATCTCGGTTCCCTACACTCGCGACTCCCGATACCACGCTTTCACCTTGCGCGAACCGGTCGGCGTTGTCGCCCAGGTAATTCCGTGGAACTTCCCGCTGCTGATGGCGGCGTGGAAGATTGGCCCCGCTTTGGCCGCGGGCTGCACCATCATCCTGAAGCCTGCCGAGCAAACTCCTCTGTCTGCAATCCGCTTAGGCGAACTGGTCCAGGAAGCCGGCTTCCCCGAGGGCGTGATCAATATCGTTACCGGCTTCGGCGAGACTGCCGGTGCCGCGCTGGCGGCCCACCCCCAGGTGGACAAAATTGCCTTCACCGGCTCCACCGAAGTCGGCAAGTTGATCCTTCATGCGGCTACCGGCAATCTGAAGAAGGTAACGCTTGAACTCGGCGGCAAATCCCCCAACGTGATCATGAGTGACGCCGATCTCGACGTTGCCATTCCCGGCGCTGCCGGCGCGATCTTCTTCAATCAAGGCCAGTGCTGTTGCGCCGGTTCGCGCCTGTACGTACATAAATCGATCTATGACAAGGTGGTCGATGGCATTTCAAGCATGGCGAAAAAGATCTGCGTCGGCCCCGGCTGGGAGCCGGGTACGCAACTCGGTCCTCTGGTCTCGGAAGAGCAATTGCACCGCGTCAAAGGCTACATCGACGCCGGGTTAGTCGAGGGCGCCTGTGCCATGACTGGCGGACATCAGATCGGCGAGAAAGGCTATTTCGTCGAGCCCACTGTCCTAGTGCACACAAACAAGGATATGAAGGTCGTCCGCGAAGAGATCTTCGGTCCAGTCGTGGCAGCCATGCCATACGACAGCATGGATGAACTGGTGGATCAGGCGAACGATTCCCCTTATGGCCTTGCCGCCGGCATCTGGACCAACAATCTCTCCAAGGCGCACACGCTCGCCGCGGCCATGCGCGCCGGAACCGTATGGGTGAACTGCTACAACGTCTTCGATGCGGCGCTTCCCTTTGGCGGATACAAGGAGAGTGGCTGGGGTCGCGAGATGGGCCACAACGCGATTGATGCCTACACGGAAACTAAGTCCGTGTGCATGAAGGTCGCGTAAGCGAAACGCTTGAGGGTGCCCCGTCCAAGCCTTCTGTCGGCTTGGGCGGGCTTGTGATTTCCCTGGAGAGTGTGTTGACGATTCGCAAGACATTGGCAAGCAGTTCCGTCAGTCCTGGGATAACAGACTGCGGCGGTCGGCTACCAAACTGTTTGAACGCTACTTGAGGGGACAGCTTGTAGTCCATCTCCACGCGACTTTGGAAGCCGAACAACCTGGGAAGCAGTTCTGCTTCGCCATCGTGAATGATGATCCCGTCGATTTGGACGTCCAATTTGACCGTCCCGACAACCATGACAAGTTCCTGATGTCTATCGATTCGGCATAAGTCATGGAGTATCCAAAGCGGCTCGTCGGCCGCTTTGGGGCCAGCGTGATATGGCTGCAAGGAGTTGATAATTGCCGTTGCGCCAGTGCCAACTCCCTTTATTTTTCTCTTGAAACCCTGCGATATGTCTTTCTCAGAAGGCTTGATCTTGAAGATCGGAAACTCGCTGCGGTCTGTCGGAATCTCTCTGTTGGCGATCACCAACTGCCAGACAAGGTGATCCAAACTGGATCGCAGTTGGTAGAGAACTTCCCCAGCCAACACGCTGAATTCGACTGGAACAGGTCTGGCAGAATGATATTGGAGAGCCTTACCAAAACTCTCCTTATCTCTGTCGGAGATGGTTCTGTAATCGCCGGTGTCAATGAATGAGTTGAGCTCCCCATTCAGATTGATGATGTTCTTTTCGGCGCGTTCGAGCTTTTTGCGCACGCCGTCTAGCGGATGATTCATCCTGAAATCATATACTTGTTCAGACGGGAGAATTGCCTTTAACCCGAGCGCGGACAAGGGCCGAAGTCACACTTCGTCCCTCGTCCGCGATCTCTTGCCAATTTCGACCAGCGCGCGAACTACTTTACGCGATCCACTTCCTTCAGACGGGCGGCCTTGCCACGCAGCGCGCGCAGATAGTACAGCTTGGCGCGGCGCACCTTGGCCGAGCGAACCACTTCCAGCTTGTCGATGATGCGGCTGCCTAGCGGGAAGATACGCTCCACGCCCTGCCCAAAGCTCATCTTGCGAACCGTGAAGCTCGGCTGCTGGCCATTGGCCTTCTTGATCACAATGCCTTCAAAGATCTGGATGCGCTCTTTATCGCCTTCCTTGATCTTCACGTGAACCTTGAGGGTGTCACCCACCGCGAAGCTGGGAAGGTCGGTGCGCTGCACTTTTGCAAGCATCCGGGTAATGATGGGAGATGACGACATGACGATTTCCTCTTCTCTTCTCGGGTGCCGGGGCAAGCAGCCCTGGTGCATCCCGTAATCTTCTATTTTTTTTCGGCCTCGCGCTTAAATTCGCGAAGCAATGCCTTGTCTTCCGGACTGAGCGCCACCTTCTCCAGAAGGTCGGGGCGGTTTCTCAGCGTTTTTTCCAGTGCCCGCCGCCGTCGCCAGCGCCGGATCTCTTCATGGTTCCCGTTCATCAGCACATCTGGAACCGGTATCCCGCGAAATTCCGCGGGACGCGTGTAGTGCGGATAATCCAGCAGGCCGCCGGTTGCAATCGTCGAATCCGGCTCCAGCCTTCCGCGCTCGTCGAACCTTGCCTCTGCCTCCACCCCGCTGAAGCTTTCGGTCTTTGCCGAAGCCTCATTGCCCAGCGCTCCGGGCAGCAGCCGTGTCACGCAGTCCAACATGAGCGCGGCTCCAAGTTCTCCGCCGCTCATCACAAAGTCGCCTACCGATACCTCGCGATCCGCCAGGTATTCGGTCACACGCTCATCCACGCCCTCGTAGCGTCCGCACAGAAACGTAATGCGCTCCAGCCCGGCCAGCTCCTGCGCCATCGCCTGCGAGAACATCTTTCCCGCCGCCGACAGCATGATCACCGATTCCTTGGCCGCGCCGCTCACCCGCTCCGCTCTTGCCGCAACGCCCAGTGATTCGACGCATGCAAACAACGGGTCGGGTTTCAGCAGCATTCCCTCGCCGCCGCCAAATGGACGATCATCCACCGTGCGGTGACGGTCCTGCGTAAACCCCCGCAGGTCGTGGACTCCGATTTCAATGAGCCCGGCGTTGCGCGCCCGGCGCACAATGCCGTAATCCAGGGGACCACGGAAGAAGTCCGGAAAGATGGTAACGATCTCGAACCGCACTTCCTGCCCTCTGTGTCCAACGCCTCTGCCTATTCCTTTGGCTGCCGGTCCTTCTTCCCCGCACTGAGCGGAGCGTCCAGTTCCAGCATGCCTTCCGGCAGTTGCATCTCAATCCGTTTCCCGTTCAAGTCCAGCTTCTTTGTGAAGCTTTCCACGAAGGGGATCATGAACTCTTTGCCGCTTTCGTTTTTCACGATCAGCAGCGGGGCCGTTCCCGCCCCGAAATTTACATCCACAACGGTTCCAATGTCTCGCCCAGCGCCCTGGCTCACTTCCACCACCAGGCATCCCAGCAGCTCGCTGACATAGCAGGCACCAGGCTCCAGTTCCGCACGCTCTTCAGCAGGAATCTGAATCTCCGACCGCAGCAGCTTTTCCGCCTCTTCGATCGATTCCACGCCCTCGAACTTGAAGACCATACCGCCCTTGTGAGGCCAGTACTCTTCCAGGTGCAGTTCGCGACGCTCGACTGCTGCCTGGGGTCCATGCGTAGAGGGTGCGCCGTTGCTCGAATCGCTCGGGAAAGTCCGTGTACAACTCCGCTGCAACTTCTCCTACGCGGCCTTGCACTTTCACCACGCGCGCAATCGTTATAAATGCGGCGTTGCTCGAATCCTCTCCCATAGCGCCTGCTGACTCGACGTTATTCAACAATGTCGAGTGAGCAACGCTGCCCGTTCTTCTCCGCCGCAGCGGAAAGAATCGTGCGCAGCGCCCGGGCAGTACGCCCCGAGCGGCCAATCACGCGGCCCAGATCGTCTTCGGCAACCTCAAGCTCCAGCTTCACATACGCGCTGTCGCCTGAGGCAACAACCGAAACTTCTCCGGGAGAATCCACGAGAGCCGTGGCCAGTTCTTTTGCGAGTTCGGGCAGATTGGCGGACATTGGCCTCTTGCTCCTCGCCTACGCTACCGGCTCACTTGCAGCCGAGCAGCGGCGGCAGCATTCTTGTAAAGGCGCGCAAGCGTCGGCGAAAACTGTGCCCCTTTGCCGAGCCAGTACTCGATGCGGTCCTTCTTCAGGTCCACCGTTGCAGGGTTGGTGCGCGGATTGTAGAGACCCACAACTTCAATCGAACGGCCGTCGCGCGCGCGGTCCTTTTCGATGACAACAATACGATAAACAGGCTGCTTACGCGCACCACGGCGCGAAAGACGAATCATTAACACAGGCTTATTTCCTCTCTTCGTTTAAATCCAGCGCTCGACATCTCCAGCGGGCTTTTTGCCCCTTCGGAGACCGGAAATCGCAACCGGCTACGCCAGCTTTGATTCGAACGCTGTGATGCCCGCTGCGCCTCAGCGCTCGGCGGACGACATCCGCCACGGGCTCTACCACAAAGGAATAACCAGACACACGTCCAGCAAACACTTGCAGCAACATTTATTATCGCGGAACTTCCCCTCACTGGCAAGCCGACACTCTTGTGAGCGGATCAGCGACAGCTTACGCAGCGTCTTTGAAGGCCTGCGTCGGTTGAGGCTCGCCGCACCATTTGCATTTGCGCGCTGCAATCGCGATCGGCTCCAGGCACTCGGGACAGGTCTTGGTTGTCGGATCAGGAGGTGCCTGGCCGCGTGCCTGCCGGGCCTTCCAGGCATTCATCGGCGCGACCATCGCGAAGTACACTGCGAAGGCGATCAGCAGAAATGAGATCAACGCGTTCAAAAATAATCCGTACTTGATCGCGCTCCCATTTAAATTTGCTACGAATGCGGAGAAATCCGGCTTGCCGACAATGGCCGAAATCAAAGGCGTCAGAATGTTGGTGACGAACGACGTGATCACGGCTCCGAAGGCAGCGCCAATGACCACGGCAACGGCGAGGTCAATGACATTGCCCCGCAGGATGAATTCTCGGAATCCCTTGAACATAGGCCCTCCACTGTTACCCCGTATCAATCATAGGATGCAGGCTGGCGTGCTCTGGGCCGGAGAATCTCGACGCCTAACTGGTTATTCCGCGTCAGGAAGAGGCGCCGGAGGTGTTGTGACCTTAGGTGCAAAGATGTCAGTCAGCAAGTCTGGCTTGCTGCTGTCGCGCATCAGATGCGGATGCCTCGGACCATCGAAGTAGTTGAGCGAAACGTTTCGATAATAGTCCGTGTTTTCTATCAGCAACTGAATCGGCTGATGCGAACTCTGTGCCTCGTGCATCGCCGCCACCAAAAAATCCTGGGTGTACTTGCGCCCGTTGACGGCAATGATTTTCATTCCCGGAGCGATCCCATTCTTCGCCGCGACTCCATCCTCGATCGCGTCCATCACCGTACCCTCTTTGCTGAGTACGACTCCGATCGACGCAATCATGACAAAGCCGCGCCCCTGCTGCTCGCCCAGCCTCTCAATCGTGTTCGGCTGATCGGTATAGACCACCGTCCAGCCGCTGTTTGCAATGCCTGTCAGCGGTGCATGCACGGCGATCTTCATGACACGGTCATTGAAGAATCCGCGCCAGTCAAACGGTTGCACCTGGTTCAGCGCGTTCACCATATCGTCGAAGGTGTAGGTCTTCACCTCTGGCGGCGTGTTGTGTCCGCCGTAAAACAAGTGGGCAAAGTCGTCCATCGATTTTTTCCCGCCGCTGTGCTGGCGAATGATCGTGTCGGCCTCCAGCCAGATCAGCAGGCCCTCATCGTAGAAGTCCACTCCGCGCCGGTAATTGCTGAAGCCTTCGGGAGCTTCATACAAAATCTGCGCTGCTGTCGCGGTATCTTCCAGCGTGCGCCACTTGCGCCCCGGACGATACGTGTACGTCATCGCGATTCCGGCAAGCTGTTCGCGCCATTGCTCCGGCGTCTGCAGGCCGCTACGACTGGCCAGCATGTAGCCAAAGTATTCGGTCAGCCCTTCATATACCCAGAGCAGAGTTCCTTCCGCCGGGGTATCGAATTGCGGCCCCGCCAGTCCTACCGGACGGCGGTATTTTCCATTCCATGAATGCGTGTACTCGTGCGGCAACAGCGCTGCTCCCAGCGCCCACTGGGTGTCATCGGTCAGATATCCCTCTCCCACACGGCTGTCACTGGACTCATGATGCTCCAATCCAAAATGCGCAACATGATCGCTCAGCGTGAGCAGGAAGTGATAATCCCGGTAGTGCCGTGCCCCAAAGAGCGCACCGGCTTCGGCCACTAGATTGTCAAACGCCTTTTTCTGTTGCGACACCATCTGCAGAGCCGCCGTCGAATCGGCCGCGATGTCTAGTTCGTGCGCCGGACTCTGCCCTTCCTGCAGCGCGACCTTCTTCATGTATTGCCCCATCAGCACCGGCGAATCCACCAGCGTTGTCAGCGACGCCGGCGCAAACTCAACCGTCTCCACCGCGATCGGAGACATGCGGCAGCGCGCTCGCCCAATGCCAGTTCTCCGGTAGCTTCAGCGACGCGTTGACCCCGATCTCGTCCGAGCCGTACCCCTTCGGATAGAGAACCATCCAATTCCAGGAGAGCACTGCAAGCTTCTCGGTTGCCGAAGATACCGGCGCTGAAGTTGCCCGGCGCCTCCACCGGGCTCAGGTAATCCAGCGTGGCTTCAATTGAGGACACGCCTGGCGGCACATCCACGTGATACGCGTACATATCCACCGGGTCACGATGCCAATTCAGCGCTTGGCCATTGGCGCGAAAATAGATTCCGGCGGTGTCCACCACGGGCCCGGTCGGACTATGCTCTCCGGGAATCCACTTCGGGTACAGAAGCACGAAGTCACCCGGCGTCGCAGGAATTGTCATGCGGGCATGAAAGACTTTGCGTGGCGCATCCGTGGCATCCACCGCAAGCGTTTCCACCAGCGAGAAGCCAGAGATCCGAACCGGCCCGCTCTGGGCAGAACCAGTCTGCGCGAATACGGATGCGGCTCCCAGAACCACCACCATCCATGCACAACGCAACGTTCGCATTGCAACTCCTGAATAGAATTCGCGTGCGAAATCAAGATAACAGATGCCGAGCACCTCAGCCGTAGCTGGGTTGGTCGCCGCCTACGCGCGTCTGCGAAGCGTTTCGCTTTGAGGGCGGGTGGCCCATATTAGCCCGCCTTTGGTTAATGTGGGGCTGTTGACGTTGTTCTTGTCACGGTTTTTTTGGGATTGTTGGATACTTGGCGATTATCTCGTTACGTATTCGAAGTTTCGCTATTCTGGAATTTCAAAACCGTTTTAAGCAGTTTGTGGACAGCGCAGGCTGAGAAACCGCGCGCTCTGGAGAGATGGAATGACCTCATCAAAATGGAATCAAGTTGCAATTATTGTGGTCATGGCTTTTATGCTGGCCGTCTTATCGGGTTGCGGTACAGCAACAGCACGGTCGCCAGCGTGTTCTGGGGTGGCAGTGGCCGACACTAACAATTACCGCGTTCTCATCTACCCTACTCCGGTTACCACAGATGAAAGCGCCACCGTTGTTTTGGGCCAAGGCGACCTCACGCATGGAAGTTTTAATTCGGTCGCGGCGAACACACTGAATGGTCCCGCTGCACTTGCAAAGGATGCAGCCGGAAACCTCTATGTCGCGGATTCGGGGTACTGCCGCGTGCTGCAGTACCAGCCTCCATTCACCAGCGCCATGAATGCCAGCCTAGTCATTGGGCAATCCAGTTTTGCCTCCACACCCAACTGCACAGATACGCCGACCGGCATGGGTAGCGCCAGTTCGGTTGCAATCGACGGCAAAGGGAATCTCTGGGTTGCGGACGTATCGAACGCTCGCGTGTTGGAGTATGTGCCGCCGTTCAGCAATGGCATGGCAGCAACACTCGCCATCGGCCAAACCAGCACTGGCGCCGCCACCATCTGCTATGAGCAGGCTCCATCGGCCAGCACGCTCTGCGACCCGAGCGCACTTTCCTTTGATTCGAAGGGAAATCTTTGGGTTTCGGACAGCAACCCGCGCTTCAACCGCGTCCTTGAATTTGTGCCGCCGTTCTCGACAGGGATGGCGGCCAGCTTGGAATTAGGCCAACCGGCGAACGCGGCGTTCACCTCCGGCCTGAGTCAGGTGCCTTCGGCCAGTTCTCTCACCGGTCCGATTGGTTTGACGTTTGATTCCAACGGCAATCTCTGGGTGGCGGATCATGGCAACAACCGCGTACTGGAGTACGTTGAGCCATTCACCAACGGTATGGCCGCAACCACGGTTGTTGGCCAGCCGAATTTCACGCAAGTTGCGGCGAACCAAAACGCAACGAATTCGGCAGCGAACACTTTAAGCAGTCCATCTGGAGTTGCCTTCGACGGCAGTGGAGATCTCTTGGTCTCGGACACACAGAACAGCCGAGTTCTGATTTTTGCGCCCCCGTTTAGCAATGGTATGAGTGCAAACTCAGTCGTCGGTCAGCCAAACTTCAGTGGCAATGATGCCAATCAAGGCGGTAATAGTCCGGCCGGGAATACGTTGTTCCATCCGTCTAGCGCAGTGATGTTCTGAAGGCCGCAAACCGCGGCTGTGTTCGAGACGGAAGAAGTCGTATGAGAACAAGAACCTACACAGCCCCTTTTTTGACTTCCTAGTGCGCGGATTGTTGGCGCAAACAGGGCCAGTATCTCACTACCAAATCGGGACCCCATCGGCCTCGGGGAAGCTTGCTGCTCTAAATTCCCCAAACCAACTGCGGCCAGCGTGTCGTCACCACCACCAATTCAGCAGCACTCCCGCTTTGCTATGATCTCTGTATGCAGCACAGCGCAAACCGCGGACGCTTTATCACCTTCGAGGGGCTCGATGGCTGCGGCAAAAGCACGCACCAGCAAAAGCTCGCCGAAGTTTTGCGCGAGCAGGGCTTGGAAGTACTGACCACGCGCGAGCCCGGTGGCACCGAGATTGGCGAGCGAGTTCGCGGCATTCTGGTCGATTCGCGCACCCGCGGCCTCACTCCGCTGGCCGAATTGGCATTGATGTTCGCCTCGCGCGCGCAGCAGATTTCAGAGGTGATTCTTCCGGCGATGAATCGCGGCGTCTGGGTCTTGTGCGACCGCTACACCGACTCCTCCGAGGCATACCAGGGCGCGGGAAGGCAGCTTGGCGTGGAAGCCGTGCTGACCTTGCATCGCGTACTCTGCCAGGGGCTGCAACCCGATCTCACCCTGCTGCTGGATAATGACGTTGCAGCCAGCGTGGCGCGGGCGCAGCGAAGGAATCTCGCCGCCGGCGGCAACGATGAAAATCGCTTCGAGATGGAGAGCCGCGCTTTCTTCGAGCGAGTGCATCTTCAGTTCCAGGCAATTGCGCGCCGCGAACCTGAGCGCGTGGTAACCGTGGACGCCCGCCGCCCTAAAGACGTGGTCCATGAAGAAATTGTCGCTGCCGTCCGCGAGCGGCTGCTGGTGAAGCAGGACTAGGCAATGGGATTCGATCAGTTCCGCGGAAACACTGCAACGGTTACGCGCCTGCGCGAGATGATCGCCCGCGACCACCTGCCCCACGCCATCATTCTCACCGGGCCGCGCGGCGCGGGAAAGTTCACGCTGGCGCAGATGGTCGCAAAAGCCGTGAACTGCCTGCAGCGCCCTCTCGCCGAGGATGGCTTGCCCGACTTCTGCGGCATCTGCCGCAACTGCGAGCGGATCGCCCAGGCCGACGCCCTCGACGAACGCTTTGCCGAAGCCGTGGATGCCCGCGAAAATCTGCGTGAGAGCGACAAGCGCGAGACCCGCATCTTCGTGCAGACTCATCCCGAAGTCCTGGTGATTCCTCCCGACCCGCCGCAAATGCTCGTCAAAGTGGACCAGGTACGGCAAGTCATCGGCGAAATGTACTATCGTCCCGCCGAAGGGCCGCCAGAAGTTCTACATTTTCTCCGAATCGAACTTCATGAAAGAAGCGGCCAACGCCCTTTTGAAGGTCTTGGAGGAGCCGCCCGAATTTGCGACATTGTTTCTGCTGGCGGAGAATTCAAACGCGCTGCTCCCCACCATCCGCTCCCGCTGCATCACTTTGCGGCTGGCGCCCCTGACCGCCGATGAGATCGGGCAGGATCTCGCCCTCCGAACCGGGTGGACTGCGGCGCAAAAAACTCTGGTGGCGCGGCTCTGCGCAGGCGCCGTGGGACGCGCTCGCAGCTTTGATCTCACCGCATACCTCACCGCGCGTAAAGACGCGCTGCTGCTGCTGACCACGGCTTTAGGCGATGACGATCACTCGGCCCTGTTCCGCGCGACCGAAGCCTACCGCGCCGGGGGCGAAGGTAAAGCTAGGACCGACCTGCTGATCGCCGTGCTCTACTCGATCTTGGAGGACCTGCTGTTTCTAAAGGCTGGGTCAGTCGAACTGATGCGCAATCAGGATCTACAGGCGGAGCTGGCCGCTATTGCCGGGCAGGTCAGCTTTGACTGGATCGTGCGCGCCAGCGATGGCCTCGGCGAGGTGCAGAACGGCATGCGCCGAAACCTGCTGCGCTCACTCTCCCTGGATGGATTCTCCAGCTCAATCGAACTATAGTGTTCCGCACGATTTTTGCCGCATCGCAGCAAGGGCTGGCATCCCGGAACCACTCACCTTCGTCACACAAATGGGTTAAGACTGTTATTGTTTTCGCCCTATGCGGTATGGTAAGTTTTAGGCACGAACCACTGTAACTCTCTTTAAGAAAATCAGTTCCCGCACGTCCTGTGTGCGTGCGCTTCTATGTCTGAGGGGAGAGCTCCAGTGTCTATCGCAGCGCCTTTTTGAATACTCCCGTTGGGGAGGGGACTCATATGAGAAACGGACCTGACTCTACCGCAGCGGTTCGGGCACCCGAACCGGAGAGCTATGGCAACCGGAAATTGATTCGTCCTTCACTGAACCGCGAGCAGGCTCGCGTAATAGAAGCCGCTGCCGAGCGCCGCGAAAGGCCAGTACGCGCCGCCGAACGCAGCTCCAACGGGACGGCCAAAAAGCCCGCTCCCGCCGAACAGACCCACGCGGAAAATTTCTACTACCAGAAGCAGATGCAGAGCAAAACTGCGATGGTCGTAGTCACCCGCGAGGGAGAAGAACTGCGCGGAGTCATCGAGTGGTACGACAAGAACTGCATCAAGCTCAACCGCGCCGGCGGTGAATCCAACCTCTTAATCTACAAATCCAGCATTCGATATATGTTTAAAGAAGGCGAAGAAACAAGATAGGCGTTCCGCAATTCTTTTCCAAAAGCCCGCCTCCTGCGCGGGCTTTCTACTTGGCGGCTTTAAGCAAGCGATCCCGTATTGCCAGCCCGATCCCATCTGCGGGCGGCATCGGACAAACGATCACATCCACCCCGCGTTGATCGAGCGCGCGCATTTGCCGGTACAACTCGCGGGCCAGCGACACCGGATCATTCCAACTGCCCCAATCCAGTGCGATCACACCCGCCTCCGGCACAGCCCACCCTTTCGGCAGCAACACTCCCACCCGATGTTCGCGTGCCTCCTGCTCCAGTACCCGGCTCAGTTCGCCTTTCCCCTCAACCAGAACGACCCGCGCACGCGGAGCATAGTGACGAATTCCAAGTCCTGGAGATTCCAGCGTCTCCGGCGGAACTTCGTCGGAGACCCTGCGCTCGGCCACCACCACATCGCCCAGCACGCCACGAATCTGCTCGGACGTAATCCCCCCAGGGCGATAGATGATCGCCGGATCGGTAGTGGGATCCAGCACCGTGGACTCGACGCCGACCGCGCAGGCGCCCGCGTCCAGAATGGCGTCAATCCGCCCTTCCAGATCGGCCAGCACATGCTCTGCGGTAGTGGGGCTTGTATGTCCGAATCGATTCGCGCTTGGGGCGGCAACCGGCACTCCCGCCGCGGCGATCAGTGCCAGTGCCACCGGATGCGCAGGCACACGCACTCCAACTTTTTCGCGCCCAGCGGTGCAAATGTCCGGAATCTTGATCGTGCGCGGCAGTAGCATCGTCAGCGGTCCGGGCCAGAAGGCCGCGGCGAGACTTTCGGCGGCCTGCGGCCAAGCCAGCGTTACCCGGTGCGCACCCGCCACGTCCGGCACATGTACGATCACCGGGTCCCAGTGCGGACGCTGCTTGGCGGCAAAGATCTTCTCTACCGCATCCGCGTCCAGGGCATTGGCTCCCAATCCGTAAACCGTCTCGGTAGGAAACGCCACCAGCCCGCCGCGGCGAAGAATTTCCGCCGCCTCCTCCAGTGCGGGGTCCGCCCCAATTGCGGCAGAGCTCCCGACTGCGTTAGAGCGAAGGCGAAGGCGCAGAGTTTTCATGACGCCTACAGCTTGGGAAGCACGATGCCGGTCTGATTCTGGTACTTGCCCAATTTGTCTTTGTAGCTGACCTCGCAGGCTTCGTCGCCCTGAAAGAAGAGGATTTGGCAGAGCCCTTCGTTGGCATAAATCTTGGCCGGAAGCGGCGTCGTGTTGCTGATTTCCAGAGTGACAAAGCCCTCCCACTCCGGCTCAAAGGGCGTGACGTTCACGATGATTCCACATCGCGCGTAGGTAGACTTGCCCACGCAGATGGTCAGCACGTCGCGCGGAATCTTAAAATATTCCACCGAGCGCGCCAGGGCAAAAGAGTTCGGCGGAACCATAACGCTGTCTGCGCGCACCGTGACAAACGAGCGCTCGTCGAACCTCTTCGGGTCCACCACCGCTGAGTTTACGTTGGTGAAAATCTTGAACTCATCGGCCACTCGCAGGTCATAACCATAGGATGAAAGCCCATAGCTGATCACACCGTCCCGCACCTGCTTCTCGCAGAATGGGCTGATCATCTCCTGCGTCAGTGCCTTCTCCCGTATCCAACGGTCGCTCTTAATCGCCATGCTGCCGGGTCCTTTTTTCGTTTGTTGTTGTGGTTGTAAGCTCATCTTAGCATTTCCGCTGGAGAAGCAGCCGTGCTACTATTTGCAGCCTCTTTGCGGCGCGCGCCACAAACTAGGTTTGACAACGACCTCCGTATTTTCTAGCATCATCAGGTAAGCCCTTGATTTTCAATCTGAAGCGCCGGAGCCGATCGCTTTGATTAAACTCGACATCATCAACGAAGTGGTAAACCGCACCGGGGTCACCAAGACCAAGGCCGAGCGCGCCGTCGAAACCGTCTTCGAGAGCATGAAAAAAGCTCTCGCCCAAGGCGACCGCATCGAACTACGCGGCTTTGGCGTCTTCAACGTACGCCCGCGCAAGACCGGTATTGGCCGCAATCCGCGCACCGGCGCCGAGGTCAACATTCCTCCGGGAAAAGCCGTCCGCTTCAAGCCTGGCAAGGAGTTGCAGTCGATCGATTAGTCCCGTGGCGCCGGACACCCGCTCCGGCACCGTGGGGTGTCCGCGAGCGTCTCCCCGATGTCTGAATTCATCTCCGACTCCTTGCCCGAGAATGTTCCGGCGCTTTCCCGGGACTACTACGCTCCCCGGCTGCGCTATCGTCTGCCGCTGCTTTTATTGATCGTCACCTTCTGCACCACCGTCCTGGTAGGCTCCCGGCTCCAGTACAACTTCAACCACCACCTCGAAGCCTTTGCCAGCGGCGACGAACTGCTGCCGCTCTTTCCCGTGCACTGGCTGTGGCAGGACCCACGGCAGCTTCTGCTCGGCATCCCGTTTTCCCTGGCGCTCATGGGCATCCTGCTCTCGCATGAGCTGGGACACTACTTTTATTGCCGCCATTACCGGGTGCGGGCCACATTGCCATTCTTTATTCCCGCTCCTACCCTGATCGGAACGCTCGGCGCTTTCATCCGCATTGGGGGCTTCATCGAGTCGCGCGCCGCGCTCTTCGATATCGGCATTGCCGGCCCTATAGCGGGCTTCGTTGTCGCCGTGCCCACTATGTTTCTCGGGCTAGCGTTCTCGTATCCTGTCGCGGGCTCTTCAGATCCCGAATTGCAGTTCGGATTCCCGCTGATCTTCCGTCTCGCTCACGCTCTGCTGCACCATGGAGGCCCCGCGCTCACCCACTATTATCTGCACCCGGTCGCGCTCGCCGGCTGGGCAGGAATGCTGGCAACCGCGCTGAATCTGCTCCCTGGCGGCCAGCTCGACGGCGGACACCTGGTCTTTGCCGTTTCGCCCGCTTTGCACAAATACCTTTCGTGGGCAATGGTCGTCGCGCTAGTCGCAATGGCTTGGTTCTTCTGGGTAGGATGGATGATCTGGGCCATTCTACTGGCCTTGAGCGGCCTTCAGCAGCCCAGCGTCCCGCAGTGGCCGCCCGTCGGACGCCGCCGCCAATGGATGGCCCTGGTGGCACTCGCAATGCTCATCCTCACCCTCACCCCGGCGCCAATCGCAAATTCCACATTTCCGCAAGTGGCGCGCATCATCAAGCACGGCAGCCGTTGAGCTATCGGGTGCAAGTTACGATCCACTACACTTGACCGAGTGATCGCGACAGGACGCAGCGTGCGCAATTACTTTGCGTATGTGATGTATGCGATCTGGGGTGATGGGGTGATCTTCACCGAGATCCTCAAGCCTGGCAATAAGAAGCGGCCCGGCTGTGGACATTCCGGGCATATTGGACAGCCTCTCTAAGGCCACAGCAGCGTCGTTTGGATCGTATCCGGCGCGGGTCATAAGATTGACTCCCAACTCATCCGCGCGGGCTTCACAAGCCTTCTGACCCCCTGCTTCATCGCCGCTTATGTGACCGAACAGGGTCGCTAGAGGTGCAACACGAAAGCGTCCCTTGAGGGTCTTACAGCGTTTGTCGGTAGCGTGACCAATCTCGTGGGCCAGGATGAAAGCAAGTTCGCCTTCGGTGCCTCCCATAAAATGCACCAGCGCAACCGGAATACAGATGAGAGAAGCATCCGATGAAAGGTTCACATCCCATGCGTTGACGACAGAGCTGTTCGTGATTGCGAAGTGGATGTGTGGCTTGGCGTCGGCGAGACGTAGCGCGATACCAGTTACCTCATTAAACTCGTCTCCGCTGTGTATCTGAGAGGCGTGGCAAAAGTGCTGAACCATCTCATCAGGCAGCAGATGACTAGTTTGTGCCAACAAGGGCGCAACCGAAATCGCGAATAGCGAGACGGCGATGAAGGATCGCACGGCTGCTGGGAGCAGGTCGATAACAGACTGCAACGGCAATAACTTCTTCATTCAACCGATATTGTGACCTGAGTTATGCTCAGCGGTGTATGACGCACGTCACAGGAGAAAGTACTCCTGTGGCGTACTGGTTCATACTGCAAGCGGCCGTATCACGCCAGCGACATCGCATCCACATCCACAATGATGTTCGTCCGCGGAATCTTATGCTGCTGCGCGGTGGCCAGCATCGCTCGAAGCACAACATTTAGCCGCTCGCGGCTTGCGGCCTTCAGCACAAAGTGGAAGCGGTAATCCTTCTTCAGCCGCGTAATCGGGGCAGGAGCCGGACCCATCACGCGCACTCCCTCATGCCGCACCTGCTCAAACCAACGACCCAGCAGCCCGGAGTAGCGCAGCGCCTCCTCCTGCTTGTCGCTGCGCACCACAATATTCGCCAACGAATCGAATGGTGGATAGTGCATCCATCCGCGGAAGCGCAGCTCTTTTTCCGCAAAGCCGTGGTAATCGTGGTGCGCCGCAAACTGTACCGCGTAGTGATCCGGGAAATGCGTCTGCAGCACCACTTTGCCCAGCATTTCGCCGCGCCCAGCGCGCCCGGCCACCTGCGTCAGCAACTGAAACGTCCGCTCGGCGGCGCGAAAATCCGGCAGTCCCAATGCCGTATCCGCGCCCACCACGCCCACCAGGGTTACGCCATGCACGTCGTGTCCTTTGGCGATCATCTGCGTACCTACCAGCAGGTCGATCTCGCCCGCCTGGAATGAGCTCAACATGCGCTCAAAGTCATCGTGTCCGCGCACCGTGTCGCGATCCATGCGCCCGATACGCGCCTTGGGAAACACAGTATGCAGTAGGTCTTCCAGTTTTTCTGAGCCCGTGCCCAGAAACTGCACGTACTCGCTGCCGCACTTCGGACAGTTCTTCGGCACTACTTGCTGATAGCCGCAGTAATGGCACAGCAGCCGATGCTCACGCTTGTGATACGTCATCGCCACCGCGCAGTCGCGGCACTGCAGCGTGTCTCCGCAGGCGCGGCACATCACCCACGCCGAGTACCCGCGACGGTTCAGCAAAATCATCGCCTGCTCGCCGCGCTCCAGGCTTGCGGTGGTCTCCTCAATCAGCCTGCGCGACAGCACGCTCTCCTTGCCTGTCTGCTGAAACTCCGCGCGCATGTCAACCAGTTCCACCTCCGGCAGCGGACGCTCCTGCACCCGGTCGGGCAACTCGATCAGACCATACTTCGCCCGCGCGCCCGCAGTCGGAGCGGCATCCGTTGCCGCATACCCGCCTGCGCCAGCGGCCGGAGCGGCGTCCGTTGCCGTTACCGCGTACCCGGCTGCCAAGCGAGTGTCGACGGACGGAATATGGGTCGCGTTGTAGTAGCTCTCCAGCGAAGGAGTCGCCGAGCCCAGCACCACGGTGGCGTTTAAGGCCTTGGCGCGCACCACTGCTACGTCGCGGCCGTGATAGCGCGGCGTCTCCTCCTGCTTGTAGCTGTTGTCGTGCTCCTCGTCGACGATGATCAGCGCAAGCTCGCGTACCGGCGCAAAGATCGCTGATCGCGTGCCCACCGCAATGCGGGCTTCGCCGCGCCGAATGCGGTGCCACTGCTCGGCACGCTCTGCATCACTCAGCGACGAGTGCAAAATCGCAACCTCTTCGCCGAAGATGTTGTGCAGGTCAGCGGCGACACCGGGGGTCAACCCAATCTCGGGCACCAGCAGAATCGAGCCCCGCCCCGCCGCCAGTACCGATTGCATTGCCGCCAGATACACAGCCGTCTTTCCCGAGCCGGTGACCCCGTGCAGCAACGAAACCTGAAAGCGGCGCTCCTCCACACTGCCACGAATCTCGCGCAGGGCCTCTTTTTGCCTGGAGGTAAATAGAAACTCAAGCGTGCTGCGCGGCTTCATCTGTGGAACCGCCCGCTCGGCTGGCTCCTCCACAATCTCAACCATCTCGCGTTTTACCAGCGTCTTCAACGAACTCACTGAAGTCCCAGCCTCGCGCAAATCGTCCACCCGCATGCGGCCCTGCGCCGTGCGCAGCAGATCTATAATGCGTTGCTGAGCCGCGTTGAGCTTCTGCGCCTTCGACTTATCTTGCGTGTCGGGTGATTCTTCGCACTGTGCTTCGCTCGCCTCGCACAACACGGCAAACTTCACCAGCCTTCGCGCGTCGCGCGCGCCAGAGAGATCTTCGCGCACAATCCACTTCTTCTGCAGCAGCGTGCGCAACACCTCGCGTGAGGCGCCGCTTGCCAAGCGCAGCCGCTCTTCGCGCACCAGTTCGCCCTCGGCCAGCGCGTCGAGCACCGCATACTCGACCATCTGGTGCTCAAGACCTTTCTGCGCACGCAGCGAAGAACCCACCTCCGCCGCGTCGAACAACGCCTCCGCGCCAAGCTCGGTAATCCGGTAGCCGAACGCCTGCCGAAACTCAGCCTGCAACGGAAGCATGGTGCGATAGACTTCGCCGATGGGCGCAAGGTAGTACCGCGCAATCCACTGCCCCAGCGCCAACAGCTTTTCATCCAGCACGGGAGCCGAGTCCAGCACCTGCAGCACCCGTTTGAGTTTGCGTCCCTCGGGGCGCTCGCGGTGAACTCGCGTAACGATGCCGGAGAGTTTCTTCTCCGCGCCCCGGCCAAACGGCACCACGACCCGCCCGCCTGCGACCGGCTGCAGTGCGCCTGCCTCATAGGTGAAGACCGCATCCAGCGGCACCGGAAGCGCGACATCGCAAAACAGTGCCTGCGTCTCAGGCAGCAGCGAAGCCTGCTGGATTGCGGATTGGCTTATGGATTGGGCCGCAGATTCGGCGGGCATCAAGCCTCTGGTTTACCTTCTGCATTGCTTCCTGGATTACTCTCAACGTTGCGCGCCGGCAACTTCATGCCCAGGTACTTCATTACGATCTGCAGATCCGCCCACGTTTCCTTCTTCTGCCGGGGATCGCGCAACAGATAGGCCGGATGATAGGTCACCACCAGTTTGGTCGTGAAATCAGGATCGCGCTCCGGCGCATCTTGCGGCACAATGGGATGGAAATCGTAAATACGTCCGCGCAGATTCGCCATCGAATCCGAGCCACCGAGCAGAAACTTTGCCGCCGTCGCTCCCAGCGCCACAATAATCTCCGGGCGAACCACGGAAATTTGCCGCATCAGGTATGGACCGCAGGTCTCGCATTCATCGCGCTCCGGGGCGCGATTGTTCGGCGGACGGCACTTCACCACGTTGCCGATGTAAACATCTTCCCGGCGAATCCCCATCGCGGTGATCATGTTATTCAGCAACTGTCCGGCGCGGCCCACAAAGGGCTCGCCCTGCGCGTCTTCGTCCGCGCCCGGCCCCTCACCCACGAACATAATGCGCGCGTGCGGATCGCCAACCCCGAAGACAATGTTCGTGCGTCCCTGGCTCAGCTTGCAGCGCGTGCAATCGCCGATATCTTCACGAATTATGCGGAGAGCAGCGGGTTTGTCATTGAGAATGGCCGCAATCTGCCCGGCATTGGCCGCGGGCTCAGTGACCTTTGCGGCACAAATCTCCTCCGCAGCTTCTTCCGCAATCGTCGCCAGTTCCTCGCGCGCAATCGTCTTTCCGAAGCTCATACCTTCCGGCAATTCGCGCCGGTAGAGATCGTAGATTCCAAGCTCGCGATAGTACCGCACCGAGGCCGCAACGGCCTTTCTGCTCTGCTCGTCCAAAACTTTTGCCATGCCTACGCGGTCACCTTTGGAGTCTGCTGCCGTGCTCGCAGCTTCACCACCTCATCGAGGATGCACTCTGCCATCTCCTGCTTGCTCATCTCCGGAATCGTCCTCGACCCGTCCGCGGTAAGAATCTCGCCCGCATTTCGCTCTGAACCAAAGCCCAGCCCAGGCAGCGAAACGTCGTTGAGCACAATCGCATCCAGTTGCTTGCGCTCGAGCTTCCCGCGCGCGTTCGCCACCGGGTTCTGCGTCTCTGCGGCGAATCCAATTAGCATTTGTCCCGGTGCGCGCTTGGAACCAAGCTCGGCAAGAATATCCACCGTGGGCTGAAATTCCAGCTTCAGCGCGGCCTCGCGCTTAATCTTCTCTCCCGCAACCTGTGCCGGAGCAAAATCCGCAACCGCAGCCGCCATGATTGTGATGCTCGCGCCGCTGAAGTGCGCCAGCAATGCATTACGCATCTGCGAACTGGTCTCAACCTGAACAAACGTCTTCACCGGGGGGGGCGTCAGAGCGGTAGGTCCGCTAACTAGCGTCACCTGTGCGCCGCGCCGCAGTGCGGCTTCGGCCAGTGCATATCCCATCTTCCCGCTGGAGCGATTCCCAAGGAAGCGAACCGGGTCAATCGGCTCATGAGTCGGTCCGGCGGAGATCAAAACATGCTCGCCCTCCAGATCTTGCCGACGCCCAATCCGCGCCATTACGGCCTCGACAATGGGCTCCGTATCCGCTAGCCGTCCCTCGCCAATCGTCCCGCAGGCCAGGTAGCCCTCGCCCGGCTCCACGATCGTAACTCCGCGTGCTCGCAGGGTCGCAAGGTTGGACTGCGTCGCCGCATGCCGCCACATATTCACGTTCATCGCCGGCGCCACCACCACCGGGGCCGTGGTCGCAAGGTAAAGGGTCGAGAGAAAATCGTCGGCCAAGCCGTGTGCAAAGCGAGCCAGCGTCGCCGCCGTCGCCGGCGCAACCAGCAGCGCGTCAATCGACTGCGCGACCCCGATGTGCTCCACCGAGGAATCCAGCGTCGAGTTGGAGTCGCGCTGCGAAAACATCTCGGTAATGACCTTCTCGCCCGTAAGCGCCGCAAAGGTCAGCGGGCGCACGAACTCCTGCGCCGCCGCGGTCATGACGACCTGAACGCGAACATTGCGGTCTTGCATACGGCGGGCAATATCCGCAGCCTTGTATGCCGCAATGCCGCCCGTAACTCCCAGTGCGATCTTCATTTTTTTCGTATCTTCGTTGAGTCAAACTTCTAATTGGATTCGATGCCGGAGAGCGCAAAAATGTGCGCGACGGCAACTCGCGTCGCAATCCGCCCCGAATCCTGGAGCGGGTGCCCACATCCGCTCCAGGCGAATGCGGGTCCCACAGGCCCGGTCTACGCTACGCCGGATTCTGGATCAGGCAATGCAACCACACGCAGCGGCGTCGTCTCCCACTTCACCTTATCGGCCTGCAGCTCCTGGGCAGCGATCCGGCACGGCTTCGTGGAGTCCGTAACCACCAGTGGGCTGGCTCCAGACTGTAGTTGGCGAGCGCGGCGCGCGGCCACAAGAATGTATCGGTAATTGCTATCGAACCCGCTGTAGAGATCCACTTCAGTACCCCCTCTGTGAATTACACCGTAGTCCTTCGAAAGCTTTCCAGAATCGGACCCAGATGGTCCCGCACACGTTCCAGCCTGCGCTCTTGCGCCAGCCTCGCCAGCTTCTCCTCCTCGGCTCGCGAAGGCTCGCGCCCCGCGGCCCGGAGGCGCTCTGTAAGAATGATCGCCTTCAGCGCGTCAATCGAATCGTCAAGCCGGTCGTTCACCAGAATGTAGTCGTATTCCTGGTATTTTTCAATCTCCCGCGTGGCGGTTTCCAACCGGCGTCTGATGACAGACTCGTCGGTCATACGTTCGGCCGAGCTGCGGCGGCGCAAACGGTTCTCCAACTCCTGCTTGGTCGGCGGCAAAATAAAAATGCTCACCGCATCCGGCAAGCTGCTCTGCAACTGCGAAGCCCCCTGCACATCGATATCGAGCAGCAGGTCGTGGCCGCGCACAATTGCATCATCCAGAAATTTTTTTGCCGTACCGTAATAGTTTCCAAAGACGTCGGCATGTTCCAGAAATTCGCCTCTTTGGATCATGCGCTCGAAGACCTCGCGGCTGGTGTAGTAGTACTCGCGGCCGTTTTCTTCGCTGCCCCGGGGGAGCCGCGTCGTGTAGGAAACCGAAAAGTCGAGCCGGTCCACCAGACGCTTGATTTCATTCACCAGCGTCGATTTACCGCTGCCCGAGGGCGCTGAAATTATGAAGACTAGACTCATTCCACGATTCTCACTGTGAAATTGCTCATTCTACGTTCTGCACCTGTTCGCGTGACTTTTCAATATCGCTCTTCAGCGCCAGTCCCAGTTCGGTGATGCGCATGGCATCGCCCGCAAGGCCCGTTGTTTTCGAGAGCATCGTGTTCGCCTCCCGATTCATCTCCTGCAGCAGGAAGTCGAGTTTCTTTCCGACATCCTCGCCCTCTTCCAGCAAGCCACGGAAATGCTTGATATGGGTCAGCAGACGCACAATCTCTTCCTGCACATCGCTGCGCTCGGCCAGCAGCGCCGCCTCCTGCAAAATTCGGTCGGGATCGGCTTTGCCCTCCAGCAGTTCGGTCATGCGTGACCGGATGCGCTCCAAGTGCGCTTGCAGAACCGTGCCCCGCAGCTTTTCGACCTCGCCGTTGTTGCGCTCCAACTGATCCATTCTCGCTTCCAGTTCGGCGCGCGTGTGATCGCCCTCCAGGCGGCGATTGGCGTTCAACTGATCAATCAGTTCAGCGGCCGCCGTCAGGAGCGCCGCCTGTAATTCCGCCTCATCCGGCATCTCGCTGGAGGCCGAAAACACGCCGTTCAAACGGAAGACCGCATTCAAGTCAACTTCGCCGTGAAGGTCAAGCTCATCCGTCAACTCGCGAAATGCTTTTACATATCCGGAGACCAGTTCGTGGTTGACGCTGATTCCGGAAGCTCCGGCGTACTCCAGCGTAAGGGTCAGCTCCACGTGTCCACGGTGCATCTTCTCTTTGAAAAGCTTGCGAAGCTGTTGCTCAAACAGCTCGGCCCGCCCCGGCAGGCGCAGGTGCAGGTCCAGGAAGCGATGGTTTACCGACTTGGCGCTGAACGTGTAAGCGGTCTTCCCCTGCTGCCCCTTAATCTGGGCAAAGCCGGTCATCGAACGGATCGGCATGATCAGTCATTGGCTCCTTCCACGCCCACATCCGCCTTGGGCGTGTCGAGATCTACATCTACAAACTGCAATTCATACAGCCGGCGATAGGTCCCCAGCCGCGTCAGCAAATCCTCATGCGAGCCTTGGTCGGCGATCGTTCCGTTCTCCAGCACAATGATGCGATCGGAACGGCGAACCGTCGAAAGCCGGTGCGCGATCACAAACACTGTACGCCCCGCCATCAAATTCTGCAGTGCGGTCTGCACCAGTGCTTCGCTCTCGGAGTCCAGTGCCGAGGTGGCTTCGTCCAGGATCAGCACCGGCGCATTCTTCAGCAGCGCGCGCGCGATGCTCAGCCGTTGCCGCTCGCCGCCGGAGAGGCGGAAGCCGCGCTCCCCGATCACCGTGTTGTAACCCTCCGGCATCCGCAGGATAAAGTCATGCGCCAACGCCGCCTTCGCCGCCCGCTCCACGTCCTGCTGCGAAACGTGCGGCTGGCCGTAAGCGATGTTGTTGCGCACCGTGTCGTTAAACAGCATCGTCTCCTGGGCCACAATACCGATCTGCGCCCGGAGCGATGCAAGCGACAGCTCGCGAACATCGACGCCATCCACCAGGATGCGCCCCGCCGTCACATCGAAAAAGCGGGGGAGCAAATGCACCATTGTGGACTTTCCCGCGCCGCTTCCACCCACGATCGCCAGCATCTCGCCGCGCTTCACTTCCAGGTCGATGCCCTTCAGCACCTCGCGTGAATCTTCCCCATCGCCATAGGAGAATCGCACATTTTCGAAGCGGATCGACTCGTGGAACCCCGCCAGCTTGCGCGGGTGCGCTCGCTCGCGCACCTCGTCCTTGGCGTCCATGAACTTGAAAACCGATTCGGAAGCTCCCAGCGCCTGCTGAAAGCTGTTGTAGAACATCGCAAACTTGCGTACCGGCTGATACAGCATGATTGTCGCCGTGATGAACACCACAAATCCGCCCATGGTCATGCCATGATTAATGCTGTCGCGTCCCAGCTTTAATAGCAGCGCGACCGCCACCGCACCCAGCAGGTCCATCAGTGGAGAACTCACTGCCATGGATTTCACGTAGCGCATGTTGGCCGAGAACAACCGCTTGGCCGCCGCCTTGAAGCGCATGGTCTCCCACAGCTCCATGCTGAACGCCTTGACGATGCGATTGCCGGTGATGGTTTCGTGCAGGATGTTCTGAATATCTGCCAGCTTGTCCTGCCCGCGCCGCGTACTGTGCCGCACCTGCCGGCCAATTTTGCGCGAGCTGAACAGAATCACCGGCACAAACAAAAGCAGAATCCACGCCAGTTTTCCGCCCGCCGAAATCACCAGTACCACCGTAAACAAAAACGTAAAAACCTGCTGCAGAAATTCGGCCAATACGCTCGACATCGCAAACTGCACCTTGTCGATGTCGTTGATGATCGCCGAAACCAGCGTCCCCGTCGGATGCTTATGGAAGAATGCCGCTGAGCGCCGCAGCACGCTGCCATAGATCTCATTGCGCAGATCGGTCACCAGCCCAAACCCTGCATAGTTCACCAGGTAGGTGCCCAGGTAGTCGAAGATGCCCTTCATGAAAACCGATCCCACCAGCGCAACCGCCACCACCGTCCAGGGATTATGGAAATGGCTGGGAACAAGGTTCTCAAGATAGATGGTGTAATGCGTGTGCGGAATCTTCACCAGCGCCATCGAACGCCCCGGCGTCTCCGGCGTCAGCACCCGGTCGAAGATTGGCCGGAGCAGCGCCAACCGGAACGCTTCCAGTAGTCCGACGACTGAAAACAGCACGACACTGGCGATCAACTGCGGCCAGTATGGCCGGACGTACCACATCAAGCGAATCAGTCGGCGCATGAACTACTCATAAGATGGCGGCCCATCTGGCATCAGGGATTTGCGGTGCAAGCTTCGATTCTACTGGAAGCGGCCCCCTGAAAACAGGCCCCGGCACTTTGCCGTTCTATCGCGGGCTGTCCCTGATGCTCCACCTTGACGCGGTAGCCCTCCTTAGCCAGCCGCTTCTTGATCTCCTCGGCCATGAATACCGAGCGGTGCTGCCCCCCTGTGCAACCAAAGCCCACGGTCAGGTAGCTCTTCCCTTCCGCTACATAATGGGGCAGCAGAAACAACAGCAACTCCATCACCTTCGCGATAAATTCCTGGGTCTGGGGAAACGAGCGGATGTATTTCGCCACCTGGGGATGCTTGCCTGTGTAGGGACGGAATTCGGCGATAAAGTGCGGATTCGGCAGGAAACGCACGTCGAAGACCAGGTCCGCGCTCTCCGGTACGCCGCTCTTGAAGCCGAAGCTCAGCATCGAAACCAGCAGCGGCTGGCGCTCATCGCCCGTCTTGAATAGCTCCACCAGGTGCGTGCGCAACTCGTGCACGTTGAATTTTGAGGTGTCGATCTCCAGATCGGCGATGTTGCGGATCGGCTCCAGCCTGCGTCGCTCGCTGGTAATCGAACTCGGAACCGAGGACGCCGCACCCAGCGGATGAGGACGCCGGGTTTCGCTGAAGCGCCGAACAAGCACCTTGTCATTGGTGTCCAGATAAATCAGCGTAACGTCCAGCCGCTTCTTCAGATCGCCGATGATCGCCGGAAGCTGCTCCAGCCGGCTACCCTCGCGGATATCGACCACAATGGCGGCGTTCTTATTGTCGCGGGTGTCCTCAATAAGCTGGGCAAAGCTGGGGATTAACTCCGCGGGAAGATTGTCCACGCAGTAGTACCCCATGTCCTCAAACACCTTCAGCGCGGTGATCTTCCCCGAACCACTCAAGCCGGTGATCATCACCAGCTTGGTCTTTGAGCCAGAACTCTTGCGCTCCAGCTCTGCAGCCGGCGAGTTTAAGCGTTTGCTGGAAGCAGCTTTACGGGCCATACGCGTAATTTAGCAGCAGTGGGCGATCTGGCGAAAGCTCCATATTCGCAACTTTGGTTACGATACGTTAAGTAAGAAGTGTCCACGTCGCCTTTGCTGCCCTAAAACGAATGAGCGTGCCCCCCGGGCCGTTATCGCCCGTGCGCACGCTCATCTCGAAAACTGTTCCCGCGCGTCGCTTACGGCACTTCGATTAGCTCCAGCTTTCCGTCCTTGCGCCGATGCAGCACACGGACGATACCTTTCTTATCTCGAAAGATGAAAACTCCCCGGTCGCGGAATTCGCACTCCTTTACCGCCTCTTCAATCGTCATCGGCTGTAGCGCCACGGAGTCCTGGCTCTTTACCAGGTGGGCTTCCGTCATCTTGGGCTTGGCCGGAAACTTATGCACCACCACCGGAACCGCCGCCACCGCCGCTGCGCCAACCGCGATCGGCAACTCCATTTCCGGAGCCTCGCGCTTCCAAGTGGGCTTCTCGGCCCGCTTTACGTCGCGCTTGCGCGTGTTCAGCTTCAGCCACTGCTTTTCAATGTGTCCGAGAGCCTCGTCAATCGCCACCAGAACGTCAGTCGCCTCGCCGTGGCCCACCAACTTCTTGGTCCGCCGTGTCAGTGTGATCTCGGCGATCCGGCGCTGCTTCTCCGCCGTTAAAATCACTTTGCTGCTACAGTTGTCGCCCACTATCTTTGCAAGCTTCGCCAGTCCAGCCTCTACTTCCTTGCGAATCTTGGGAGTGATGTCGAATTGCCTGCCGGTATAATCCACGTTCATTCGATTTCTCCTCCTTGGTCCCCAGCTTGATCCCCCAGCGCCCTTCCAGTGCTGGTGTACATCGTCCAGAACCGAAACCTACAAAAGCATCGGCTCGAATCATTGCACGCTACCGCCATATCCGGAGACCTTCGGCTCCAGACTAGCGCCACGGAAAAAATAACCGTGGGCGTTTGGTTATATCAGATGCGGAAGGGCTCTGCCAGTCTTGCGGACCTGAGAAGGCAAGGAATTTACTTTTTTACCCGCCGCTGATGGGTCGAGGGAATCTTCATGTCCTCGCGGTACTTTGCCACGGTGCGCCGCGTCACCTGAATTCCCTGGGATTGCAGAATGCGCGTGATCTGCTCATCGGTCAGGGGGCGCGAGGAATCTTCTTCCTCAATCAGCTTCTTTACCCGGCGCTTCAAGATCAGCAGCGAAGTTGCTCCACCTTCGGGCCCGTTCACGCTCTCGCTGAAGAAATAGCGCAGCTCGAAGACTCCCTGCGGTGTATGCGCATACTTGCTGGCCACCGCCCGGCTCACTGTCGAGGGGTGCACCCCGATCTCTTCGGCCACTTCCTTGATCATCATCGGCTTCAAGTAGTCGATGCCAAAATCCAGGAACTCCGCCTGCCGCCCGATGATCGCATAGCAGACCTTCAGGATCGTCTGCTTCCGCTGCTCGATGTTCTTGATCAGCTGGATGGCCGATTTGTAGCGCTCCTTAACATAGTTGCGCACATCCTTCTCATTGCCCTCGCGGCCCAGCAGCTTTTTGTAAGTCGGGTTCAGCCGCAGCTGCGGCATGTCATCGTCGTTCATCACCACCAGGTATTCGTCACCCTGCTTGATGATCGCAACGTCGGGCTCAATCAGCCGCGTCTCCGGAACGTTGTAGCGAAGTCCCGGCTTCGGGTCCAGCGTGCGGATCAGCGCCAGGCAACGCTCCACCCGTTCCATGCTCCGGTTCATCGCCCGGCCAATCTCCCGAATCTGCTTGTTCTGCAGCGCGTGCAGATGCTTGTCGGCAATCACCATGGCATCTTCCAGCAGCTCGGGCATATCCGGCTCGCCGCCTCGCTCATCGTGTACCCGCATCAGATCCTTCAACTGGGCCATCAGGCACTCGCGCAGGTCGCGCGCGGCTACGCCTACCGGGTCCATCTGCCGCACCAACTCCAGCGCCTCATGCAGTGCATCGCGACCAAACAGCGCGGCACTCTGATGCTCCGGCTTGGGCACCAGCTTGGGACGTTCAGCGCCTTCTTCCGCAACGCCAAGCTCCTGCTCCAGTGCAGCTCCGCCCTGTAGCGCACTCAATGAATACGCGCCTTGCTCCAGCAGCTCCTCGTCGCTGGAGAGCAGATAGCCGTCATCGCCGAGGTTCCCAATGATCAGCTCTGCCGCAGCCAGCACGTCATCCTTCACGTGCATAGCCCCGAGCTGCCACATCAGGTGGTCGGTCAGGGTCGCTGGCTTGGAAAGGAAGTTCTCAAACGAAGGCTTTTCGATCGACTCCAGCTCGGTATTGCTACGATATCCAGGGTCCAGGTAATCGTTGAAGAATGAGCCGAAATCAACTTCCTCGAATGGGTCGCGCTCCTCCGGGGTGGTTTTGGGCTCTTCTATGACTGCGGCAGCGCTTTCGCGCTCGCGCTGCTCCTCGCGGGCAGCAACCTCGTCGATGGTCGGCACGGGATCAAGATATTCGTCCAGCACCGGATTTTCGACCATCTCTTCGTTGATCATGTCCTTCAGCTCAAGCTTGTTGAGCGCCAGGACGCTGACCATCTGCACCAGTCCGGGAGTCAGGATCTGGCGTTGCGCGACCTTCAGGTTCAGCTTTGTCTGTAGAGAAACCATGTACCAACGATTAAGGGATGTATCCCAAAACCGATTCTAAACTAGAAAGTTAGGTTGTACGCAGGGGTTCGGCAATCAAAATGCTCTAAAAAACGCTTAGTCCCTCGAGTGGATACCTAGACCAAAGTGAAACTCTCGCCTAGGTAAACTCGTTTCACTTCCGGATCATTGCCGAGTTGCTCCGGAGTTCCCGAGCGGAAGATTCGGCCTTCATTGATAATGTATGCCCGGTCCACCACGGAGAGCGTCTCGCGAACGTTGTGATCGGTAATCAGGATTCCGATCCCGCTCTCCTTCAGGGTGAAGATGATCTTCTGCAGATCCAGCACCGCAATCGGATCGATCCCGCTGAATGGCTCATCCAGCAGAATGAACGTGGGATTGATACAAAGCGCTCGGGCGATCTCCACCCGGCGCCGCTCGCCGCCGCTCAACGCATAGCCCTTGTTCTTGCGGATGTGGCCCAGGCCAAGCTGGTCGATCAGGCTTTCCAACTTGTCACGGCGCTCCTCCCAACTGGAGCTTTGCGTCTCCAGCACCGCCAGAATGTTCTCCTCCACGCTCAACTTGCGAAAGACCGAAGCCTCCTGCGGAAGATAGCTGATGCCGTGCAAGCGCGCTCGCAGATACATCGGAACGTCGGTGATCTCCACGTCCCCGATCATGACCCTGCCCGTATCCGGGGGAATCAGGCCGACGATGATATAAAAGCTGGTTGTCTTTCCCGCGCCATTGGGACCGAGCAGCCCCACCACCTCGCCGCGATTCACCACCAGGGAAACCCCGTTGACCACGCGGCGGCCGCGATACGATTTGCCGATCTCTTCAGTGGAAAGGGTCTGCATTAGCGGGAAACGTGAGTGTGCGTCACGGCGCGTGAGGAGCCGTCACCTTCGACGACCACCCTATCATCGTGGCTGAAGAAGGTCAACGAATCGCCTCGCACGGTCCCGTTGACCGGATCGCTTAACATGGGCGAACCTCCGGTGATCACAAAGCTGCTATTCGCCGCCGTGTATACCAGCTTTTCGCCCTCGGCGCGCCGCTCCTGCTGCTGTACCAGCACATGGGTGCTGGCGACAATGTGGTCCAACTGGCTCGGGCCTGGGTTCAGTACCGGGATCAGCCCTGGTTTCGGGCCCGGAAACGTCTGGGCGGGCTGCTGTGAGACGCGCCAATTGCTCACCGCATTCAAAAAAACGTCGGCGTGATCGGCCGTCATGACCGCGTCCTGCCCGTGTGCCGTGACTCCGCCGGAGTAGCGCGCCTCGCGCTCGCTATCGGTATAGGTCAAATTCGGCGCGGTCACCAGCATGGTCGAAGCCTTGCCCTTGCCGTCCACCTGGACAAAGACGCTGGTGACCGGGCGCTTCCGGTCTCCTTGTGCCGCCAGGGTGCGCGTCTTCTGGTCAAAGTCGATGGTCTGCGCCTCCACAATGTTTGATCCCTGCCACAGTCGCGCTCCTCCGGTGTAGTGCGCCAGCCCTGAGGATTGCAGTGCATTCATCGCCCGCGCGGTCACGTGAATCGGCTCCGCCGTCGCCAGCAGTGCGCCGTTCGGCTGCACCTTCAGCTCGCTATAAGTAGTCTTGACGTTGCCCTGCGCAAACGCCTCGCCGCTGCGCCGCAACAGGCGGATGCTGTCAGCCGTCACCGTCATTCCACCGTCCACGACCCTGGGACTTCCCTGCAGCGTCACTGAATCGTCCAAGGGAGAGTAGGTGGCGCGCTCGGCAACGCTGGTTCTGCCGCCAGGTTCGTTCTTCGAACTCTCGCCCTCCCGGTAGCGGAAATTCCCCTCCTGCACTACCCGCGAAACCTCGCCGCCTGGCGTGAACTGCGCCACCATCGTATCGCTCGTGCTTACCTTATCCGGCACTCCCGGATTGTGGCTGGTCACGCGTACCGCGCCGATGCCGCGCGCCGTGCGCAGACGGTTCTCCTCGCCAAAGTCGGCTGTGAAATGCTGAGCGTCGATCACCGTCTGCTCGCCCGCATTCTTGGGTCCTGCGGCGCTGACTATGAGCTGCCCCGCCGCATCGGTTTGCGCTGAGCTCAATAGCCGCCCTTCGCTGAGCACAAAGGTTATCGCGTTCGAGTTCATCGCCAGAGACTGCGGATTCTGGCTCGTCGCCCGCGGCGCCTGTCGCAAGATGACCCCGCGACTGGCATAGATGGTCTTCAGGAGCGCCGTGCCGCCACTTCCTGCTGGTTTTGCGGAATGGCTTGCGGGACGCTTCGCCTTCGCTCTCCGCACAAAATGCAGCAACATCTCGCCCGAGTGTCCACTGGTGCCCTGGGTCGCCGATTCGAAATCCACTCCGCCGGTAAATAGCGCCGATTCCACCGTGTTGTTCGCGCCCACCTTCATCTCGGCAGCCGGCGAGCGCAACCGCATACCACCCGCCTCGCCCAGACGCACGTTGCCCGTGGCATGAACTTGCCGTATGGAATTGTCCTCACCTAAATCTATGACGGCGTGGTCGGCAAAAACCTTACGCTCTGCCCCATCCAGCCGAGCCGACTCCAGAATCACCACATGCGGTTCCTTGCTGATCGTGCCGTGGACAGCCTGGATATGCGTCGGGTCAGCGCCCGAGGTTTGAATATCGACGGCCGATTGCAGCGTTAATTCGTTTTTCTTGGAGTCGTAAGTCGCGCCCTTCGCCGTTCCGCTGGCTTGGGGCACGCGGAAATCGATCAGCCCTTCGGTCTCCGCCAGACCGCTCTTTTGATAGAAGGTCATTCCCTGGGTGCGAAGATGGATTGGGTTCTGAGTCGCGGGCACTGCCGCTCGGTCGTCCTGCTTCTGGCCTTCCGCGTTCCCCTGCAGGTCGTTACCCTGCAGATCGATGTGAACCTCGCCCTTGGAGACCACCGTACCGGCCTGCTGGTCGTACTCAAAGTCTTCACCATAGATCTGGTCAAAGCGATCCGACCTGCGACCGTAAACCACGATGTTCACATCGTGCAGCTCGGCCCGGCCGCCCGCTTTGAATTGTGTCGCCTTGGAGGCTTTGATCGTGAACAGCGTGCGCCCGCCCTCGCTTTTGGATAGCGAAAATCCTTCGCTGGTCTGCTGAATCTCGATCCCGAGTTTTCCTGGAAGATTCTTAAGCGCGCTGCGCATTTCAAAGCGCGCACGAAGATAGAACCCCGCCACCACCGCCACAGCCGCCAAGGCCATCACGGCAAACCAGATTCGCAGGCGAGGGATTGAGACAGGCATTACCCAAACAGTGTACGCGAGGCGTCCGGCCTCAAACCATTCTCTAATTATGAATTCGGCCTGTGTTGTTAAGGATGTCGTCAGGATGGAATCACGAATCGGAGCCCGCCCTTGCTCAAGCCTCGGCCGCGGAAGCCGCTTCCACCCGCACCGCCCGCCGGAAGTCCGAGAGCACCAGTTGCAGTCCGCCGCCAAACTCCGGGTGCGTGTTCTGCTCGATCCGGAACAGCACATCCACGGGTTCGCCCCCTGAGAGCGGCTCAGTTTCCAGCCTGTGCGCCATCCGCCAGCCCAATGCATCCACTCCGCGTGCCAGGCCGCCGTTCTGTGCTCTCGCATATCTCTGCAGCTTCAGCTTCATATGTTTCTCGCGCATCACCTTCGGCTCGCCCATCACGATGACGCCTCGAGCCATAAATACCGGCTCGGGATTTCCCATGCCAAACGGCTGTAATGCGCGCAGTTGCTCCCACAGGCGAGGCGTCACCTGCTCCATCGTCAGCTCGCCGTCAAATTCCAGTACCGGCTGCAACTCCTCGCGCGCGAGCTTCGCACCCGCATACTCGTTGAGTCGCTTACGCAGCTCCGCGATTTTTTCCGAGCGCATTGCAAACCCCGCGGCTGCCGCGTGCCCGCCAAAGCGCAGGAACAGCTCCGGCGTGCTCTCCAAGGCATCCAGCAGATGAAAGCCCCGAATGGACCGCCCCGATCCATGCGCCTCATCACCATCGCGTGAGATCACCAGCGCTGGACGACCAAAGCGCTCCACCACCCGCGAGGCGCAGATGCCAATCACCCCCCGGTGCCACCCTTCGCCGTCCACCACCATGCAGAACGCGTCGCGCAGCTCCGCGCTTTCTTCCACCTGACGCAGCACCGCTTCGGAGATGCGTTGCTCCTCCTGCTGCCGTGCCGAATTCAGTTGGTCCAAGCGTTCGGCAATCTTTTTTGCACGCGCCGCATCCTTCACGGTAAACAGCTCGACCACGTCTTTGGCCACGTCCATCCGCCCCGCCGCGTTCATGCGTGGAGCGATGCGGAAGGCCACCTCGGAGGCACTCGGCGCGCGTCCAGAAGTTAACTCGCAAATTTCCAGCAGCGCCTTCAGCCCCGGATTGACGGCCGTGCGCAACCCCTCCAGCCCCAGCGAGACCAGCACCCGGTTTTCGCCCAGCAGCGGCACGGCGTCGGCAATGGTCGCAATCGCGACCACTTTCAAAAATGAAGGAATCAGCCGCTCCCGGCCCGAGCGCTCCAGCAGAGCCTGCGCCACCTTGAAGGCCACTCCAGCGCCGCACAAAGACTTGCAAGGATAGCCGCAATCGGACTGATTCGGGTTCAGCACCGCTAATGCCTTCGGAACGCCCTCCTCATGCGATACCAGGTGGTGATCGGTCACGATCAAATCCACCCCCGCGCGTTCGGCGGTTTCGGCGGCTGCAAAGGCGCGGATACCCGTGTCAACGCTGATGATGAGCGTGACTCCGTTTGCCGCGGCGCGCTCGATGACCTCGTCGCGCATGCCATAACCCTCCAGTAGCCGATGCGGCACGTGGAAGTCGCACTGCCCTCCGAGCAGCTCCACCACGGTCTTCAAAATCACCGTTGCCATGGTGCCGTCCACGTCATAATCGCCGTAGATCAGTATTGGCTCGCGTTGCGCAATCGCACGCTCCAGCCGCTCTACGGCCGCTCGCATGCCCAGCATTTCCATGGGTGAGTGCAGTTGATCGAGGGTGGGATGGAGAAAGCGGTGGGCGTCTTCGACCGAGTTGATTCCGCGCGCCGACAGCAATGCGGCCACTATCTCCGGCAGATCCATTGCAGCCGCCAACAGGCGGGCGATCTGTTGCGGAGCTCTGCCGCACACGCGTTCCTGGGTACGCTCTATCCAGCGCACCCCTAGCGCTCGTCTTCCTCAGAACCGTCCGCGGAGCCGTCGATCATGATGCCGCCCAGGTCGTCGGCCATCTCCTGCAGCGCCTTGTAGCCCTCGTACCATTCGGTGGAGAGCTCACACAAAAACATCACTCCCTGATAAGGAAAGCCCAGCTGGATGAAGCCGATGCGACCCAGTTGCGAGCGCAACTGCCGGGCCGTTTCCATATCTTCCTCGCGGCTAAAGCTGGAGCGGCGCAACTCCGAAAGCAGTATCTCCACATCATCTGCCTCCAACTGAACCGCATTCATTGTGACGAACGGGGCACCCGAGGCGCGCGCCAGCTCCACAAAGTCCTTCCAGCTCTCGTTTACGTCCTCACCATCCCAGAGCACACTGGGCATCTCGTCCGGAATATATCCGTGGAAGCGCCGCAGCCCCAGCCCTTGGGTGAAGGCGTGCATGTCGTCATGAATGCTGGTCAGGTCTTCTATCATCGCTTTCTGCTGTTCTAACAAATGAATGGCCCGGCTGCAACTCGCCTCGTACTCGCCGCCTCGCCCATCGCGCAAAAAAGTATCATACTCCCCCTTCAGCTCTCGCTCCCGCCACCTTGCGCCACAAATTTCGCAGGAAATTCGGTTTCCTTTGTTGCCTTATTGCCTCTGCCTTGAAGTCGGCACCCGGCTTACTCCTGCTGCTCAGGTCTTAGTCGCCGGTCGCATGCTGAAATTGCACCTCGCGCCTGTGCTAAAATTTGGTGTTTCCAGCGCCAGTTCTCCGACACACACATCATGCTCTTTTCGAAAGAATACGTAGGCTACTTAGCCCGGCAAACCGTCAAACGGCTGCAAGACAACCACTTCATTCAAACGCACGAGCTCGAGAAAGTCATCGAGCGCGTCCAGAACTCCATGGTCGAGGAGCTCAGCCTTGAGGACCGCATCAACGACGAAGTCCGCGTCATCCTTGAAGCCTACTCGGAGGAGATGCGCAAAAGCGCAGCCAACTACCAGGAGATGTTCAAGAAGGTGAAGAACGAACTGGTAAAGAAATACAAGGCGGTGCTATGAGACTCTCTCGCGAAAAACTCAATAAGCTCGCCTCGGCCTCCACCGAACAGCTCGCCAGCCTGAAGAACGTCGAGTTCCTCGAAGGCTACGACGATATTCGACAGGAGGTGCGCCGCATCCTCGAAGATCTGCTGGCCGGTGAGGAAAAGCTCGACAAAGCCGCCCGCATGAAGATCGAAAGCCAGCGCCGCATCATCCCCGAAGGCACTCCGGAGTGGAACATCCTCTACCACAAGTACTACAACGAAGAGGTAAAGAAGCTCGGCATCTAGCCCGGGATCAATCAGAAACTCAGAATGAGGTGTCCAAGCCGGACGCCTCATTTCTGTTAAAGCTCACACCGCCTGCCCCGCACTAAACCCAGAAGCCCAGGCCCACTGGAAGTTATAACCTCCTAGGTGTCCGGTTACATCCACCACCTCGCCTACGAAGTACAGCCCCGGAACTTTCTTCGATTCCATCGTCTGTGCCGAAAGTTCGCCGGTGTCTACTCCGCCCGCGGTGACTTCGGCTTTCGCAAAACCTTCCGTTCCTGACGGCACGAATTCAAAGTGATGCAGTGCCCGCTCCGCTTCTTCAAACGCTGGGTTTGTCCATTTCTTAAACGGATGCAGTTCCAACCAGCGTTCGGCGAGACGTATCGGCAACACCGCGCGAAGAGCCGCTGCGGCCGCTGCCGCATCGCGCCGCGCTCCCGAGGACAGCAGATGCTCGAACACCTTCGTCTCCGGTGCCCAATCCAGCGTGACTCTTTCGCCCGGCTTCCAGTACGAGGAGATCTGCAGTATTGCTGGGCCACTGAAGCCGTGATGCGTAATCAGCAGCTTCTCGCGGAAGCTCTGCCTACCGATGCTTGCCACCACCTCGGTCGAGATCCCCGCGAGGTCGCAGAAGCGCTTCGCGTCCACCGCGTTCAAAGTAAATGCCACGAGTGCCGGACGCGGCTCCACGATCTTTAGTCCGAACTGCTGTGCGAGTTCGTAGCCGAACGGCGTCGCCCCCATCTTCGGAATCGATAGCCCGCCGGTCGCAACCACCAGCGCGTTAGAAGTGAACTCATGCTCCGCCGTAACAGCCGTGAACTGTCCTGGGACGCCGCCATTGCTCCGCACCTCGCGCACCTGCGTCGAGAGCTTCACGCGCACTCCCACCCGCACGCACTCCTCTTCCAGCATTGTCATAATGTCCTGCGCGCTGCGGTCGCAAAAGAGCTGTCCCAGCTTTTTCTCATGCCAGCGAATGCCGTGGCGCTCCACCATCGCGATGAATTTCTCCGGCGTATAGCGTGCCAGCGCCGATTTGGCGAAGTGCGGATTCTCCGAGATAAAACGCTCGGCACCGCTCTCGACGTTGGTAAAGTTGCAGCGTCCGCCGCCGGAGATCAGTATCTTCTGCCCCGCACGGTTCGAGCTCTCCAGCACCGTAACCGAGCGGCCGCGCTTCCCTGCCTCGATGGCGCACATCAGTCCAGCGGCGCCCGCGCCCAGAATCAAAACCTCGGAATGGTACTTCATGCGGAACGCCTCCGCGAATCCTGCCTCAATGATTTCACTTCACACCTCAACTGCCCGTCAGCTCTGCGGATTCGTTGTTCGTGAGCGATGCCCACACTTCTACAGTACAAGAGTTGGCGGTTTTTGGCTGTCATGCTGAATGAAGTGAAAGATCAACAAAGCCGCAATCATGAGCGACCATTTAGAATCGAGCGCACGCCTGTTGTGCGGAAAACGCAGCGGAGAATCGTTTGAACAACAACGTCGAACCATCTTTCTGGAGCCGCATGCCTCTCGCCGGCATGGTCGCATCCGAGGTCGCAATTACGGTCTCCATCGAGTTGCTGGCGCGGCGCGCTCACCTCTCGCTCGCCACCATTCTGGTGGACCGTTCTCTGCTCGCACTCGTTTTACTGGCGCTCATCGTGCGTCCGTCTCGCAGCCAGTGGAAGCCGCGCTCACCGCGCCTTGCGCTGGTACGCGTAGTCACCGGAGGGCTTACGTTTGTGGGTTGGTTCGGAGCCATCGGATTACTCAGCGGCCGTGTGACTCAAGCCGTGCTTCTGCTCGATGCTCTGATCCTCGCCTACGTGCGCGGGCCACGGCGAGCCTACGAGCGCCGCACGCTCGCGGTGCTGGCGTGCGCGCTGATTCTGTTCGCTGCCGAGGCCGTGCGCGAACCCGGAACCGTTCTCAACGCGCGCCGCGGAATCCTCTTCCTCGTCATCGCCCTCATCTCGCGCGCCGCCACGTACAAGGTGTGGGAGCGCGCTCAGGGCAAGGACGAGCATCTCTTCTGGCTGATCGCTCCGGCGCTCGTCGGCGCGACCCTTGGCGGAGTTTTTCTCAGCGCTTCGACGCACGCTCCGCTGCAAACGCTCTCGCCGCAGATGTGGGGAGTCATGCTGCTGGTCGCCACGGTCGGGCTTACCGGCTATTTCTACATGAACACCGTGATGGCGCTGCTAGGAGCCTTCTACACCCGCGTCGTCGAGCTCTGGCAGGTTCCGATGCTCTGGGCCATCCACCTGCTCACCGACCATGCTCGCGTCGACTTGGTCCAGGGCGCGCTCGGAACGCTGGTCGCCATCGCCTCCGGCTATACCTACCTGCAGCACCGCCGGGCGCAGGCCCGCGTCTCCGATATTGCACGTTCGTCCATACTTCGCTGATGAGGGACACCATTGGCGAGAAGGTGAATGGTTTGAAGCGCGAAATTTACTGGTTTACAAATGGGATTGGGAGATTGGCGAGAGAGTACACTTTTGGGGTCAGTGGGTTACTAAGCCGTCGATAGGCGATGCGCGGAGCTCATAAGCGAGTGGGCCAGAGTGGGAAATCCACAGAAATTTTGGTGCGGGGGTGAGGGGATTTGTTTCGATCTCCCGATGCGATCACTCGCCACGAGGGTTTTCCTCAAGCCGGGCAATTAGAATGACCGTAAGCCATGTCTGAATTGAAAAGCCTCTCCCCGGAAATTCTGCTGCACCTTTCGCAGACCATTGATGTTCCCTTGCGCGGCCTCGTTGCGGTGATCGAACTGCTCGATGGCGGCGGCACCGTGCCGTTCATTGCCCGCTATCGCAAGGAGGCGACCGGCAATCTCGACGAGGTGAAGGTCCGCGAGATCGAAGAGCAGCTCGCCTACTTCCGCGATCTGGTCTCACGCCGCGAAACCATCCTTCACTCGATTGAAGAGCAGGGTAAGTTGAGCGATGAGCTGAAGTCGCGCATCGAGCGCTGCCTGGACAAGAGCGAGCTCGAAGATCTCTACCTGCCCTACAAACCCAAGCGCCGCACCAAGGCGACAATTGCGCGCGAAAAAGGACTGGAGCCGCTGGCGCAGTATTTGCTGGTACAGCAGGCTGGCGCGCTTTCGCTCACGGATTTCGCCGCAACATTCGTCAGTGAAGAGAAGGGCGTGGCCAACGTTGACGAAGCGCTGGAAGGCGCGCGCCACATCGTCGCCGAAAACATCAGCGAAGATGCCGACCTGCGAAAGGCTCTGCGCCAACTGATGTTCGACGAGGGCATCATCACCAGCCGCAAGGCCACAGATGCGGTCGATGAGCAGGAAAAGTTTAAGATGTACTACGAGTATCGCGAGCCGGTGAAGAGCATCCCCTCGCATCGTATGCTGGCCATCCGGCGCGGCGAGGCTGAGAACGTTCTCTTTTTCCTGATGGAACTTGAACCGCAGCGCGCCATCAGCACGTTGCAGGCGCGTGTTCTCCGTGCTACTGGCGACTGGACTCCGCAGCTCATTCTCGCCATTGAAGACGCATGGGGGCGGCTGCTGAATTCATCGATCCAGGGCGAGATCCGCCTCGAATTGAAGAAGCGCTCCGACGCCGATGCTATCGCCGTCTTCCGGGACAACCTGCACAACTTGTTGCTCTCGCCGCCAGCGGGGCCGATCTCCGTCCTCGGCATTGATCCCGGCCTGCGCACTGGATGCAAGCTCGCGATTGTCGATGAGACGGGAAAGTTTCTCGCGCATGACGTCATGTATCCGTTCACCTCTAAAAGCGGCTTGGAGCAATCCGCAAAGGTGATGGAGAAGTTGATGGCGCAACACAACGTGCGCGCTATCGCCATCGGCAACGGAACCGCGGGACGCGAGACCGATCAGTTCGTGCGCGAGTTCCTACGCGAACGCGGGCTCGACAACATCTTCGCCGTGACCGTCAGCGAGAGCGGCGCCAGCGTCTACTCTGCATCGGAAGTGGCTCGGCAGGAGTTCCCCGAGCTGGACCTGACTGTGCGCGGCGCCATCAGCATTGCGCGCCGACTACAAGACCCGCTCTCTGAGTTGGTGAAGGTCGATCCCAAATCGATTGGCGTCGGGACAGTATCAGCACGATGTCGATCAACGCAATCTGCAGCAATCGCTTGAGAGCGTGATTGAAAGCTGCGTAAACCGGGTGGGCGTCGATCTCAACACCTCCTCGTGGACGCTGCTGCGTTATGTCGCCGGAGTGACTGAGCGCACGGCCGTCAACATCGTGAAATATCGCGATGAAAACGGACGCTTCCACTCGCGCGCGCAGCTGATGAAAGTTCCCGGCGTTGGTCCGAAGACTTTTGAGCAGGCCGCGGGATTCCTGCGCATTCGTGATGGCGAAAATCCGCTCGACTGCACCGCGGTGCATCCTGAGTCCTATACCGTCGTGGAGCAGATTGCCGAGTCGCTCAAGACGCCTGTGAGGGAATTGGTCGCGCGTCCCGAGTTGCTGGAGAAGGTGGATCGCACGCAGCTCTCCGCCGGCACGTTCACGCTCAACGACATTCTTGACGAGTTGAAGAAGCCGGGGCGCGATCCGCGGGATAAGTTTGTGGCTCCCAGCTTTGCCGAAGGCGTGCGCGAGATCGGCGATGCGCAGCCGGGAATGATTCTGGAGGGCGTAGTAACCAATGTGACCAAGTTCGGCGCGTTTGTCGATATCGGCGTACACCAGGACGGATTGGTTCACATCAGCGAGCTTTCCAATCGATACATCAAAGATCCCAATGAAGCCGTGAAGGTGGGGCAGATTGTGAAGGTGAAAGTGCTGAGCGCGGATGTGAAGACGAAGCGTATTGCTCTCTCGATCAAGGCTCTGTTGGAAGCCGCTCCGCAGGCGAAGAAAGCGCAGGCACAGAAGCCAGCTGAAAAGCCACAGCTCTCGGTGGAGCAGAAGCTGTCGATGCTGTCTTCGAAGTGGAAGGCGCGGTGAGGAGACGTTCAAGGTTTCAATGTTTCGAGGTTTCAAAGTTTCAAGGTCAAGAGCAAGGGCAAAGGCGCGTAGAGGTGTTGGGCGTAGCTTCCCACCTTAGCCGCGCAAAAGGCGCGCGTCGAAGGTGGGGCACCCGGCTTTACACTTTATCCACGCAAAGGGCACCCGGTGCGTGAATGTAGGCCACCTACGGTACGGCTACTTTGACAGGTATTGCTCCCATTGCCAGAGGATGCGGGTGAAGAGATGGATGCGGGCTTCGCGGCCAGCGATTCCGTGGGTTTTGCCGGGGTAGAGTTGCAGATCGAAGGGGCGTCCGGCGTTGACCATCGCATCGACGAACTGCATCGAGTTCTGCACGTGTACATTGTCGTCGCTGGTGCCATGCACCAGCAGCAGACGCCCTCTTAGATTCTGCGCCGACTTTACGACACTGGAATTTTCGTATCCTCCGGCGTTGTCATTGGGCAGTCCCATGTAGCGCTCGGTGTAGGTGGTGTCGTAGTTGTGCCAGTCGGTCACAGGTGCAACGCTGATTCCGGCCTTGAAGCGATCCGAGTGCGCCAGCGCGTATGCGGCCAGGGTGCCGCCATAACTCCAGCCCCACCATCCAAGGCGCGTGCTGTCCAGTTGCGGAAACCTTTCCAGTGCCTGGTCGAGCGCGGTGAGATTGTCACTCAGTTCTACCTCGCCGAGATGATGAAAGGTGGCCATGGCAAAGTTGCGCCCACGATTGGCGGTGCCGCGATTGTCCACTTTGAGCACGGCGAAGCCATGATGCGCAAGCACCTGATCGAATGGGTCACTGGTATGCGCCGAGTCTCGCACAATTTGCCCCTGAGGGCCGCCGTAGGGATTGAGGATCAGCGGGACTTTGCCGTTGATGCCGGTCGCGGCTCCGGCGGGCGGCAGCAGAATCACACCGCGCAGCAGCGTTCCGTCTTCGGCGCGGAAGTCCACAAAGCGCGGCGGGAGCGTGTCATAGCCGTCCCACCGCTGCGAGGCCCAGACCTCCGTGCATGCGCCGCCAACGGCGCAGATCTGCATCTTCGCAGGCACGGTGAGCGCGCTGTATGTGTCCACAAAATACTTGGCGTCGCGGGTCATGGAGACTTCGTGCACGCCAGGTTGACGAGTCACGGGCGACGGCTTCTCCGCCTGCCAGCGGCACCGCAAACAGATGCTCCTGACGATCGTCGCCCTTGTTCGCTTCCAGATAAAGCGTGCCCTTGGCTTCGTCGAGTTCCAACAGCTTACTTACTTCGTAGTCGCCGCTTTCCAACTGGCGCTCCAGCTTTGCGGCGGCGAGGGGATGCGCGGCATCGAAGCTGTAAAGATAGACATGTGTGAATCCATCACGCCAGCTCAGCCATAGGAACTCACTGCGAGAGTCGAGAAAGCGCAGACCTTGATGTTCGCCGCGTCCCATGGAATCGTGAAGCTCGATGTAGTTGGGGTCGGTTTGACGCAGCACCCGGCGAGACTTTCCGCTTCGAAGGTCGATGAAATACAAGTCCTGCTGGTTCTGCAAGCGGTTGAGCACCATTGCCCAGGCAAGCCCCGGGCGCACCCAGCCAAAGCGGGGGATGTAGAAATCACCCTTGAGAGCAAGATCAATCTCTTTGGCTGTGCCGTTGAGGTCGGAAAGCATCAGCTTTACCGTGGGATTCGGGTCTCCGGCATTGGGGTAGCGTTCCTGGTCGGTTTCGGGATGGACCGGGAGCCAGTTGACGATTGGATACTGCGGCACCGGAGCTTCATTCATTTGAAGGTAGAGGATCTGCTTTGCGTCGGGCGACCAGAAGTAGTTGGAGCGTACGTCCAGCTCTTCCGAGTAGAGCCAGTCCACTTCGCCGTTCAGCAGGGTTGAGTCGGTGTCATGCGTGAGTGCAACTTCAGCGCCTCCGGCAATGGGGCGCACGTAGAGGTTATGAGCTCGCAAATAGCTGAGAAGCTTTCCATCGGGGGAAAACTTGGGATCGCTCGAGGGCTCACTGGCATCGGTCAAGCGGCGTCCTTTTGAGGCTGCCACATCGAAGATCCAGAGCTGCCCCAAGGCGTCGAAGAGCAGGCCTTTGGAATCGGGCGACCATTGATAGGCGGAGACGCCGAAGCGGGCGCGGTTCTCGCGCTGGCGGTCATCCTTAAGATTGCTGGTGGAGGGCACCAGCGCGGCGAGTTTGTCTGCGGCAATCAGTTGCGCGCTCTTGCCGCTGGCGGGATCGAAGTAATAGAGCGATTCCTGCTCGCCGCCGGCTTCGGACTGAATGTAGGTGAGTTTGCTTCCGTCGGGGCTCCATTGTGCTGCGGCGGGCGGACGGTCGCTCAAAGGCGATGGCTCGTAGATGGCCTCCACCGTGTACTGCTTCTTGACTGCTTGTTGCGCCGCTTGCTGCGCCACGGCCACTGCACTTGCTAGCGCGCAGAACGCGACAAGCCATCTGCTGGTCTTCAAAGCAGTTCCTCCGCCGGAGCCATCTGCCCCTGTGGCGAAGGTAAATCTGAGCTGGTGGAATTTGCAAGGCGACACGCCACGGGCGCGGCAAGGGTCAGTGAGTGCTTATCCAGATGCGAGCAAGGCTGACCAGCGCAATCAGAATGCCGAAGCCGAAGAAGAGGTTGTGCGCCGCTTGTTTGGGGAGGGCACCCGGAACCGGGACGCCGCGCTCGCGGAACGCGGCGCCCAACGCGCGGTCCTGCTTGCGGAGGAAGTCTGCCAATGGGCCATGAAACAGCGCAATGGTCAGCCCAAGCAGGACGCGTGTAAATTGAAGGAGCATAGAATAAAGTTAAGCGGAAGGCTGCGTTGGGAAAATACAGCAAAGTTCTTAGGAACGACGACAAAAAGCCTTGGCTCGCCTGACGTGGTAGAATCCGCTGTATTGGGGTTCGCAGGAATTCATGCCGACTGACCTTGAAAAGCTTGTCGAATTGCAAAAGGTTGACCTTGAACTGGCGCGGCTCAACGCGCAGCTCGCGGCGATCCCGAAGGCTGTCGCCCGCATTGAAGCGCAGCTGGCCAGTGCCCTGAAACGCGTCGACGACGCGCGCGCCGCGATCAAAAGCGGAGAGACGGCGAAGCGCCATCACGAGCAGGAGATCCAATCTCTCAACGAGAAGATTGCCAAGTTTCGCGGCCAGTCCTCCAGCATAAAGAACAACGAACAGTACAAGGCACTGCTCTCCGAAATTGCGCATGCCGAAGGTGAGATAGCAGGATTCGAGGAGAAGATTCTCGAAGTCATGCTGAACGCCGACACCTTGCAATCACAACTGGCGGCAGCGGAAGCGGCGCTCAAGGCTGAGTCCGCCGAAGTGGAACGCCAGAAGATTGAGGCCGTAAAGGAAGGCGACGCGGACCGCGCTGCCGTGGCCGAAGCCCAAGCCCGAAGCGCTGAGCTGCGCAATGACGTGGACGACACGCTATTGGCGACCTATGACCGCATTCTCAGGTCGCGGGGCTTTGCGGTGGCGGAGGTACTGGAGCATCGCTGCACGGCGTGCCAAGTGATGTTGCGTCCACAGGTGCTATCGAATATCCGCGCCGCCCAGGAGGTTGTGCACTGCGACTCGTGCGGGCGAATGCTCTACTATCTGCCGGAGCACAACGTGAAGACGGTTGCGGCCAACGCCACGGGGATCGCGCACCAGGCCGAACGCGAATGGATGTACGTGCCCTCGATGGGCAGCAGTGGCGCATTTGTGGTTTTTATCAACCATAAGGGCAACGCCACCATGAAGGCATACGACGCCAAGACCGGCGAGGCGATCGCGCGCCGGGTGGAGAAGAACGCAATCTGCCAGACGATTTTTGCCGAGGAGTTCCGGGGCGCCCGCAATCTGTTTGTGGACGAGCCGAACTTGGAAGAGAAATACAAAGAGCAGTTGCCGCCCGAGGTGCTTGACGATCTCCAGCATCAGCTTCCTAAGACCTAGAGCGCGCCGCGGGTGCTACTCATCCCCACATTCGCCAAAGACGGGCGGATGTGGGCCACCCTCGAATATAGGGCACCCGAGGTTGCAAAACCATAACGCGCTCCTGCGAATGAAGACTCAAAAGAAAACATCATCGGCTCCGGTTGCGCGCGTGATTGTGAACGCGCATGCAGTGGCGCGGCTGCGCGGCGGCCATCCATGGATTTTCAAATCCGACATTGAGCGCCTCGATCAGGTCGCGCCGGGCGCGCTGGTGCGCGTGGAAGACCAGCGCGGGAAACCTTTTGGCTCCGCACTGTATAGCTCCAGTTCGCAGATCGCGCTGCGCATGATTGCGCCGAATCCAGTAGAGGCAGAGAAATATCCCGAGTTGCTGCGCTACCGCATCCGTCAGGCGATTGCCTATCGCCAGCGCGTGGTGCGTGATGCGGATGCGTTTCGAGTGCTCTTCAGCGAGGCTGACATTACTCCCGGCTTGATCGTGGACAAGTACAACGACGTGATCAGCTTTCAGGTGATGACGCAGGCGATGGATGCGCCATTCGCGCGCGAGATTCTGATCGAGGAGTTGAAGGCAGCATTCAAGCCGGAGACGATTCTGGAAAGAGTGGACCCGCGAATCCGGGAGCTCGAAGGGCTGGCTCCGCGCGAGGATCAGGCGGTGTATTCGCGGCTGAAGAATCCGAAGACCACGACCGTCTATCACATGAACGGGATCGCATTCCACTACGATGGCGGCGCCGGACAGAAGACCGGGGCCTTTCTTGATCAGCGCGAAAACTACGCGGCCGCCGAGCGCTATGCGCGAGGACGGGCGCTGGAAATCTGCACGTACCAGGGTGGCTTCTCGCTGCACCTGAACCGCGTCTGTGAGCAGATCACCGCAGTGGATATCTCGGCCGAGGCATTGGCCGTGGCGGAGCGCAACCGCGAACTGAATGCGCAGAAGCCGATCGAATGGATGCAGGCCGACGCCTTTGAACTGATGCGGCAATATGCGGATTCGGAGCGGAGATATGAGACTATCGTGCTCGATCCACCAGCTTTCGCGAAGTCGAAGAAGAGTGCCGAGGACGCGCTTCGCGGCTACAAGGAGCTGAATCTGCGCGCGCTCAAAATGGTACGCAACGGCGGAGTGCTGGTGACCTGTTCGTGCTCGTTCCATGTCAGCGAAGAGGATTTTTTATCCATGCTCTCCAGCGCCGCGCTCGATGCCCGCCGCAATCTGCACGTGATTGAAAAGCGGATGCAGTCGGCTGATCATCCGGTGCTGCTCAACGTGCCGGAGACCCATTATTTGAAGTGCATCGTCTGCTCGGTCTTCTGACCTGAAATCGATTCAATAAAAAAGGCCACCCGAACCGCGGGTGGCCTTGATTCCTGATAGCCTTTCACACTGCAACATCGACGAGTGTCGATGAACGAATGCTTATCCCTGCTTCCAGTGCCGGCGCATCTGATGGAGCTTCTGTATTTGCTCCGGAGTCAGGATGGTTGCCAGTTGCGCCTGCGATGCCTGTCGAATCTGGCTGAGCTGAGCCTGCTTCTGATCGTTGGTGAGTGATGGATTCTGGAGCACCGCCTGCCGCTGCTGGCGGGTTGAGGTACGCAGCTCTTTCAGTTTGCTCATCTGATCCGCGGAAAGGCCGAGCTTTGCCGCAAATTTAGCTTTGGCGGCGGCACGGTGAGCGGCAAATGCCTGCTGCTGCTCGGGTGTCAGGATGGACTGCATTTGCTGGCGGGTGCTGGCGTGCAGGGCTTGCAGTTTGGCCTGCCTCTGCTCCGGGGTCAGCGACTGGTCATTGCGAATGATAGCTGCCTGGTCCCGTGCAGAACTACGCAGGTCACGCAATTGTTGTTTCTGCTCTGCGGTCAGTTGAGGTTTTACAGTTGCGCTGGCCGCGCTTTGGTTTGTTGTATCCGGCGTTGGTGTAGTCTGCTGCGCCATTAAGGCGGTGGCGCCCAGGGTCATTCCCACCATCAGCACTGCGTTCTTGATCCAAATTGCACGCATTTCGTTTTCTCCATTTCGTCCTGCCTGAGGCCGCTATGAAACTTCGTCCTCATGCTCAGCAAAACACCGCCCCGCGACAGTAGTTTCGTGGGAAGCTTTCGTGAAATTGCTAATTGGGGCGGGACAACTTACGAAGACAACTGCGTATGCGCCTGCCGGATAAGCAATTGCGGGCACCTTGTGAGCACAATTCGCGACCCGAAACTTTGGGCAATACGAAAGCTATGCTAAATTGTTGATACCACTCCTAGGCCGGGATGGCGGAACTGGCAGACGCAGCGGACTCAAAATCCGCCGAGGGCAACCTCATGGGGGTTCGATTCCCCCTCCCGGCACCAGCAAAATCAACAAAAACCTGTAGTACCCCTGAACCTGCAAGCTGGTGGGTGTGCAGCCTTGGTTCTGCTTCGAGGCGGCTACTGTTTGCAACCCCAGAGTTGGAACAGCGCCAACTCTAGGCCACCCGCCATCGACGCCTATCGCAATGCAATCAATGAATCTTTGAAGGTCAGCAAGGTGGTCTATGCGGACCGGGTGACGGATATCCTTCTACTTGAGTTCTTTGACTCGCTCCGCAAACTCGGCGGGGAGGAGCGCACGGTGCAGAACAAATGGCAGTACCTCCGCACCTTATCAGCAGAATAAAAGAGCAAAGAGCGCCTCGAAAAGGCAGGGCACTCAACCTGGCGCAGAATAATGCTAAACAAGCGGCCTCCAAGACAAAAAGAGAGTTGCTTTTCAGTATTTTTTGCGTATGCTTACTGTCCGGAGAATTCCGATTTTTACATAGAACTTGCGAAAGACCGTGGCTAGCGCCTAAGTCCGCCGTGGATCCGTGTGCGAGAAAATCGACCTGCAGTTGGCTACAACTTTCGTTAAGAGGTTTACAGATGCAAATCACGAACCGGACTCACTACCGTTTTCTGCTCATCATCATTGGCCTTGTGGTTCTATGTGCAGCGGCCAGCGCCACCGAAAATGGCGCAAGCGTTTGGCCCGTCGGGGCTGAATCGATTGCCATCGCGGCGGGCGTGCCCCACAGCGGTCAGACTTATGTTTATGAGTACACCATGTTCTACGAGGCAAACCAGCTTGATGATGCGAAGGGCAAGAAGATGCCGATACCTGATTTCAAGGTTCGCGCCTTTGCGGTTGCCGTTAAGCTCTCGCATAACTGGGGCGTTAAGTTTCTTGGCGGAGAACTCGGCAGCTACATTGCCGTGCCCTATGTTTATGAGCAGCTCCACGTCCCGGGGGCGAAGTTTACCAACAACGCTATCACCAACGTCAACTTGGTTCCCTTCACGGTCTTCAACCATAAGGGGATGGTGCACTGGCTCTACGAGCTTGAATTTGAGACTCTCGCCTCGGGATACCAGGCGGGAGCGCCGTTAAATATTGGACAGCACAACGTCGCCCTCACACCTGCGTTTGCGATTACTCTGACTCCGAACCATGGCGAACAGGAAATCAGCTCGCGTTTTGATTACGTCATCAACGACGCCAATCATGTCACGCATTATCACAGTGGCAACGAGTTCTTCACGCAGTTCGACGCACGCCAGGAGATCCTGCATCGCAAGGCCAGCGTTGGCCTGATTGGCTACTACTACCAGCAAACCACAAACGATAGCCTACACGGAGCTGCCGTGGTGACCACCAACGCGGACGGAACACAGAGCGTCGGATACAAAGGGCGCGTGCTGGATCTCGGTCCGCAGGTGACTCTTCCCTGGAGCAAGCATGGCGCCCTGGTCTTCAAGATGGATCACGACATGCTGGTGCAGAACAAGACGCGGGGGAATTCGTTCTGGTTCGAGTTCGGTGTGCCGTTTAGCTATTTGCACCATCCGCCAAGCGAAAGGTAAAGACCGCAAGCGAAGCCAAACAGTGGCGGCGAATGCTCACGCAATCAGCGCGCGCATTCGCCGCCGGAGTTACTGCCGGACGGACGAGAGAAACGCGCGCTGGAAGCCGCCAATTGACTTCTGGATATGCTCCAGCGGAATCGTCAGTGATAAGCGGATATAGCCAGAGCGTCCAAAGCCGGTGCCCGGGACGGCGAGCACACCCTCCGCCGCCAGCCTTTCCGCAAACACAATGTCGTCGGGGATTGGGGTCTTGAGGAAGATGTAGAAGGCGCCTTCGGGCCGCGTCACCTCGTATCCGATGACCTGCAACGCATCGCAAAGAACGTTCCGCTTTTGCTCGTAAGCTGCGACGTCGACGTTTGCATCCATCGATTCCAACAGGACCCACTGCCAGATCGCAGGGGCGTTGACAAAGCCCAGGATGCGATTGGTGAAGGCGCAGGCGCGGCGCAGTTGAGCGGCGTCCTCCAGTTGCGGCGATAGCGCCAAGTAGCCGATGCGTTCGCCCGCTAATCCTAGCGACTTCGACCACGAGTCGCAGATCACGGTATTGGTAATGAGAGACGACACTTCGGGCTGCCGCTGGCCGTCATAAACGAACGACTTATAAGGCTCGTCGCTGATGACGATAATCGGCTGGCCGACGCGAGTCAGAAGCTGTTGAAGATCGCGCAGAACGCACTCCGGGTAAACACGGCCAGTGGGGTTATTGGGCGTATTGAGAATTATGGCGCGCGTTCGCCCGGTAATGGCCGCCCCAATACGCTCCACGTCGGGCAAAAACGAAGCGTCGGTTTCTACCGGGACGATGCATCCGCCGTGATTGGCGATGTAAAACGGATACTCGGCGAAGTAGGGCAGTAAGACGATGACTTCATCCCCTGGGTCGAGAATCGACTTAAGGATCACGTTGCACGCGCCAGCCGCGCCGGCCGTCATAAAGACATCATCGGCTGTAAAGGCCAAGCCGGTTTCTCTGCGCAGCTTTGTCGCGACGAGCTCGCGGATTTCGGAATAGCCCGGATTCGGCATATAGCAATGCGAGCCAGGGCGGTTGCTGGACACAACTCGCCGCAACGCATCCAGCACCGCAGGCGGCGGTTCGCCATCTGGATTGCCGAGCGTAAAGTCGAAGATAGCATCGGCCCCGCGCTCGCGCTTCAGCCGGGTACCTTCCTCAAACATGCGTCGAATCCAGGAGGCGTTCTCGAGTTGGCTGGCGATGGTTTTGGAAATAGGCATATGAGTGGGGAGGCTTTCTATTTGTTCAATAGTTCTGCGCTTGCCAAGATGCTGATGCCTGCTGTCTGCAAACGCACAATTGCCGCATCCAGGTCGGCGAAGCGGAAGATAAGGATTGCCTTGTCTCCGCGTACATAGGGAAAGGCATACATATACTCGATATTAATGTCGGCTCCGTCCAGCGCCTTTAAGACCTCAGCCAAGCCTCCCGGACGGTCGGCCACTTCAACGGCGAGCACCTCCGTCACTTTCACCACAAATCCCTGCGCTTCGAGAATCCTCGCGGCCTCCCGCCAATCCGAGACAATCATTCGCAGAATGCCGTATTTGTGTGTGTCCGCCAGGTACAAGGCGCGGATGTCGATGCCTTCCTGCGCAAGCAGACGGGAGGGAGCAAAGATGTGGCCGGGCTTGTTTTCGACAAACAGCGATATTTGTTGAATCCTCATGATGTCCGCCGATCGATGACACGTTTCGCTTTGCCTTCGCTTCGCTGGAGTGAGCGCGGCTCGACAAGCGAAACCTTTACTTTGAGTCCCAGCACGTTATCGAGCCCGTCCTGAAGCTTCTCCTGCAAACCCTGCAACGCTTCGATCTCATCGTTGAACGCGTGCGGCGTTACCTCAACCTGCACTTCCATCTGGTCCAATCCGTGCTCGCGGGTAAGTAGTATCTGGTAATGCGGCAAGGTGCCCTCGACCTGCAGCAGCGCGGACTCCACTTGCGATGGATAGAGATTTACGCCGCGAACAATCAGCATGTCGTCGCTGCGCCGACCGATGCGCTTGAATCCGTCGCAACGTGCGTCCGCACTCACAAGTGCCAGGGAGAATCATGGTGATATCGCGAGTGCGGTAGCGGATCATCGGCACGGCCTGTTTGCTCAAGGTGGTCAGCACCAGCTCGCCCTCAGTCCCGTCCGGCAGCGGCTCTCCGGTCGCTGGATCGACGATCTCCGGATAGAAGTGATCTTCGATGATGTGCAAGCCTTGATGCTGGCGGCATTCGCAGCCGACGCCGGGTCCAATGATCTCCGAAAGCCCGTACATATCGAATGCCTCAACGCGGCTCTGACTTTCAATGTGCTTCCGCATGGATTCCGTCCACGGCTCAGCGCCGAAAACTCCGACCCGAAGCGGCAATTCCTTCATATCCACGCCTAATTCGGCAGCGCGGTCGAGCAGATGCAAGAAGTACGTGGGCGTGCAACACAACGCAGTCACACCAAAATCCTTCATCAGCATGATCTGCCGGTCGGTGTTGCCGCCTGATATGGGGATTACCGCCGCCCCCAACCCTTCAGCGCCATAGTGGAAACCCAGGCCGCCGGTAAAGAGGCCATAGCCATAGGCGTTCTGAACATATGTCTCCATGATGCAACCCGCAGCTGGCCATACAGCGAGACCATCACCGAGGTCCACACGTCCACGTCTTCCTTGGTGTAGGCGACAACGATGGGTTTGCCGGTGGTTCCGCTGGAGGCGTGAAGACGGACGACGTCCCTCATTGGGCTGGCAAAAAGTCCAAAGGGATAGCTATCCCGCAAATCGCTTTTCACCGTGAACGGCAGCTTTGCGATGTCCTCAAGCGTACGGATGTCCTGCGGCGCGAGCCCGAGCTCATCCATGCGTGCGCGAAACAGCTTCACCTGCTGCCACGCTCGCGTCACAATGGCTTGCAGGCGCTTCAACTGCAGGTCGCGGAGCAGCGGAACCGGAGTGTAATCGGGCGCGCTCGCAGGATGGGGGTCGGTAACGCTCTTTGCCGTACCTGAACTCATCTGTCCCGTCCGATAGAAAAGGATACGAGATTCGCGTCGTGCAGCGCCTCGGGTAAATTGCGCTGGAGTGCGGCGATCCAGCCTTCAACAGGAAACTGCAGATGCCGGCTCAACACCCCCAGCAGCGCCACGTTGATACTTTTCTTGTTCGGCAGACGCGATTCGTCGATTTGCGAAGGTTCAATGAGGACACCCCCTTGAGCCAGAACCGCTGCATTTACCGGGATCTGGTCCGGCGAAAGGACGACCAGAAAATCTGCCTTGCCCTCCGGCACCATGGGACTGAATACGCGCTCGCCAAATCGCACATCGCTGGAGACGGAGCCGCCGCGCTGGCTCATCCCGTGTAATTCGCTCTTCTTTACGTCCAGGCCAGCCCTGAACGCAACGTCGGCCAGGATGTCGGAAGCCTTCAGCACGCCCTGTCCGCCCAATCCTGCGACGACTACGTTAGTTGTTCGGCTGTTCATTGCACCTCTCGTACTCGCGGATCGCGCGGGTCGCAAGCAGACAATCTCGCCGGGCAATCACGACGGAAAGCTCCGGCGTATCCAGACAGGTTCGAACCAGCTCTTGAAAGTTCGAGGGATTCAGCGTTGGGTCGACCACGTGAACATTTTTTATGCCAAGCGTTCGCGCCAGGTCCTCAAACACCACCTTGCCTGTCTTCGCGTGGTCCAACTTGCGCCCCGTTCCCGGGTGCTCCTGCAAGCCCGTCATAGCCGTGGTTCCGTTGTCGAGGATCACCAGCACATGGCCGCTGGCTGGCGGGTTATAAATCATCTCGACTAAACCTGTGATCCCGCTGTGTACGAAAGTGCTATCTCCGATGACACTCACCACGCGTTTCGCATCTTCAGGCGGCAATGAATGACGCATCCCCAGACCCACGCCGATCGCCGCGCCCATGCACACTATTGTGTCGATCGCATCGAATGGCGGTAAGACTCCCAGTGAATAGCAGCCGATGTCGCCTGAGACAATACAGTTCAGGTTCTTCAGGGCGGTGAAAACGATGCGATGCGGACAACCGGGGCACAGAGCCGGCGGCTTGCCGGGAGCGGGTTTCGGCTCAGGCGAACAATCGCCGTCCAGAATGCGGCGCACGCGGGTAGTGTTCAGTTCGCCGAAACGGAACATCTCCTGCTTGCTTTCGACCGCAATGCCCGCGGTACGAGCGCCCTCCACCAGATACGGATCTCCCTCTTCGATGACGATGCAGCGCTCGACGCTGGCAGCGAAGGCGCGCATGCGCTCCAAAGGAAGCGGATAGGTGCATCCCAACTTCAGTACGCTGGCTTCCGGCGCGGCTTCGCGCACATGCTGATAGGAAATTCCCGAGGTGATAATTCCGAGCGACGGCGAGCCCGCTATGAGTTGGTTCGGCCCTGCCTCGTCGTTCCAGGCAGCTATCTGCGAAAGGGTATCGCGCAGCCGGCAGTGTGCCGGACGGGCGTAGGCTGGAATCATCACGCGGGAGCGAACATCATGCGTGAACTGCGCCGGGCGCGGCTTGGGAATCGCAACCGTTCCGTGGCGCACGATGGTTTTGGAATGACAGACGCGCGTAGTCAGCCGCAACAGAACAGGCACTTGCCATCGTTCGGAGAGTTCGATGGCCTGCAACGTGAACTCGTAAGCTTCCTGCGAATCCGAGGGCTCGAGCATCGGCACGCCGGCAGCGACGGCATAACGCCGATTGTCCTGCTCATTCTGACTGGAAGCCATTCCAGGGTCGTCGGCCGAGACCACGACCAGCGCTCCTTCTAGTCTGGTGTACGCTACTGTGAACAAGGGGTCGGCAGCAACGTTTAAGCCGACATGTTTCATCGTTACGAGGGCGCGCGCACCGGAAAAAGCGACTCCGATCCCGACTTCCAGCGCCACCTTCTCGTTGGGCGACCACTGTGCACTTCCGCCCAGGCTTTCGAATGTCTCTAAGATCTCTGTCGAGGGAGTTCCGGGATATCCCGTACCGAGCTTCACCCCGGCGTCGAAAGCGGCAAGGGCAACCGCTTCGTCACCGCTCAGCAGTGACATCGCACACTGTTGCTGAAGATGTTCCAAGCAAAAATCCTGTGTGAATCGAGTTTCGAATCAGTGTATCCGATTGCGAAGTCCAGGCAAACAAAAATCCCGGCAGCCGATACACCATCTTCCGTTGGCACTTCTCCTGCCTTATCGCATCGGTCTAGCGCTCACTGGCATTGTTTCTGTTTCTAAATTCGCTATGGGACTCTTCGCCCCATAGCGTTTAAAGAATGCCAGCAAGACTCCCAACGCAAAGCTGAGAATTGCGGCGAACAACACACGATACTCGGGCGGAAGCAGAAAGGTAATCGTGTGGGCGGGAACCCAGAAAAACGTAAGCAGCCTGATGATAACCACCACAAACAGGCTATGCCAATTGATGGTCGCAAGGACGGTGTCAAATTTAACCGATGGCAGGTTTAGCAAGTGCCCACCGGCTAAGTCGAGATAGGTGTCGGAAATACGATGGGCGCACATCAGTACCGGACCGTACGTCGCATTCATCATCACACTGGTCCAGAAGGCCCGGATGACAGGCGAGTGAAATCGGGCTCCAAACAATAGCCCGCTTTGGATAGAGCTGGCAACTCCGTTTGCGTACACCGGCACAGCCGCCGTCAGGGTAAATCCCACAAATCCCCAAAAGCAGGCCCGGTAGACCATGCCGCACGGAATATTCCACTCGCCTGCTATGATCCGAATCGCAAACAACTCGCCCATGCTGGCAAGAATGGAAAACTTAATAATTCCCATCAGGTATGGGTGCACTATCGTTGCACTTATAATTGCCGCGCGGGAGGAAGGATTCACTAACGCCGCGAGGAGGCAAAGCATGATTGCTCCCCAGATAAAATCTGCACGCTTCATCGAACTGCTCCTCCCTGAAATCGATTCCAGACCGAGTTTCCCGCCCTTTGATCGCAACAGCAGCCCGTCCTGTTTCTAGTACCTCGAAACGAGCTTGCTGGTCTCGATGTAAGTCTCACACAGGACCGCGTTTTGGTCGACAACTTCCTTGCCGCAATTCCGCCTGACACAAACTGGTCGCTGCGATCGCTGTGGTGGGGCGTAGACGATGTCTGTCACCCACTTGAAGGAAACTCTTGTCCCGCATGAGCAACCACGTCGTAGCTTATGCCCGCAACGGCCCAGACAGCGACTGCATCACCTGCTGAAAGCCTTCAAAGTCTAGCGACTGTGCTCCGTCTGAGAGTGCCCTTTCCGGACAAGGATGAACCTCGATGATCAAGCCATCTGCTCCGATCGCCGCTGCTGCACGGCTCATTGCTGAAATGAGGCTGCGTCTTCCGGTCCCATGTGAAGGATCTGCGATCACAGGCAGGTGAGACAACTCTTTGGCCAGTGCGACTGCCGAGAGGTCCAGCGTGTTGCGCGTCTCCGTTTCGAAGGTTCGGATTCCTCGCTCGCAGAGCACAACCTGCTGATTGCCACCAGACAGTAGGTATTCGGCAGCAAGCAGCCATTCCTTCACGGTTGCCGAGGCACCACGCTTCAACAGTATCGGTTTGCCGCAGGTGGCAAGCCTCCGTAGCAGCGCGAAGTTCTGCATGTTTCGTGCTCCGACCTGAAGCATGTCGGCATATGCGCAGATGATATCCACATCCTCGGTGCTCATCACCTCCGTTACGATCGGCAGGCCAAACCTTTCCTTCGCTGCTCGCAGTATTTCTAAACCTTCGACCCCCAGGCCCTGGAATTCGTAGGGTGATGTCCGCGGTTTGTATGCGCCGCCGCGAAGCATCTTCGCGCCAGCCTTCTTCACGTTCTCCGCTGTCTCGAACACCTGCTCTCGAGATTCCACCGAGCATGGTCCGGCCATTACTACGAGGTCTCCGCCGCCGATCTCTACTCCGCTGACATTGACCACTGTCCTGCTCGGCTTCACCTGTCGGCTCACAAGCTTGTACGGTTGCGCGATCGCCACAACGTCTTCCACTCCCGCTGCCGCTGCGAGGGCTTCCAACTCATGACGCCTTCCGCTTCCAACGGCTGCTACGATTGTCCGCTGCTCGCCGTAGGTTACATGCGACTGGTAACCCGCCTCTTTGACTCGCTCGATGATGTGGTCGACCTCGGCCTTCGAAGCGCCTTCCCTCATATTGATAATCATTTCTACTCGTCTCCGCAGCTTATCGCTGCCAGTATGTTGGTTTTGTGATCCCCAAAAGCAAAGCCGCAACTCTGAAGAGTTGCGGCTGCGTGGTTACAAACTTGGCGTTTCTAGCAGTGAATCTGTTGATCACACACGCCCCACCCCGCGCCGCATACTCTAAAAGAGTAGCGGTAGCTAAAGGCGAAGCTAAATCGAAGTGTGCTCATCGTGGGATCAGTATCAAATACTTTCTACTCGTTGTCAACGGTCACATCACGCCCTCGGCGCGAGACCAACTAGGCGAAGCGCAGCGTACGCGGAACCAACCCGATTAGGATGTCCTTGGTGTGCTTCTCCGGTGCCCACGCAATATGATTTACACGGCCTGTATTATGGTCGTGAACTGCCTGTAGCAATGTACAGCAGGGGGAGTGTGGGTAGTTGTGGCATTCATCTGGCCGTGACAGCCAGTACCCGTGAATATCAACGGATTCAAAAGGACCGACACATGGATTTCAAACCTATCCAAACCTTCTTCAACAGGGCGGACGCCTTCGCCAGTCACAACGGCATGACGATAATCGAGTTGCACGATGGGTTTGCTCGGGCGGAGATGGAACTTCAGCCCTACCATCTGAATGCAGCGCAAACTGTTCACGGGGGAGCGCTGTACACTCTCGCGGACTTTGCTTTTGCTGCTGCCAGCAACGCAAAGGGTCAGGTTGCACTTTCGATAAACTCATCGATTTCCATTTTTCGGGGAGCCAAAGAGGGCAGGTTGATTGCCGAGGCACGTGAAGTAAGCGATTCTGCGAAGTTGGCGAGTTTTGAAGTCAGTATCCGAAACGACCGTGGTGACCTTCTTGCCACGTTCCAGGGAATGGTGTATCGCAAATCGGTTTTGCTTGAATCCCTCCCTTCGTGGGATGACTAGGGAGCCGGCCACATTTACACATCCTGGCCCAGCGCGTTCTTGAGCGGTCTTTGCAGGGCGAAGATTGCCAGTCCCGCCGCCACGCCCAGCACGGCCAAGGCAAAGAAGAACGATTGCCGCGACATTTTTTCGTAGTAGGTGCCGAGGTATCCGGAGAGGAAATTTCCCAGGAAGCTGGAGAAGAACCACATGCCCATAAGCATGCTGACCAGGCGCGCAGGCGCGACCTTGGTCACCAAAGACAGGCCGATGGGTGAGAGATAGAGTTCGCCCATCGTGTAAACGGCCGCGCAGCTGACCAGCCAGAGGAAACTGATCCGCTGGTCGAGGCGCATTCCAGCCGTGATGTAGATCAGCGGCAGAAACGAGATGCCGAGCAGAGCGCAGCCCATGGCCATTTTGGCGACGCTCCCCGGTTCCTTACGGCGCTTCGATTGCCAACCCCAGAAGATGTTCAAAAACGGCGTGAACAGGAATATGAACATCGGGTTGATGGCCTGGAACCATGTGGAGGGGATCTCATGCCCGAAGATGTGCCAATTGGTGTTGCGGTCAGCGAAGAGCTGCATGGTGTTGCCCTGCTGCTCGTAAACACCCCAGAAGATAACGTTCAGCATGCACAGAACCACCAGGCCGAGAATCGCCTTCCACTCCGCGGAGGTGAGCGGCGCATGCTCGGTGTGGGTCTGCTTGGCGCGCGTCAACTGGTCTTGCGCCAAAAATTTCTGTCCCCAGAGATAGAGGAGCAGTCCGGCTACCATGCCGACTCCGGCAGCGGCAAAGCCGTAGTGCCAGCCAAACATTTGTCCAAGGGTTCCGCAGACCAGCGGAGAAAAGAAAGCGCCCAGGTTGATACCCATGTAAAAGATGGTGTAGGCACGGTCGCGTCGCGGGTCACCGGGGGCGTAGAGGCTTCCGACCTGGGTGGAAACATTGGGCTTGAAGCAGCCGTTGCCGACGATAAGAAAAAGCAGCGCGACGAGAAACATCGATTCCAACGCCATCAGGAAGTGGCCGATCGCCATCAGCACACCACCCAATATGACGGTCTTGCGCTGTCCCAGAACACGGTCCGCGAGGATGCCTCCGAAAAATGGCGTAAAGTAGACGAGCCCCGTGTAGAGTCCGTAAATTTGGGATGCGAGCGGCTGCACTTTCATCGGACCGAAGACGGCCTCAATCGAGTGCTGGAGACCCATGAAGCCGAAGACGTGCGAACTTCCTGCATGGATGCCGTTAATGAGATGGTTCACCATGTACAGGACCAGGAGCGCCCGCATCCCGTAGTAGGAAAATCGCTCCCACATCTCGGTGAAGAACAGCACGAACAAACCTGCCGGATGGCCGAGAATCGTTCTTTGCTCGCGGACGGTATCAGCAGGCGACAGGGAGCCTGCCAAGCCGGTTACATTCGTATCGCTCACGCCCTCTCCTTCCCTAAATCCTAACGCGGATAGAAATTCCGCGCCAAAGCGGGCGTATGACGCGTCGATGCGAGCCCGGCTGCTCGCGAGAGGCGAAGGCGGTGACGCCAGGCCGCCACCCACCAATGTTCGGGACAAACACACGCCGGATTAGCGCGCCGAAGAAACAGGCGGAGATGCGACGGGGATTACCAGGAACTCTATTTTCAATTCGTTTTGCACCTTGACGAGACCGCCGCCCACGGTGACCGGCTCGATTCCGAAGTCCGTCTGTTTGATTTCGGAAGTTCCGGTATAGCTTCCATTGGATTCCTGCGCTTCTGCGCGAACAAGCCTGCTCTGGTTGTGCAGTGTGAGTTCTCCAACAACAGCCCACTTGCGCTCGCCGGCCGGTTTTATGCTGGTGGAGCGGAAGCTGATCTCCGGGTACTTTTCGCTTTCCAGAACCTTGGCGTGCATGGTTTGCTGCACCTCGGCCTTTTTTTCCGCACTCAAGTCCGGATCAATGACGGTGAGCGTGCGGGCATCCACCGCGAAATCGATATGAGGCGAGCTGCCCGCGTCCATACTGCCTCGTACAAAGGGGGCACGGACTTCATGTGCATGGCCCGCGGCGGAAAACAATCCGGCCTTGCCCACATGGATGGTGAACACGCTCCGTTCAGTATCGATTCGCTGGGCTGCCGCCGGCTCTGCGGTCAGACAGTTCGAGAACATCAAGACGATGCATGCGGCAAAGAACGTAGCTCGTCGCATTCGTACTCCCTCATTCATCGACGACTTGATTATCCCAAGATGGAGCTTGCTTCTGCTGTCATTTGCCGCTATCCATCGCCATGAAAAGGTTGTTCAGAGACTCCGCCAGGGTAGGGTGAGAGAAGACGCCATCCCGCAATGCGGTGTATGGCAACTTGCCCATCATCGCAATCTCAATCGCAGCCATGATTTCGCCGCCTTCGATGCCGAGAACCGCTGCACCCAGAATCTGATCGGTCTCGGCATCCACCACGGCTTTCATGAAGCCGCGCGTCTCGTCCACCTCAAGAGCCCGCGCGACAGAAGTCATCGGCAACTTTGCCACGCGGATCTTCCGTTGCTGGGCGCGCGCTTCATTCTCCGTCACGCCGATGCGTCCTAATTGTGGATCGATAAAGACGGTATAGGGCACGAGGCGATTCTTCGTCGAGGCAGCTTTCTTTTCCAGCAGATTGCTGCGAATGATGCGAAAGTCATCGTAGGAAATATGTGTGAATGCCGGACCACCCTTGATGTCGCCCAGGGCGTAAACGCCATCGGCCGTGGTTTCAAGACGATCGTTCACAACCACAAAGCCGCGATCGTTCGTTTGGATCCCGGCTGCGGTAAGGTTCAAGGTGTCCGAGTTCGGCACTCGACCGGTGGCAAGCAGCAGATGTGAGCCGGCCAAGGCGGACGACTCGCCTTTCTGCTGCACCTCGAGGCGAATGTTTCCATTGGACCGGCTCACGCGAGTCGCTTTCGAATCCAGCAGCACCGTGATCCCGTCCTGCCGAAAGATGTTAGCGATCTCTTCCGCGACATCGGGGTCCTCGCGAGTAAGCAGTTGGCCGCCGGACTGCACAATTGTTACGCGGCTGCCAAGGCGACGGAAAAGTTGTCCAAACTCCACACCGATGTAGCCACCGCCCAGGATCAACAGGTGCTCGGGAACAGAGTCGAGTTCCATGATGGAGATGTTGTCCAGAGATGGAATCGTATCAAGGCCGTCCAGCTTGGGGCGGGAAGCGCGAGCGCCGGCGTTGATGAAGACGTTCTTGGCAGAGATGGCTCGCTGACTGCCATCTGTCAGGCGGATCTCAAGGGTTCTTGGAGCTGTGAAACGTGCGTCACCGCAGATCAATTCGAGGTTCGCGGTGGTCTTGATACGCGACTCGTTGCCGCTGCGAAATTTGTCGACGATTTCGCGTTTGCGCTGCCGCACCCTTTGCATGTCGATACTGATTGCGCCAGTATGCACACCGTAATCAGCAGCGCGATGCGCGAGATAGGCGATCCGGCCGCTTGCCACCATGGTCTTGGTGGGAGTGCATCCCTCATTGATGCAGGTACCGCCGACATGTTCGCGCTCGATGAGAGCGGTGCGCATTCCGGCCTGCGCGAGGGCAATCGACAAAGGAGTGCCGCCCTGTCCTGAGCCGATGACAATGGCATCGTATTGTTGCGAGGAGGACATAGATGTTGCGCCAACCTTCTGAAGACGAGTTCGGCGATCAGATATTCAGGGATGGCAATTGCGATCCTGGAGTTGGCGTTGATCTTACAGTTTTCAGGGGTGGTGATCTGTTTTAGCAGGTTCTCGTGGCAAGCAGTGTGCGCCAGAGAGAAAAAATCGTCTCACTGGCGGCTCCGCGTGGCGTAGAAGTGGATTGTGGGCGTAAGGATGAGCGAGAGCACCATGGAGATCATGACTCCTCCGATCACCGCAATCGCGAGTGGTTGAAGCATCTGCGAACCGGCTCCCAGAGCCAGCGATAACGGCAGCATGCCGGCGATCGCCGCAAGCGCAGTCATCACAATGGGACGGAGGCGGCGACGGCCAGCCTGAACGATCGCGATCCCCGCGTCCATGCCCATTGCCCGGAACTTCTGGTCGGCATCGAGCAGCAAAATCCCGTTCTTGGCGACGATGCCGACAATCATGATCAGCCCCATGAACGAGGCAATATTGAAAGTTGTGCTTGTGACCAGCAGCGCAAAGAACACACCCGAGGTGGAGAGAAGCGCGGATGCCAGAATCGCGACCGGCGCGGCAAAAGACCGGAACTCGAACAGCAGCACGATAAAGACGAGGATGACAGCCATCGCCAGAACCAGCATCAGGTCGCGGAAGGAGCTCTGCTGCTGCTCGTAGGTGCCGCCGTATTCCACGCGGATTGCCGCAGGCAGATGCAGGTCCGCGACCGCTTTCTGCACATCCCGTATTGCACTGCCGAGATCGCGGCCTTCCAGTCGCGCTGTGACTGCGACATCCCGCTGCAGGTTCTCGCGGCGAATCTCGATCTGCCCAGGGGTTTCGCTTATCGAGGCCACGCCGCCCAGGGTGGCTGTTTTTCCGGTCGAGCTGTTTATGACAGTGCTGCTCATTGCCTCAAGCGAGCTGCGGTATTGCTCGGGGTAACGAACGCGGATTGTGTAAGGACGGCCGTTTGTGATGAGAGGGGTGAGGGCCTGTTCGCCTTCCAGCAGCGCAACCGAATCCGTCGCAATCTCCTCAGCAGTGAAGCCGGCGCGGGCCGCGAGCGATGGGTTTACCTGGAAGGTCGTGGCAGGTCCGCTGGTGGTGTTTTCGATTCCGTCCCGTATATCCACGACGCCCTCGATCCTCTTGATCGTCTCAGCCACCTTTGGAGCCCATTGGCGCAACTGATTCGCGTCTTGCGAAAAAAGCTTGATCTCGATCGGCTCAGGCGCTCCGGTAAGATCGCCGATCATGTCCTGGAGTGTCTGGACAAACTCAACGTCGATGACGGGCTCCTCACGCGCGAATTGCGCGCGAGCTTCAGCAATGATCTCGTCCACGCTGCGGCTGCGCTTTTGCTTGAGCTTCACCGATATGTCACCGGTATTCGCTTCCGTAACGGCAGCGAGACCGAGTTGCAGTCCCGTGCGGCGCGCCGTGCTTTCCACCTCCGGCATCGATCGCAGAATCTGCACCATGTGGGATACAACTCGGTTCGTCTCGGCAAGAGAACTGCCCGGCGGCATGACGTAGTCCACGACGAATGCGCCCTCGTCCATCTCCGGCAGCAGGTCACTGCCAATGAACCTGTAGGAAAGAAACGATAGCAGGATGAGCAGAACGCTGCAGCTAACCAGCCACCACGGATAGGCAATGGCTGCGCGGAGACTGCGTTCGTAAAAGTTGATAATGCGTCTGAACCATCCTCCTATCTGCTCTTCTTCCGCCTTCAACAGTCGCTCGGCGAGATCCGTGGAGTCCTCGCGGTCGTTGCCGTTTTTCTCGGCGATAAAGAAGCGGCTGAGTGTGGGCGTCCAGGTAAGTGCGAGGGCGAGCGAGGTAAATAGCGAAACGACAACAGTGATTGCGAGCGCGCGGAAGAATGTGCCGGTTACTCCAGCGATGGTGATGAGCGGAAGGAAGACGACAACCGGGGTGATGGTTGAGCCAATCAGCGGAACCGTGATCTCATGCAGCGCGCTCGAAATGGCTTCCGCACGACTCTGTCCGACATCGCGGTGCAGCACAATGTTCTCGACCACAACAATTGCATCGTCAATGACAAGACCGACCGCAGCCGCCAGACCTCCGAGGGTCATGAGGTTAAAGCTTTGACCTAGGAGCTTCAAGACAATGACCGTGACCAGCACCGTTACGGGGATCACCAACGTAGCAACAATCGAAGTCCCCCAATCGCGCAGGAATACGATCATGATGATCGAGGCGAGGATAATGCCAATCAGGATGGCGTCACGGAGACTCTTGATCGATTCGCCAACGATAATGGACTGATCGTAAAACGGCTCGAGCCTTACTCCGGCGGGCAGCGTTTTGCGGATCTCATCAACCGTCCGGTGTACCTCGTCCGCCACCTGGATGGTGTTGCTCTCCGGCTGCCGGTTTATGTTCAGCAGCACGGCGGGCTTTCCGTTTGCGGTGACAATCGTGTACACCGGCTTGACTCCCGGTACAACCTGCGCCACATCTGCTATGCGGACCGGGACGCCTGCGGGCGTCGTCTTGACTACGGCCTTGCCGAGTTGTTCAGCATCCTGCGCTTGTCCGCTGACGAGTCCGAGTACCAGGTGATGATCACTCTCGTAGAGTCCGGGCGAGTCGATAAGGTTGGTGCGCCGCACCGAGTCAAGCAGGTCTGTAACGGTTACGTTTGTTGCGAGCAGTTGGGCGGGGTTTGGAATGATGTGAAACTCGGGCTCCTGTCCCCCCTGCACCACGACCGTGGAAACGCCATCCAGGCGATTCAACCGCGGCTTGAGTTCGTATGTCGCAAGCTCCCAGAGCTTGGTCTGCGGCATCGAGTCCGATGTAAGGCTGTAGCCGAGAATCGGAAAGGACGCGAAGGTCAGCCGGTTGCTCGTGATCTTCGCCGTCGATGGCAGCGTCGGCTGCACGCGCGCCAACGCTGCATCCACATACTGAAGCGTCTGGAACATATCCACGTTCCAGTCAAAGAAGAGGCTGACTTCGGCCGATCCTCGACTGGTGACCGAGCGCACGTTGTGCAGTCCGGGGACACTGTTCACCGCCTCCTCGATAGGACGCGTGACCGTGACTTGCATCTGCTCGATCGGCATCACGCCGTTATCCACGCCGATGATGATGCGCGGGAAGTCTGTGCGCGGAAAGACCGAGATCGGCACGGAAAACGACAGGTACGCACCGAGAATCGCCAGCATGATGATGACGAAAATAATCGGCTTGGCGTTGCGTATGAACCAGGGTGCTCCTGCGCCATTGCTGGAGCGCATGCGCTGGTGCAACCCTTCGAGAAGTCCTTCGAGTCGCGCCATCAGTCTTCCTTCTGTCCGGATTTCTGCTTCTTGTCGGAAGCCGCTATTTGAACCTTCGCGCCATCCGGAAGCCCGTATGCTCCTGCGGTTACAACCGTCTCGCCTGGCTTGATTCCTTCTGTAATCTGAAGATCATTTCCCGAACGCACTCCGAGCTTGACCTCGACCTGGTGGACCACGTTATCTTTGCCCACTACCATCGCCGTGGTCTTGCCGTCGGAGGTGAGGACTGCCTCCGCTGGAAGCGCGGTTGCTCCGGGAAATGTTGCGACTACAATCGAAAGGTGCGCGTTGGCGCCTGGGCGCAACTGTCCATCAGGGTTCGCAGCCTCCACCCACACCTCCACGGTCGTGCTGTTCGGGTCGGTCGCGGGACTCACCACGGTAACCTTGCCTTGAATCGGCGCGTCAGCTCCGGGCGCGGTGATTTCGGCAGCGTCGCCGACCTTAACAAGCGCAGCCTGTTGCTGCGCGAGGTGGGCCTTGGCGATCACCTTCGAGCTATCGACGATCACGATGAGCGGCGATCCAGCGGCGGCCGTCTCCCCGGTGTAAAGCGGCCGCTCGGCCACAACACCATCCATCGGGCTGCGAATCTCCGTGTAGCTCAATTGCGCGCTTGCGCCGAGGTATTTGCCACGCGCCATCATGAGTTGGGCGTCCGCACTCTTCAGTTGATCTCGCTTGCCAACCTCCTGAAGTGCGTCCAGGTGCTGCTGCGCAACGAGGTAATCGTTTCGCGCCTGCGTCAGCGCCACACGGGACTGGTCAAGCTCCTTTCGCGGCAGCGCTCCCTCCTTGAAGAGTTCCTCCCGGCTGGAGTAGAGCTTCTGCTGCGCATCGAGCATCTGCTTGGTTGCGGTGGCGTCGAGTTCGGCCTTCTTCCACTCCTCAGGCAGGGTGGCACGCGTTGCATTGGAAAACGCTGCCTGCGCCTGCTCAAGTCCGCCCTTGTTCTCGATCGCCGCGGCAGACAAGTCGCGGTTCTCCAGCACGGCCAGCAGTTGCCCCTCCCTCACCCGGCTTCCACGGTTCACGTAGAAGCGCCTGACGGGAGCGGCGATCTTCGGCGTGATCGCTGCCTGATGAACGGGAAACAGGATTGCGTCCGTCTCCACGGTTTGCACAAGGTCGGTTTTTTCCGCCACTGCGGTCTGTACAGGAACGACGGGCGAATCATCCGCCGCAACTTTTTTGCAGGCGACTATGGACGATGCAAAGTAGAGGCCGATAACAGCACATAAAGCCGCGGTTCGAATCAGCCGGATGATTGCGTTCGATTTCATATCCCTCGATGTCATATCCAAAGTGGTCCTCCCTCACAAAGTTCCAGTAAGGGTCTCAAGATTCGCCAACGCGACTCTGTAACGCAGGCTTCCATCGGCTTGGGCATTTCGCGCTGTAAGCAAGGTGTTCTGCGCGTCAACAGCTTCCAGCACGCTGGACTCTCCCGCCTGGTAGCGCAGATTGACAAGCCGGAGGGTCTCTGTCGCGATCTCAACGGATTGCCGGAGTATTGCAAGCTCCGAGAATGCTGCTTGCGCCTCGTCGTACATGGTCTGGATATTTGCCAGCACCTCTCTCTGAGCGGTCGAGAGTTCAAGCTTCGCCAGCCGTTCGCGGAGCAACGATTGGCGCACCTTGCTCTGTGTGGCTCCCCAGCTGAATACAGGAATGTTCAGGGTTGCGATCCCTGCGTAGCCGACGTTATCCACTCGGCCGGTACGGACCGCGAAGCGGTTTGCGTCAATGCCATAGAAAACGTCCAGCGCCAATATCGGAAGGTGACCAGCGCGGGCCGAAATGAGTTCCTGATGGCTGGCGCGCACGGCTGCCAGCGCCGCGTTCAGATCGGGGTTTTTCTCGGCCGCCGCTTGCTCAACCTGCTGTCAACTCGGGAAGCGCAGGTGTAACGTCCAGATCGTCTGCCACCGAAAAGTCGGTCCTGAACGCGGGAAAGATCAGCACTGCGAGATCAATCCGCGACTTGAGCAACTCAAGCTCTGACTCGCGCAGTTCACGCTTTCTGTCGTTCGACTGAAGTTCCGCCTTGAGCACGTCGGAGTGCGCAACTTCGCCGCCTGCTTCCAGCTTCCGACTGAGATCAAGAAAGCTCTGTGCCTCGCGCTGCCGCAGCCGTGGCGTTTGCATTCCTGCGCTGCCGGTCGAGAACAGCGTAGTAATCCTGCACAACAACCGGCACAAGACCGCGGGCCGCGATTTCAGCTCTGGCGCGTGCCAGGGCTTCATTTGCCTTAGCTTTGCGGTACTCCGCAATCAGTTGAAGATTGAATACCTGGTGGGCTGTGCCCTGGCTCACGTACTCGTGGACTCCATTATTGGCGATGAATCTGCCGGAAGGCGTCCCATTGCCTTTGGTATACAAAAATTGGTTGTTGTAGCTGATCGGCGGAAGAAGCGCCGCGCGTGCCTGTATACGGTCTTCTTTTGCAATGGCGGCATCGGCCTGCGCCGCATTAAACTGAACATTGTTAGCCTTTGCGAGGCGTAAGGCATCGTCCAGCGTAAGCTGGTTGGGCGATGCTGCAGCACCTGCAGAAGGCGCCGTGGCCTGGGCCCACAGTCCAGGCGCGATGAGAAATAACGCTAGAAACGCCAACACAGATCGCATACGATTCATGTCTCTCAGCTGCAACTTCAATGACGCGGGAACACGATTATGACTGACAAACATGAAGATCTCCTGAAAGCCGCGGGGGTACGTTGGGTCTCTGGAATTAGCAACACACACAGGCCTTAAGCTCGTCTTAAGATTTCCAAGTTAGAATGCCAAAGCCATGCGAATTCTTGTGGTGGAAGACGAACGCGAGATGTCATTGCTCCTCAAGGATGGTTTGCAGGAGGAACACCACTCTGTGGATGTTGCCTATGATGGCGAGACAGGGTTGGACTTGGCGCAAGGCTCGGAGTTCGATGCAATTCTGCTGGACGTGATGCTTCCCCGCATGGATGGCTTTGAGGTTGCCCGGCGGTTGCGAGCAAGTGGGAATTACACCCCCATCCTGATGCTCACTGCGCGGGACGCAGTCCCTGACATCGCTCGCGGCCTCGACCTCGGCGTTGATGACTACCTGACCAAACCTTTCTCGTTTGTGGAGTTGCTGGCACGCATCCGGGCAGTCGCGCGGCGCGGCAACGCTCCGCGCCCGCTCACCGTGCAGGTTCGGGATCTTGTCCTCGATCCCGCCACAAGGCAGGTGACGCGCAGCGGCCAGGAGATACACTTGACCCTCACCGAGTTCCGCTTGCTTGAGTTCCTGATGCGGCGAGCGGGCCGCGTAGTCTCAAGGGACGCCATTGTGGATGCGGTTTGGGGCGTGCTCGACGAGGTGGGAGACAATACCCTTGATGTGTTCATCTCCATGTTGCGCAACAAGGTCGATAAAGGCGCTGAGCCCAGGCTGATTCACACCATTCGCGGTGTTGGGTACTGCGTGCGTGACCAACGATGAAAACCAGATCCATTCCGATTGGAGTGAGGTTGACGGCGTGGTACTTCGTCTTCATGGCCGTCGGGATGCTTGCACTTGGTTGGCTTGCCCTCACGGAAATGAAGCGAAGCATTCGAACAACCGTGGATGAGCAACTCTCCGATCGAATGAAAGGCGTGCAGGAACTGATCGTTCAAAATGCAGCGGCTCGCTCCGGCTATGCGTTAAGCGGAGACCTTACGAAACACTCGCAGTTGGAAACTGAGGAGACCTTGCTCCAGGTCAGGGATGAAAACGGTAACTGGATCTTTCAGTCGCCCTGGCTTAGGTATCATCCTTTACCGGACTCAATGGCACACGTGTCTGGACCTTTTGCCGATGTGAAAGTTGCGAAATCACCGTTGCGGGTGATGACGGCGACGATTGCCGCAGGTGGCCACACCTATAGAGTGCAGGCCGCGGTAGAGATGGACGACTTTCACGCAGCGGTTAGCCGTTTCAGGCACGTTCTTTTGATCCTTGTCCCCGTATTGCTGGGGGCCGCCTCCGCTGCCGGCTATTGGATGAGCAGAAGAGCTCTGGCGCCAGTCGACCGTATTACAAAGGCCGCACAGGAGATCAACTATCACAATCTCTCGGCACGAGTTGTCGTTCCAACTTCCGGCGATGAGTTGAACCGGCTTGCTGAGACATTCAATGCCATGCTTGAACGTATTGAGCGGTCCTTGAAGCGGATCACACGCTTTACCGCAGACGCCTCCCATGAACTCCGAACCCCAATTGCAATCATGCGAACGCGAGCTGAGTTGGCGCTGCGCCGCCCCCGCACGGAAGCGGAATATCGAGACACCCTGGGGCAACTCCATGAAGAACTCATCCGGACCTCGGAGCTGGTTGAAAAACTTATGTTGCTGGCGCGGACGGATTCCGGCAGCGATCTGCTGCATCGCGCTCAAGTTGACCTGACCGCTACAGCCCACGAGGCCTTAAAGAACATCGAGCCGCTCATGGAAGAGCGAAAACTCACAATGCAAGCCGACATCGCCGAGCAAGCTGTGTGGAGCGATGGCGACCCGCAGCTTCTTCGCCAGCTCTTTCTCATCCTTCTCGACAACGCTGCCAAATACACACCCGCTCCAGGCAAGATCAGCGTTTCTCTGAGTACCACGAGTGATCGCGCCATCTTCACCGTCTCCGACACTGGAATCGGGATAGAAGCCTCTGAACTGAAGAATATCTTTGATCGCTTCTACCGCGCGGATAAAGCGCGCTCTCGCGAGTCGGGTGGGGCGGGTCTAGGCCTCGCGATCGGGCTCTGGATTGCCGAAGCTCACGGAGGAAGCATCGAGGCGAAGAGCACTCCAGGAGCCGGCTCGGAGTTCTGTGTCTTTCTACCCCTTTCAACAGCAGAAACTCTAACTGACATCGCGCCCAACCCGAAGCCGAATCCAGTCTGCCAGGCATAGCAACTGGGTGTTAGATGCTGCATCAGCAGCTCCTATTTCGCTGGGCTTTGGCATCCTAATAACAACAACACCCACAGTGGCCACGCTCGAAAGGGGTAGCCACTCTGCGTTAAGCGGCTTTCACCTCATTGGCATTGCAACTAACAGGCTCCACTTTGATGTGGCAGCACGCCCCGCCTCGCCCAAGCCTGGGCCCGATTAGACTGGTGATGCCTTCTAGCGTGGCGCTCAGATCTTTCGGCTCGATCAGCTTTAAGTCCACCGTGATTTGCAGGTCATACAGCACAATGGTTGGCTTTTTCTGGTTTTCAGCCTCCCGGGACAGAGTGCCGCCTACGATCCTGGCAATACTGAGGAGCGAGTGGCTGCCGCAAACGCGGCATTCATCGGATCGCCCCTCGGTGACACACTCGCAGTCAACGCACAACACGGCGCTTTGCAGCGGGACCGCGCCCGACTCTGTTTGTTTCTTGACTCCCTGATGCATATCACCACCCACCAAAGATGCTGTCTACCAGTTACAGAGGCGGGATGCATGGGCCAGAGTTGCCCAGCGCCCCAAACATTACATCCCGATGTCTTCATTCCATAGCGCGGGATTTCGACCGATGAATTCCCCCATTAATCGGATGCATTCCGCGTTCTGGTGCACCTCAACAGAAACATGCCGGGAGCGGAGAAGTTCCTCCTCACCCAGGAACGTACGGTTCTCACCAACTACCACTCTCGGAATTCCATACAGCAGTATGGCCCCTGAGCACATGGCGCACGGTGAAAGTGTCGTGTACAGAATGCATTCCCGGTAAACCGACGCGGGCTGACGGCCTGCGTTCTCAAGAGCATCCATCTCGCCGTGCAGTATCGCACTTTTTCGTTGTACACGCCGATTGTGACCTCTACCAATGATCTTGCCGTTATGTGCGAGCACCGAACCGATCGGGACGCCGCCCTCTCGCATTCCCTGCCGTGCTTCCTCAATTGCAGCTTGCAGAAACGGGTCGTCCATAGAAACCATTGTCCTTGGTATTGGCGTTCGTTGGGAGATTTATGTTGAGCTTTCCTGTCGGGTCCCAGACCGAACCGTCGCGCTGCCGTCGTATGCGCCACGTGTAAAAAGGCGATTTCCGGATAGACAATTCCCCAAAAGCAGGATCTCTGACCTTAATCCCTGCGGCTAGCTCTTTTGCAGGATTGATCCTAACCTTAGATTATAACCAACTTGTTTACAACATTTGCAAAAATACATTAGAACTAGAGCAGCCTTAATTATTAAGAAGTGTTAGAGCATCTCCCGATGTGAGAAGCGGTAGCGGAACCGTATCGTGATTTGCATGAAACGACTTCTCATATTCTCTGTCCTTTTGCTTCTCGCCGCGACCCTCACAGGCTGCGGAACCAGCGCCGCCAAAGTTCAGACCCCGACAGCATCGAGCCCGAAGCCCGCTCCGACATCAACCTCGACAGTCTCCCCGCTGCAACTTACCAGCTCGTCGCTTCCTAAGGGGACTGCGGGAAGCGGCTATTCGCTCACCTTGCAGGCGACCGGAGGAACCGCGCCTTACACCTGGAGCGTTGCATCCGGCGCGTTGCCCGCGGGATTGAATCTCTCCACCAGCGGCACGATCAGCGGAACTGCGACCTCAAGCGGAGCCTCCTCCTTCAGCGTTACGGTTACGGATGCGGAGAGCACGCCCCAGGCGGTTACTTCCGCCCTCAGTCTCACGATTGTCGCCGCGGTTACGACCTCAACGCCGACCACGACATCAACGCCGACCACGACCTCAACACCAACCACGACACCGACTACTACGACGACACCGACCACTACGTCTACGACTACACCAACGCCGACCCCAACGCCCGTGACCGTACCAACTCTGCAGCTTACTACCGCGACGCTTAACGGTGGCACGGCCGGCACTGCGTACACGGCGACGCTGACGGCCAGCGGCGGAACCTCGCCTTATACCTGGAGTGTGGCGTCCGGCGCGTTGCCTGCTGGATTGGCACTGTCCACCGGCGGCACCATCAGCGGCACACCGACTGCCAGCGGATCTTCATCCTTCACCATTGCTGTCAAGGATGCGGAGAGCAAGCCTCAGACCGTCACCTCCGCGCTTACACTCACCATCGCTGCCGCGCCAACCGCTCCGTCCACTCCGCCGCCGGCGACCTCGGCCGGAAGCTCCACCTTCAGCGCTGCATACGCCGCCTACATCGCTGCCTACTATGGCTCCGCACAGGGATACACCAGCGCCAATACTTATTATGTTTCCGCAACCGGCAGTGACAGCAACTCGGGCACCGCATCCTCGCCCTGGCAAAGTTTGAGCCATGCCGCGAGTGCAACGCCAGCCTGCGCGTTAATCCTGATCAACTCCGGGACTTGGACATCTACGGTGAATCTGTCGGGCAGCGGAACATCCACCTGCCACAAAGCTTTCGTCTCGCAAAGCTACGCAGGAGCGGCGTTCGCATTCACGGGAAGCAATGGCAATGGAAACGGCATATTCTCTTTGAGCGGAAATTACGTCGATATCGTTGGCTTGGATATCTCAGGCAACAGCTGCACGGGGATCATGCCGAGCGGGACCTACAACAATCTGGTTTACAACCGCGTGCATGATGTGGCTCCAAACGCCTCAGGCCAAGCGTCCGGATACTGCGGCAATGGCACCGGTGGTGGTGGAATCCAATTCCCCGGAACCGGGCCGAGCAGCGGACAGCATAGTAATGTCCTGAACAACGTGATCTGGAATATCGGCTACAGTGGCGACGTGTGGACCCACGGCATCTACATTGTGAGCCAATATCACACGCTGCAGAACAACATCATCTACAACGTTTCGGGTGGCTGCATTCAGGCCTATCACTATCCTTCCAACGATGTCATTACCAACAATGTCCTGGTGAAGTGCAACTGGGGATACATTGTGGGCGCACAATCCGGATACGCGGCCAGCAACATGATTTTCAACAACAACGTACTGGCCGGGAACGTGAGCAACGATATTCAGGAGTGCGGCGCATCGTATTGCGGAGTCGCGATGGGCAGTGGAAATACCTATTCCAATAACGACACCTCCTCGACTTCCGCGGGCAATCATCTTGAAGGTGGCACGCTGGTGAATAACATTACCGCCTCGCCCAGTTTCGTGGATGAAGCGTCTCCTGCCTCCGGAGGAAACTTCGATGTGAACTCCGGCTCCCCGCTGATCGGCGCAGGAACCTCATCGAATGCTCCGGCAGCCGATGTCCTCGGGGTAAGCCGCCAGGGCACAGCGGTGAACATCGGAGCTTATCAAAAGTAATAAAAGCGCACTCACCCCGGCAACCGTTTTGGATGCCATCATCTCGCCAGGCCACCGTGCCTGGCGAGTTTTTTGCAGAGAACTCACATTTCTGTGAGGCAGTCTTTCGCAAGGCCGGAGACGCACCGCACGCAAGTGACGAAAACACGTGCAACCCGCAATGAATGAGTAACCCTCCAATATTGGCAGGTACTCCTTTGCAAGGTGGGTGTTGAACAATGGCAGCAGACCAATCCGGACGAAATCGTCTCTGGAACAGTGCCGAAGGCGCGCTTCCGACAGGAACCGAACAACTCCAGTCTGAGTTTGATGAGTGGGCGAAGGACGGACGCGCTCAAAATCTGCAATCCGACCATCTATACGTCACTGAAAAGGCGATGCTCCTGATGGATCTGAAGCCCGGTCAACGAGTGCTGGATTTGAGCTGCGGTTCAGGCTGGGCAACACGTTTGCTGGCGCAGCGAGTTGCGAAGGATCAGCAATCGGGTCAGGTGGTCGGAGTTGACATCTCCGGGGAGATGATTTCTCTTGCCCGGGAGTCCTCACGGGAATTCACCAATATCGAGTACGTTCAGGCGTCTGCGGAATCCATTCCGCTGACATCAAATCGGTTTGACAAGATCCTGTCTGTGGAAGCCTTCTATTACTATCCCGATCAGGATCGTGCTCTCGATGAAATGTATCGAGTCCTCGCGCCGGGCGGGGAGCTTTTCATTCTGATAAACGTCTACCGAGAAAATCCTTCTTGGAAATTCTGGATTACCCATCTGCCGGTAGATGCCCACTTGCGCTCGGCAACCGAATATGTGCAACTTTTGCAGGCGCACGGATTCGCTGGGGTCTCCGCGACACAGATTCGCGATCAATGGCAGCCTCCAGGAGGATATGTCGGCGCTGGCAAACGGGTTCTCGATCTGTTTTTAACGCCTCCGCAGACGTGGGTAAAAAAGATTTCAAAGAAGATCCGCGGCGCCAAACAGGCTTATGACTGGAGACGCGCCGGCGCATTATTGCTGAGAGCAAGAAAGCCTGCACCTTTCCTGGTATAGCCGGGGCTGCGGGATCAGCAGCGTGCCACAGACTATCTGTCGTCAACTGCGACCTTGAATGCAAGGCTACTGCTCCGCTGCGCTGCTTAGCTCCTTGAAAAAATCTTCTGTGTCGAGTGAGGGATCGAGGAACTGCATCGCAGCACAGGGATAGATCACGACCTTGAGACGCTGCTTTTGGCCTTGTTCCCGCGCGACGTTGTCCAGAACCTCTTGCCATGACCGCGTGATGCTGATGCCTGCTTTGGCCGGCAGGTCGGGCGAGGTAGGCTCTGTCTGGTAAAGCCAGATCGGATTCGACTGAGAGGGCAGCGCACCGGCGGCGGGCTGCGGGCCAGAGTGCAGGGAGCGGCGAAGCTTGCTGGTCACAGCGCGCGCAATTTCGCCGAAGCTCATTACAGAGATCCGCCTCAGGCGCTTGCGTAGCGTTGAAGGCGGGTTTATCAACGGAAACAGTCCGTGGTGGCCGACGCCTTCGCGGCAGGATGCCAGCAGGATGCGCGATGCCCCGGGAGCGGCGCGATGCAGCGGCGCAGCGCCCTTCATGTGAGCGAATTGCAAAGTGGTATCGGTCGGATACGCATTCGCGATCACAACGTCGGCATCGCCGGGAAGTGGCGCTCCATAGTACTGCTGCGAAGCGGCGAGTGCGTCCGAGTAATGGAAGCGTGGATCTCCGCAGCTCACGCGCACCGGCTCACGGTTGGCATCCGCATGCACTGTCACAACCGTGCGCAGCCCGATCATCTCCGCGATTTCGTTCAAATCCTGGCGGAAATGCATCTCCGTGCCGGACTCGCCCCAGCCAGGATGATCGTGCTTGTAATGCAGGTGAAGAATGGAGCGGGTTCCCAGGATGCCGAGAGCGAGTTTGGAGCCGCCGCCGAATCCTGCCGAGTAATTGGGATAAACGCCGCCGATGCCGATCACGAAATCACAGCCCGCCGCTTCCCGGTCAACCAAGACCGGAGTGTGAAACGAGGTGCGCCCGATGTCGATCACCGGACCATGGTGGTCATGCACAGTCACGCGGCACTGGGCCGCGGCCTGCTCCCCAAGCTTCTTTACCAGCGCCGCGCGTTCGGGGCCGGCATGAGTGCCGGTCGCGATGAGCACCGTGACATCTTCGGCGGCAATGCCCGCGTTGTCGAAGTGCCGCAGCACGTGTGGCATGATGCACGCCGCAGGCGTAGGACGAGCCAGGTCATCCACAAGAACCAGTGGGCGCTTCTTCCCGCGGCACAGCTCGCGGATCGGCGGCTGCTCGATCGGATGCTCCAGCGCTTCGGCGATCTGCTGCTCCGAAAGTGCAGCCGGAGTACGCGGCCAGTAGGCAGTCACTCCCCAGTTTGCCGGGAACTCCACTGCAAGCGGCCGGTCGGTGTACCAGCCATCGGTACGCAATGTGAATGCCTGCTGACTACTCATAAGTTGTTCCCCAGTGTTGAACCGACCGGAGGCCTCTGTTCGAAGTCTTGTACCGCCGCGCTCTCCGCTGGTCGGCGGCGGAAGCGGGCAGCCAAAAATCCCAGCGCCTCCGGGTGAGTGCGCAAGATGTTGAGATAGTACACGGCCAGCATAAGTCCGGCGGCGGCGAGCACCACGATGCGCGGCGCTGCAAAGTACTTCATAGTCAGGATGACCAGCGCCACCGGGATGAAGGACAGCACATGAGTCGTAACAACCGGAACTACCTTTCCCAGCGGCACCCCGGATTGCTTCAGAATCACCCAGCAATAATAGCCGTACACGAGAATGGCGCAGAAGACGAACAACGCAACCATCTTCAAGGGATCGTGTGTGAGCACACCAACGAGCAAAGCGGCCACGCGGGTCACGACATTAAGCACGCTCAGGCGGAGACGCAATGCTTGCTGTTCGAGTACGTCCAGAGCCATGCTCAGAGGCCCCGCGGCAAACCAGACACACAGCCACAGGCTGAGGAGTTGCGCGTACACGCCGGCCTGCGCCCAGCGCGCTCCAAAGAAAACAATGAACAGGTCTTTGCCGACCAGCGAAAGCGTCAAGCAAGGCAGCAGGCTGAGTGTGACAAGAGAACCGAACGTGCTCTCGACAACCTCCGCCAGCGTGCCCTCATGCCGTGCGGTTGCGGCCCGCTGGAAGAAGACGATGGCCACATTGGTTCCGACAAGATTCATCGGCATGTGCAGCAATTTGATGCCAAGCGCGTATTGGCCAACCACCGCGGTGTAGAAGGCGACCGACAAGAACCAGATCGGAAGCTGCCAGGAAACCGAATCGAGCAGCGCGTTGGCCGCTCCATACTTCGGGAACCGTCGGTAGCGGCTAAGAGCCGCAAGCACCCGTTCCACACGGAGCGTATCGAGCAGCATGCGCGAATGCTCACGCCAGGTGAGTAGCGCCAGCATCGAGGTGGACACGGCGCTGCCGACCACGGCGGCTGCGATTAAGTATCCGCCGGTTACGCGGCCTGAGAGTCCGAAGCTGATTTGCGCCGCCAGCGTACATACGGCACAGACAATCTGCGCCAGCGTCAGCCTCGTATACTGCTTCTTGCGCGAGTTCCAGCGGTTGAGGATGGCATAAAACCCGCCGAAAAAAACGCTGACCGGAACCAGCCAGAGAGAGCGGTACAGGTCGGGCGCCTTCAGCAGACGGGAGAGCAGTCCTCCACCGGCCCACATCAGCCCCCCGAGCACCGCCGTGCTGAGCACAAGGAACGCGAAGCTCACGCCGGCGGCGTTTGCCGCCTCATCGTCTTCTGCAGGCAGCACGATCGACAACTCGTATCGCATGCAGGCGATCATGATCGCCACACCGACGATGGAACTAAACAGCGCCGCAACGCCGAAGGCGGACGGAGCGAAAAAACGTGTGGTAAAGAACGCGCCCAGTATCCCCAGAATTTGAGCCGAGGTTGTGCCCGACACCAGCTTGAGCACGTCCTTTACGAAGCTGCTTTTTCTTTGGATCTCAGCGCTGGTCACAAGGCGTCTCTGTCAGGAGCAACGTTCCACAGCGATCATGATTTGCATCACGAAATAGCTTTTTTACCTCGATTTACGGCGAACTTTTCGTACGCGCGTGAAGAGCGACTCCTTGCACGCGGGACCCTTTCGGCAACAACTCCTTCAGACCATTGAAGGTCGATTTGATGAACCTGTTCCAGAACGGCCGCATGTCATCGAGCGCGAAGAGACCGGTCTCTTCGACGCCGCGAAACGAGCGCAGCCACTTGAAAATCGTAAGCTGGCCCCGGCGACGGTATTCCAGGAAAGACTTGAAATCCGCCACCTCCACCAGCCACCTGCGGCCCTCGCGCACGTTGGACTCGGGTACGGGCTGACCAGTGAGATCGAGGTAGAGAGCGCGGGCGACATCAAGGCCATTTTCGCCGGTAAAGAGGCGGAAGGTGGCGCCGATGCGCGGGTTGATGTCAAGCACCTTGTACTCACCATCGCGCGCGTCGTAGCGATAACCGATGTCCAGGATGCCGCGATATCCCAGCGCCTTCATAAAGCGCCGCGTGGTCTGGTCCACCGTCTCGTTCTTGAGGCAGACGCCCAGCGACGTGTAGCCTCGGCCAACCGGCTGCTGACGAATCTTCTTGCCAGTGACTCCATACAGGCAATCGGAGTTCTCGTTGAAGTAGCCATTGAACATCCAGATCGTGTCATCGCCGCCGGGAATATACTCCTGCAACATGAAATTGGGCCCGGCAGGATCTTCCAATTCGTCGTAGTGCTTGAGCAGTTCGGCGGCGTTGTGAACGATCACCATGTTCTGGCCGCTGTACCGGATGGAGCGCGCACCGTCGATGGCCTTCAGCATCAGCGGAAAGGTTGCGTCGGCCGCGAAACGCAGGACGTCATCGCGGCCCTGCGGAAACACCGTCTCAGGCGTAGCTATGCCGTGCTTCTTCGCCAGGAAGTACATCTGCTTTTTGTCCGACAAGTTCCTTGGGAGCGCCACCGGCTGCTGAGGAAATTGAAACCGCTCGCGAAGTGCGGCCTGGTTCTCGACGACAAAGATCGAAGTATCATCCGAGGTGGGCAGCAGAATCGCGCGCCGCCCGATTTCGTCGCTCACCTGCACCAGTGTCTCCAGTGCGCCTTGGGACGAATATGGAAAATCCCAGCGCCAGAGACGCTTCAAGTAGCGCGAATGCTGCGCCGTTTCGGAGTCGCGCGAGTGTAATGCGTAGACAGGAATTCCCAGCCGCCCGAAGGTGCGGATCACGGCCAAAGGCCCATGCGAGGTGAGGCTCACCACCACTACCGGAGTCGACGTGTCGGCGACTCGGAGAGGCGCGGAGGACATGGTTGCGGATTCTGGCATAAAGTAGGTCCGTTTACGCGGCTCGGCTTCCGCTCTCGGCTTGCTTCGCAATCTCCACGGCGATCACTTCGTCATCCCGAACGGCATAGGGTTCGTTCACATCATCGATGTGAGCGAGGATGAACTCAAGATCGCGAAGTTGCTCGGTTCGGCGTAGATAGGCCACGCTGTTGCTGATGCGGCACGCCGAGGGCGGAGCGCCGCTCCAACGCTCGACCATCTTCATGGTGTCGACATTTTCTGCGGCGTAGCCTGAGTCGATCAGTTGTTCCGCAATCCAGGCGCAGCACATCTGGTCCTCTTCCCGGAACTCCGCCCGGCTACCTGCGCCGATGACAGCGATCCGGGAATGAAGTCCTGCAACGTGGCGCGCCACTGCGGTGAAGTTTCGGAAACAAGCAAGATATGCGCCCTCGGCACATTGGCTAGCATTGCACACCAATTGCGTACCAGAGGAAGAGAGCAGCACCAACGGGCGATGCAGGTCGTCGCTCTCGACTAATTCCGCCGGGCTATTGTTCATATCAAAACCGAGAGGCACGTCCCCCGCCAACTCGCCCGCCAACAGCGGCTGAGAGAGGCGGGAGGCGATCGAATGCGCCGCCTCTAGCGTATCGGCGACGAAGCAGCGCCGGCCTAACGCGACCGCGGTTATCGCCATGGTCGTGGCGCGAATGACGTCGATGGCGACAATGGCGTACCCGTGCTGATAACGGGCCACACTGGACGGGAAGCAATCGATCACGACGGACGGTCTCATCTGTTTAGCGGTTCCTCACTTTGTTGTGGTGAATTGCTGCTTGTCACGCGACTTCCGGGTGGGCCTTTTCAATCCGCGGCCGCAGGTTGTCTTTTTCGAATGCGTCGGAGTGCAGGCCGCGACGATAGATCTCAACCCGCAACAACTCCTCCAGGCGCACGTTGCAGAGTTGCACGTTGCGGCCAAAGTGATCCAACAGGGCAAATTGGCTGGGCTTATTCGGCGCTTCGAAGATCACCTTCTCGTGACCGAAGGTGCTGGCGAAGCGATCCGCGAAGGCCGCGTTGAAGTTGCCACTGTCATCAAAGAGCCCCACGCCTTTGGCACTTTCGCGGGCTTCCACCACAAGTTGGAGCGCGCCTGCCTCGAGCCAGCGCTTGCCCTGCTCGATCAGCGCCGTTACAACGTCTTCGGTGAACGCGCCGGTGTGCTTTTTGCCGAGTTCGAACTGCACTTTCAGCCCACGTTGCTGCGCCATCCTGACGACCTCGCCGGGCGGCAATGGCATATCGGTGAAACCTTCTCCGGCCTCGATGCGCGTGATCCCCATATCTGCGACCAGATCGAGATAGAGTGGCAATTGGCCTTGCTGCACCGCAACTTCAAACGGACCGCCTCCGGTGACGGTGGGGACGTTGTAGCGGCGAGCCGCAGCCACCTTGCGCCGGGTGACGTTCTCGTTGGCCACCTGCCAGCAAGCCATCGAGATCTTCAGGATCGACATGAGATGAGAGCTCTGTTCGAGGTGCCCCTCAAACGTGTACGGGTCGTAGCCAGGATCGAAAGGGCTGGTGGCGGGAGGAATTTCTGGAACACCGATCTTCTTCAAGTATTGCCATGTGTGTATCCGGCCAAGAGGCGAATGAGCCGGCGAGGAGCTGAAACCTGAGCGTTCGTACATCATGTACCTCCTCTCTAGCGTTGTAACACTTGAGACTAATCTCCCAGCACCAACTTTCGAGTGAGTGAGTACTTGTATGACGCAGCCGTTGCCAGCAGGGGTTGCAAGCTGGTGGCCAGTCTTTCTGGTGACATTCTGAAGGTTTGCTCAATGGCTTCGAAGAGGAGTTGCTGGATCTTCACGCAGTAAGAAAAACCGGGCATTCTGGCCTAGTAAGTGGCTTCTGCATGCGCGAGCACGGTGGCCGTAGCGGACTGCATCGAGTCGTAGTAGCTGACGAAGCGTTGTGTCTCGGTCGCGTTGTAAGGGGCAAGATTGTGCGCCCACCGAAAGCCAATCGGCTGATACCAGAGTTCGATCTCAATATGGAACGGCCCTTCGGCATTGGCGACGGGGATCGAATAGCGCACTAGGTCGCCACCGGCGGTAAAGTCGGGGTCGTTCGCAGCGTCGCCGACCACAGCAATGTCATGCTCTGCCGTGCGCTTGTCGAAGCCGGTGGGCAGCAAACGATTGTCCTTGAGATACCCGATCGCGGCCAGCAGACCGGTCGTAACGTGGCCCTCTTCGTCGTTCAAGATTGGTTCGTAGATCTGTACCTGATCGCTGCTGCTGATTTGGCGATAGTGCGGCTCATAGCGTGTCTTGTCGGCGTCGTTGTCATTGCCCACAATGGAGCCGTCGGGGTTGAGCGCGCCGGATTCAAAGACCTGCCGTCCGTTGCGGTCATGAACCACGAAGTGGAGCCAGGCTCGACGCGACGGAAAGGCGGTGGGAAGTTTGTGACCCGTGAGGTTCTCGACAAACACGTCCGCCTCAAGCTTCCCCGAAAGCACTTCGACCTTGCGAATGGTCACGCGCGCAGCCTGCGAATGCAAGAACGCGAGCGTTCGTTCGGCCATGGATGTCAGGTCGGGCGGAAGCGCGGCGACGTTAAGTTCGCTGCGGTAGCGGTTCAGCATTCCCAGCATAAAGAAGTTGCCCCCGACAAAGACGTGCTGGTGAACGCCGGTACGGGCTTCGCCAAGAACTGAGCTGATGTGTACCTCCTCATGAACCTCCGGCATGTGGCAGGCCTGGCAGTTGTATTTGGCGGGGTAATCACTGTGCAGCCATTCCAGGTAGGGCATCTGTTCGGGCAGTTCACCAATCGCCGTGCCTCCGGCGCCCCGCGCTGTGGTGTAAAGCTGATGGCAGGACCCGCATAAGGCCGAGTCGCGAATATGTTCGGCTTCGGTGGGCAGGAAACCTCCGGTTGAGGTATCCATGATGTGCGCGTATCCGGGAGAAATGAGGAAAGGACCGTACTCCGGGTGGTCGTTCTTGTTCGCCGGTTTTTGGACGACGAATCCTCCGTTGAAGCTTTCGCGAGTGCCCAGCTTTTCCTTAGTGATCTGGTGGCAGACCGAGCAGGTGACGCCGTCCTCTGCGGCGGCGGAATTCTTGCGGTGCGCGTCAAAGGGGAGGAATGCGAATATCTCTCCCTTTTGTCCTTCCATCTTGGCTTCGTAGCGGGTGATGGGCATGTGGCAAACCGAACACTCGTCCTCGATGTCGCGCGTCACCTGGGAGTGGTCGATGGTTTCGCGCCGGACACTCGCTTGCCAATAGGGATCGCGTGAAGAGTTTGCCATGATGCTGGCGCGCCAGTCGATGCCAATGGAAACGTCACGGCCACTCGGCGTGGTCAGTTCGTTGTGGCACGCAACACAACGGTCGGAGAGGTGGAACTCCGGCTTCAGTGCGGCGTTGCTGCTCCCGCCTCTCATCAATTCCCGCAACGAGAGAAGCAATCCGATGACGATGAATACGTAAGCCAGTTTCTTTCCCATTACCAACCTTTGGTGAGCCTTCCGTCCTGCCAGTCCCATAGAAGATAGAACTCTAATTGCTTCTGCCGCCCCGCCGTATTGGTCGCGGGAATGCGAAGGCCCAGATTGCCGCGAATGTGCTGACGGCGGCTGATGGTCACTTGCATCTGCGGTAGAACGTCCCAGTCAGTCGTGGCGCCGGTCGCAAGCTCGCGGATGGCCAGGAACTCGAACATCGGCGTCCAGAGGCGGCCAAGGCCGTGGTCGGCGGCAAAGCTTTGGCCCACGGCAGAATTAAAGAACAACGATTGTGTCGCAATATTGGTACGAAACGGCAGGTCAGCTCCGAATTGCAGTTGGACGAACGTATCGCTTCTGAACAGTTGATCGAAGGCCGCGAATGTTTCGAAGGTGGTAGTCCCGGATCCAAAGCCCCTGGAACGGTTGCCGCTGGGCAGGAGGAATCCGCCTTGCAAACTCAAGATTGAGCCGGTATTCAGTTTGGAGAAGATGACGCGCTTCACTGCAAGGGTTATGTCGCCTACGCCGCCATACCAGACGTGCCGCTGGTCCTGGAACAGGATCGGGACGTCCACCTCGATCTGATTCTTTACCCCGAAGCGCTGCTCGTGGATGATGTGGGTTTCATTTCCCGGCGCGCCCTGCACGTTCACCGCGGTAGAGATAACAACTTCGTCTTCCGGATAGGCCTTTTCCGTAACCAACGCTCTGGGAAGGTTCAGTTCGCCACGAGGCCAGTGCGGATCGCGGCAGAACTGCCGGAGGTAGGCAATAACATCTTCGATCTCCTGCGAGGACAATGCCTCCCCGAAGGCCGGCATGATCTGGGAAAATGCGCGAGCCGGGCCGCCATGTTCTATGACAGCTTTGTAACCCGTGTCGACCTCGGCGGTGGTTTGGTCGCAACGCGTGAAGTCCGGAAATGTTTGCGGCCGCTCGAAGCCGCTGAGGGTTTGCGCAGCGCCATGGCCATCACTGCCGTGGCAAGAGATGCAAGCGGAGCGGTAGATTCGCTCTCCATTCCCGGCATTGCCGTTGGCCGAATACGACAGGTACTGCGCGTGGAGTATGCCGGGGAGAAATAGAAGTAAAAGTCCAGAGTAAACGATCGACTGCTGGAATACTTTCTTCATGGGCTAAGTTGGAGGCACTCACGTGGGAGAAGGTTGCTGCGTGCTCTTGTATTGGGCGCTCAATTTTGGCTTCAGAGTTCACAAGAAGTTGAACTGTGGGCGCAGCCGAAGCCTGGACCGGTTACTCTATGATTTGAGCTTGCTGGTGGTATTTTTAACAGACGGAACAGCGAAAGGAGTAGGACAGATGCCAACAACACCGCTAGGAGTGGGAAGCAAGAATCAGGGCGTTGTACCTCTGACCGAACGCGGGGCCTGGAAGGCTCTCCAGAGCCACTACAAGAACGTTCGCGAATTACATCTGCGGGATCTCTTCGCGGATGACCCTAAGCGGGGTGAGCGGATGACGTCCGAGGCCGTGGGACTCTTTCTGGACTACTCAAAGAACCGAATCACGGACGAAACGGTAAGGCTTCTGGTTGCCCTGGCAGAGGAGTCGGGTCTGCGAGCCCGGATCGATGCCATGTTTCGAGGAGAAAAAATCAACATCGCCGAGAAGCGGGCGGTCCTGCACGTCGCCCTGCGCGCACCGAAAGGAACTTCGATCATCGTAGATGGCGAGGACGTTGGGCCGCAGGTGTACGCCGTGTTGGCTAAGATGACTGATTTTTCCAACCGCATCCGGAGCGGCGAATGGAAGGGTTATACCGGCAAGCGGATTCGCAATGTGATTAATATCGGCATCGGCGGCTCTGACCTCGGGCCAGTGATGGCCTACGAGGCGCTGAAGCATTACAGCGATCGCGCCATGACGTTCCGCTTCGTTTCCAATATTGACGGCACTGACTTCGCGGAAGCTGTACGCGATCTCGACCCGTCGGAAACCCTGTTCATCGTCTCGTCGAAAACCTTCACAACGCTGGAGACGATGACGAACGCGCACACGGCTCGAGCCTGGTCAGTGAAAGGTTTTGGCGGTGACGAAATATCTGTTGCGAAGCACTTTGTGGCTGTGTCAACGAATGCGGCGGAGGTAGCGAAGTTCGGCATCGATACGGCTAACATGTTCGAGTTCTGGGACTGGGTTGGCGGTCGTTACTCGATGGATTCGGCGATTGGTCTCTCGACGATGCTGGCGATTGGTCCCGAAAATTTCCGAGCCATGTTGAACGGCTTTCACGAGATGGATGAACACTTCCGCACGGCTCCGTTGGATCGCAACCTGCCGGTGCTCATGGGTCTTCTGTCCATCTGGTACAACGATTTTTTCGGCGCCGAAACGGTTGCAGTGCTGCCCTACGAACAGTACCTGAAGCGATTTCCAGCGTACTTGCAGCAGTTGACGATGGAGAGCAATGGCAAGCATGTAACTCTGGATGGGAGCAAAGTCAATTACGCAACGAGTCCTATTTACTGGGGTGAGCCGGGGACCAACGGACAACATTCTTTCTACCAGTTGATTCACCAGGGCACCCGGCTTATACCTTGCGACTTCATTGCATTCGGCCAGCCATTGAACCCGCTTGGACGCCATCACGACATGCTCATGGCAAACGTCTTCGCACAGGCTGAGGCACTGGCGTTCGGGAAGACGCCTGAACAGGTTAAGGCCGAGGGTACGCCGGATTGGCTGGTGCCGCATCGCGTCTTCGAGGGCAACCGCCCGTCGAACACAATTCTCGCCGAGCGGCTCACGCCGGAAGTGCTCGGCAAGCTGGTAGCCCTCTACGAGCACAGCGTGTTTACCCAAGGCACCATCTGGGAGATTAACTCGTTCGACCAATGGGGCGTCGAACTTGGCAAGGCGCTGGCACAGCGGATCATCCCTGAACTCGAGAGCAAGACAGAGCCCCCGCTCGGCCATGACAGTTCAACGAACAACTTGATCCGCCGCTATAGAAAGCTCAAGGGAGCGTGAAACCTAAGCCGCACGACCTAGATCCTGCAATTGGTTTGGGTCAATTTTCAAAGCGGCTGCAGCTACGTTCTCCTCGAGGTGTTTAACCTTCGAGGTTCCCGGGATCGGCAGCATCACTGGAGACCGTGCAAGCAGCCATGCTATAGCAACCTGTGTTGGCGTAGCTTTCAATTGTGCAGCCAGACGAGCGAGAGGACTGTCTGCGCCGGAGACTTGACCCGCCGCTAGTGGAAACCAAGGAATGAAAGCCATCTTTTTTTTGTCGCAATATTCCAGAACATCTTCCGATCCGCGGTCAGTCACGTTGTAACGATTCTGGACGCTCACGATCGGCACAATCGTTTGCGCGTGTTGGATCTGGTGCACATTCACTTCCGATAAACCAATATGTTTGATTTTTCCTTGTGCCTGCAACTCTTTCAGGGTGCCGATCTGATCTTCGGCCGGAACCTTCGGATCGATTCGATGCAACTGGTAAAGATCAATCCTTTCCAGGCGCAATCGGCGCAGGCTGCCTTCGCAGGCGGATCTCAGGTGCTCCGGCCTTCCGTCCTCGACCCACTGGTCAGGCCCCGGCCGCAGGAATCCGCCCTTTGTGGCGATGACCAGATCTGCCGGATAAGGATACAGAGCCTCAGCTATGAGCTTTTCGCTGACCTCCGGCCCGTAGGAGTCCGCGGTGTCGATGAAATTGATTCCCAATTCCACAGCGCGTCGCAAGACCCGGATCGCCTCAGGTCGATCTTCCGGTTCTCCCCAAATTCCTTTGCCTGTGATTCGCATTGCGCCGAAGCCGAGTCGCCTGACACGGAGATCATTTCCGATCAGCAATTCCCCCGCGTTCGTTGCTAGTTGCTGGCCCTGTTGTGTTGTGGTCTTGTTCTGCATCTTGTTCCTCCCGCGCACATTCGCATAAATGATCGTTTTAAGCTTTTGATGCAATCACTGGTTATCACGCATCCGTTGCTGAACGCTTCTGATTCCCAATTTTGACCGGGAAATTAACTTGTTCGCGCTAGCCCCACTTCTCACGTCAGAAACGCGCGATACTTCTTCCGGAACGCCAAGGAGGAATGTATGACGGAACAGAATCCAGCAGCAATCCACGCTAAACCTTTGAAACTCACAAACAAGCGGATCGTGTTACTTCTTCAGGGCGGAGGAGCACTGGGAGCTTATCAGGTCGGAGCGTACGAAGCGCTGCAGAACGAACTCCGGCAGCAATCCACCAACGGTGAGGAAGCGACGCTCGATTGGGTGGGCGGCATCTCGATTGGTGCGATCAATGCCTCAATCATCGCCGGTCATAAGAAAGCAGACGTTGCCGAAGAACTGAACAGCCTTTGGGATGACATTCTATCGCCAGCATTCTTACCGTTCGACTACACCTCTTTTTGGCGAAATCTTCCTCGATTCCTCCGTCCTGGCTGGCTGGCGCCTTTGGAGCCGAAGTACGGGGACTGGATGTGGATGGCGTACAACTTGTTCGGGCAGGAGAATTTCTTCACCTCGCGTGTGATGAATCCTTTCTTGAACCCTTGGTTTCTCCAGTGGTTCCGCCCACTGGACCAGAACGAGTTGGCATTCTACGGTACCGAACCATTGCGTGAAACATTAAATCGCCACGTGAATTGGGGTTCGATCAATCAGCCCGGAGGAGTCCGGCTGAGCCTCGGCGCAACACGCGTCCGTGACGGCGAAGTAGTGTTCTTCAACAACTTTGATTCGGAAAAGTCCAAAGGAGGCGAGTGGCCTGGAAAATTGGCTATTAAAGCCGATCACGTGATGGCCAGCGGCGCGTTGCCACCGGCATTTCCGCCCATCTTAATCGATGGCGGCAATGAGACTGAGCTATATTGGGACGGCGGCGTGTCCACCAACACGCCCATCGAGGCGCTCGAAGAAGACTTGATCGCAGACTTTACGCAAGACACCCTGGTATTTCTGATTGACCTCTGGGATCGCAAACACGACGAAAAACCACAGTCGTTGGATGACGTGCTGTGGCGCCAGAAGTCAATTCAGTATGGATCGCGCAAGAACACGGCCGAACTCGTCGTTCGAAATCACGAACACAAGGTTCAACGCCATACTGCTCCACCGAGACACCTGGAAGTGTGCCAGGTGATGTTCGAGAACGCCGATCAGGACGTACAGTTCTCGTTCAGCGACGCCGACTTCTCTCGTGCGACGTTTGAGAAGATGCGGATGCAGGGCTACAAAGACATGCAGCACGCCATCAAGCAACCGGAGAAAGTGCCCTCAGTCGGCGGAGATCACTCTACCCTCTATCGTTTTGGTACCGAAAATAAACACCGGCAAACAGATGGCCAGTATGCGGCACAACAGCAGCGCGAGCACCGGCGCATGCTCGCTTGGAAGAACTACGAGGAACAGAAGAAGGAGGCGGCGAAGCGGGCTGGAGCTGGCCCCACTGAACCGTAAGGCGGTGCGGCAAACATATCCATAAGTTGTGAAAGTGCTCAGCAATGTCGAAGCAAAGCGCAGGATTACTGATGTACAGAAGCCCTGACGCAGACCTTGAAGTTTTCTTAGTTCATCCGGGCGGTCCGTTCTGGGCTAAGAAGGACGATGGTGCATGGTCGATTCCAAAGGGCGAGTATGAAGAAGGCGAAGACACCCTGGACGCAGCACGGCGTGAATTTTTTGAGGAGACTGGATTCACGGCCAAGGGAGTACTTTCTGGAGCTGGGCACGATCAAGCAGGCCGGCGGAAAGACCGTTACCGCATGGGCATTCGAGGGAAACTGCGATCCGCGGCAGCTGAAAAGCAATTTGTGTCAGATCGAATGGCCTCCGCGGTCGAAGCGTCTGATTGAGATCCCCGAGGTTGATCGAGGCGGATGGTTTTCTTTAGCAGAAGCAAAAAAGCGCATACTCAAGAGCCAGCAACCGCTGTTGAAAATGCTTTGCAGGAGCTTGCGTCGGAACGAGCAGGAATGCAGTTCGTGAACTTCCGTTACTCAATCCAGTCGAAGGTCCGGGTAACAGCTTTTTTCCAGAAATGATACAACGATGCTCTCTTCTCTTCTTCCATCGCGGGGTTCCATCGATGATCTTCCGCCCAGTTGGCAACCACGTCATCGGTGTCCTTGAGAAAGCCGGTGGCCAGGCCCGCTGCGTATGCTGCGCCCAGTGCGGTTGTTTCCTGTATCAGCGGACGAACTACCGGCTTGTTCAGGATGTCGGCCTGGAACTGCATCAGTAAATCGTTCTGAACCATGCCCCCGTCGGTGCGCAGGTTTGTAAGTTTAATGCCGGAATCTTTTTCCATCGCGTCAATAACTTCGCGAACCTGGAATGCAGTTGCCTCCAGTACGGCGCGCGCAATGTGGCCTTTGTTTACGTAGCTCGGTAAGGCCGGCAATGACGCCGCGCGCGTTGTCTTTCCAGTAGGGCGCATAGAGTCCGGAGAAGGCTGGAACGATGTAAACGCCACCATTGTCATTGACTGTGCGGGCCAGCGGCTCAATATCCGAGCTCTGGGCGATGATTCCCAAGTTGTCGCGAAGCCACTGTACCAGCGCGCCGGTAATCGCGATGCTGCCTTCCAGCGCATACACCGCCGGCTTTTCTCCGATCTTGTAGCCCACTGTAGTCAGCAAGCCGTGCTGGGAGGGAACGATCTTTTCGCCGGTGTTCATCAGCATGAAGCTGCCGGTTCCATACGTACTCTTGGCTTCGCCGGGCTTGAAGCATGCCTGACCAAACAGAGCCGCCTGCTGGTCGCCAAGATCGCCGGCAATCGTAACGCCTTTGATAGAGTCGAGAACGGCGTTGCCATACACTTCCGCGCTCGATGCAATCGTCGGCAGCATGGACGCCGGAATGTCGAACTCTTCCAGAATGTCTTCGTCCCAGTTCAGGGTTTTCAAATTCATCAACTGGGTACGACTGGCGTTCGTCACGTCTGTTACATGTACGCCGCCGCGAATGCCACCCGTCAGATTCCAGATTAGAAACGAATCGATATTTCCAAACAGCAGTTCCCCAGACTCGGCACCGGCGCGGGCACCGGCAATGTTGTTCAAAATCCAGCGCAACTTCAGGCCGCTGAAATAAGTGGCCAGTGGCAGACCGGTCTTTCCGCGATAGCGATCCTGCCCGCCTTGGGCCGAGAATTCCGCCACCGTGCCGGCAACCCTTGTGTCTTGCCATACGATGGCATTGCAAACGGCCTTCCCCGTTTTCTTATTCCACACCAACGTGGTTTCCCGCTGATTGGCGATGCCGATGCCTGACAGGTCTGAGGGCCTCAGTCCTTTGGCTCGCATCGCCTCGTTGATCACTTCTTCAACGCGATGCCAAATCTCGGCAGGATCGTGTTCCACCCAGCCCGGCTTCGGATAGATCTGCTCATGTTCCTTCAGTGCAGCGCTGACGATCCTTCCGAAACGATCGAAGACGATGAATCGTGAGCTGGTTGTGCCCTGATCAATTGCTCCAATCAAGTTTGGCATCTCTTTCCGAGCCTCGTACGGTAGCGCAATGTATTCCGATTTGCGGGGGGGATTTACCCCGTTGGCAGCAATCTCGGCTGCAACTTCGATGTGATGAGGCACAGGAGCTCCTTTATGGAGAAGGGCTTCAGCAGGAAGGTGAAATTACCTAATCTGCTACTTTGTGAGTCTCCGCGTACTTTCCAGTCGGGGTTGCCTGAGATGAGAATCACCTTGCAGTTAGGGTTTTGCCTCTGCAATGTTTCGGCCAGAGTAATCCCATCCATCCCCGGCATCGTAATATCGCTAACCAAGATATCAGGTAAACAATCACTCGCCCTTTGCAAGGCTGAACGGGCATCGTAAAACGTCTCGATATCGGACGATACCGCCCGCAGGTTGAGACTCAACAGGTCGGCAATCTGCACCTCGTCATCAACGACAAAAACCTTTTGCTCAGCAATGGTACCCTTCGACAAGAGACACCTCACGCATGAATAGAAACGTCGATTTCACTATGAATTACGTCGAGCTAGATAGAGCACGTTTATGTCCATGGGGGAGTGGGTTGAAAATCGAAAGATATGGATCGGTGCAGGTAAAATACTTTCGCCGTCATCGATATCAGCGCCGCCCGCCTTCCAGTCGCGATTTCATTATTGCTTCAGACACGTCTATTGTCGCAATGGAGTTGGCCGCCAGAGATACCGATAAATTCGAAAAAAGATGCGCTAGACAGAAGGACATGGCCGATTGTCACTGCGATATTTGTCGTTCTCTTCAACACTGGCAGGAATTGAAATCACGCGATGCGTTGCTTTCGTAATGCCGAACGCTGTCTTGCAAAAGAGTAGATGACGACAGCGCATTCTGCCTCACCTTCAGAGAGGTAGAAAGTTCCTGCCGGAGAGCAATAATTGTATGCACGCCCTCTGTCGATCTAGCGAGTAAATTCCATTCGGTCCCGCAACTCTCATTTCGAGCCAGTGTTTATGCTGATCGTACGCAGGAAAGGGACACTAACCATGAAACAAATTATGATGATTACCGCAATGCTGGCTTTGAGCACGGGTATGCTGATCGCTCAGGACGGCGCAACGCTGTTTAACAAATGCGCTATGTGCCATGGGACAACTGGTGAGGGCAAAATGGGGCCATCGATCAAGGGCAAGGACGTGACCGATGTTCTGACCAACGGCGGCAAAAAAGGGCCGCACGCCTCAAGATTTGCCGGGTACAGCGACGATCAGATCAAGGCTGTTGCGGCGTACGTGAAGGGTCTGAAGTAGCATCTCATCCTGTAGGTCCAAGGTCAGTCGGTTTTCGGCTGGCCTTGTTTGCTGGCCGGGTAAGTACCACGACCGCCGCGGTCGCACGGCAATGCAACACTCGACGGGCCTGTTACATCCATCGCAGCTTAGGCAATTTCGTGGGTCTGGTGCGAGAGGGACAGACTGTGTGCAGACGAAAACAGTTTCAAGGGATATGTTGTGGAAGCATTGCGGCGATGGGTACGCTGGCGGTCATCACTGCCTATCAGCTAGGGGCTTTGTCGCGTTTACCTGACCCGTCCAGCGAAGTTTTTGATTCCGAGCGCATTATATCTGCAAAAGAATCCCGGATCCTCGGTGTTCCTGACGCTCTGGTTGGCATTGCCAGTTACGCCACAACTTTCGCGCTTGCGAAGGCGGCTGCTCGCAAGAGTAACTCACGTGTGCTTCGCAGAGTTGTAGAAGTTAAGGTCTGGATCGACGCTTGCGAAGGCGTTTTGAAGGCTGCAAGACAGTGGCCGCGCTATCACGCTCTGTGCTCCTGGTGCATGGGCGTAACTGCGGTGAGCGTTGTCAATTTACTCCTGTTTCAACAAATGGAGTTGCGCGCAACCGGTAGTGGATGTTGTTGAACATCAGGCGGCCAAAGCGAGACCCCGCAGATACCAGCGAAATTAAACGCCAAACTGGCCGGGCAGTCCTGACCACACACTCTCTACTGCGCGGTCTTGTCCAGTCGAACCACTTCTCCGGTATCCAACTGATACTCTGCCTCGATTACCGTCAACTTGCCTTGTTCTTTGGCTTGCCTCAGTACTTTGCTATGCGCCAGCACATCCATTGCGCTTTCGTGGACGTTCTCTTTGATTGCGGCTTCGACCAGCGCGTCTCCCGTCGCGGAATCCTTCACCTTCTTCACCGCAGGATCAATCTGGTCGACCATCGCCTGCAGGTTCGCCGTCGGCATCTTCTCGCCCGAGCAGGCAGCAGTGACGGCGCCACACTTGGTGTGTCCCATAACCACCAGCACCGTGCTGTGGAGGTGATCGTAAGCGTACTCCATACTGGCGAGCCCCAATGGACCAGCGATATTTCCGGCGGCGCGCACCACGAACAGGTCGCCCAAGGTCTGGTCGAAGACCAACTCCGGAGGCACGCGACTGTCTGAGCAACTCAGTACGATCGCTTTCGGGTGCTGTGATTTCGTCAGCGACTCACGAACCCCGACGACGGCGCGCGGCTTCATTTTGCCCGCTACAAAGCGCCTGTTTCCGTCCATAAGGCCCGACCAGATTTTGTCAGGCGAAGGCGCCGGTTGAGCTGCATGCGCATGATGCGCTGCTGGCGGCGCGGGCGCAGCGGATTGCTGTGCGACCGCGAATGTCGTGAGAAAAAAGATGAGGGTGAAGCATGCAGGCCTTCGTCGCATTTTGCCTCCTGAAAACGGCCAAGAATATACCACGAACGAGTTACCCGGAGACAAGCGCCTGGTGCGAGCGGGAGTTCCTCCCGGCGAATTACCCGCAAACCCTCTGATGCACTCTGGCATCTCACACTTGCCTGAAGGAGGACGCATGGCTTCGCCGACAAATCCCCCGGAGCACAACCCAGCTCACGTTCCGATGACGGAGGAGTTTGATAGTTTCAAGCACACGATGCCGAATGCTGTTCCCATCGTGGTGGCCATGCTGCTGGTAGTAGTCGTTATCGGAATTCTTGCATATGTATTCCGCGCTAAGCCTGTGATCCGCGGATCCATAGACGAGGCATTTGCCGTAGCCGTTCCCGGCCAGAATACTTCGCTTGCCATCATCACCTTGGATTTCCGGAACATAACTGAAAAGCCTCTGTGGCTGAACAACATCAACATCGCTGTCCACGCAAAGGGTTCGGACTTCAACGACGACTTCGCGCCCGTGAGTGACTTTCCTCGCTACTTCCAAGCCCTCCCTGCACTGGAACAGCATGCCAAACCTGGGCTGGTTCGAGACGCAAAGTTTGCGCCAATGGAGAAGGCCATCGGGTCTGTCCTTGTCTCGTTCCCGCTCACGCAAGAGGAGTTCGATTCACGCGACTCACTGACGGCTACACTGAAATTTGCGGATCACGCACCCGTGAAGATTACGAGTGAAAAGAAGTAATCAGAGCCAAGATCACAGGCGGAACCAGAGCGCGCCGCATCGGGGCCAATGAGTTTCTGAAGGTAGTACGCGAGACGCAGAAACGTCTTCAGAGCATCTCAGCGATTGCTCGACGCACTTTCCAACTCGGCGGCCGACATTCTCATCAGAGTCAGCGTTGTCACCCTTGCGAGTCTTCTTCGCATGCACCCTGAAGCCATGGAGTGACATCGCTCCAGGAGAAATGATGCCTAATCCATTCGTGCACGTGGAACTGAACACCCCTGACCCGGAAAAAGCAAAGGCATTTTATTCGAAGCTGTTTCAGTGGCAATTCGAAGAAATGCCCAAGCCTCTCGCACACGACGGCTCCTACACCATAGTGAAGGTGGGAGAAGGCACTGGAGGCGGTATCATGAAGCAGGTTCCGGGCGGACCGTTAGGATGGCTTGCCTACGTTGCAGTGGATGATATTCATGCCGCGACTCAGAAGGCAAAGTCCCTCGGCGCCGAGGTCATGAAGGACGTAACGGAAGTGATGGGTATGGGTTGGTTCAGCTTCATTCGTGATCCGACTGGCGCTGTGCTCGGGCTTTGGCAATCTAAAGTGAAATAAAGCGGTGCCTACATCGCAGGGTGCGCGCCGATACGTGCGCCCTGCCGCATCATCGGCGAAACGTTCCGTTTCGAGATTCTGAGCTTTACTGCCAACTCTCCGGTGATTCGATAGCCCTGCGGAAGGGCCAGCATGAGCCTACAATCCAGCATGGTCAAAATCATTTAGGATTCAATATGGCCATGCCTACGGCATCCACCACCGAGCACCGATCCGACACGGTTTTCAAGCACGCGGCAATTGTCATCGTTGCCGGAGTGTTAGCCACTACCCTGGCGCAGACGCAGGTTCTGGGCCGTATTCCGCTGCAAAACCTTCTCAAGAACGAGTTGCACGTTGACCGTACCGCCAACGCGGCATTCTTCTTCTGGGTGGGACTGGCGTGGTACTTCAAGCCCTTTGCCGGCATCTTCACCGATGCTTTCCCGATCTTCGGAAGCCGCCGCAAGAGCTACATTCTGGGCGGCACTATCCTGGCGGTACTTTCGTGGTTCGCCTTGGCCGTTACGCCACACCAGTACAGCAAGCTTCTGGCGGTTTCCATGGTGATCAACACGTTCATGGTGATCACCAGCACGGTGGTGGGCGGCTACATGGTGGAAACCGCACAAGCCACCTCGGGCTCGGGACGCCTGACTGCCATCCGGCAATTTGTGTCGCAGGCCTGCTTCATCTTGGTGGGCCCTACCGCCGGATATCTGGCCAGTATTGCATTCGGATGGACCGCAACGGCTTGCGGCGGAATCATGTTCCTGCTGGTGCCGGTCACCATTTTCTTCCTGCATGAGAAGCGCATACGGATCGATTCCCGCGAACTTCTGGGCAACGCCCGCAAGCAACTGGTAAAGATTGGAACCGCGCGGACGATGTGGGCCGCCGCCGGGCTTATGGCTCTGTTCTATGTTGCCCCCGGTTTTTCCACGGCGGTGTTCTATAAACAGCAAAACGAGCTGCACCTCAATACGCAAGGGCAGGGATTCCTGCAGTTGATATCGGGGGTTTTTGGCGTGCTGGCGGCGCTCGGCTATGGCTTCCTGTGCCGCCGATATAATCTGCGAACTCTTTTGTGGTTATGCATGCTCTTTGGCACGGCGGCGAATCTCGGTTACTTGTTTTACTCCTCCGTCGGTCGGGCTCAGTTGATCGAAGGCTTTAACGGTTTCGGATACACCCTGGCGGAACTGGCGCTGATGGATCTCGCCGTACGCGCCACTCCCGCCGGCAGCGAAGGCTTGGGCTTCTCTCTGATGATGAGCGTACGGAACCTGGCTTTGTTCGGAACCGACTGGTTCGGCTCCAAGCTGCTGGATCAATATCACCTGCCCTTCAACTTCCTCGTCGTCGCCAATTCCGCAACCACGTTGATCACTGTCCCTCTGGTATTCCTGCTTCCCTTGGCAATTGTCAGCCACAAGGACGCCGAACTTTATGAGGAAGCGCCCGCGCCCAGGACCGCTACGGAGTGAGGCCTCCTACCGGCGATTCTTTCGTTTCCTGTCAATTCGAGGCCAGTACTGAAATTCGTCAGCATAGAGTTCCCCGCTGAGATCGGAGACGCGCAACTGCAAGCGTGCTTGTGCGTCAGCGACTGCCCGGTTGTAAATGGCGGGCCCAATTTCTTCGAGCACGAAATTCAGCAGTAAGCTGGCGGGAAGTTCGCCGAGTGCTTCGGGCATATTTTCTTCGAAATAGCGTTGCAGCGAAGCAATTGCCTCAGTACGCACCTGCTTTGAGAGATCGATGGTGACCATGAAGTCAGTTCCTCTCCGCAAGTGTAGCAATGCCAACTTCCCGTTCCAAGCTTGTGATTGCCTCCACGAATTTCGGATTGCCGAACACTCGCCCAGAAACACCACTAGCGTCCTGGCGTGGTTAAGAGACGATTCAAGCTGCGGCGCGAAGGTCGTCGGCGGCCGCCCGAGCGAGGGCAGCATCCACAACCGCGTACTCAGCTTCATCGAGGACGTAAATGGCAAAGGCGATGGCATCTGCCGCGTCGTCTTCCGCGGCCTGCGCTTGGCGTTCGGCCTTGTTCACGTCCCGCTCCGCCTTACGTTCCTGGAGTTTTGTTCGCGCAGCGGTGAGGCGCTCATCGATCCGACGTTTGATATCAGCCCATCCGGAGCGGACGTTCTCCTTGGCATTGGCAGCAGAGGTCTCAATCTTCTGCCCAGTGGCTTGGATGTCAGAATTGAGTTGGTCACGACGACGTTCGAGCTCTGCCTGATCTTTCTTGCGCGCCGCGGACGCGGAATCTTCAATCTTTTTGGCGCGTTGGGCTAGATCCTGAAGCTGTTCAGATAAGGGTTTCATGAGAGTTCCTTTCAATATGTTTGGCTTTTTTTGTTGGCTTCTTATGGTGCTTTGCAAGTCACGCCTGCAAGCAGCTGGTTGCGATACTGTGGGCAAAGATGCGAAAAAGCATCGTTTGAGATGGCCGCGAAACGAGAGCAGGAATCGGTAGTTATTGATCCAGCATGTTTGAGTTGCACGTTCAACTCACCTGTTTTTCCAACGTGAATGCAAAAAAATAATTCATTGCTAGTCAGCGGCATTGTTTTCACGTGTTTGTGAAACTGAGGCTACCCGTCTTGACGGTATTCGTTATAACGAGTAAATTCGTTTGCTGTGAATGAAACGAATCAGCCGGAGAATAAGCGTCGACGCGTAGGCTGCTCTGAGGAGGCGGCATTCCTGGAGCTTCTGCGGACCACCGACATGCTGTCCCGCGGTCTGGTCCAGGTACTCAAGACTGAGGAGCTCTCGGCGACGCAGTACAACGTGCTCCGAATTTTGCGCGGCGCACCCGAAGGGCTCTCCTGCGGAGAAATCGCCAGCCGCATGATCACCCGTGACCCAGACATAACCCGACTGCTCGACCGTCTGGAGAAGCGCGGCCTGATCTCGCGATGCCGTGAAACCTCCGACCGGCGGACAGTGATGGCCCGAATCACGAAGGATGGTCTAAAACTGCTCGCCCGACTCGATGAACCGGTGCAGGCCACCCATCGCAAACAATTAGGCCATCTGGGGCGGGAGCGCCTGCAGGTTTTGGCAGAACTGCTGCGCCTATCGCGAAGCCGGGTGAGTTGATTTTTGCTGGACCAACTATTTGTTGCAACGATTATCGGCATCACGAATCTAAAGAGTATGCGAACGCCGGAGACACGTGCAACTCGCGTGCTCGCTGGCGGAAAGAGGAACACTATGTCACTCAGACCAATCAGACAGGTCATTCAAACGAAGCCCACAATCGAGGGCGCCGGCGTCAAACTGCAGCGTGCCTTCGGCTTCGGAAAGAGCAAAGAATTCGATCCTTTCCTGCTGCTGGACGACTTCCGCAATGAAAATCCAGAGGACTATCTTGCGGGATTTCCATGGCATCCGCACCGCGGCATCGAGACGATTACCTACGTGCTGGCCGGTTCGGTCGAGCACGGTGACAGTCTCGGCAACAAGGGCAAAATGACCGCCGGCGACGTGCAATGGATGACCGCTGGGAGCGGAATCCTGCACCAGGAGATGCCGAAGGGCGACCCGCAAGGCCGTATGCACGGCTTCCAGCTCTGGGCCAACTTGCCTGCGTCTTTGAAGATGACCGACCCACGCTATCAGGACATTCCGGCGAGCGCGATTCCCGAGATCACCGACGATGACGGTACCCGGGTACGCATCATCTGCGGCGAGTACTGGGGCAAGAGGGGGCCGGTGGAAGGTGTGGCTGCCGATCCGAATTATCTCGATGTTTCTGTTCCGCCAGGACAGCGGAGGCGGCTCAAGGTCGAAACCACGCGCAACGCCTTTGCGTATGTCTTCGCGGGCTCGGGCACCTTCCGCGACTCCTCGGAAGCACGCGCGGTCCTGACCGAGCAGGTCGCGAAACCGGACGGGCCGCCCATCTACGATATCGGCAATCACTCGCTGGTGCTCTTTGACCGAGGAGACGAGATCGTGGTGCAAGCGGGCAGCGATGGCATCCGATTCCTGTTGGTATCCGGCAAACCGATTGAGGAGCCGGTTGCATGGTATGGCCCGATCGTGATGAACACACAGGAGCAGCTACGCCAGGCAATGACCGAACTGCAAACGGGCGAGTTCATCAAACATCGGTGAACCGGCTTTTGTTCAGCGGAAACAGCTGCATGCGCCATTGCCGGCTGCGACGGGAAAAGGCGCTGCGTCAACCGCTCAGGCTGGTTAGCCGAATCTGCGGAAAAGATGGGCAAATCGCTGAATCGGGTGCCTCAAGCAACTCCAGCCACGCGTTTACCTCCTCACGGAGCGCAGCGACCTCCACCATTTCGAAGAGCGCTGGGTAGGGCTCCAGCCGCCGCAGTGCCTTGTTGAGCATGGATGCGGCTCCTCGCAGGTTGTTTCGCTGAAGATGATGGCATGCCACCGCCATTTGAATCAGCGCCTGTAGAAAGGATTTTTGCGGCTCCTGGCACTTCAGCCAGACACTCTCCCAGTTCTCGTGAGCAGAGAAGAATTCCTGACTCCGGTAACATCGAAGTCCATCCGCAAGCGGACCGACATTCCAATCAAGCTTCATAGTTTGCGTCACTGGCAAAGACAGATTGCTTCTTGCGCTACCACGATTCAGGAAATCCGGTAGGAACAGGACTCTCCTCTACACATTGAACTTGAAAAACAGAATGTCCCCGTCCTTAACGGTGTATTCCTTCCCTTCCGAGTTGTATAGGCCTTTTTCCTTTACGGCCTGTTCGCTGCCCAAGGCAAAGAGATTTTCGCAATGGTAGGCGTCGGCGCGAATGAAGCCGCGCTCGAAGTCGGAGTGGATTACGCCGGCCGCCTGCGGAGCCTTGGTGCCGTTGGGAATGGTCCAGGCGCGCACCTCCTGCACGCCGGCGGTGAAGTAGGTGATGAGTCCGAGCAGTCGATACGCGGAGTGAATCAACCGGTTCAGCCCCGGTTCAGTGAGGCCCATGTCGGCCAGAAATTCCGCCCGTTCGGCGGGTTCGAGCAGGGCAATCTCGGCCTCCATCGCACCGCAGATACGCACCACTTGAGCGCCCTCTTTCGCGGCGCGTTCTTCGACGGCGGCCACCCACTCGTTACCGTCTTTGAGGCCCGCTTCATCGACGTTGGCCACAAAGAGCACCGGCTTGCCGGTGATCAGTTGGAGATCGTAGGCAGCAACCCGTTCGTCTGCGGTGAGTTCGACGACGCGGGCGGGCCGACCGGCCTGAAGAGCTTCGAGAATCTTTTTCAGGGCCTCGGCCTCGGACTTGACCTTCGCGTCCGTGGTGTTGCGAACGGCTTTTTCGATCCTGGCCCATCGCTTTTCCACGGTTTCAAGATCGGCCAGCAGCAGTTCGGTGTTGATGACGTCAATGTCATGCAGCGGATTGACTCCGCCAGCCACGTGAATCACATTGGGGTCGGCAAAGCACCGCACGACATGGCAGATGGCGTCGGTTGAACGGATGTGTCCCAGGAATTGATTGCCCAGCCCCTCGCCCTTGCTTGCGCCTTCCACCAGCCCGGCAATATCGACGAACTCCATGGCTGTCGGAACGATGCTCTTCGGTTTCACGAACGCGGTGATGCGGTCAAGCCGCTCGTCGGGAACACTGACGACGCCCACGTTGGGATCGATGGTGCAAAAGGGGTAGTTGGCCGCCTGTGCCTTGGCCGCCGTGAGGGCATTGAAGATGGTGCTCTTGCCAACATTGGGCAGGCCTACAATTCCACAGTTCAAGGGCATTTCAAAACATCCTTTTCAGTTAAATGGGAGGGGAAATCCCCTCGGCACGGTGGGCCGTCTTCTTAATTTCGATCAGGTCGGGGAAATATGAGCGAGCCGAAAATCGGTCTTCCTGCGCTCGGACCAATCCGCAGTATGCATTCGCCGCCATGGCCCGCAAAAGACCCACTACTATTATGCCGAAAAAAGGCACAAAGGCCCAAGTGTCTATAACGGGATCATACCATGGCGCGGAGCGCCTTTTCAGGCAGCAAGCGAACCCAGCATCGCCCCTGATATTGGTATCTCCACTCGCAGCGTGGTGCCTCGCTTCGGTTCACTTTCGAGTGTGAACGTTCCATTCGCCAGTCTGACGCGCTCTTTGATACTGGCGAGGCCCAAACCTCCCGAGGCACGGGCCTGCCCAGGAGTGAATCCGACTCCGTGATCAGACACCTCGAGGCGAACGAATCCGTCTTCGCGAGTCAGGTAGACTTCGGCGTTTTTGGTCGACGCATGTTTCGCCACGTTTTGCAGTGCCTCTTGCACCACTCGATAGATGCAGAGGGTCAGAGGGTACGCTATATCGTCGAAGTTATCTCCCGCCTGCAATGACACCCTCACGCCGCTGAGACTTGAAAACTCTGCGCAACAGGATCGCAGCGCGGCAATTAATCCGGCATGCTCCAGGACTGCAGGATGAAGTTGATGCGACAGGTTCCGGATTCCTACGGCAATCTCTGAAATACGCTGATGAAGCCGGTCGGCTTGCTCCGTTGCTTCACGCTGATGCACAGGAATCTGCCGCCTGAGATTGCTGAGCCAGATACTCAGTCCCGCGATTTGTTGGCCAAGATCGTCATGCAACTCGCGTGCGATTCTGCTCCGCTCTTCTTCTTGCGCATTGATCAGCCGCTCCGTAAGAGCCAGCGTCTCCTGCTGCTTAAGCTTCAGTTCCGTGATGTCGTTGTTGACCTCAATGATCGCCACAGGTCGATCGTTTTCGTCGCGGTACAGCATCCAGCGGCTTGCAACCGCCACGCGCCGGCCGTTCTTGCACGAGTGCAACAGTTCACCTTCCCAGTGGCCTTGGCGAAACAGCTGCGCTTTGATGTCTTTCAGCGCCCCCGGAAATACGGTTTGCAGCAGTTCCTCGGAGACCCTGCCAAGAGCCTCCGCTTTCGACCATCCATAGAACGCCTCCGAGCCCTGATTCCAGAGGATAATGCGGTATTCGAGATCCAGTGCTAACACAGGAGCCAAGTCCAGCAATTGAGCTTGCTCGCGGAGCCTCCCGGCTGTCTCCTGCTCAGCTCGGAGCCGCTCTTCCATGCGGATGCAGTCTTGCCTGATGCGGGCCATCTCCAAATTTGCATGCACGCGCGCCACAAGCTCGCGAGCCGTGAAGGGCTTGATAAGGTAATCGTCCGCTCCTTTTTCAAGGCCTTCTACACGCGAATCTTCACCGGCGCGGGCTGAGAGCAATATCACGGGAATGGACCTGGTCCGGGCATCTTCACGCAGGCGTTTCAACAGGCCAAAGCCATCTAGTTTCGGCATCATCACATCACTGAGCAACAAGTCTGGGTGACGTTCCTTCAGAGCCGTCCACGCTGCTTCACCATCCGGAACAGAGGTCACGTTATAACGAACGCTGAGAAGCTTCCGTACGTACTCTCGCATGTCCGCATTATCGTCAGCCAGCAGCACCCGCGGCCTTGGGCCTTCTACAGGCTCCACTGAAGCGTGCGCGGCCCCGGCGAATTCCTCTTTATCAGCATCGGGAAGCCAGCGCAGCGCTTCCTCAACATAGGTATCCGCGTTGATTGTTGCCGCAGAATAGGTATCCTGGTCACCGCCGATTCGGTCAGCGGGAAGATGCTCTTTTCCGAATGGAAGCGTAACTGTGAAGGTGCTGCCTTGACCTACGGCACTGGCCACGCCGACCGAACCACCGTGCAGTTTCACAAGCTCGTCGACAAGCGAAAGGCCGATCCCAGTCCCTTCGTAACTCCGCCCCTGGGTTTCTTCGATTCGATAGAAGCGTTTAAAGACGTTGCCCAGCTCCGATTTCGGAATCCCGCAGCCGGTGTCTTCCACCGATAGGGCAACATGATCACCAGCCGAATGCTGACGCACAACAATACGGCCTTTACTGGTGAACTTGAATGCATTGGAAAGCAAGTTGAGCACAATCTTTTCCCACATGCTCCGGTCTACATATACGCCTTCCGGCAGTGGCAAACAATTTACGATCAGGTCGAGACCGGCCTTCTCAATCGCGGAGCGAAATACGCTGGCAAGACTGCTTGTCAAAGCCGTCAGATCAGTAGAACGGTAAATAGCCTGGGTTCTCCCGGCCTCGATTCGAGAAAAGTCCAGCAGCGTATTCACCAGTTTCAGAAGCCGCAGACCGTTACGGTGAGCAACCGCAAGGGCGTGAGTGTCCTCCTCGGTCAGCACTTGTTCGGCGTGAGCGAGAGTGTCCTCGAGAGGCCCCAGCATAAGAGTCAGCGGCGTACGCAGCTCATGGCTGATATTGCTGAAGAAGACGGTCTTGGCGCGGTCAAGTTCCTCCAATTTTTCGGCACGCAATCTCTCTTCCTCATAGGCGCGAGCGTTGCTGATAGCAGCGGCAATATGTCCGGAGACGCGGTCGAAAAAGTCGCGATAGTTCTCGTCCAGGGCACGCCGCGGGCTTACGCCCGCGATAAGAACGCCGGCCAGCTCGCTTTTTGGGCTCCTGCCGAGAATGGGCAGCGCCAGGGCTTCGCGCGGCGGCTCCGGCCAGGCGCTTTCAAAGCTCATTCCGAATTGTCTGGACAGATCGGAGATGACTTCGGCCCGTCCTGTCTGTGCGACTTTCAGGATGGACCAACTCCAGGACTGCTGCCGGAGAGCATTCAACTTCACCAACTTCGGCACTGCCGGACTATTTGGACGCACCCCGGTCGAACCAGCAAGACAGGCCTGCCGGCGATCACTATCAATCAAGTAAAGCAGCGCAAAAGGAATATCGGCCCTGTCGTCGGCAATGGCAGAGGCTGCCAACGCGCACGCCTCCTCGGGGCTTTTCGCCGCTGAGGTCTGCGATGCCAGGTTGCGAAGAAGCTGGGTACGGCGCTGATTGAGTACGCGATAGGTTGTCTCCGTGACGAGGTTCAATATACCTGCAACGCTCCCGTCGGAGGCTTTGATGGGACTCAAGTTGAATTCGAAATAACACTCCTCGACATATCCAAAGCGTTGCATCAGCAGAAGGCGGTCGTCGTACCAGCGGCCGCGCCCTGTGTTTCGCACGCTCTGCAGCCAGGGCTCGACGGTGTCCCAAATTTCTGGCCAAACCTCGCTTCCTCTGCGGCCCATGGTCGTTTGCTTGTCTCCAACAATCGGACGAAACGCATCGTTGTAAAAGAACACGTACTCCGGCCCCCAGTAGATCGCAATGGGAGAGCGGGCATGGAGGCAGAGGCTCAACACGCTGGTTAAGCTGTGAGGCCATGATTCGAGTGGGCCGATTAGCGTATTCGACCAGTCCGTCGAGCGAATGATCTTGCTGATCTCACTGTCGCTGGCGAGCCAATCCTGTTCGTTCAGGACTTGGCTTTGTTTTTCTGGCATGGACGCCCTCGCGCCCCGGATACTTTTGCGCCCAAGACAAACCCGAAGCCGCAACGCGAATCGTAACACCAGAGCAGAGCTGGCGCATTCCGAAGTCGCGGCATATCAGCATTGCATTTGAGGAGACATTCCAAGCTAAGCGGCTCGCCGAAGGTGGAGTAAGCTGCTGCAAGTTCGGTTGTACGGCCCCGCGTTACTCCTTACAATAGGACCACCAAAGGAAGGGGTCGGGACTGCTGCTCAGTTCAATGTGTCTTTGTTCAGTGCTGGGCTGCCACAGCTAAAACGGTACTCGCTATTCCGTGACCCCGGGGCAATCTGATGATCTCGGTCTTGCTTGCTGATGATCACGCGATCGTCGCAGAAGGACTCGCCGCCCTTCTAAAAGGGAGTTTCAGCCTTCTTGGAGTTGTGAATGATGGCCGGGCGCTTATTGCGGCTTCGAACGAACTCCATCCGGATGTCATCGTAACCGACATCTCCATGCCTTCCCTCAATGGATTGGACGCGATTCGTCAGATCAAGCGCAGTCAACCATCGGCGAAATTTATTGTCCTCACCATGCATTCAGATCCGGAAATGGCAGTACAGTCTTTCCGCGCCGGAGCTTCTGGCTATTTGCTGAAGACATCGCCGGGCGAAGAGCTCTTGACCGCAATTCGCGAAGTCGCGCAAGGCAGGGTCTACCTGAGTTCCCACATCGCAAAGGATCTCATCAGCTTACTTCTGGAAGCAAAGAAAGAAATCTCTACACTGGCTGACAACTTAACTCCTCGTCAAAGAGAGGTTCTGCAGTTGATTGCCGAGGGGCGAACGATGAAGCAAGTTGCGTCGCTTCTCAACATATCCCAGCGCACGGCTGAGTCTCACAAATATGACATGATGCAGACCCTGGGAGTGGAAACCACCGCAGCATTGATCCAGTACGCAATCCGCATCAAGCTTGTGCCAGGATGAACTTAGGCGCACGCTGCGCGAGTCGCTCGCCTTGTCTCTCTCAGACGCTCATCGTGATCTGACTGTGGATTGCTATATAGCCGTAGCCATTCAGTATTCCAGTCGCGACGGCACTGTCCTAAACACATGAAAACTCGCAGCCCACCACCGCACGCTGGACAGATCCAGTTGCGGAGCGCAGATAAAACAAATTCGTCGCTCTTGTCATCTGCCGTCACAGTTCCTCCCAAGTCAAGAATTAGCGAGGTGCCAATGTCTGTCAGACCGAACTGCCCTGACCTACACAGTCGCTGTATCCACTTAAGGCGCTCGATCCAGTTCTATGTAAAGTGCAATGAGTTGACGAGCGTTGCGTTCCGCATGCTCCTGAGTCGGTGAATCTTCGCCGCGCGCCATTAGCTTCTCGGTTGGCGATGTCTTGTACACGGTGAAACTCCAACGCGTAAAACCGTTCCCCCCCGCGCCTAGTTCCTTTGTGATTTCGTATTTGTATGCGCCGATATGGGAGCATCCTCGGATCTCTTCATGCGATTCCATTTTCCTCCTATGATTCATGACGCCAATTCAGGCTCGTACCAAAATCTTAGGAACTGCCATATGCACCAATTCCAGATGAGAACTATGCCACTTCCACAGCTCGATTAAATCCGTAAAATTCCGGAGTCTTCGAGGAAAAATTCCTACCTGGCTGAGAGCGACGACCTTTGATTGAGTTCTCTTTCTCGGTGGGAGCCACAAGCCATCGTCTAAACGGCGGTTCACGACCAGCTTTCAGCTAAACATCTTCCAGTTGCTCTACGGCTACGACCAGCACAGATATGAGCGAAATCGACAACCCTACCATCCCCAAACTTCTGGCGGGAATCAAGGGAGCACTCAGGCTACGACTTTTGCATTGAAATGCTTTGTCAAATCCAGAATCATCTGAACGACGGTCTCATCACTGAGCGCGGTATTGATCATCGCGTGGTAAATGGCTCGGTCAGGCCATTCGACATGGAAATACTTCTGGATGAAATCGATGCGCTCCCGATCAACGGTATCCACAAGTTGTTGGGCTTCGTTCTCACTCTTTCCGCGAGCGATCAGGCGCCGCACTTTCTGCTCTCTCGGAGCATAAAGGAACAGGCGCAACGTATCCTCGCGGTCCCGGAGAAAATGTTGCGCCCCCCTCCCCACGATGACGGAGTTTCCGGTTCTAGCCACGCGCTGAACGACGTGTTCTGTGAATTTCAGAATGCTTTCACTGTCGACCAGGTTGAGCTTGTAGGCATTGATGCTTCCCTCATAGCTCCCACGCAAGAACGATTTGAAGAGCCGGTAATATAGTGGATCAGTCCTTTCCTCGCGGTCCGCAACGACGGCCTTTGGACAATTCGCCAGCCTTGCGATCTCCTCTGTCAGCTGCTGATCCCAAAGCTTCCAGCCTAGTTGCTCCGCAAGCTGTTGAGCGATTTCGCCACCGCCACATCCGTACTCCCGTTCAATTGTCACGATTCTGATCATCTAGGCCCTCGACGTCCGCAATGCGCCATTTGCATCGCACCGATCACTTGCTGCCCTAACCTACTTCCACCTGACCGCCACCACCTGGGTCATTCTTCTTCAAAACAAAAGATAGAAAGAACATGATCGCCGCTCCAACGGCCAGAACCATAAACGTATCGATGTATGCCAGGCTTGCGGCCTGTGCTTGCAGTTCCTGGTAAATTCTGGCGTAGGCTTGGAGTTGTGCCTCATACGTGCCCAATCCGGAGTGAGCGAGGTTTTGGGCCAGGCTGTTCACTGTATTCATAAAATTTGGATTGTCGACCCTGGCGTCGTGCACCAGCCTTGCCTGATGAAATTGCGAGCGCCGCGCTATCAACGTGGTGACCATGGACGTTCCCACGCTACTTCCCATGTTGCGCATGAAATTGATGATTCCCGCGACCGCGTTGTTCTTCTCCGGCGCAATCCCGACGTAAGCCACCAGCGTAATCGGCACGAACAGGAAACCCAAACCAATCACCTGGGCGATGCGCAGCCACACGGCGGCAATGAAGCTGATCTGTAAGTCAATCCGCTTCGTGGAATAGTACATGGCAATCGACAGGGCCAGCCAGCCAAAGGAGATCAGATAGCGCGCCTGCAACTTTGTTGTCAGCTGACCCATGACGGGCATCTCAAATAGTAAAACAAGCCCCCCGGCCGAAAGAGCAAGCCCAGCCAATTCCGAGGTGTACCCCACCAGCGTCTGGAGAAACTGCGGCATTAGGACCAAACTGCTGAACAGCATGATTCCCAGGGTGAACATCATCAGGCTCGAACTGGCGAAATTAAAGTTCTTGAACATGTGGACATCGATGATCGGCGCCTTTTGAAACCACTCCCAGATCACCAGCGAGATCAGGCATACGGTCGCGATGACGATTAAGGTCGTGATGAAGCGCGAGCCGAACCAATCATCTTCCTGTCCTTTGTCGAGTAGCACCTGTAACGCCCCGATGCCGAGTGTCAGGAGAGCGATGCCAATGTAATCCAACTTTACCCCTGCCGCCTTGATCCGGCGCAAATAAGGAGGATCTTCGACAAAGCGCCGCACCAGAAACAATGTGGCCAAGCCGACAGGGAGGTTGATGAAAAAAATCCACCGCCAGGAATAGTTGAAGGTGATCCACCCGCCCAGGGTGGGCCCGATTGTCGGTGCGGTGACTGCTGTAATGCCGTATAACGCAAACGCCAGGCCTCGCTGTTGCGGTGGGAAGGTGTCTGCCAGGATAGCTTGAGCCATCGGTTGCAGCCCGCCGCCGCCCGCCCCTTGCAACACCCGGAAGAAAAGAAGTAATCCGAGACTCGGCGCCACACCGCAGAGCAAAGAACTCACAGTGAAGATACTCAAACAGCCCATGAAAAAGCGCTTCCGTCCTAATGCCCCTGCGAGCCAGCCACTGATTGGCAAGATGATGGCGTTCGACACCAGATAAGAGGTCAGTACCCAGGTGCTCTGATCGTTGCTTGCCCCCAGACTCCCCGCTATGTACGGCAGGGCCACGTTCGCGATGCTAGTGTCGAGGACCTCCATGAACGCTGCCATTGACACGACCACACCGACCAGCCAGGGATTGTATTTGGGACGCCAAACGTCCTGGTCGAGTGTGAGTGCAGCAGAACTCATTGGAGGTACACGTCGGGCACAACGTTCATGCCCGGCCGAAGTTTATGGTCCCGGTTCTCGCCGGGTTCCAGAACGATCTTTACTGGAACCCTCTGGACGATCTTCACGTAGTTACCCGTAGCATTTTCCGGCGGCAGCAAGCTGAAGAGGGGACCGGTTGCGCCCGCAATGCTATCCACCCGGCCATTTAGAGTACTGCCGTTCGAATCCACATGGATTTTTGCTCTCTGTCCCACTCGCATGTGCTTGAGCTGCGTCTCTTTAAAATTGGCGGTGACCCACACTTCATCGAGAGGCACGACCGTGAGGAGTTGCTGCCCGGGTTGAACGTTCAACCCGACAACCACCGTCTTATTCACTTCACCGGTAACCGGCGCGACGACCTTGGTGTATTGCAGGTTCAACTCGGCTTGATCCAGCAGCGCACGCTTTTGCTCTACATCGGCAATTGCCGCCCGCACGCGAGCCCGTGTGGATGAGACCTGCTGAGGGCCGGTCTTCGCGTATTGGTAATTTGCCTCCGCTTGTACGAGGCGGCTCCGGGCCTGTTGCACGAATTGTTGCGCGGCGGATTCACTGGCGCGAGCTGCTGCTACGTTTGCGGTGCTGGATCTCGCCGTGGCCAGTGCTTGATCGTAAACCTGCCGGGCGACTTCCTGCTTCTCCACCAGCAGTTTGTATCGCTGGAGGTCGGCTTGCGCCCTCACATCGTTGGCCTCGGCCTGCTCCACTTGAGCCTCGGCAGCCGTGAGTTGCTTCTGCGCAGCGATTATTCCCGCCCTGGCATTTTCTATGTCCGACGACGTGGACTTTAGTTGGCTCGAAGTGTTCACCGAAGTAATAGGTACGGTGATATTCAGCGATTGGGCCGTTGCCTCGGCGTTGGCCAGATTGGCCCGCGCCTGCGCAACCGCAACCTCATAGTCCGTCGGATCGATCTCCACAAGCACGGTGCCCTGCTGCACCCATTGGTTGTCGCCCACGTTGACCCGCACCACATGGCCGGAGATTCGAGTGCTGACGGGATACAAGTGAACATCTGCCTGGGCGTCGTCGGTCGATTCATAGCTGCTGAAATAGCGCCACAAGAACACGCCGACGGCGACTACCAACAGGACGGCGAGGAGAACCACGAGCCTTGTGCGGCGCTTGCGGCGCGGGTTCGTTGTTGGCGCATCCTTCGTCTCCGCCAAGGGCGGTGGACCTACCGGAGATTCATTGCCTGCCCCAGGCGCCGAAGGTGGTGGGTTCTCTTCCGCCATGGTCATTTTCCTCTGAAGTATTCCTTGACGCCCCCCTCAGCAATGCCAAGAGCGCGAACCAGGGAAATCTTTGCAAAGTTGTAGTTGTAGAGACTGGAGATGTATTGCTCGTGAGCACTCGCTACGGTCTCTTGCGATTGCACCACTTCCACTGTGTCCGTTACCCCCGCACTGAAACGGTCGCGCGACTGCGCCAGCGTCTTCTCCGCCAACTCAATGTTGCTTCGAGCGACATCGACCAGCTCCGCCGAGGATTGCAGATTCAGCAGTGCGGTACGAACATCGGCGTCGACCTGCGCGCGGAGATTGTCCAGGCGCTCCTGGCTTTGCTTGAGCCTCGCATCAGCCTGCAAAACTTCACCATGAACGGCGCCTCCCTGAAAAATTGGAATCGACAGCGTTCCGCGCACGTCGAACACCTGCGTTGACGTGGAGGGATGCGACCCCGCTTTGCCATAGTCGGCATCAAAGGAAAGCGACGGCCAATAACCGGCAACCGCGGCCCTCCTGGCAAATTCCGCAGCGCGAACATCCGTCATGGCTGCCTGGTAGTCGGAACGCGAAGCATAAGCGCGTTTCAAAGCCTCATCCAAGGTGATGGCCTCAAACGGCTGATAGAGCGATTTGTCCGTCAATTCGAATTCCTGCTCGGGGGCCAACCCGATCACGCGCGCAACAGTCAGCTTCTGGATGGCGAAGTTGTTCTTCGCTTGAATCCACTGTTGCTGCCGGGTCTGGAACTCTACTTGGGCACGCAGGGCGTCGATTGCCGCCGAAGTGCCCGCAGTCACCTGGTCCGTTGCCTGGTCGTAGACCGCTTGCGCCGCCTTGACTTGTGCTTCCGCCGTTTCGATGCGCGCCTCATCCGCGATTGCCTGCAGATAGCTGTAGCCCACGGCAAGCACGACGAGGTCGCGCGCGTTTTTATAGGTATATTCGGCGGAATTCAAGCTCTGGCCGGCCGCGCGCGTAGCGTTGATCGCTTTCCAGTCAAACAGCGACTGCGTCACCGCCACGCGTGAATCGAAATAAGAAAACGGACCTACAGACGCCGGGAGCTTAAGTCCAGAAGCGCCGGTAATGCCGAGCTCGGCGAGATTGATCTCCGAGGCCTCCACGTAAGGTGCCGCCGTCACGTGTGCCAGGAGAGCACTCAACTGCTGCCACCGCTGTCCGAGGGCCGAGCGAATGTCTGAACTCGAAAGGAGCAGTCCGAGATTCTGCTTTAGTCCGCGGTCGATTGCCTCCTGAAACGAAAGCGGAAGCACCCCCGGAACGAGCTTTACCGGCACACTGCCCGCGAACGGGCTCACTCCAGCCGTTCCAGGGATGGCTTCGCCCGGCGTGCTCGGACCAGGTGATGCCTCGGTTTGCGCAAGGGATATTGCCACTCCGAAAAAGAGAACTCCTCCGGCCAATACGAGAACGCAGCAGGGTTTGTAACTGAGCCTCAAGGAAGCCTCTTTAACCTCCAATGCTTGCTGCGGCGGCGCGAGGGGCTACTCTAGTCCGTCATTCCGGACAGCCCTGCGCACGTTGGATGCCTTAGTAACCGCGAGGGAGGCACTCCGCCGTGTCTTTTGCGAAGCACTTTTGAGAGTCGCCCTTTCGTAACCCAAGACTGCGACATCATCAATGGATTCAAACAGCTTCTCACGTGTGACAGGCTACACTGTAAACTCCTATGTCTCTGAGTATGGGCGATCGACAAGGGGCACGCTGGTTGGGTGTTCTCATTGTGGTGGTGGGAACAACCTGGATCCTCGGGCGGACTGTTTCGATGATGGAGTGGCGACCTCGTCAGCCACCAAAAACCGTGGTCGTGATGCCGGAGGTTACTCGGGTTGGCAATGTTGATCCGGCAGCCCTGCTGCAACAGATTCTGATCGCAGGCCGCGTCGACGAAGGTGCGCTGGCCGAAATCGAGAAGCGGGGAGTGCCATCGCTGACCGCAGCGGCTGAATTTACGGCTGCACGCTATGAGCACGAACACAATCGCCATGAGCAGGCACTCGACCACATACAGCGAGCTGTGGCATCAGACCCATTGAATGCAGGTCTTCAGGCTTGGTGCGCCGTGTTAATGCTGAACTCCGGCCAGACGAGTGATGCGGTGGCACACGGTGAGCAGGCTTCACAATTGAATCCTGAGTCGGCCTATGTGCAACGGATTTTGGGACAGACGTACTACCAAGCTGGCCGACTGGAAGATGCAGTAACAGCCTGGGAACATTCCCTGCAACTTTCTCCTGACGAGAGCGTAAAGGAGTTGCTGGAGAAAACGAAACGCGAAGCCGCTGTGGAAGGACGTTTCACCGAGACGGCTCACGGCCATTTCGTGCTGCGGTACGAAGGGGGAAAACCGGTGGAAGCTCTTTCAGACGCCCTATTTCGTACGCTCGAGCACGACTATGACGACCTTGCCGCTGACCTCGGCGTCATGCCAAAACTTCCTGTAACTGTCGTTTTCTACAGCGCCCAACAGTTTTCCGACGTTACAAAGTCACCCACCTGGGTGGGAGCGCTCAACGACGGCAGGATGCGAATTCCATTGGGTGAGATTTCCAGCATCACGCCACAGTTGGAATCCGTGTTGAGGCATGAGTTGACTCATTCGTTTGTGCATGCCGCAGTTCCGCACTGTCCGGTGTGGTTGAACGAAGGGTTGGCCCAGATGGAAGAGCCGAAGAGCCTTGATGTTCTGACTGCATCGCTTGGGCGTCAGGACGCTCCCAGCGAGTTCGTACCATTGTCGCAATTGGAAGGTTCCTTTCAAGGAATGACTTCCGAACAGGCCCAACGAGCATATTTGGAATCGCTGTCTGCTGTCGAGTATCTCCGGTCCGCCTACGGGATGGAAGGCTTGCGCCGCCTGCTCTCCAACTTGGCTGACGGGGCGCAACCCGAGGCTGCGCTACACGCGGTGACGGGAGGCTGGTATGACGACCTGAACGGAGAGGCTATCGCATATGCGTCGAAGCGAAGCACCTCTGATGAATCGGCGAGATGAACGAGGCAACACTTACTCTTCGTGGGAGGGAAGCCGTGCCCCAGGAGTGGTCGAAATTAAGAAGCGTGTGCGGACTCTGCAGGAGAAGGTTAAACGGATTTAATGGGGGCGCCCTGTCTCTTGCCCTATCTTGATTCAGGAAATCGGCAGGAACACTCGGGCATCGCTCAATCCGCAGTCGGACGCCCGTAGCCCGGAGCGCTGCTCCCAAGCCTTCCATCCGCAGCAGATAACCGCTTTCCAGACCATCTATCATCTATGAAGTAGCACACATTACGTCCCAATCTGTCCTCGCGCCGCACGGCGGGAAGAAGAACTCGCACCGTAAAAGAATATAGCTCCGCCCTCTAAGCCCTATCCAGATGGCTACGTTTGTGTATCTCTCATTACTGCTCTGTCGTTTGTACGGTGAGGTCACGACCGAAGCTTGCTGCGTTGCTTTTTAAAATTCCCGTGCTGCTCAAATCAGAACTGAAAAATGAAAAACACCGCCCAGATGAATTTATCGCCGTTCAAAATCGTGAATCTTCAACTCTGAAGAGGATGATTGGCACGATTGATCTTTGTCAGCCGGCACACGAGCTGGGAGGGCGTTCTTGGGACGAAGTGGAAGCTTTCTGCTGCGATAATCCGGTCATTCGGCTAGGAGATTGTCTGCTCCGAAACTCAGTCGAGCGCTTTGTGGAAGCGGAGGATCGCGATCACGAGCAGAGTGATTCCCAAGGCGGCCATCGCAAGCATCTGGGGCCAGAGGATCTCCATGCCCACACCCTTCAGATAGGTGCCGCGAAGCACGACCAGGAAATAGCGCAGCGGGCTGAGATAGGTGAGATATTGCAACCACTGCGGCATGGTGCTGATGGGGAATCCGAAGCCGGAGAACGTTATGGCGGGCATGATTACGAAGAAGGCGGTCACCATCGCCTGTTGCTGGGTGGACGAGACGGTCGAGATCAACAGGCCTACACCCAACATGCACAGCAGAAAAAGAATCGCGCCCGTGAGCAATACTAGAATCTGACCGCGAAATGGAACCTGGAACCACAGCGTTCCTACGGTGCCAATCAGCACAACATCGAAGAGGCCAATCAAAAAGAAGGGCAGCGTTTTGCCGAGGATAAACTCCGCCGGACGGATGGGCGTCACCATGATCTGCTCGAGGGTGCCGATCTCGCGTTCGCGAACCACGGCAAAAGCCGTAAGAGTAACCACGAGCACGAGAGTAAGACTGCCGATGATTCCGGGAACGAAGAACCAGCGGCTTCTGAGATCGGGGTTGTACCACGGCCGCTGCTCGAGTTTCACCGTGGGCATCTCTTCCAGCATTTGGGGAGAGATGCGGTCGATGCGATCGTTCTGGTACTCCTGGGCGAAGCCGAGTGCGATCTGCGAGATGTAGCCGGAAGCGATCAGGGCGGTGTTTGAATTGGTGCCATCGACGATCACTTGCAGTGGCGCAGTCTGGCCTTTGCGCAGCTTCTGGGCGAAGCCGGCGTTGATCTCGAGACCGACCGTAGCCTTTCCTTTGTCGATGAGGTCGCCTATTTCGCGGTGATCCACCAGTTGGCGTTGCACGTCGAAATACGGGCTGGACGAAAAACGGGAGAGCAGGTCGCGACTCTCTTGGCTATGGTCGAGATCGAGCACAACCGTTGGAACATGATGAATCTCGAAAGTGGCCGCATATCCGAAGACCAGCATCTGGATGATCGGCGGGCCGAAGAGCACAAAGCGGGTACGCTTGTCTCGGAAGACCTGGATGAACTCTTTGATCAACATCTGTTTAAGGCGCGCCAGCATAGCTTGTCCTCTCCTTTACGCCAGCCTCTTGTGGAAGGCACGAGTGGCGAGCAGTGCCAGAACGATTGTGAACACAGCCAAAGGAATCAGGTCGGCGTAGAGCAACACCGTGGGCGTTCCCTTGAGAAAGATCTTTTTCAGCACTGAGACGTAGTAACGAGCCGGCAGGATGCGAGTGATCCACTGCAGGGCGATGGGCATTTGCTCAATCGCATAGAGAAATCCGGAGAGCAGGAACGCCGGAAGGAAAGTGGCGAGCAATGCGATTTGACTTGCAGCAAGCTGATTTTTTGCGATCACGGAGATAAAGAATCCGAGCGACAGCACGACCACCATGAACATGGCGGAGCTGATCAGCAGAGTTAAGAAAGAACCTCGGAAGGGAACCTGAAACCAGTAGATGGCAATGAAAGCGCAGATGACGACGTCGAACATTCCAATGATGAAATAAGGCACCAGCTTGCCCAGCATGATCTCAGCCGGGGTGACCGGAGTTGAGATTAACTGCTCCATCGTGCCGCGTTCCCATTCGCGCGCGATGGTGAGCGAGGTGAGGAACGCTCCGATCACGGACATGACGAGGGCAAGCACGCCGGGAACGATGAAGGCGCTGCTCTCAAGGTCCTCGTTGTACCAGGTGCGGGTTTCAACACTGACGGCAGCAGGCTGGACGAGTTGGCCGCGGCTCCGAAGCCAGTCGAGTTGGAAATCTGACGCATAGCCCTGAACAACGGCCTGGGCATAGCCAATGAGGACGTTGGCGGTGTTGTCATCCGAGCCATCGACGAGCGCCTGAACCTGCGCAGGGCGGCCGTCGTGCAGGCGTTGCGAGAAATCCCATGGAATAACAATGCCCATTTTGGCGTGGCCGTCATCGATCGATCGGGTGAGGGCGGGGTAGTCGTTCACAACTCGCACAACGTCGAAGTATGCGCTGGACTGGAAACGTTTCAGGAGATCCTGACTCTGTTGACTGCCGTCGCGGTCGTACACGTACACGGGCAGGTGCTTGAGATCGAGATTGACACCGTAGCCAAACAGCAGCGTCAGAACCACCGGCATGGTTACGACAATGATGAGACTTCGCGTATCGCGGAAGATCTGCACGACCTCTTTTCGCGCCACCGCGAGAAAGCGAGTGAGGCTCATGCCTGCCACTCCTTTTGCGAGTCGCTCGCTGTTGTGAGGGAGACGAAAACATCTTCCAGGCTGGGGCGTATCTGCTCTATATGGCGAACGGTGATGTTGTGATCCGAGAGATACCTTTTAATTTGCGGAAGCGCAGCGGCAGCGTCAGGCACCACCAGGTGCAGAGCGTTACCGAAAACCGCCGCATCCATTACATCCGGAGCGGATTGCAGAACTTCCACGGCGTTGCCCAGCGGTTCACACTCGACCAGAAGCAGTTCGCCTTTCATCGATTTCTGTTTCAGCTCTGAAGGCGTGCCCAAGGCGACGATTTTTCCGCGAAAGATCAGCGCAAGACGATTGCAGTATTCGGCCTCTTCCATGTAATGCGTGGTCACGAAGACGGTCACGCCCTCCTCGGCCATGTGGTGAATCAGATCCCAGAACTGGCGCCGCGAAATGGGATCGACTCCGGATGTGGGCTCGTCCAGAAAAATCACGGGAGGTTTGTGCAGTACCGCGCAGCCCAAGGCGAGGCGTTGCTTCCACCCTCCCGGAAGCGTGCCGGTAATCAGACTCTCCTGGCCTTTGAGGTTTGCCATCTCCAATGCCCATTCGAATCCGCTCTCTGAGTTGGTCTGAAGGCACGCTGTAGAGGCCGGCGAACAAGCGTATGTTTTCGATTACCTTGAGGTCGTTGTAAAGAGAAAATTTCTGCGACATGTAGCCAATGTTCTGGCGCACGGATTCAGGCTTACGGCCGACGTCATATCCGGCAACCTGCGCGCGGCCGGATGTGGGCGTGAGCAGACCGCAGAGCATTCGGATGGTAGTGGACTTGCCCGCGCCGTTCGGTCCGAGAAATCCAAACACCTCGCCTTTGCGGATCTTCAGATTGATGTGGTCGACGGCAACAAAATCACCGAACTGCTTGACGAGGTCCTCGATCACGACAGAATTGTTGTCACTAGGCATGGGATGAGGCTCCAGCGCTGACCGCATCGACGAAGAGATCCTCAATCGTGGGCGTGACTTGTTGAATTGCGTCGAATGTAATGTGCGCGCTGTTTAGGCGGGCCTCGAATTCTGGGATGCGGAGTTGTGCATCATCAACCACCACGTGCAGGCCGTCGCCGGTTAGCACAAGACTGGAGATTCCGGTCGCGTGTTCGAGTTCACCGCGCAATCTGCGGGGCTCGGATGAGGTGATAGACAAGACTCCCTTGCCCAGTTTGGCCTTCAGATTGGTGGGCGTGTCGCAGAAGAGCAACTTCCCTTGATGGAGCAAGGCTACGCGATGACAACGTTCAGCCTCGTCAAGATAGGCGGTAGAGGTGAGTATCGCCACACCTTCCGAGGCGAGTCCATAAAGAATGCGCCAGAAGTCACGCCGCGAAACCGGATCGACGCCCGTGGTCGGCTCATCAAGCAGGATTACCTTTGGGCGATGAATGAGCGCGCAGACCAAACCTAGTTTTTGCTTCATACCGCCGGAAAGTTTTCCGGCGAGACGTTTGCGGAACTCGCTCATACCGGCGGCCTGTAACAGTTGAGTAGAACGCTCTTCGCGTTCGGCCTTTCTCACTCCGAAGAGGTCGGCGTAGAAGCGAATGTTTTCATCGACGGTGAGGTCTTCATAAAGGCCGAAGCGCTGCGGCATGTAACTGAGATTGTGCTTGGCGCCTTCAGGATCATCAGCGACATTAAATCCAGCGACGCTGGCCGTCCCTTCATCGGGGGGCATAATGCCGGCGAGCATACGGAGCGTAGTCGTCTTCCCGGCACCATCGGGACCAACGAGGCCGAAGATCTCTCCGGAACTCACGTCAAAGCTCAGGTGATCGACAGCGAGTATGCCCGGAAAGCTTTTCGTAAGCCCTGTTGCGATGATCGCGGATTGGAGTTGCTCCGTCATTACACCTTACCTCTGCGGCGTAACTTCCTGTTGGCGCGCGGTTGTGCTGGCTGGAGCGAGGTCGATGTGAGCGTCGGCGGGCATGCCTGGTTTGAGTTCGTGATTAGGATTGTCGATGTCGATCTTGATGCGATAGACGAGGGTGACGCGCTCTTTGTAGGTCTGCACGCTTTTGGGCGTGAACTCCGCACTTGAGGAGATGAATGAGATACGTCCGTGGTACTGCTTGCCGGGATAGGTATCGGTGGTGATGGTTGCTTCCTGGCCCCAGCGAATGCGGCCCAGATCGGTTTCGGCGATGTACGCGCGCAGCCAGATATGATCGAGGTCGGCGAGCGTGACCACCGGAGTGCCTGGAACGACCACTTCGCCAAGTTCGGCCTGGCGAACGGTGATCACACCGGTAAAGGGGGCGCGAAGGGTTGTGTAGTCCAAGTTGACTTGCGATAGACCCCAATTGGCATTGGCTTCCTTGAGATTGGCGCGAGCGATTGCAATGTCTTCTTTTCGGCTGCCTTCGACCGCTTCGCTGTAACGCTGTTGCGCTGCCTTGAAGGTCGCCTCGGCACGCTTCAGTGCAGTATCAGCAAGGTCGCGGTCCTGGGCGGAGACCTCATCTTTGCTGAAGAGGCGCTGAGCGCGGTCATAGTCGAGCTTTTTCTGTTGCAGATCGGCTTCTGCATCGAGCATGGTTTGCTGCGATGCCTTCACTTCCTGCACGCGAGTTCCAGCAAGCGTCAGTGCAAGGTTGGATTTGCGCACTCGAACGGTGGACTCGTCGATCCGAACCTTCTGCTTGTAATCGGCGTCATCCAGATGCGCGAGCAAGGCACCTTGCTCGACCAACTGGCCCTCCTCGACCGGCAGATCGACGATGCGCCCCTGAACCTTAAAGCCCACCAGGCTCTCGTGTGCTTCAATATTGCCGGAGAGCGTGATGCGATTTTCGGGCTCTGTTTTTCTGGTGAGGCGCGGATAGAAATAAACGCCCGCAGCGATTGCCGCAGCCAGCAGAATCAGAACAGGTATGCGTCGCTTCATCATTCAACCTCGTGCTTACGGATTCGCCAGAAACTGTGTGATGTTCTTCTCTGTATCCCCCACGGCTCGCGCGAGCGCGAACTTCGCGTCAGCGTGAGTGGAGACAGCGAGGATGTAGTTTTCCTGTGCGCGGGCGAGTTCGTCCTGGGCGGTAACCACTTCAATGTTATTGGTCACACCAGACTGGAAACGATCCTGCGCAAGTTCGAGTTCGCGTTGCGCGAGGTCCTGCCCTTGTTTGGCAACAGCAACCTGCTCGGCTGCGGAATCGAGATTCAATAGGGCCTCGTGGATGTCCTCTTCAATGCCGCGGCGCAAGTCGGCGATTTGATCGTCGATGCGGTGAACGCGGCTGACAAGTTCCTGCGCCTCACCACTGCGATCACGATCAAACACCGTAACGTCAACCTGGCCTTGGATTAGGCCGATGCCCTGCACGCCTCCAATGCTGCGGCCAAGTTCGCCATAGTTCCCATTGATGCTTAGCTTGGGATAGTAACGGGCACGGCTGGCGCGCTGCTGCTGAACCAACCCTTCGCGCTGACTGGCAAGCGAAAGATAGTCCGGGCGTGCGAGGAGTGCAGAGGGCACGAGGCTCTCAGCCTGAGGCTGCATCAAGGGCTGATAGCGAAGCGGCTCGGCGAGTTCCAAAGGCGTGCTCGGCGTCAGTCCTAGGTTGCGTGCGAGGGCGAGCATCGATTGCTTGTATTGGTTCTGCGCAACCAGCAGAGCCTGCTTATCATTCGCAAGCTGCACCTGCGAGCGCAAAACATCGACGCCTGTAGCTGTCCCGGCGTCGTGCTTATCTTTGGCGAGCTTGTATAAGGCATCCGAGTCGGTCACCCGAGATTGGGCAGCATCAGCGCGCGCGGCAGCGGATTGGGCGTTGAGATACAGGCTGGCAATTGAACGGATGATGAGATCGCGGGCATCCTGGTAATCCATTTTGCTGGCATCAAGGGCGCGTTCGCTGGCCTTCCATCCGCGATAACTCTGAAGATCGACGATGTTCTGGTTTGCGTAGAGGCGAAAATCGTAATTGGAAAACGGTCCAACCACCGGGGGAACGCCGGGAAACGAGATTCCGAAAGCGCGGAGGGAGCGGTTCTGGAAATTGGCGTAGCTTTGCGCCCGTACCTGCGGAAGCAGCGCAGCCGACATGCGGCGCATGCGAGTGCCCTCGGCTTCTTCGACCCGAGTGTCGGCAACGAGCACGTTGAGGTTGGCCTGCAGCGCCTTCTGAATAGCATCCCTTAACGTGAGGCGGTAAGGCGTCCGCTCCTGAGCTGCGCTGACCGCGCTGCAGACCAGGCTTGCCAGCGACAGGATGACGACAGCACGACAGTTGCATTTCATCGTTCGTACTCTTAGCTGGAGATGGCGATTGCCCTCCAAAAATGTTGAAAGCTTTCTTCGATCCAGGTTTCAAGCGCAGGCCTGCCCTGCAGCGACCAGAGCAGGAGCGTTCCCATGAACGCCTGCTGGAGTTGAATCGCAACCTTCTGCTTTTTCAAGCTCGGGTCGATCTCTCTCCGCTTTTGCCCCGCAGCTACAACCTGGGAGAGCATCTTGCGGCCTTCGGAAAGTTTGTGATCGATGAGGTGACGAACGCCCTCGCTTGCCAGAAAGGAAGAGATCAGGGCCCGGGCGAGGTCTGGACTGCGTCCGGGTTCTTCGGCGATGCGAAGGAACAGACGATGTAAGACTGAGTGAATGGTCTGTTCGCCGGACTCGGCCAGCGCGACCGCTTCTCTTACCTTGCCAAGCTGAATTTCAGCCATCACCCCCAGCACGTGATCTTTACTCTCGAAATAGTTAAAGAAAGTTCCCTTGCCGACGTCCGCGGCTTCTGTAATGTCTTCTACCGTGACATTGGGAAAGCCGCGCTCGGCAAAAAGCTGAAGCGCGCAGCGGAACAGACGCAGACGGGTTTCGGCGGCGCGACGCTGGCGGCGTCCCATGCCTTGGAAGTGAGGGAGGTTCTCGGAAGCGAGCGCTTCGATGAGAGCGCTGGAACTGGAGCGAGAATCATGACTGTTATTCATGATCGGCCATTACTCATTTACGACTAACAGTCGCAATTTGCACCGAAATGACGATTTTGTCAAGCCGATTGCAGATTTGCCGTTCGTCATGCCCGAGGTAGATGAGTTGCTGGATTGGCTGCACACGTTCAAGAAGACACCAAAACAGCACGCGCATCGTGCACGGTGAACCAGATTTGGCGGAGGCTCTACGGCTGGTAAATAAAATAGCTGCGATCATCTGGTTCTCGAACAAGAACATGGACGACGGGGACGGGGACGGAGGAACCGTGGCCCCCTGCGATGGCATTTAAATAAGAGCGGCCCGGCAGCTGCTTGCAAAAGCGTTCTTTGACATCAACAACAACAACAACAAGTGTGGGTTGACGGATAACGTGAAAGTCGTCCGCATTTAGAATCACTATCTTGCACCACCCACGATCCACCTCATGTGAAAGTGCAAGACCATGTAACGTGAAAGTTTCCACCTTCGACTTTCGGATAGCGTGAAAGTTTCTTCGACGGAGTCCGAAACGCAGGATCGAGAGGTGGAAATTAACCAAATCCAACCACCGTATAGATGCACGTAAAACGAACACAGAATGTCCGTGCATCGGGATGCAATCGAGTTCTACCACTCTCGGGATGTTGTCTTCGTGGTAACTGACGAGTAGGCGACCAGAACGAAGCCGCTGACGCGGCGGACGCTACCGCGTGCGTGTCCCGTGAGTTTTCATACTGGTGTAGGGTGTGGGTCACAGGAGGTGCATGTGACCCATTTACGCAAGATCATGCTGGAGGAACTCCAGCGCCGCAACTACGCCGAGACTACGATCCGCCACTACCTGCGTTGGGTGGAAGATTTTGCCCGCTTCTTCGGCAAGCCGCCAGACCGGCTTGGTCTGGAGCATCTTCGCACCTACCAGGCCTACCTGCTACAGACACGCAAGCTGGATCCTGCCACGGTTGAGAACCATGTGGCAGCGCTGCGCTTCTTCTTCGTACGCACCTTGAAGCGACCCGAGTTCCGGGAGTATCTGCCCTATCCAAGAAGGCGACATCGACTTCCCGGCATCCTGAGCAAGGAGGAGGTGGCGCGGATCATCAACGCCAGCGGGAACCTGTTCCGGCGCACCCTGCTGATGGTTCTTTATGGCACAGGCATGCGCCGATCCGAAGTCGCCCGCTTGAAGCTCAGCGACATCGACAGTCAGCGCATGATCATTCGCGTGGTGCAGGGCAAGGGCGGCAAGGATCGCGATCTTCCCCTGAGCCCAGCGCTGCTGGAGACGCTGCGCGCCCACTGGCGCTGGCTCAAGCCGCAGACCTACCTGTTCCCCTCACGCACCCGCCACGACATTGAGCAACCCATCTCAGACAAGACCGTCTGGATAGCATGCACCCTCGCGGCTAAGCAGGCAGGCATTCGCAAACGGGTAACGCCGCACACGCTGCGCCACAGCTGGGCCACGCATCTGCTGGAAGCAGGGACCGACCTGCGCACGATCCAGCTCCTGCTCGGGCACGGCGATCTGGAGACAACGGCCAAGTATCTGCACTTGTCGCAACGACACCTGCAGCAGGTTTCCAACCCGCTGGAAGATCTCGCGCTCAACAGCGTCGATCAGAGTCGCCGTACGCTTCACCGTCCGCATCAGCCATGAGCCGGCCTGTCATGGAGGTGGCCGATATCCTCCGTGCACAGGGCGACCGGTTGCTGGAACGCTATCAGACCAGCTTCAGCTATCAACAGCTGAAGGCGTTCCGTGCTGTCTCCCGCTGTCGCACTGCCGCGCTCGGCGGCCACCTCGACGTGTGCCTGCGTTGCGGCTATCAAGCCGGCATCTCCTATAACTCCTGCCGCAATCGCAACTGCCCCAAGTGCCAGGCGCTGGCACGCCAGCGATGGCTTGAGGCGCGGCAACAGGAGTTACTGGACACCAGCTACTTCCACGTTGTCTTCACCGTGCCCCATGAGCTGAACGTCCTGGCCCTCACCAGCGCAGCAGTGTTCTACGATCTGTTGTTCTCGGCGACATCTCAGACGCTACTGGAAGTGGCGGCCAACCCGGTACATCTGGGGGCTAAAATCGGCTTCCACTCTATCCTTCACACATGGGGTCAGAACCTGCTGCTCCATCCGCACATCCACTGCGTCATCCCAGCCGGAGGACTCGCACCCGACCGCTCGCGCTGGATCGGTACACGTTATCGCTTCCTACTTCCCATCCCGATTCTGCGCAAGGTATTCCGAGGCAAGTTCATTGCCGGGCTACGGCGCCTCTATCGCAAAGGCTTGCTTAACTGCAGCGGCCCCGCCGCAGCTCTTCAGCAGCCGAAACAGTTTGCGCAACTGATGCGGACCGTTCATCGCCAGCACTGGGTGGTTTATGCCAAGCAGGCCATGGGAGGACCGCAGCAAGTGTTGCGCTACCTGGGGCGTTACACCCATCGCATCGCCATCTCCAACCACCGCCTGCTCGGCTTCGACGGCGAACGCGTTACCTTCCGCTGGAAAGACTATACCCATGGGAACAAGCAGCGTGTCATGACCTTGAACGCCATAGAGTTCCTGCGCCGATTCTTCCTCCACGTTCTTCCCAGAGGCTTCGTGCGCATCCGCCACTTCGGCTTGCTCTGCAATCGCTTCCGCCGCCAGAGCATCCCCTTGGCAAGAACCCTGCTTGCGGCCCAATCGGACCATAAGCTCATCGAGCCACCGCGTAAGACTGCCACAGCGGTTACTCCGCTGTGGCACTGCCCAAAGTGCGGCGGAGCTATGGCCGTCTCGCGAAGACTCGACTCCATGGAGATCAACTCATCGTGAACCACTGCTACAACTCGTATCAGCGACTTGCTCCACGCACGCCTATGCACCCGTGTGACCGCATCGCTTCGAAGCTTGCCCGGATACACTGTCGTGAACATCTGACAGCCACTCGTGAAAGCGCATCGCTTTGCCAGACGCGTCTTCAGATCAGTTTCCAGTCCTCAGCGCCGAATCGAATAACCATCCTGCCAGCACCGAGGCCGATTCAAAACCCATAGCTCCCGGTAACTCACCGCGTCCGCCGCGCCAGCGGCTTCCTTCTCGTCTCCTTATCGAAAACGCCTCGGGAGCAAACACATCTACACACAAGTCTGCCGCCAAGGCGTTTCCGATCAAGGCTAGCGACCAT